>CAZZEH010000011.1:0-95405 GCA_964653095.1 uncultured Chitinophagales bacterium
AAACTCACGCTTTTTCATCTAGTAAAGCTAACTAATAATTGTGTCCACACGATAGGACAAAGCCGGAAGAAAATATTTTGAAGCTGACCTCAATTACAACTGCGGCAGAAGAAATGCCGACAGAATGGTTTTCACTCTGTACACACTGCCTTAAAGTTTGATCTGGAAGATGACACAACTAAGAATTTACAGGTGATAGAATTGGGCAGCAGATAGAATATTTAAAATCAATTGATTATATTTAAAGACAGAATAACTTTGTAAAGAATTAGCCTACACACTTAAAGGGATAATGTCATACAAACATGAAAGAGCATTACAAAAATCTACGCAGACTCTTGGGTGTAATGGGCTTTGCATTACCCATTATACTTATTTTGGGTTCTGCCGGGTGTTGGCAAATTCAAAATTCTATAAGTGCCTATTTTTATACAAATTTTGTTTGGCTTTTTTGCGGTTTACTGTTTACAATAGGTTTTTTTCTTATTACATATCAAGGCTATCCATTAACTTACAAAGGGCACACATTTAATGACAAATGGCTCACAAGAGCTGCAGGAGTTTTAGCTTTAGGAATTGCCATTTTTCCAACTGACAAACCTTTAAATATGAATTGTTCCTGTCATTCTGGAATAGAAACATACTGGAGCAACAGTCACATTGTACACATTATTTGTGCAGGACTTTTTTTTATTACAACAGCTTTTATTTCAGCATTTGTATTTACACGAACACATAATAAGCAGGAACGCTTAAACAAGATAAAAAAAACTAGTGAAGAAAAGATTGCGAGGAATTGGGTGTTCTATTTATGTGGCGGAGTAATTGGAGTTTGTATGATATTTTTAATTACGGCAGAGGTATTAGAGATTTTTAGTATAAACATTTCTGCATCCTACCCAAGATACGTCTTTTACAATGAAACTATAATGCTTTTTGCTTTCGGAACAAGTTGGTTAGTGAAAGGAGAAACACTTTTCGCTGACGGAGGTAAGAGCTATAAAAAGATAGTTCCTAAATCATTGAAAAACAAATTCTATGAACGAGCCAATAAATACAATAAAGGGCTACTATAATATTCATGCGGGGTAAAAAGAGCCGATAGCGCAGCAACCAATGACTAAGATTTCGTGACACACTAACCACGAGTCATGTTCGCTACGGTGAAAAACCTAACCGATTACTATTCTGTTATGAGCCTCTCTATAATGCACCACTCCTTCCTACCCAAATCTTTATGACTCAGACACAAATGGATTGACCAATAAATATTCCTTGAGTGGTGATCGTTTCCCAAAAATTTCAATGGCAACCAATATCCCTGTTTTACAGCAAGGGCATTCCCGCAGCATCGTTTTAAACTCTATCGTCGGACAAGTGGTGTTTTAGCTTAATGGTCAGTTAGCCGCAACAATGGGTAAAATATTTTAGCTCAATGCATTTGATAAAAATCACTACTTCACCATGCAAGTCAAAAATGCATTGCAATACAAAAAACTTTCATGGTATTTGAACATACGTATAAAACGAAATCACACAGCCGCTGTCATAATTAATTAAACATCCGACTGTCAAATCTGTTAGAAGATTCAATATGGTTAAATTAATGATAGTACACGCCAGTTCCCGAGAAGGTCGTAAGGGATTGGCTGTTTCAAAATGGGTACTGGAAGAGGCTAAAAAAGTAAAAGATTTTGATGTTGAATTCGTCGATTTAAAAGTATTGAATCTGCCCTTTTTTGATGAACCTGAACATCCAAAATTTCAGAAGTACAAGAATGCTCATACAAAGAAATGGAGTGAAATGGTGAACAATACGGACGCTTTCATCTTTGTCACAAGTGAGTATAATTACGGTATGCCGGGCATTCTAAAAAATGCCACAGATTATCTGTTTCATGAATGGTCATACAAACCTTTAGCCCTCATAGGCTACGGTGGCATCGCGGCCGGAACACGCGCGATGCAACAGATTAAGATTGTTTCGGGGGCATCCAAAATGTTCGTTTTTGAAGGTGTGCAAATTCCCTTTTTCTTTCGGCAGATTCACAACAACGGAGTTTTTGAACCTAATCGGGTCAATATCAGCCAGCTTGAGGCTACTTTTGAAGAACTGATACACCTCGGAGAAGGAATGAAAGCACTCAGAAAATGACAAATTAAAATATTAATACTAAGTTATACCGTACAAATTTGTAGGTTTAAAAGCACATCAGAAAACCAATTACACGGCAAAACAGTCAGTCCATCCGAATTATTTTTTGATTAAAATTTATTTCTGCCTGCAAATACCCTACATTCGCATTACAACTATCGAAAAACATGGAAAAACTGGTCACTCTGGACGAATTTATTATTCAAGGTCAAAAGACCACACCGGGAGCTACAGGAGAACTATCTAAATTATTGAGAGATATAGGTGTAGCGGCCAAAATTGTAAACAGAGACTTAAATAAAGCAGGTCTGGTCAAAGATATATTGGGAGAGGCCGGCTCCACAAATATCCAGGGGGAGGAAGTTCAAAAACTGGATTTATTCGCAAATAATATTCTTATTAAGTATCTTAAACATAGCGGAGAATGTTGTGGGATAGCTTCTGAAGAGGAAGACACTTTTATCTCCTTTCACAATGAGCCCCACTGCAAAAAGGCAAAATATATTGTCCTGTTTGACCCTTTGGACGGCTCCTCCAATATTGACTGCAATGCGCCTGTCGGTACTATTTTTTCAATTTACAGAAGGCTGTCTCCGATCGGATCGCCGTGTACTGATGAAGATTTTCTGCAGCCGGGGACAGATCAGGTCGCAGCAGGTTACATCGTTTACGGAACATCTACTATGCTGGTTTACACAACCGGAGAAGGGGTGAACGGCTTTACATTAGACAGTGCTATCGGAGAGTTTTGTCTTTCTCACCACAACTTAAAAACGCCCAAAAAAGGCAAAATTTATTCTGTCAATCAGGGGAATTATAACCAGTTTGAAGAAGGAGTTCAAAAATACATAGACTATTGCCAGAGCGACAAAGGCAAGAAACCTTATTCCCTGAGATATATCGGCTCCATGGTGGGAGATTTTCACAGGAATCTTTTGAAAGGAGGCATTTTCTTCTATCCCAAAAATGCTTCAACCGGAAAAGCTAAATTACGGCTAATGTACGAATGTAATCCACTGGCTTTCATTCAGGAACAGGCAGGCGGACAGGCTTCCACCGGCAATAGGAGAGTTTTAGAGGTACAGCCCCAAAAACTGCACATGCGGATACCCATATTTATTGGTTCAAAGGAAAATGTAGAAGAAGCTCTGAAACTTTTATAGTTTTTGTTTATCCCTACTTTCGATTGCTCAGAATTTCGGCAATACTTTCTCCGGCAATAAAACCTGTCGTCCAGGCGGCCTGAAAGTTAAAGCCGCCCGTGAGTGCATCAATATCCAACACTTCACCTGCAAAAAACAGGTTTTTCTTTTTTCGGCTTTCCATTGTTCTGAAATCCACTTCATTCAGTGCAATACCTCCGGCAGTGACGAATTCTTCTTTGAATGTACTTTTTCCGTTCACCTTAAACCCGCACTCACACAGAATCTGAGCCAACTGAAAAAGCTGCTTATCATTCAGTTGAGGCCAAATCCGTTCTTCGGAGATTTTAATATATCTCAGCAGGCTTTTCCAAAGTCGGGAAGAAATTTCAAAAAGAGGTGTATTGTATATCTTCCTTTTAGAAGAGCTGTTGCGCAAGTGCAGCAGGTTTTGCTCCAATGTACTCTTGGGAATTCCTGTCCAATTTACCACGATGGAAAAACGGTACTGCATGGAATGAAAAACGCGGGCACCCCATGCAGACATTTTGAGTACTGCCGGACCGCTCAAACCCCAATGAGTGATTAAAAGAGCTCCCTCTGTCTCGAGAGCATGACCGGCCAAACGAATCTTTACATTTGGCATGGATATACCCTGAAGACCTTTGAGAATAGCATGTTGGATATTAAAAGTAAAAAGTGATGGGACGGGTTCAGTTATTTCATGAAATTCTGACAACATTTCCCAAATCAGAGGAGCGGAACCGGTCGCTATAAGTACCGCATCTGCAATAATTGCCTGTCCCGAAGCAGTACGCAACACCCATTTTGTACTTTTTTCCTGCTCAACACTCAAAATCTTGGTACGGCTCCAAATTTGGACTTTGTGCTTTTTAGCCTCTTGTATCAAACAGTTGACAATGTCTGAAGATTCGTCAGAAACCGGAAAGACTCTGTTATCCGATTCTGTTTTTAAAGAAACTCCCCGGCTTTCAAACCAATCAAAAATATGGGAGGGATTAAACGTGTAAAAAGGCCCCAAAAGCTCTTTCTGTCCTCTCGGGTAAAACTGTACAAGTTCTTTGGGGTCAAAGCAGGCATGCGTGACATTGCAGCGCCCTCCCCCTGCAATCCTAACTTTGTTTAGTACGGTTTTATTTTGCTCTAAAATAATCACTTTAGCATCCGGCATTCTCTGTGCTGCTGTTATTGCACCAAAGAATCCTGCTGCACCTCCACCCACTACACATACCGTCGGTTGGTATTTGGAAGACATTCTGTTTTATTTAAAAAAAGTCACTATCGCTGCACTATTTTCCCCGAAGCTTTCACCTTTATCAAATCGAGATCAGCTGTAATTTTGGCTAAAGTAATGTCCTTAAATTCGGCTGTAAATCTTTTGCCGTTCTTGGTTATCGAGACTGTGCCGGCATTTTCTGTCGCTGAAAAATAAACCATTTCATTCTTTACATCTTTTACAAATACGACACATTCATCCTCATTCAAAGCTGTCATTTCTCCGAGTTCTTCTCCGTTCAATCCGGATAAATCCTGAATATCCAGATCCTGAAGCAGATTGAACAGCTTATATTCTCCTTCCTCTAAATCTCCTTTAAATCCAAGCAGAATTACATCTTTGGTTTTGGTCTGAGCCACCAAAACAGTACCTCCGGAGTCCGTTTTAAACAGCACCCCTGCATTTCGGTCTGACTGAAACAAATCACCATCTACTTCCCAGTAGGTTTGAGAAGAAGCCGTGTCTTTATCTTTGGAACACGAATAGAATGTCAGAAAAGAAACAGACATTAACACAATAAAAATTTGAAAAAGTTTATTCATTATTTTAGATATTATAAGGGTAAAAAAAGATTTTATCAATTAATATTCAGATTGTAATCAGTAGCTATTTTACATAAATCACTCTAACTTTTCCCGCCATATCGCCCCCTACAAACGGACGTATTCCGGCTCCCATCGGCCTGTGTTCCAGCTGTTTATCAGGATTCAAATCAGGGTCTTCTCTGTAAAGCGTGACATTAACTCCTTTCGGCACATACAGAGAACTGACTCCGAAGCTCTCAGGTATAATATTTTTACCCTTCTTCAAAGCTACAGACCTTCCTCCAAAATTAATCTGTTCAAACGCCATTACTGCATTTGTGGGATTTTCAAACGAAATGGCATATACAGGTTTAAAAGGCACCAAGGTATTCGGAGCATCATCTGTAAACATTTTATGTCTCCCTGAGGGTGTCCCGTTTATATACCTTTCATACAGTATCAGTACGCCTTTTTTCTCAAGCTTTACAGACTTAATCCAACCAAAATTCACCTCTACCTTATCAGAACCGATTGCAAGTTCCTGAGTTTCACCTTTGTATTGAGTTTCGGAAAACAAATGATTTTGAGCAAAGACACCGAACGTGAATAATGTCATCAGTAATGTGATTAAAGTTTTCATTGTAAAAGGCTTGGTTTTAAATTATTATTTCAAGTTATTTTTTGAGTACTCTTTTCAAGTCAAATTTAAGCTCCCTGAAGTTGTTTTTCAAATTCTTTTTCCGAACTTAAATCAAAATCTATTGTCTTGCGGTGTTTGTCCACCTGAACAAGTTTTACAAAAATATTGTCTCCCACCATGTATTTTTTTTCAGTAAATATTCCTCGAATCATCATATTTTTTTCGTCCACCACGTATCTGTCATCTGAAAAGCTGTCTAATCGAATCATGCCTTCCGTATTATACGCCGGCAAGTCCACATACACTCCCCACGACTTAATTCCGGAAATCACTGCCGAAAACACTTCGCCTATTCGCTCTTCCATATATTCAATCATCTTGTACCTGACAGATTCTCTTTCAGCTTCCATCGCAGCTCTTTCTCTCTCAGAACAGTGATTGGCCATGATATCCAGCTCTACCTTTTTAGGCAGTTTGTTTTTCTCTAATATTCTTTGCAGTAAACGGTGTGCCATGATGTCGGGATACCTTCTGATTGGAGAAGTAAAGTGAGTATAATACTCAAACCCCAGACCATAATGCCCAATATTCTCGGTAGTATATACCGCCTTTGCCATGCAGCGGATTGCCAATTGCTGTAACACTGCTTCTTCGGGTCGGTCTTCTGCTTCCAACATCAGTCTGTTGAGCTCCGATGCAATTTTTTTCGGATTATCAAAGTTTAGTTTATACCCAAAATGTGAAGCGAAAAGTGAAAAATCTTTTAGTTTTTCTGTATCCGGACTATCATGAATACGATAAACAAAAGGAATTTTCCCACTTTTATTTATTTCCTGACCCACATACTGAGCCACATTTCTGTTGGTCAGCAACATAAAATCTTCTATCAGCATGTGTGCATCCAATCGCTGTCTCACCGTAACTCCTATCGGTTTGCCATTCTCATCCAACTCAAACCTTACTTCCTGAGAATCAAAATTTAAAGAGCCTTCTTTCAGCCGATTGTTACGAAGCTTGTATGCGATTTGGTTGAGTGTGTTTAATTCTTCCGAAAAAGCTCCTTTCCCCTCATCTAAAATCTGCTGCACTTCTTCATAGGCAAATCTTTTATCTGACCGGATAATTGTTCTGCCAAACCATCTGGAATGCACTTTACCCGTCTTATCCATTTCAAATATTGCCGAGAAACAGCATTTATCTTCATCCGGTCTGAGTGAGCAAATTACATTTGACAACTGCTCCGGCAGCATGGGTGCCACCCGATCCACCAAATAAACAGAAGTAGCTCTTTTATACGCTTCTTCATCCAAGGCACTGCCTTCTTTAACATAGTGGGATACATCTGCGATATGCACACCAATCTCCCATAGATTTTTATTTATCTCACGAATTGAAATCGCATCATCATAATCTTTGGCATCAATCGGATCAATGGTGAAAGTTGTGATATTCCTGAAATCACGACGGGATTCGTATTCTTTTTCGGGTATTTTAGTGGACAGATTGTCTGCTTCTCTTAGTGTCTCCTTACCAAATTTCAGAAAAAAACCATGTTCTATAAGCAGGGATTTCATCTCCACATCATTATCTCCCGGCTTGCCCAGCACCTCTGTAACTCTTCCAAAAGGACTTTTGGCACCTGCCGGCCAATCCAGCATTTCAACGGCTACTTTATCACCATGCTTTAAGTTTTTGGCATATTCTTCGGAAATAAAAAAATCTGCATATACAGCAGGGTCATCCGGACGAACAAAACAATATTTGCTCTTGTCCACTATTCCGATAAAAATAGTCCGGTGCCGTTCTAACACTTTCTCGATTACCCCTTCCGGTTTTTTCCCGCTCCTTGTAATTCTTACTTTTACTTTGTCGTGGTCAAGGGCGTGATTCAAATCTTTGTTGCGAATAAATATATCTCCGCTTCTGTCTTCTGGAATCACATAGGCACTTGAGTTTTTGGTCATATCCACCGTACCAATTTTCTCTTCGCCTGATCTGTTTTTTACCTTTTCTAAAATCAGTCTTGGCTTTAATTTAAATTTATTCCCTGATTTTATAGATAAAATCCCCTCTGCTACCATTGCGTACAGTGTGCGGATTACATCACCTTTTGGAAATTTATTTGAGAACCTCTTGGTTATTCTGCTCTCACTTATATATTTCTTAGAATTTAGCTCTCTTAAATAATCAATTATAAAGCGCCTTAAATTTCCGGTCTCTTCTTTGTCTGATTTTCTTTTTGACATGTATATCGTATATGCAATTGATATGCTCAGTTGCAGTGTAAAATTTCTTTTTTAATACAACGCAGCAGTTTACACCGCTACTCTGGCTTTAATATCTTCCAGCCGCCCTTTGGGAATAGCTGAAATCAGCCGTTTTGTATATTCTCTTTGCGGATTGTGATAGATTTCATCGGCTATTCCTACTTCTTCTATCTGCCCCTTGTTCATCACCACCATTCTGTCACTCATAAATTTTACCACGGACAAGTCATGAGAAATAAAAATGTAGGTGAATTTAAACTCTTCCCGTAACTGTATCAGCAGGTTGAGTACCTGAGCCTGTACCGAAACGTCCAAAGCCGAAACCGATTCGTCACAGATAATAAAACGCGGATTAAGTCCCAACGCTCTCGCAATACAGATACGTTGCCGCTGTCCTCCTGAAAACTCATGCGGATAACGATTGAAATGCTCGGGCAGCATATTGACCTTTTCCAACAGTTCAATTACTTTTTCTCTGCGTTGTTTATCGTTGCTATACAACTTATGTACCTGCATAGGTTCCATAATAGCATTGCCGATGGTCATGCGGGGATTTAGCGAAGAATAAGGGTCCTGAAATATAATCTGTACATCTTTTCGCAATGCCGTCAGTTCCTTCGGCCCTAATTTCAGTATATTTTTCTCTTCAAAAATCACTTCTCCGTCTGTCGGCTCTATCAGTCGTAAAATAGATCGTCCCAAAGTGGTTTTGCCGCATCCCGATTCTCCCACCAGTCCCAAAGTTTCCCCGGGATATACCTCAAAAGACACATCATTGACAGCTTTGACATATTCTGTGGGCTTTCCGAAAAAATTGGTTTTAGACGGGAACCAGGTTTGAATATTCTTCACTTCCAAGATTGGCTTTTGGCTGATAAGGTTTTCATACCTCACTTGAGTTTCTTTCGCATTAACTATCCTGTCATTAATTGCTTTGGCAACTGATGCTTCTTTTTCCACCAGTTTACCTTCCTCTGTCACATCCATAAAATCCGAAATAACCGGCAGCTGCTTCAGTCTTTTCTCCAATGGCGGGCGACAGGCCAGAAGCCCTTTTGTATAGGGGTGCTTAGGATTTTCAAATATATCTAACACATTTCCCTGCTCCACAATTTTACCTTTGTACATCACGATAACCTTATCGGCTATCTCGGCTATCACTCCCAAATCGTGTGTAATAAAAATCGTGGACATTCCCGTCTCTTCGCTGAGTTCGGCGATCAGTTCCAGTATCGTTTTCTGTACGGTTACGTCAAGCGCCGTTGTCGGTTCATCAGCTATCAGTATTTTGGGTTTGCAGGACATGGCCATGGCTATCATTACCCTCTGTTTCTGTCCGCCTGAAAGCTGATGCGGATAAGCTTCAAATATTCTTTCAGGATTCGGAAGTTTTACTTTTTTAAAAAGCTCCAGTGTGAGTTTTTTAGCTTCATCTTTTGTCCCTTTCTGGTGCAGCAGAATGGCTTCCACAACCTGATTTCCGCAGGTAAAAACGGGATTGAGTGAAGTCATCGGCTCCTGAAAAATCATGGATATTTCATTCCCTCTGTAGGCACGCATTTCCTTCTCGGAAACTTTTACCAAATCTACCGTCCCGGAATCTGTATGATAGAGTATTTCACCGGCGGATATTTTTCCCGGCGGATTGGGTATCAGGCGCATTACTGACAGAGAAGTTACGGATTTACCTGAGCCGGACTCTCCTACTATACCTACAATTTCTTTCTTATTAATCTGAAAACTGACATCATTGACGGCTTTTACATGACCATTCTCTGTATTAAACTCTGTGACCAGATTTTTGACCTCTAATAATATCTCACTCATTCAAAAAGAAGACTTTGTGTTAAAAATAGCATTTAATTACAAAATTCAGGTTGATTTTGAATATTAGAGTGTAGAGCAGACAAAAAAATAATTGATTATCAAAGTAATTCACAAAATCGACTTGCAATAATCATATTACATCTCTTCCAGCAAATTTTTGAGTACAACCGCCTGATTGTGCAATTCATCTTTTGCACCGTACAGCAAAGTAAGTTTCTGCTTTTGAGAAATATCTCTCAGTCTCTGCAATTCCTCTTTTTGAGATTCTAACTCTTTTATATAACGGGATTTAAATTCATCAAAGAGCTTGGAATCATGACCAAACCATTTTCTCAATTCATTGGAAGGCGCAATATCTTTCGCCCATTCATTTAGCTTAGCAGTTTCTTTTTTTATACCTCTCGGCCAAAGCCTGTCCACTAAGACCCGATATCCGTCATCATCGGAAGCGGGTTCATAAATTCGTTTGATTTTCATCGTTTCGAAGTTTAATTATGAAACAAAACTTCTTACGGAATGGTTTAAACAGAAGCCAGTTCTTCCTGTAACTGAACAGCTTTTGGAAACAGGATGTTATTTTCCAAATGCAGATGCAGCAGCAAATCCTCTTCAAATTCGTGAAGCAGTTGATAGAGTCGTTTCAGCTTTTCGTCAGAATCGTTTTCAGCAGTGTATTGGTTGGTCCATTTGGCAATTTGTTCCATTCGCTCTACTTCTCCATCGTGATCGTGTATAAGCATTTGAATTGGCCCTTTGACCATTCTGAGGCGTTCATCCAGTGATTGGTTTGACTGAGAGGCTTCCACCATCTTTTTTATTTTAGGGAACAGCATCAGCTCTTCTTTTTTCATGTGTACGGACAACTCGCCCGCCGATGCTTTAAACACCTGTACAACCTGTTCGAAATTAGGGCTCTTCTCGGTTTGTGTGGATGCGAGTTCTTCCAAAATCGGAATGATTACTTTTACCTGCTCTTCCACGTACTTATGATGTGTTGACTGGATATGCTGGGCAAGTTTATCCAACTCCCATGAATTGTAATCTGGAATTGTCGCATACTCTTCTCCCTCCTTTAATTGGCCAAAAAAGGCGTTCAACTCGGCTATTAACGCCTGTATATTGCTGTCCGTGTCCGATTCCTTCAGCGTCAGTTTTCCTTTACAACTGTAATTTATACCGTATTTTTTAAAGACAGAAGAAACGCCGTAATGCCGGGCTGTCAATTCTCCCACTGTAGAGTTTTGGGTAATTTCCATGATACTTTAATTTTTGGCTTCTTTCAAAACCGGTTAAAAATCAGCTTGGCTTCCTTGTATTAAGAAGCTTTGGTAAAGCACATTCGGATAAAGATACTTAGGCTAATGACTTTAAACACTTCCAGTACAGGAAAAACAAAATGCAGATAGGAAGACGGGACATCCAATCCGTCAATATGCAGTTGAGCTCTCACATCCAAAGCGGGCAACAGCCAAACTGTCTGTAAAAGTAGAATAATCACAGGTAAAATAAAATAGATTTGTCTTTTGGCTGTAAAACTTACTTTATTTTTATAAAGATTAAATGCGATTATCAGAGCAAATCCCCACTCCGCTTTATTCATTGCTCCAAAAACTAATCGACCTATACCAAGTCCAAGCGGGTATAGTAATCCCCGGCGCCTGAAATTTGAGCCAGGATTCCATAAAGCTGATAGCTGAAACGAAACCAATCCAAAACACAGCAGCTATAACTACAACCGGTGATTTGACTTTGTACATATTATCAGTATGAACTCATCTCCTGAAACTTCTTGATTTTAAAAAGGAACATCTCGGCCATTCTGTTTCCCTGCCACTTTGCACGTTCGGCATTAACTCCATGAAAGTATGTATCCACAGTACCGTAAAAAAGTTCTAACCATCGGTTAAAATGCTGCTCATCTACCGGCAGATAGCGATGCGGCAAAAAAGGTGTACCGCTATATGTCATTTCTCCGAGCAAAACAGTTTGCCAGAAGCAGTTCATCTTTTCCAAATGCTCCGGCCAACGATCCTGAATAACACCTTCAAAAATTTCTTTCAGCAGGTCATCTTTTCTTACTTTCCCGTAAAAATCGCTAACCATAAGCTGTATATCCTCAAGATGTTTAATTTCCTTTGTCGTATTCATTAGACAGGTGACTTATAGAAATCAGGCTGGAAATACATAATCAAATAATAAAGCCCGAATCCTACAAACATAACCAATAAAATCCAGACCCATGCGGGAATAGCTTTTGGAGTTTCAGAACCGGATACCACGAAAACATCCTTCCGCTCACTACCGTAAGCATTGATTGTAATTGGAATTTGCTCGTTGACAATTTCATTTTCTTTCAAACCTACAACTGTTATAGCCGGACCGTTACGGACTTCAAAAGGGACAGTTTTAATTCCTTCTACGTTGTCTGTAGACCTCGCAACAACTTTCAAAGTGTGTTTCCCGTCCGGAATTTTTGTAGTATCCAATACAAATTTTACCGGCGGCTTAAATTCGGCAAAGGGCGTAGAACTATCGTCTAAAAAAACTTTTACTATTCTGTTATCTTCCATACGTCTCTCAATTATTCTACTACAATATATTTAATGTGATCGGGATTTGACTCCTTGGGTTTTATCATCAGCTTTACACTCCATATCAATACAACCAGCACAACAATCCCTGAGCCGTAAAGCATGGCATAGTCAAAAAATCCCTGAGGTCCTGCTCCGTGAGTAATACCTTTTAATAATTTGGGCTGACTGTCTTCACACACGTCACAGGCATATAATATCATACCTGCCTGTACGGTAAACAAAATCAAAAAACTCAAAAACTTTTTCATCTCTGTTCTTTTTTAGTTATATGTTATGGATTTGGAGCTCCAACCATTGCACGAATTTTCTTTACATCCTCCGCAGTCACAGTCGGCGCATTGTTCCCCCAGCTCGTTCTTTCATGATTGACAATTGCAGCTATCTCATCATCTTCCAACACCTCTGCAAAAGGTGTCATCAAACCATATTCCGGATTGGCATCATAACCCTGGAGTATAATTCTGATATGCTTTTCAGGATTGGCATCCAATACAATGGCGCTTCCTTTCAACGGAGGAAATGCTCCTGCCAAACCGTTACCGTCCTGCTGATGACAGGCTGCACAAGTATTCATATACAATTTATCTCCGTCCGGCAATCCAAGTGCGTCTCCACCCCCGGAAATCGGCCCTGCTTCTTTAACTTTAGCCGGAATAAACTCTAATGAAGGTGCTGTTCCTATGTCCGCCTGTTTCAAAGAAATCAGATAAGCCACCAAATCCAAAGCCTTTTGTGAGGCTACAATTTTTTTGGATGGGTTTTTCAAAAAGCTTTCAGGTACTGCTACCACCACGTCCCCGTCTTTAATTTGTTTTTCGCTTTTTTCTTCAAACAACCACGGATAACTCGGCATGACAGATTCTTTCACAACCGAACGCGGATTGTACAGATGGAGTAAATGCCATTCTTTACCGGCCTGACGTTTCCCTACGTTGGTCAAATCCGGTCCGGTCCGTTCACTCCCGAGAATAGAAGGAGACATTCTCCAAATATCCATACGTTTTTTATTGTAATAATAGTCTGAAGGGAGAGAAGGTCTCTGTCCCCAAACGTTATCCATTTCAATATTTCTTACCTGCTGAGTATGACAAGCCATACAGTTTTCGGAAACAAAAACCTGAAGTCCTTTAGTTTCCTGCTCAGACATTGGTTTCATGGTAGGCAGAGCCTCAATTTTTTGCATTTGGAATGCCGGAATTATTGCCACAAGTGTACTAAGTCCGGCAAAAACCAAAAATGAGGTATATACTAAATGTTTAAGATTGGTATCAAATTTTAACATAACTCGAATTATTTAAGCGTTGGCAGTTTTAAGTTCTATAGATTGTGATTCAGAAGCTTCCACAATAGGCCTTCCTTTCACCATCACGTAAAAATTATAAGCAAATATGATGTGTGACAAGAACATCAGTGAACCCCCGATAGCTCTCCACACCCAATAAGGCTGCATCAAAATGACAGACTCAATAAAAGGGTCTCCTGCAATCCAGCTCATGCCCTTGAGTGTACCTCCGGTCATCATTGAAATCATATAGGCAAATAGTCCAATAAACGCTAACCAAAAGTGCATCCCGACAAAAAACTGTTTAGGTTCTCTTCCCGTAATTTTAGGGAAAATGGCATAGACACACGCCCATAGAATAAAGCAGATAATGCCATACATCGTCATGTGTGAGTGTGCCACGTTGAAATCAGTAAAGTGCCAGACAAAGTTTGTCAGTCTGAATGCCTGGAGACTGCCTTGTGAAGAACCGACAAAATAGAAAATCACTCCAACAAGGAAAAACGGCAATACATAACTTTTTGAAATCTCACTCCAACTACCGCGCATAGTCATCAGGAAGTTAGTAGTACCGGCAATTACCGGGATAAACATACCCGCACTGAATATAATGGCAATGGTCTGCAGCCACCACGGCAATGGACTAAAAATAAAGTGGTGTGTACCAATAAGTGTATAAAACAGCATCTGAGTCCAATACGCCAAAACACCCAATGAATAGGAGTAAATAGGCTTATTCAAAGTAGTAGGCAAGTAGTAATAAATCAGACCTAAAGTTGTCGTCATGAACCACATTCCTACGCCCATATGCATGTAATATCCCTGAATTACAGTTTCGCCGAGCCCTTCCTGAAAGCTTGGAAAATATCCGATAGTGGCCAATGTAATCGTCCACAGCATACCGCCTAATATATACCAGTTAGACACATATATTTCGCGAACTTTTCTATTGGCAATAGTTTTATAAAAGTTATAAAATGTCATGATTAATGCGGAAGCAAAAAACAGGAAGAAAGGCCAGATATATTCCCGGTATTCTCCTCCCCCGTTATTAATTCCCGCCATAAGTGAAATATTGCCGAGAATCACTGACAGATTAATAAAGATTAAGCCAGTCCAGCCAATTTTATAACTGAATATTCTTGTGTTGGAAGTACGGGCTATCACAAAATAAGCCAGTCCTATCATTGCCATAGAGGCCCATCCCCAAAACACGGTATTCGTGTGTACCGGTCTCAGCCTTCCGAAAGACAGCCAGGAAATATTATCAATTTCAGGCCAGACAAATTTCATTCCCACATACTGCCCAACCAAAGTTCCGAAAACAAGCCAAAAAGTTGAAGCCCCGATATACCAGATTACTAACTTTTTAAGCTCTTCCGGAGTTTCCATTACCAATCTGGACCTTTTCTTTTCATCCACAATAGGGTTATCGGGCTGATGAGTCACATTGGCCACAATTCCCTTTTCATCATGTGCAATCACACCGCTACCCAGCTCATCTCCGGAAAGTTCATAGGCTAATGCTCCTTTCCTCTTTTCCAAAATCTCATCAATTTCAGAATTCTTAAGACCTGCCAGCCTGTCCGAAAATTTAGCCTTGGCATCCAGTTCCTCCTCTGCTTTCGTCCTGCTGACAAAATCAGAAAGTCGGAAATAAATAATCAATACAGAGACAGCTAATACAATTACAACTAAAATAATAGTCCCAAAAACGCCCGGGCTGAAGAGCCAATTCTCCGTGCTGGGATTTGGCCGCATTTGACCGTAAGCACTTGACCCTGCCAAAAGCATCAACGCAAGGAGGCTAAAAGATTTGTTTTGAACAAGTCGGTTTAAAATTGATTTAAAGCTTTTTTTCATCGTAATAAAGTTGTTTTTCCAGATTTTAAATTTGTTGCGAGATCATAAACAGACGTGGTTTCCAGCATCTGTTTTAAACCTTTTCTTATATCTGCAAATCTGTTGTGCATAGGACAAGGATTTTCATCCGAGCATTCAGACAAACCCAAAGCACAACCGTTATAAATGGTATCACCATCAATCGCAGACACTATTTGAGAGATTGTTGTTTCCTTCATCATTTTAAGGTCTATATCGTATCCTCCCAAAGGGCCTTTGTGAGAACTTACAATATTGTATTTGACCAATATTCCTAAAACTTTTGCTGTAAATGCCTCCGGCGAACCGGTATTTTCCACGATTTCGCCAATTTTGACTCTTTTCTTTTCGAGAGACATCGTAGCAATATAAATTGTTGCTTTAAGGCCGTACTCACATGCTTTAGAAAACATAGATGCTTTTTAACAAGTTGCGAATGTAGTGTGTTTCTTAGATTATGACAAACATATTACTTTTAAATCCCTCAAAAATAGCCTTAATTTAGACTAATTTAAAACGAGTGTGACAAATCTCACTGTTATGTATTTAATATTATAGCAACGGCTACATTAAATTGCAAAAAATTATAGTAATTTTCGATTGCGTTCACTAAAAATGGTATTAAACGTTCAAACATCCGAATTTGAGACTGCATAATATTTCAGCAGCACTTTTTAAATAGTGGAGAGCATCGATTCCTTTTGCATAGCCGCAACTTGTCTATTTACTGATCGATATCTTAACGGCAACAAAATCCCGAAAACAAATACAGGGAAATTTAAAATGGCTTAAAACAACCAGATTATACCAATTTGAAATTTAAAATAGACCGATAAAGTGAAACCTTATTTTGGTATTATGCCGTGGTTACAAACCAATAGAACAATGATAACAGCTTCCTGCTTTCTTAAAACTCGGTCGCCTGTATGACTTCTTCTTTAGTAATCCATTCCAACTGATTAGCTTGGCTAACATTTATCATTAAGAATACTGCAAGGAATAAAAAACAAATTTTTCAAAGTAAGGCCTTAAAAGTTATTTAAATAAACATTCCTCTACACTATAGCAAGCTTTCTAAAAAAATCAGCCATATTATAACCTCAGATAAAGGCAGTGTTTATTATTGAGATTGTAACTACTCTACCGTTACAACCCAGTCAAAAGGGTCTTCCGTAATACCCTTCTGGATATGGACTAATTCTTCTTTGAGATGAGTACTGACAGTATATTGGGCAGGGTCAAAATGGTAATCTTTGTCCTTAAAACCCATGCGATTGATATACGTAACGACTGCTGCAGTGCCCGCTCCAAACATTTCTGTAATTTCTCCTTTCTCCATTAGTGCAGCCACATCGTGAATATTTAATTCTTTCTCTTCTACGGGATAGCCTAATTTTGCGGCGAGTTTAATAATACTGTCACGAGTAATTCCCGGAAGAAATCCTCCGTCTAATTTTGGAGTCAGAATGGTCTTATCTTTTGTTACGAAAAAAATATTCATGGTACCTACCTCCTGAATCAGTTCATGCTTTTCGTCATCAAGCCAAAGCACATCTTTATAACCCTTTTTTCGTGCATCTTCCACCGGCTTGAGTGAAGCGGCATAGTTCCCGGCAAACTTGGCACTCCCCACTCCTTTAACAGCTCTGGCATTGGTCTGGTCCACATAAACCGAAACATCTTCCGAATAATACGCTCCTACGGGAGAGGTAATAATTATAAACAAGAAGCGATCGGGAGTCTTAACCCCGATAAAAGGTTCTGTTCCAAACATAAAAGGTCTGATATACAGGGAAGTTCCTTCTGCAGTCGGTACCCAACCTTTATCCAATCGGATAAGAGACTTCATTCCATCCATAAAAATTTCTATTGGAATGGCAGGCATTGAAATTCTTTCTGCCGAACGGTTGATTCTTTTAAAGTTTTCCTCCGGTCTAAACAACACAATTCTTCCATCCACAGTGCGATGCGCTTTCATTCCTTCAAATACTGACTGAGCATAGTGAAAACTTGTAGTCGCCGGTGACAATTCTAACTTTTGAAAAGGTACAATCTTATTGCTGATCCATTGACCGTCCGCATATTCTGCGATTAGCATGTGGTCGGAAAAATTTCTTCCAAACGGAATATTTTCAAAATCAAAATCAGCGAGCTTACTATGTAATGTTCGTTCAATCTGTAAATCAGGTAGTGCCATTTTTATAATTCTAACAGTTTAAAATGCAAATAAGAAACAAATGCTTCTTATTTTGTACATCAAAAATAACATAAGACTTGCAAAAGGATACCTATTTCAACCCATCTTATTTAAAAAATATAAAAGAATTAACCTGGCTCAGCTACAGTAATACTCGTTTTTTGTGGATTTATGAAGAAAAATCGGGATTAGAACAAGAAATTGAATCTATGCTGATAAATAAACTTATCGAAAATCCCAAAATTCTTGATACTTCTACGGAACACATTTCTATTTTAAAATTTTCAGGAAAAGAGCGGTTTCACTTTTTGAAAAAAAACTTCCCATTAGAAAAAATTGTATTGTTTGGAGTGAATCCCGAACTTTTTGGCATTCACATTCAATTTCCTGAGTATGAAATCATTCGGCATTTGGATTATTATTTTTTGAAGTTGGGAGCACCCGAAACTCTTGCCGATCTAAACCGCCAGCACAAAATACTTTTAGCTTCCAAACTGAAAGAGTTGGCTGATATTTAACGAAACGGCCTTATTCTTTACAGTCCGAAAATTACCGGGTTTTAACTTTGAAACCTTTATTGACCAGTAAATCCCTGATTTTCAGTACAAAATCTCCCTGAATAATCAGAAGTGTATCCTTGACAGAACCACCTGTACCGCAAACGGTTTTAATTTCTCTTGACAATTGTTCCAAAATATCAACAGGAGCTTCAATACCTTCTACGACAGTCACTGTCTTGCCTTTTCGCATTTTTCTGTCCTTATAAATATAAACCGTTTCTTTGGAAGGCGACCAGATCTCTTCCGGATGGGAAGGAGGTTCAAAGGCATTATCTCCATTGGGATCTTTAGGCATGGAATCGTACAAATTCCCGAGAGTGCTTTTCCAATCTTTTCCGGGCATAAATACTTTTATTAAAATGTCGCTTTAAGGCTGATATCCAAAGATGTGGCACTATGTGTCAGCGCGCCTACCGAAATAAAATCCACTCCCGTTTGCGCATATTTTCGAATAGATTCCAGAACTATCCCGCCGGAAGCTTCTGTTTCATATTTCCCGCCAATTAGTTCTACGGCTCCTCTCATCATCTCGGGAGAATAATTATCCAACATAATTCTGTGTATCCCGCCGGCTTCCAGCACCTGCCTGACCTCATTCAAATTTCTGGTTTCTACTTCAATTCTCAAATCCAAATTTTTGTCTTTAAGATATTTTTGGGTTCTCTCTATGGCCTGCGCTATGCCCCCACTAAAATCCACATGATTATCTTTTATCATGATCATATCGTATAACCCCATTCTATGGTTGCCGCCACCACCAACCCTAACCGCATATTTTTCTAAAAAGCGGATACCGGGAGTCGTTTTTCTGGTATCAATGACAGTGGCACCAGTATTTTCAATGGCTTTGACATATCGGCTTGTGAGTGTCGCAATTCCGCTCATACGCTGCATACAGTTGAGTACCAATCTCTCTGCCGTCAGAATACTGATAGCGGATCCGGTTACTTTAAAAGGTATATCGCCCTTTTTAATCCGGTCTCCATCGTCCATGAAAATGTCCATTTCCAACTCCGAATCTACTGCAGCAAAAACCGCAATGGCGACAGGAATTCCGCACAATACACCGTCTTCTTTAATCAATAACTGAGCTGTTCCTTTTGCATTTTGGGGAATGCAGGCGAGAGAGGTATGATCACCTTCCCTGACATCTTCCTTTAAGGCATCGAACACAAAGTGTTTTAAAATGGGATCGTCTGAATACACTATGTTATTTTTTTTCGAATCTGATTTCCTGAATGCTGTAACCGTCTGTAACTTTTCGGGCGTAAATATACACTTTCACGCTGCCTTTTGTACAATTAATCTCGCCGATATAAAATTCAGCTCCACCATCGGAAGCTGTTCCACTCTTAATCAGAGTAAAATTTCTTTCGCCCAAATGCCCCAAATGATTTCGAATCACAATTTCTGCCTGAGAATTACTGTAATAATTAGATTTTCCGTCAATTGTAACCTGAACTCTTTTGTCAAAGCTTTTCGATAATTCCCGAAGATTACCGCCGGACAGAGATGATGAAATTTTACCTTTAAAGCTTTGGCCAAATACCAAATTGCTGCTTAAAAGCAATACGTTAAGGAGAAAAACCAAATGAATTAGTTTTTTAAAGGACATTTAAAGCTTATTTTTGCATTCTTACTGCATATTTTATGCCAAAGAGACTAAAAGTTAAAAAAAGTAAATTGTTTATTTTAGAACCGTTTAAAGTTTCAGCAAGTATAGTCTCAGAAGTACTTTTTTATAGACATTCGTCATTCAATCCATTACAATCTTTCTGTGTGCAGTATGCTTTTTAATCGAATTTATCTTTCTACGTTTCTCACGTTTTTATTTTTCCTGTTCTTCTTTTTCGGGTGTTCTCAGAATGAAAAAGTAAATAATCAGACCGAGGAGACCTTTTTTGATTTACAGAAATTCATCCAATCTGAGCAAATCAATGTAGAATTAGAAAATTGCCGCATTATTAAAAAAGGAGAAATAAAAGGAGAAAGCAGTACTGCTTCAATCAAATCGGAGGACTTTGACTGGACAAAAGAGTTTAAGATTTTAAGCGACATGAATATCCGCAAGAGTGCCTGGTACAGTCAATTTGAAATAGATACCACCTTTGTTAATTCTGATATATTTGGAGAAACTGTTCAAATATCCTATTCCACTCAAAATGATAAGATTCCAATCAAAAATTTACTTCTCATTTTTAATCAGCATGATTATTCACGACCTTTGTTTGTAGAAGCGGAAAGAAAAATAAAAAACTGGATTTTTGAATCCGAACAAAAAGTTCAATATACAAGCGGCAAGGAACTATACGCAGAAGGTTTTTTGAGCACACTTGGAATGAACAAAAAAACGTTTAAAATCTCAACTGCATTTATTTGTACAGATGACTAATATAAAACCAAGAATTTTTAAAGGCGCACGCGATTTTTTACCTGAGCAAATGCTTCACCGCGAGCACATTATACATGTCATGCGGACGGTGTTCAAAAAATATGGGTTTGTCCCTGTAGAAACCCCTGCAATAGAATATCTCAATGTGCTTTCGGGCAAATACGGTGATGATGCCGACAGACTGATTTATAAGTTAGACTATAAACCGGGTACCAAAGATCAGGCAGCTTTGCACTATGATTTGACGGTTCCTTTTTCAAGAGTAATCGCTATGAATCCCAATCTTCCGATGCCGTTTAAACGATATCAGATACAACCTGTCTGGAGAGCCGACAGACCGCAGCCGCATCAGGGAAGATTCAGAGAGTTTTATCAGTGTGATATAGATGCGGTAGGTACAGATTCCATGCTGATAGATGCCGAAATGGTAGTAATTACATACGAAGTACTGAAAGAGCTTGGATTTACTGCTTTTTTAATCAAAATAAATAACAGAAAAATTCTAAACGGAATTACTCAATTTGCAGGACTTCCGCAAGAATTGACTCAGGAGGTATGCCGTTCTATAGACAAACTGGACAAAATGCCGTGGAAAGAAGTAGAGAAAGAGCTTTTAGAAAAAGAAATGCCGTCTGATTCAGTTCAAAAATTAGAAGACCTGCTCCGTCAGCAACTTACCTTAGATGGATTGGCAGAGGCTTTAAAAGGCATTGATGCAGCAGAAGAAGGCATCAGGGAAACCCAACAGCTTTTTGATTATCTCGAAATACTTGGAGTAGATAAAAAACATTATACATTTGACCTTTCATTAGCCCGGGGACTGGATTATTATACCGGACCTATCTTTGAAACTAAACTTCCGGATTATCCTCACATGGGCAGCCTTACAGGTGGGGGTCGGTACGATACGCTCATAGGTATGTTTACAGGCAAAAATGTACCGGCTGTAGGCACCACTCTCGGGTTAGACAGAATATTCACTGCCATGCAGCAGATGAATATGCTCGAACCAATCAAAACGAGTACGAAAGTTCTTGTGGCAGTGTTTTCAGAAAAAGAAATTAAAAACTCAGTTCAACTGTCTGCAAAGCTGAGGAGTCAAGGAATCCCCACTGAAGTTTATCCCGAAGCAGCCAAAATGAAGAAGCAATTTGGATATGCAGATAAAAAAGGAATACCATACATAGCTATACTGGGAGCAGAAGAAATAGAAATGGAAAAAGTCACAATAAAAGATTTAAGAACAGGAAAGCAGAAGCTTTTATCACTTGACGAATCCGTTGAGATTATTCATAATAATTCACTTATAAATGAATAAAATATTTCTGTAGGCGTTAACAATTCAAATTTTCTCAAATGAATACAGAACGAACGTTTTTTTATAATAATAAAAACTCTACTTTTGCAGGAATAAATCATGATATGAAAAATCTATTTTCTCCTTTCCATCTCATACTTTTTTCTGTTTCTCTTTTATTTCTATCCTGTAACAGTACCGGAGCAAAGACTAATGATGTCAAACTTAAAAATGAAATTGACAGTATAAGCTATGCTCTTGGACAAAACGTAGCAGACTTCTATAAAAATAATAAAGTCACCGAAATCATTGACACCGAAATCTTTATAGCAGCTATACGAAGGTCTTTCGAAAACAAAGATGGCTTTTCAGAAGAAGAACTTCAAAACGCTATGTTCGGTATCCAGAATTTACTCTCCGAGAAAGCAGCTCAGAGAGAAGAAGAATTTTTAAAAGAGAACGCCAAAAAAGATGGCGTGATTACTACTGCAAGCGGATTACAATATGAAATAATAGAGGAAGGCAGTGGGGAAAAACCTGTTTTAGAAAGTATTGTTTCTGTTCTTTACACCGGCAAGCTCACTGATGGTTCTGTATTTGACTCATCTGCAGATAACACTCCCACAGAATTCCCGCTTGAGAATGTAGTTCCTGGCTGGCAGGAGGGCGTACAGCTAATGAGTCCGGGAGCCAAATACATTTTGTATATCCCGTCAAATTTGGGTTATGGAGAAATGGGTGCCGGCGGCGGGCTTATAGGACCACATGAAACATTGATTTTTGAAGTGGAATTAGTCAGTTTCAAATAAAAGCTTAGAGCTAAAGTTCAGCGTCATTTTTTAAGAATTCATGTTTTTGTCAAGAGAAAATTAAGATTTAATATTATATTTACTTTATGAGGTTTTTACTAATCAAAATATTTGTCCTGAGTCTTTTGGTAGCCGCCTGCAAAAATAAATCCAATAACGATTCTGTAATCAAAGCTGTCAACAGTGAAGAAACTGATTATATAGAAAACGAAAGCCCACGAGTATTAATTCCCGAAAAAGATGAGCGGCAAAACAAAGAAGAGACCAGAAAAATAAGAAACGGAAGTTATACTGCTGACATCGAGTACTTTAATACAACAACCGGTGTAAACACTTTATATGTAACCAAAGTCATAGTCGAAGATAATTATCTGAAAGAAATAAAATGGCCGAGTGGTGTTTGGCTGCACTCTGATTATTTTCAGCCCGAGAAAATTAAGAAAGACGGCACTTGTATTGTCAGCAATATAGAAGCAGGATACGAAAACAGGGTCAAAATCTTGGACTTAGAATACCTGGATTAAGGCGTTGGCCTCACTAACACTCCTACCTCAGTAATAAATTTCAAAGGGTTTACTCTCATATTTTGAGTAATTCTAAATGAAAGCGAATCTCCTTCCGATAAAGTTGCATTTTTCCACTGTACTGTCTGTGTAATCAGTCCTCCGGAAGACTTTCCAAAAGGTTTTCCTGTCTTATCAAATAACGGAATATCAACTCTTTCCTCTTGTCCGTGCTCCTCTATTTTCAGCCAAAGATTATTAAACTCATAGTCATTCGTATATCTGACAGACAAAAACACTTCTTTTTCGCCATTCTCTTTTGACACATACTGATATTGCAGTGTATCCCGATAATCAAACTCCTGAACCGGCATATAAACTGCATAATCAAATTCACTTTTTTGACAGGACAAAAAGGAAAGCAGGAATATAATACATACAAAAAAAGGTATAGATATCAATTTCATTCCGCTAAGATATTAATTCTAAAAATGTTGATTCATCAATAATCTGAATCGAAGATATTTTTTCTGCTTTTGCAAGTTTGGAACCAGCCTTCTCTCCCGCAACAAGATAGTCCAAGTTTTTGCTGACTCCGGACAACACTTTCCCTCCATGCTTTTCCACCAGTTCTTTTCCTTCATCCCGGGATAAAGTCGGCATTGTACCGGTAAACAGAAATGTTTTACCACTTAGCTTCTCTGACACTAATGCAGCTTCTTCCCTCTTTATATTCACCCCCAATTCAGATAAAGATAAAATCAAATTGAGATTCTGCTCATCACTAAAAAAATCATGTAAACTTTCAGCTACTTTAGGTCCGACATCTTTTAACTCCTGATATCTTTCTATTGTCCAATCTTTATAGTCCGTTAACGATTCCACCTGGCTAGCAAGCATTTTGGACGTCGTGACTCCGACATGCCTGATTCCCAAGCCCGTCAAAAGTCTCCAGGATTCATTCTGCTTTGAGGTTTCTATGCTTTTTTGGAGATTTTGAACAGACTTTTCTTTAAAACCGTCCAGTTGAAGAATTTTCTCATAATTCAGTCGAAAAATATCGGTTATGGATTTCAAAATTCCTTCTTTGATAAAGGTTTTAATAATTTCCTGCCCCAGACCCTGAATATCCATAGCGTGAACAGAAGCAAAGTGTATCAGCCTCTCTTCTATCTGCGCCGGACAATCGGGATTGATACAACGCCAAACACTTTCCTCTGCAGGTTTTACTAAATGGTGATTACACGACGGACAGTTTTTCGGAAAATCTATAGGTACTTCTGTTCCCACTCTTTTCTCTTTCACACTCCCAATAATATATGGGATTACATCTCCTGCCCGTTCTACAATAACTGTGTCACCCAAGCGGATATCCTTGGCTGAAATAAATTCTTCATTGTGAAGGGAAATTGAACTAATCTCCACGCCTACCAACAAAATCGGGTCAATCTTAGCGACTGGGGTGACTGCACCTGTCCTGCCGACCTGATACTCCACTCGTCTCAGTATCGAAAGTGCCTGTTTAGCTTTAAATTTATAAGCAATTGCCCACTTTGGATGATGAGATGTTTTACCTAAGGCTGTCTGTTGTTTCAGATTATTTACCTTAATGACCATTCCGTCTATTTCAACAGGATATTCATCTCGCTTATCCTCCCAGTGCTGGCAATAAGCTGAAACTTCCTGTATATTATCAAACACCTGAATTGATTTGAGTCCGGTGCTAAATCCTAATTCTTTCAGCATGGTGATATATTCATAATGCGTTGATTTCAGCTCATCCGTTATATTTTCACCCTGCGCATTTTCCGCATATCCCACCTGATACAACAGCGCCTGAAGATATCTGTTTCTGACTTCCTCGGGATTCTTCAGTCTCAGAGAGCCGGCAGCAGTATTTCTGGAATTCTTAAACAATTCAAGTTTTTTTCTGCCCTCTTTCTCTAAAGTTTCATTTTCTTTTTGACGTTCTTTATTAAGCTTCTGAAAATTATTCAGCTCTATCACCACCTCTCCGCGTATTTCAGCTCTGCGAATACCGTATTGACTAAGTTTGGCAATTGGGGGAACTCCTTTTATTGCAAATGCGTTGGAAGTAATATCATCGCCTTCTGTTCCATTTCCTCTTGTTGCAGCCCGAACAAGTCTGTCATTTTCATAAACCAAAGCTATACTGGACCCGTCATATTTTAACTCTACCGCATACTCTACTGCCGAACCGTCCGGCAGACCTTCTCTGACTCTTTTGTCAAATCGGATTAAATCGTCCAGATTGTAAGAATTATCCAGCGACATCATAGGTTCAAGATGCTGCACACTCTCAAAGTCAGCATTCAACACCTCTCCTACTTTTTGAGTGGGAGAATCCTCTGCTTTAGCATGAAGAAAATTTTCTTCTAACTCTACTAACTGTCTGAACAGCGCGTCATAATGTTCATCAGAGATAATTGAACGGGATTCTCCGTAATAAAGCTTATTGTGTTTCTCAATGACCTCTCTGAGCATGTTCACTTTTTCTGTTTCATCTGTCGGTGATAGACTATCCTCCAGCAAATCAAATGATTTTTTCAACAAATCCTGCTCATATTCAGAAGACGAAAACAAATCAAGAGCCATAAATCAATCCCTTTAAAATAAAAGTTGAATTTATAAAAAAAGCCGCACAAAGCTTTCACGTTGTGCGGCCATTAAATGAATATAATAAAATGCTATTCTACTGTTACGCTCTTGCCGAGATTTCTTGGCTGATCTACATCACTGCCTCTGAGGACAGCAATGTGATAAGAAAGCAACTGAAGAGGAATGACACTCAGCAGAGGTGTTAAAAATTCAATTGTATCGGGGATAGTAATGACATATTTCGCAAGCTCAGAAATTTTTTCATCGCCCTCTGTAACCACTGAAATAATAACTCCTTTTCGAGCTTTTATTTCTTCCACATTCGATACAATTTTATCATAATGCGATACTCTCGGCGCGATAATCATTACCGGCATATTCTCGTCCACCAAAGCAATAGGACCATGCTTCACTTCGGCCGCCGGATACCCTTCTGCATGTATATAAGATACTTCTTTAAGTTTTAAAGCTCCTTCCAAAGCTACCGGAAAATTAAATCCTCTGCCGAGATACAGAAAATTGTGAGATTCGTATAATTCTTTGGCAATAGATTTTATTTTATCATCCTGTGATAAAACCCTCTCTATCTTTTTAGGTAAAACTTCAAATTCAGATATATATTGCTGCAACTTGGATTTGGATACGACTCCTTTAATGTCCGCTAACTGTAGAGCCATTAGTGTCAAGATGGCCACCTGACTCGTAAAAGCCTTTGTAGAAGCCACTCCTATCTCCGGCCCGGCATGAGTATATGAACCTGCATCCGTCATTCGGGCAATAGTAGAACCGGCCACATTATTGATTCCGTATATAAACGCTCCCTTGGACTTAGCAAGCTCCAAAGCAACACGCGTATCAGCGGTTTCGCCGGACTGAGAAATTGCAATGACAATATCACCTTCATTAATAATAGGGTTTCTGTATCTAAATTCACTAGCATACTCTACTTCTACCGGCACTCTGGCCAATTCCTCTATCAGATACTCACCAATAAGGGCGGCATGCCAGGAAGTTCCGCACGCTACAAAAGTAATTTTCTTCGCCTGTCTGAATGTATTTTCAAATTCCTTGACTCCTCCCAAAGTGACAGTATGATTTTTAAGATTTGTGCGGCCTCTCACACTGTCATAGATAGCTTTGGGCTGTTCGTATATCTCTTTCAGCATATAATGTTCAAATGCGCCTTTTTCAAGTTCATCCAACTTATATTTAAGTTCATCTATGTACGGTTCATTTTCTAAATTGCTGGATACTTCTTTAAGCTGTACAGGATATCCTCTTTCGATGACCGCCATCTGCCCGTCTTCAAGATAAGTTACTTTTCTCGTATGTTCGATTAACGGCGAACTGTCGGACGCTATAAAATACTCCTGATTATTTTCACCATATCCGATAATAATCGGGCTGCTCAATTTCGCAGCAATCAGCTTATTCGGTTCTTCCTTGGATATTACAACTATTGCATAAGCTCCTACAACTTCATTTAAGCCAATTCTCACACACTCTTCAAGAGGGAGGCCTGTTTCTTTTTTGATGTCGGAAAACAAGTGAACCAGAACTTCCGTATCAGTGTCAGAATTAAAAAAATATCCTCTGTTAATCAATTCTGATTTCAGCGAGTGATAGTTTTCAATTATTCCGTTGTGAATTACAGCTATATTGCCATCATTAGACACGTGAGGGTGTGCATTGATGTCATTGACTTCACCATGTGTGGCCCATCTTGTATGTCCAAATCCGATAGTCCCCTCAGTATTTTTTCCTCTGATATAGCTTTCTAAATTCGCTACTCGGCCTTCCTTCTTGTACACATTTAGATTGCTATTTGAGTCTATCAAAGCGATTCCGGCACTGTCATAGCCCCGATATTCCAGCCTCTTCAAACCATTGATAATGATTGGGCAGGCGTTTTTGTCACCCAAGTATGCTATTATGCCACACATAAAACGTAAAAATTTTAATCAAAAATAAAATAAAATTTATTTTTTGGTGCTGTACCAAATCTTAAACTTCATTTTTTTTTCATTTTCTGCGAAATTCGGGCTTCCAAAAATTAGAGTTGCAGGTTCAACATACCGACTTTTCACGGTATTGTTATCGTCCAATATAAACTTGGGCTGGCTTGAAAAAACAGGGTAATTAGTTAAATATATACTGCTGAAATCATTTTTCCCGAAAGCATAATTTTTAAGGAGATTGGTAATATTTACCTGGTATCTGTACAACGTTTCTCCATTGTCACTTTTAAGACTTGAATCAACAAATGCAGGTCCAAACATATCTGCACTATAGTCCTCTAAAGATTCATTTTGTCCGTTTTTGCCTTTTTTTAAAGGAAACAAACTCAGAGTTCTTAAAAAATTCGGTTCAGGCTTCTGAACCTCATAAACTTCCAATACAGCTTTGTTAATCAGCTTCCCCTTATATTTTTCCAGATTCAGAAATTTTATCTCGGCTTTAATTCCTGCCTGCGATTGAACGTAAAGCTTGTTGTCGGGATTATTCGCTCCATTTTCTATTGCTTCAGAAACTTTAGTTCCGGTATAATCATGTACAAAACCGGTATGCACAAATTTTGAAGAAGTAAACGGCAACACCAAAACCTGAGCTTTACCTTCATTATCTTCAAGGTCAATTACCAGTCCGGAAGAAAGATGGGTCAAATCTAACTGTATCATGCACTTCCCGCTCTGAACAGGACTGGTTTGGATGTACAGTCCCGGAAATCTGTTGTGAAAAAGTGTATCGTTTGTAATCAATCCTGTTTCCAATAAATCTCTTATCTCTTCTGCATAAGCTATATCTATCGGAATTTTGACAAAACCGCTTAATTTAATAGTGTCGTCATCCCTAAGCGGTATTGCAGTATTGGGCATAATCATCATATTCTGTACTTCTCCCAATACCTCTCCTTCATACTGCGGTACAAAATCAGAGTAGTATATCTGCGAATTATTTATTTGGTGACTTAACCTGTGTACTGAAAAAGACACCGGAGCAGTGGTATCACCAAAATAATTGTCATAGAAGAAATAAAGGTTTGCGCTCTTGACCGTATAAGGTGCATTCTCAATACTAATATCCGCAGGTAATCCGTATTGTACGGTCACATTGGCCGTTGTCTTACCAAAAACAGTCTGCTCGATATGTCCCATATAATTGAATAACATCCTGTCGGTTCGGATGGGATTCTCATATACGGTGAGAGCTTCTAAATCACTGCTTTCATCATAAATTAAGTCAAGAGTTGACTCACTCGGGATTTTTTCACTTCCAAATCCATTGTCTTTTTTACATGCAGATAATGCAAACACTGCAATTATGCATAGAATAATATGTCCTTTCAGCATACGTGATAACGTCTAAACAGACAGTAACTTATTGTAAAACTCAAGATGTAACGGAGCCACATCCATATCTTCTCCCAACTCCACCACCTCATCGGTCTTCCTATATTCTTCCAAAACTTCCTTCTGTGCAAGTTCCGGGCTTGTCCAAATAATTCCGTCTGAGTTTGCAACAGCAGATTTATTCAGGCTTAAAAAATCTAATCCTTCTAATATTTTCATCTCATCCTCTGGAATATCTTCTGAAATTTTTGCTTTGGCTAAAAATGATTCTTCCAGTTTTTCAGGAAATTCGTTTCCATACACACTGAAAATTGTTTTTGAATCAGTAAAAATCGGATCTTTTGAATATACCGTTTTCACATAAAGAGGGATTAGACTGCTCATCCAGCCATGACAGTGGATAATATCCGGAGACCATCCAAACTTCCTGACTGTTTCCAATACACCTTTTGAGAAAAACACGATTCTGTCGGTATTGTCATTAAAGAATTTTTCCTCATGATCTCTGAAAACCATTTTTCTTTTGAAAAAATCTTCATTATCCAAAAAATACACCTGAATACGGGTTCCCGGCAAAGAAGCGACTTTTATTACTAACGGATGATCCTCATCATCAATGATTATATTAATTCCTGAAAGCCGAACTACTTCGTGCAACCTGTTCCTTCTTTCATTTATGACTCCAAACCTTGGCATCAGCACTCTTACCTCCATCCCACTATCGTGAATAAACGGTGTGATTTTTTTTACAATATCACCAATATCTGAAAGCACTAAATAAGGATCCATTTCCTGAGATACCAACAAAATTCTTCTCCTCTCCATATTCTATTCAGGTTATATATATATTACATTTAAAAATTCAAGGTACAAAAGTACAAAATTTAAACTTTATATTATAGAATGAGCTTGCTTATACTTAGTTTTGTCTCAAAATCCGGTCCTTTTGGAATTTTTTTATACGAAAAACGACCTGAAAAAATATATTAATACATGCAGGGATAAGCACCTTTCTATTGGCTTTGTTCCTACAATGGGGGCATTGCACGCGGGTCATACCAGTCTCATTGACAAGGCAAAAGAGTATTCAGACCGAACTATCGTGAGTATTTTTGTGAATCCGAAACAATTTAACAATCAGGAGGACTTAGCCAATTATCCTTCCACTGCCGAACAGGATATTGAACTGTTGAAGCAACACGGCTGTGACGCTGTTTTTATTCCGTCATCTAAAGAAATTTATGGTCAAAAAGATTATGAACCATACAAAATAGATTTGGGTAATTTGGGGCAAATACTGGAAGCAGAGAAAAGACCCGGACACTTCGACGGTGTAGTAGAAATACTGTATATACTATTCCAATTGGTTCAGCCAGATTACACATTTTTCGGACTAAAAGATTATCAGCAGGTACTGGTGGTCGAAAAATTACTGGAAAGCATGAATAGCAACATTCAGCTCATAAAATGTGAAACTGTTCGAAGAAAAGGCGGTCTGGCATTGAGCTCCAGAAACAAAAGGCTTAATACTAAAGAAAAAAAGATTGCTGTAAATCTTTATAAAACTCTATCCGCATTTAAAGAGAAATTTGGTAAGCTGGAACCAAGTACATTAAAGAAAAGTTATCTCAATAAGATAAACTCATTGGAAAACACAAAAGTTGACTACTTGGAAATTGTTGATAGTCAAACACTTAAACCCTTAAACTCCTGGAATCCGAAAGGGAAAAACTTAGGCATACTCGCAGTTTACATTGGCAATGTGAGACTTATAGACAACCTTTTGTTTTAAAAATTACTAATTTTGTTGCAAGATGTTTTTGCAGGTATTCAGGTCTAAAATACATCGTGCTACGGTGACCGAAGCCAATCTAAATTATGTTGGCAGTATAACTATTGATGCAGCTCTATTGGAGGCTTCAGGCATATTGCCTCATGAAAAAGTTCAGATAGTCAATGTAAACAACGGAGAAAGACTGGAAACATACGTCATAGAAGGTGAACGGGGTTCGGGACAGGTATGCCTGAACGGTCCGGCTGCGAGAAAAGTAACAGTAGGCGACAAAGTTATAATTATTGCTTATGCTTTTCTGGAGTACAATGAAGCAAAGAAATTTCAGCCGAAAGTAATTTTCCCAGACAATCAGAATCAACTGACTCATTAATCCTGCGACTTGAAACTGAGTATAAAAAACTTTATACAGCTTGCTTTATCTCTTGGTCTGGGTATCGGATTGGTGTATTGGTTTATCAACCAAATGACTCCCGAGCAAATAGAAGGTACAATAGACTCCTTTAAAAGAGCAAATTATTTCTGGCTTGCTCTAACAATATTCATAGCTGCAGCCGCGAACTTTACCAGAGCACAAAGATGGAGACTTATGTTCCGGCCCATGAATCTGAATCCGGGATTCTGGAATACATTTTTCTCTATCAACATTATGTTTTTTGCCAACCTGTTTGTTCCGAGATTAGGAGAGGTGACCCGATGCGGAGTCTTAGCTAAATATGAAGAGGTGCCCGTCGATAAATCTATAGGAACGATGGTGGTCGAAAGAATGATTGATGCATTATGTCTGCTCATTCTTATCGGCATACTGTTTTTGGCAGAATATGAGACTATATCCAATTATTTTTTCGATATTTTTTCAAAAAAGACTACTCAGGAAGACGTAGGTTTTCACTGGACTTTAAAATATGGGCTGCCAACGGTACTGATCCTTGCCCTGATAATTATTGCTGTTACGATTGCAAGAAAGCATGGCATTGCCCATTTAAAAAAAACTGTGAAAGAACGGATACTTGGAGTGCTTCAGGGGTTCACCTCCATCCGATATATGAAAGACTTTAAGCAGTTTATTGTACTGACTGTAATGATGTGGTTATGCTATTTCCTCATGGTGTATTTGTCTTTTTTCTCATTAACTGAAACAGAAAACTTGGGAGCTTTTACGGCTTTGGCCTGCTTAATTTTTGGAAGTTTCGCCATGGTCGCCACTCCGGGCGGAATCGGAGCTTATCCATTAGCAATTCGTGCGGTGCTTTTACTTTACGGAATCAACGAAGTCATAGGAGGAGCATTGGGAACCATGATTTGGGGAATTCAAACCATCGGTGTATTTTTGGGGGGAATTATCAGCTTAATCCTTTTAGCAATAATTAATCCTTCAAAAAATAAAACAGCCGCACAAAATGAAGTCAGATTATCACAATAAGATTCTTAAAGGAGACTTCGCGGCTATTTTCAAAAAAATAAAGTTTGAAGGGAAAAAGATTATTTTCACTAACGGCTGTTTTGATATTCTTCACAAAGGACATATTAAAACTCTGTATGAAGCAAAAAGAATCGGAGATATACTGGCAGTAGGAATCAATGACGATAATTCCGTCAGAAAAATTAAAGGTCCGGAACGCCCAATCATCCCCCTAGATTCCAGAATCGCAGTTTTGGCTTCCCTGGAATTTGTCGATTATGTCATTCCTTTTTCCGAAGAAACACCTTTAGAATTAATCAAGCAGGTGCGTCCAAACGTATTGGTAAAAGGCGGAGACTATGACGAAGATGAAATCGTGGGTCGTGAGCTTGTACTGAAGTTGGGTGGGTTTATCAAAATTATCGATGAAGTCCCAAGAATTTCCTCCACAGAAATAATCAATAAAATAAAAAGACAGGTAAAATAATTGTACTTTCGTAAAAAATTAAAAATAAAAATATGCATTTTCAACTGACTGAAGAACACTTGATGATTCGGGAAATGGCAAGAAACTTTGCTCAGAATGTACTGAAAACAGGCGTGATAGAACGGGATAGAGATATGATTTATCCTACTGAGGAAGTAAAACAAATGGCCGAACTGGGATTCCTCGGTATGATGGTCGATCCCAAATACAACGGAGGAGGCTTAGATACGATTTCTTATGTGCTGGCAATGGAAGAACTTTCCAAAGTAGATGCTTCCTGTTCGGTCATAGTTTCCGTAAACAATTCATTAGTCTGCTGGGGGCTTGAAAAATACGGCACAGAGGAGCAAAAAGAAAAATACTTGAAAAGACTTGCTGCCGGAGAATGTCTCGGAGCATTCGCCTTATCTGAACCCGAAGCCGGTTCGGATGCCACTCATCAAAGAACGACAGCCGAAGACAAAGGAGATTATTATCTCTTAAACGGGACAAAAAACTGGATTACAAACGGAGGTAAAGCAGAAATTTATTTAGTAATTGCTCAAACGGACTCTTCTAAAAGGCACAAAGGAATCAATGTACTGATTGTAGAACGCAATTCTCCGGGCTTTGAGATAGGTGCCAAGGAAGACAAATTAGGTATCCGGGCTTCTGATACCCATTCTTTACTTTTTACGGATGTAAAAGTTCCGAAAGAAAACAGAATCGGTGCAGACGGATTTGGTTTTACCTTTGCAATGGAAACGCTCAACGGCGGAAGAATTGGTATTGCCGCTCAGGCATTGGGCATCGCATCCGGAGCTTATGAACTTGCGCTGCAATATTCCAAAGAGAGGAAAGCTTTTGGTACAGAAATTTGTAATCATCAGGCCGTACAGTTTAAACTGGCGGACATGGCTACAGAAATCGAAGCGGCGAGATTAATGATTTTGAAAGCAGCCTGGCTGAAAGATCAGGGCAAAGATTTTTCCACCTTGGCAGCAATGGCAAAATCTTTCGCATCCGACGTGGCTATGAAAACGACTATTGAAGCCGTGCAAATTCACGGTGGATACGGATATGTAAAAGAATATCACGTGGAAAGACTGATGCGGGATGCCAAAATCACTCAGATTTATGAAGGCACAACCGAAATTCAAAAAATTGTAGTCAGCAGAAATCTCCTGAAAGGTATCACTGTCTAAGAATTTATTTATAAAAAAGCAAAAAAGACCGCAACGTTAGCGGTTTTTTTTATTTTAGATTGAACACGAAATTTATATTGTTTGTAACCACGGCATAATACCAAAATAAGGTTTCGCTTTATCGGTCTATTTTGAATTTCAAATTGGTATTATTTGGAATGTCTCTGTTTCAACACTTCCAAAACTTCATTCAGCGAGATGTTTTTCTCTGCCAACAATACAATAAAGTGATAAAGCAAGTCGGCAGCTTCGCCTCTGAATAAATCATCATTATTGTCCATGGCTTCTATAACCACTTCCACCGCCTCCTCTCCTACTTTTTGAGCTATTTTATTGATTCCTTTATTAAAAAGGTGGTTGGTGTATGATCCTTCCTGCGGATGTTCTTTTCTGTCTTGAACCAACCTTTCCAAATAGTGGAGAAAACCAAAAAACTCTTCATTTTTTTCAGACCAGCAGGTATCGGTACCCGTATGGCATACAGGACCTGCAGGTGAGGCCAATATTAAAATTGTATCTGAATCGCAATCCGTTTTTATGTCTTTTACAAATAAAAAATTACTGCTTGTCTCGCCTTTTGTCCAAAGTGTATTGCGGCTCCTGCTAAAAAAAGTGACTTTACCTGTCTCATGAGTCTGTTTAAAAGCATCCTCATTCATATACCCAAGCATCAGCACCTTCCCTGTTAAATCGTCCTGCACAATGGCAGGCAGCAGACCTTTTGAAAAATCCGGTTGTTTCACACTGCAAATATAAACAGTTATATTTCCAATGATACTGTTTACAGGCGATAAAAATTTATACTGAGCCTTAGCAATTCACCTTAAAATACTGATAGTCAAAACAAAGGGAAACTATTTTACAGATAATCTATATCAAAAATAATAGAATGATTATATTAGCTCACTTTTTAAATAAACCATTAAATACAATAAACTAAATATGGCAGAAATTCAAGTTGGCCCATTGGCAAGCATGTTAGAAACTGATGGCACGTACGGGCCTTACGGCGGAGCTTTCGTCCCTCCGGTATTAGAACCAAAACTGAAAAGATTAGCAGATTTTTTTGAGGAAGAAGTTAAAAAAGAAGATTTTCAAAAAGAACTCGTGAAACTTCTAAAGCAATATGTCGGAAGACCTTCTCCTCTCTATCTCGCCAAAAGACTCAGTGAATATGTCGGTTCCACTATATATCTGAAACGGGAAGATTTGAACCACACAGGTGCTCATAAAATTAACAACTGTTTGGGTCAGATGCTCCTCGCCAAGCGTATGGGTGCTACGGAAGTTATTGCTGAAACCGGAGCCGGTCAACATGGCGTGGCTACAGCTACAGCTGCGGCACTTTTTGGAATTCCGTGTAAAATTTTTATGGGAGCCATAGATATGGAAAGACAAGCCCTGAATGTCAGAAGAATAAAACTTTTGGGCGCAGAAGTGGTGCCAACCGATTTAGGTACAAAAACCCTGAAAGACGCTGTTGATGCTGCTTTGGGATATTATATAGAGCATCCGGACGTTTTTTATTGTCTCGGCTCTCAGGTGGGTCCGCATCCTTATCCAAAAATTGTCGGATATTTTCAGTCGGTTATCGGAAATGAGGCCAGACAGCAAATTTTGGAAGAAGAAGGCAGACTGCCGGATCATATCTTTGCAGCGGTGGGCGGAGGTTCCAACGCAATCGGTCTGTTCTCTGCATTTTTAGCAGATGAATCCGTAAAAATTCATGGTGGTGAAGGCGGAGGTGATGGAGTGTTGCCTAACACTGCAGCTACACTTTCTTTCGGAAAACCGGCAGTCTTTCAGGGAACTAACTCATATTGCTTAGTTGATGATGAGGGCAACCCGATTCCGTCAAAATCTATTGCAGCAGGTTTAGACTATCCGGGTATTTCGCCCCAGCACGCACAGTTAAAAGACACCGGACGGGCAGATTACGAACCGGTTACAGATGCACAGGCCATAGAAGCATACAAACTGCTTTCTGAATTGGAAGGTATTACACCTGCTATTGAGTCTTCTCACGCAGTGGCACTGGCCATCAAAATGATGAAAGGAAAAGGTCAGTTAGCTATAATCAATCTGTCCGGTCGCGGCGACAAAGACGTGGAAAGAGAAATGTAAACCGAGTTTAAAACATCACTTACATAAAAATCGCAATGCTGCTTTGTCAGTGTTGCGATTTTTTATTACTCTCCCGTTCAATCCATCCCTGTTCCAAACTGTAATCAATATAGGACTGTGTTTCTTCCCACAAACGGACTGAACCCATCTCAATAACTTTAAGCTTTTCAATCAGTTTCTCATAAGTCACCTGATATTTTTCCCACGTACCGGCCTGATTATGGCGATTCATCAGAGTAGGTGCGTATCGGTCAAGAGCGTGAGCAAATTTTTTCTCCGGGCTTTCCCCAAACTCAAACTCATACCATAAATCATATAATTCGCGACCAATACTGTCCGGCAGTAATCCGTATAGCTTTTGAGCGGCAGACTTCTCATTTTCAGAATGAGATGAATTTCTTGTGGCATCAAAGTAAAATTTATCTCCCACGTACACCTCTACTAAATCATGTACTAACAGCATTTTAATCACTTTCAGAATATCTACCGGTTCATTTGAATAATCTTTAAGAACTAATGCCATTAACGCAAGTTGCCAGGAATGCTCTGCATCGTTTTCACGTCTTTCTATGCCAATCGGGCTTGTCTCCCGAAGGACTGATTTTAGTTTATCCGCCTCTCTGATAAAATCAATAATTCTGCTAAACTCATCAGCCATCACACTACGGATTTAAATAATCGCCTGATTCTATTAAAACTGCATTCCCTCCCAAAGAAGCTTTGTAGAGATAAGTCCAGCACAAATATTTTCCCTCACCACAATAGACCTCTACTTTCTCTCTGGAATAATCATAAGGCGGTTCGCCCACTCCAATTCCTTCATATTCATCCAACTCTTTAAACAATGTGGCGTCTTCCAACAGATACACATCGCCCACCACAATATTTTCCGGATTACTGTTCCTGACTAAAGCAGGAAAATCGTCCACTTCGTACAGCTTAGCACCCTTTATATAACCCAAACTAATCAAAGTAGAATGAGCTGCCAGTTTTTCAGCTATTTTATGTCTGTTATCCAACCTCAGGGTGCCGTATGTAAAAAAATATTGAGTCATGATTCCTATGTTATGTTCAACTTGAAAAGTTATTTACATTTCTTATTTTAAGAGTTCTGTTAGACTTTCTTCCAAACTTCTAAGTTTTTGCAAGCCGTCTGCATGTTTTTTGCGTTCTTTTTCAACGATATCATACTTGGCATTTTGTACAAAACGTTCATTTTGAAGCTTTTTCTCTACAGAAGCTATAAATCCCTTGATGTATTTTATTTCTTCTTCAATTTTTTTCTTTTCGCCTTCTACATCCACTGAAAGTCCAAAATCAAGATAGACTTTATCCGTCCCTACCAGCTCTGTAATAAGATTTTGAGAAGATTCCGGCATCTCAAAAACAACTTCGCTTACATTTTCTTTTAACTGAATAATATTCATAAATACCTGATATACTTTCGTATTATCAGACTGTATATAAACTTTAACTTCATCTTTTGGCGACAACTGCGCCTTGCCTCTGGCGTGGCGGACTGTCGTAATAAAAGACTGAATATGTTCACCTGCCTTCAGTGCATCCGTATCAACTGTCCCTATTTTAGGGTAAGGCTGAACAAAAATATCATCTCCTTCCCCGCGCGGACGAATTGAATGCCAAATTTCTTCCGTAATAAACGGCATAAACGGATGGAGCAAAATCATAGCCTGCTCAAAATATATAATAGTTTTATTGAACACATTTTCAGATATCGGCTCGCCAAAAGGAGGTTTTATCCATTCCAAATACCAGGAACAGAAGTCATTCCATATAAAATTATACAGTAAGGTCTGAGCTTCCGACAATCGGAACTCTCCGACCAGCCTTTCAAGCTCTTTTGAAACATGAGCAAGTTTTGAATCCATCCAGTCAAAAACTGCCTGCTTGGATAAATCTTCCTTTTTTACAATATCTAATCCTTTAATCAGCCGCAAAGCATTCCACATCTTATTGCAGAAATTCCTCCCCTGAAGAACTAATTTGTCATCGTACAAAATATCATTGCCTGCCGGTGCGGAAGACATCATCCCAAACCGTACTCCATCCGCCCCGAAATCACGAATCAAATCCAATGGGTCCGGTGAATTGCCAAGAGATTTTGACATCTTCCTGCCCAGTTTGTCCCGAACTATCCCGGTGAGATAGACCGTTTCAAACGGAATTTTGTCGGTGTATTCCATTCCGGCAATTATCATTCTCGCTACCCAGAAAAAAAGAATTTCGGGCGCAGTTACCAAAACTTTTGTCGGATAATAATAGTTGAGTTCAGGATTTTTGGACAAATCTATTTTTCCGGACTGAGCATCATAAGATTCACCAAACCCGCCAAATACCTGTAAAGGCCAAAGCCAGGAAGAAGCCCAGGTATCCAATACATCCTCATCCTGTTTCAAATCTTCCCGTTTGAGTGAAGAGTTCTTCTTCTGTGCCAGAATAAATGCTTCTTCTTCCGTTTCCGCCACCACAAAATCCCCATCCGGGAGATAATAAGCCGGTATTCTGTGTCCCCACCACAACTGTCTGGAAATACACCAGTCTCTGACGTTTTCCATCCAGTGGCGATATGTACTTTTAAATTTAGACGGTACCAATAAGACCTCATCTTTTTCTACCACCTTCAAAGCCCTCTTGGAGATTTTCTGCATGTCCAAAAACCACTGAAGTGAAAGCCTCGGTTCCACTACCGAGTTTGTACGCTCCGAACGCCCGATCTTATTGATTATCGTCTCTGTTTTTACTAAACAACCGGATGCTTCAAGTTCTTTTACAAATTTCTTTCTCAATACAAACCGATCCAGTCCGACAAATTCTTTTATTCCGACATTTTCATTAGCAGTCCCATCCTCCTTAAACATATCTATTATTTCAAGATTATGCTTTTGTCCCAACTCATAGTCATTGTGATCATGGGCTGGTGTTACTTTTAGACATCCGGTACCAAAATCTTTGTCCACATAGTCATCAAAAATAATTGGGATACGCCTGTTTACATGAGGGACTATTGCATATTTCCCTTTTAAATGACCATATCTCTCGTCGTCAGGATGAACTGCAATAGCAGTATCCGCAAAAATTGTTTCAGGCCGAGTCGTGGCAATTACGACATATTCATCCTCAGCTCCATCAATTTTGTATCGTACTGAATATAATTGAGACTGTTCTCCAACATCATGATGAATCACTTCTTCATTGGACAGTGCTGTTTTAGCCTCCACATCCCAGTTAATCATACGGAGTCCTCTGTAGATATATCCTTTTTTATATAAATCCACAAAAACTCTGATTACAGCTTTATAATAATCCGAATCCATAGTGAATCCGGTTCTGTCCCAATCACAGGAAGCTCCCAGTTGTTTTAGCTGCTCTAAGATTATACCTCCATATTTATCTTTCCACTGATAGGCATGCTCTAAAAATTCATCTCTTGACAAATCGCTTTTCTTAATACCTTTTTCCCGCAACATACCTACCACTTTGGCCTCTGTCGCTATTGAAGCGTGATCGGTACCCGGCACCCAACAGGCATTATAACCTTTCTGCCTGGCAGTACGAATCAAAATATCCTGAATCGTATTATTGAGCATGTGTCCCATGTGCAGCACACCCGTTACATTTGGTGGCGGAATCACTATGGTATAAGATGGCCGATTGTCCGGTTTTGAGTTAAAATATCTTTTGTCCATCCAATGGCGATACCATTTGGTTTCAACCTGAGACGGATCGTAAGTTTTGCTTAGTTCGTTCATAATGATTTGAGAAGCGCAAATTTAACAATTTACATTCAGATATAAAGTCCGGAAATTGAATCAGTCAAAATTTCAAGCCCTTTTAGATTCAGGGACTTCACAAATCAATTTATATTCTGAGTAATCTTACTATTTTAGTGAAAAATACGCTTTTTTAAGTTTTCTTTGTACACTGATACCTAATACTTACATATTTAAATGAGTTCACACTTTTCTATATTCTCTCTCATTTTCATTCTATGTTTTTCCGCTCTGCCGACTAACGGGCAACAGGCACAAATACCCTTGGAACATGATTATATCAACAGGATTGACAGGATATTAAGCCGACCCGGCACGAACTTTCATTCCTCCGTAAAGCCCTATCTCGAAAATGAGGTTTTGAATGCAATCCCGTACGAATCGTGGGCAGAGATGGGCATTCCTGACTACAATGAAAATTTCGCCACTCAAAAAGACAGTATCGGATATGTACTGCTCAAAAAAGGACATGAAGGATTTTCTCTTGGTTCGAAAAGAGGCGATTTACTTCAGATTCAGAAAGGCAAATTCTATCTCGGCATCAATCCGATTGTAGATTTTTCAGTTGGTTATGATCTAAAAGCTAAAAAAACGTATATCGGAAGTCAGTATGGCGTACACGTGAATAGTCATGCAGGTAAAAAAGTATCTTTTGGATTTGCATACAGAGGACTCAGTGAAAAAAATGCAGATTACATTTTTGATTTGACAGAAAAGCGGGGAGTCATGCCCGGTTTTGGAAAAGTAAATTGGGACGGCTCGACAATTCAGACGAATGATTTTAGTGGGTATATCAGCTACAGCCCGGCACAATACATCAATATTCAGGCAGGATATGGAAAGCATTTTTGGGGTGACGGCTACAGAAGTTTATTTATCAGCGATTACGCTCCGTCGTACCCTTATCTCGCTTTACATGCAAACTTTTGGAAGGTCAAGTACACCTATCTGTTTAACATTATGCGGGACGGCTCCATAAATAATTTTGACGGAAGTACATTCAAAACAAAATACGGAGCTTTTCACAACCTGAGTATTGACGTGGCAAAGTGGTTTGAATTTACATTCTTTGAAGGAGTGGTATGGGAACACAGCGACAGCACCGGAACAAGAGGAGTAGAGCTAAACTATCTGAATCCTGTTGTTTTTATGAGACCGATAGAATTTGCCATAGGCTCTCCCGACAATATCATTATGGGACTGAATTTAAAGTTTAAGGTCTCCAAGAGTACGAATATCTACACCCAATTTTTATTGGACGACTTAGACATCAAACAGGCACGATTGGGTAAGGGGTTTTACAGAAACAAATTAGGCATGCAGGTAGGAATAAAATCTTTCGATTTATTTAAAATTCCTTATTTCGACTTTCAGACCGAATTTAACCTCGTAAGGCCATATGTATATGCCCACAAAATAACTGCTCAAAATTATACTCACAAAAACATGCCTTTGGCTCATCCGCTTGGGGCAAACTTTATGGAAGTGCTGGCTATTTTGAGATATGAAAAAAACAATTTCTATACTTCTGCCAAAATTCAGTTTGCCAAACAGGGAAGAGACAGTGAAGATGTAGAACACAGTGGGTACGATATTTATCGTTCTGATTTTGAAATCGACGGAGGTGTTTTGGAACACGCCTTCAATAAAAGTCTGTTACAGGGAGCCAAAACCAACATTTTGAATACCGAGATTAGGGCAGGTTACAGATTAAATCCAAGAATCAACCTTTCCGCCGAACTCATTTTTAATTACAGAAAACTTTCATCCGACATAGCTGAAGAATCGAATGCATTTATAGGTTTTGGAATCCGTTCCAATCTCTTTAATCGGTACAAGGACTTTTAAAATGACCCGGGACGAATTAAAATATCTTTTGGCTTTAAAAGAGGTCAATGGTATAGGAAATGTGCTGGCCAAACACCTTATTAAGACGACCGGCAGTGCTAAAGAAGTGTTTAATCTGTCGGCAGGAAAAATTTTGAAAGTCCCGAGAATTTCTGAAAACACAGCTAAAAAGATACTGCATTATAAAGACTTTGAATGGATAGAGAAAGAAATAGAGTGGTGCGAAAAAGAATCCATAAGTATCATACCGTTCTATGACAACCGTTATCCTCAAAGACTCCTTCATTGTAATGACGCTCCTCTGCTGTTATTCGCCAAAGGAAATATGGATTTAAATCCTAAAAGAATGGTCAGTATTGTAGGGACCCGCCACAATACCGCATACGGCCAAAAAGTTACCGAAAACATAGTGGAAGCTCTGAGTGCATTGAATGTCACTATTGTCAGTGGATTAGCTCTCGGAATTGACGGTATCGCACACAGGTCAGCCCTGTCATACCACACTCCTACTATCGCTGTGCTTGGGCACGGGCTCAATCAAATTTACCCCAGACAACATCTGTCAATCTCTGACAAAATGCAGCAGGATGGAGGATTGCTGACCGAATTTTCAAGAAAATCTCCATTTGACAAAAATAACTTCCCAATGCGCAACAGAATAGTAGCGGGCATGTCTGATGCTACTATCGTGATAGAATCTGCGAAAACCGGAGGCGCAATGATTACGGCAGAAATAGCTCATTCATACGGCAGAGAAGTATTTGCAGTCCCGGGCAAATGGGGCGATAATGTGTCACAGGGTACGAATTCACTCATAAAAAATCTGAAAGCCCAAATCATCACTCAGGCGGAAGATATTGCCGAATTATTGGGCTGGAAGGTCAGAGAGCAGTTAGTTATCGAAGAATTTTATGAAAGAAAGAAGAGATTTCAAAATCTCGACGAAGAAGAAACAAAGATTGTATCCTGCATGGCCAATAACGAGCCTTGTACCATCGACAATCTCCATTATGCGACCGATATACCCATAAATAAACTTTCTGCTATTTTACTTTCTTTGGAGTTTAAAGGTGTCCTAAAAGCTTTGCCGGGGAAATCTTTTCTGCTGAAGTAACCAAAAATGGGCATTCTGATTTACTGTGGATAAATCTCTTATTTATTGAATTAAAATTTGGTACTTTTGCAACACTTTTTAAACTGTTAAACTACTTATATATGAAAGAGCAGGGTGAAAAAAATTCAAAAGCGACAATCACCAATCTCGGTTTCAAAAAAACTACCGCAATATGGAATCTCAACAGAGATGATTTAATTCAAAAAACCTTAGGTCTTGGACTTGGTGTCCTAAATGATACAGGTGCTTTATGTATCGAAACCGGTGAATTTACCGGGAGATCTCCAAAAGACAGATTTATTGTAGAAGATGATTTAACTAAAAACTCTGTTGACTGGAACAATATCAACCAGCCTTTCCCTGCAGAAAAATTTGATCAGCTTCAGGAGAAAGTAGTCCAGTATATGGATAATATGTCAGAGGTATATGTCAGAGACGTATTCGCATGTGCAGACCCTAACTATCAGATGAAAATCAGAATAGTGACGGAAACTCCGTGGGCTAATTTATTTGCTGATAATATGTTCATCCGACCAACTGAAGAAGAAATTTCTACATTTGAAAATGACTGGCTTATTCTGTGTGCTCCGTCTTTCCATGCGGATGCAGCAACGGACGGCACAAGACAGCACAACTTCTCATTAATCAACTTTACCAAAAAGACCGTACTTATCGGGGGAAGCAGTTATACCGGAGAAATTAAAAAGGGAATTTTTTCCGCATTAAACTTTATACTGCCTCATCAAAGAAATGTGCTTTCCATGCACTGTTCTGCCAATATTGGAAAAGACAGCGATACTGCTCTTTTCTTTGGGCTTTCCGGTACCGGAAAAACCACACTGTCTGCTAACCCAAACAGAAAACTCATAGGAGACGACGAGCATGGCTGGAGTCCGGAAGGAGTTTTCAACTTCGAAGGAGGCTGCTATGCCAAGTGTATTGACCTGACCGAAGAAAAAGAGCCGGATATCTATCGTGCTATTAAACCGGGTGCTATTTTAGAAAATATTCAATTTTTCCCGGGTACAAACAAAGTAAATTTTGAAGATACTACGATTACGCAAAATACCAGGGTGTCTTATCCAATCTATCACATTGACAATATCGCAGTTCCTTCTGTCGGAAAAGAACCAAAAAATATTTTCTTCCTGTGTTACGATGCATTTGGAGTAATACCTCCGATATCAAAGCTCACACGTGCACAGGCAGAATATTTCTTTATCAGCGGCTATACTTCGAAAGTGGCAGGAACAGAAGCAGGTGTAGATGAACCAGAAGCTACTTTCTCTGCCTGTTTTGGTGCTGCATTTATTCCTTTGCATCCGGCCAAATATGCAGAAATGCTTGGCGAAAAACTCGACTTAACCGGAGCAAATGTATGGCTCATGAATACCGGAATGACCGGAGGTGTGTATGGAGTAGGAAAAAGAATGAGCCTTCCATATACCCGTGCTTTGGTGGATGCCGCATTGAGCGGAGAGCTGGAGAACGAGGAGTTTGATAACATTCCTGTGTTCAATTTGGCCATCCCAACTGCCTGCCCAAATGTACCATCTGAAGTTTTAAATCCAAGAAATACCTGGACTGACAAAGAGGCGTACGACAAAACAGCCAATGAATTAGGTAGAAAGTTTATTGCAAACTTTAAAAAATACGAAGCAGGCTGTAATGCAGAAATTCTAAGTGCAACACCTGTAGTAAAATAAGCTTTTAATACAGTTTTATAAAAGACCGGCCAAATTTGAGTCGGTCTTTTTTTTCCTAATATGCCCGATTTTAAAAACATTTCCATAACTTAAAGTGCATGAAAAATATAAAAATCAACTATTCCGGCTTTATTAGGTCACTCTTTCTCGCACTCATGTTGTCCATGAGCATACCGATTAGTATCAGCCAGTCCGGTATGGTTTATATTTGTCAGGGACCGTACTCCAAAAAATACCATTATTCTAAAACCTGTCGCGGACTTTCCAACTGCTCCACAGAAATTATTCCTGTCAGTATTTCCAAAGCCGAATCATTGGGCAGGACTTTGTGCGGATGGGAAAAATGACAGAAAGCAGCTCTTTAAAAAATGAATTAACCTTATTTAAAAACTATACACTGTTTTGAAGAGCATTCTAACAGAGTTTCCGAATTTCAGGATTAAAAAAGCTTCAAAATATACTTATCTTTGTACATTCAAAAAAAGTAAAAATGTCACAAAAAACTGCATTAGACTTAGCACTTCCATATAAGGTAAAAGATATTTCTTTGGCTGAATGGGGGCGTAAAGAAATTGAATTGGCAGAGGCAGAAATGCCGGGGCTCATGGCACTCCGAAAAGAATACGGCGAACAACAGCCTCTCAAAGGAGCCAGAATTGCCGGATGTCTTCACATGACGATACAGACTGCTGTTCTGATTGAAACTTTGGTGGCCTTAGGTGCCGAAGTCAGATGGTCTTCGTGCAACATCTTTTCCACTCAGGATCACGCTGCTGCTGCAATCGCTGCTGCCGGAATTCCGGTTTTTGCCTGGAAAGGTATGACTGAAGAAGAATTTAACTGGTGTATCGAACAGACTTTATTTTTCGGTTCGGAAGATCAGCCGCTCAATATGATTTTAGACGATGGCGGTGACCTGACCAATATGGTATTAGACGATTATCCTGAATTGGTACAATATGTCAAAGGGCTTTCCGAAGAGACAACTACTGGAGTACACAGATTGTACGAGAGAGTCAAGAACGGCACTCTTCCAATTCCGGCTATCAATGTAAACGACTCTGTAACGAAGTCAAAATTTGACAACAAATACGGTTGTAGAGAATCCGCTGTGGATGCAGTAAGACGGGCGACAGATATCATGCTTGCCGGTAAAAGAGTAGTAGTATGCGGATACGGCGATGTGGGTAAAGGAAGTGCGGCATCTTTCAGAGGAACCGGAGCAATCGTGACCATAACCGAAATAGACCCAATCTGTGCACTACAGGCGGCGATGGACGGATATGAAGTAAAGAGATTAGATACAGTTGTGGAAAATGCGGATATCATCATTACCGCTACCGGAAATTACAGCATAGTTCGGGCAGAGCATTTTGAAAGAATGAAAGATAAAACTATCGTCTGTAACATCGGACACTTCGACAACGAGATAGATATGGCCTGGCTAAACAAAAATTACGGAGACACCAAAATCGAAATTAAGCCTCAGGTGGACAAGTACAATGTAAAAGGAAAAGATATCATCATCTTAGCAGAGGGGAGGCTGGTCAACCTTGGTTGTGCGACCGGACACCCTTCATTTGTAATGTCCAACTCTTTTACTAACCAGACTTTAGCACAAATTGAGCTTTGGAAGCATTCCGATCGCTATGAAAATAAAGTTTATACACTTCCAAAACACCTTGATGAAAAAGTGGCTTCTCTGCACTTGGAAAAGCTTGGAGTTGAATTGGAAACTCTGTCTCAGACTCAGGCAGATTATATCGGTGTAAATATTGAAGGTCCGTACAAACCTGAATATTACAGATATTAATAGTCACCTTACAATTACTAAATAAAGCCATGCGGATTCGTGTGGCTTTATTATTTTTAGGGCGTGAAGAGTATATTTACCATTTTCCCGGTTCTTTTATTTCTCTCTACCCTCGCTGCTGAGAGCCAATGGGCTGCAACTTCTGTAAGCGGAACTGTACAAGTTTATTTTCCGGGAATTCCGGAAGTGACAGATGCAGCGGGACAGCAAATATACTTTTTAAATATAGGTAAAGAATATATGCTCGCATCTGTAATACCGCTCCCCGATTCAGTCAGATCGGACAAAACTATCGAACCGGACTCGCTTTTAAACCGCTATGTGCAGTCTGTCATTCAGGATGCCACCACGTTGATATATACCAATTTGGAATATAAAGGACTTCCTGCAAAATTTTATAAAGTAAGAGTGGACAATGAGATGAACCCGATAAGCGGATTGATTGCAGACAGTTATAACTTACTGTTTATGGATACGATATACAGCTTTTCCTATCTTCGCTACGATGCCACAGAAATGTATGATTACAATCGGCAGCGCAAGTTTTTTGATCAGATTGAAATTTCAAAAACAGATCCCAAAAACGACACTACGGAGACTTTCCCGTCAATTAATACCAATCAGACTCATGCGGATTCCGGGCAATCTCATTTTTTTACGCCATTAATATTTGCATTAATTTCATTGCTGCTTTCTGTAGGTGGTTTTGTATATATAAGAAGAAGAAATAAAAACTAATCCGTATCGGGTTCTATATAGGTACCGCTCATTCTGAGGTAATAAATGATACATTCTTCCATTGCTTTATCCATGAGTTCAGAAGCCGACTCTTTGGGCATCTCTGCAGAATACTCACTGTCCAATAGTTTGGCATAATGACATTCACAAATTAGCTCAACATCTGTATGTTTACGCACAAATTTATTCTGCTTCAGTTTTTTGGCACACTGCTTCACATAATCAGACTGTTGTAAAGTTTTGTCTCTACCTTTTTTAAAGTTTTGTGCCAGACAACCTTCCATATCTCTCAGATACGCCTCCGAATTTAAAATTGTATTGATCACTCTTTCTTCGACTTCTTCGAGGTCTGCACCGGATTTTTCAAGTCTGGAATAAAAACTCTCAAAAGAGCAATTGCAAAAACCTTTTAAATGAACATCCATTTTCAGCTCCTTCGCTTGTTTTCGGCACTCATTATACATCAGATTTCTCAAATCATTCCGAGTCTGAATTTCTTTTGAGGTCTGTCCCGAAACCTGAACAAGACCCGAAACAGAAAAAACAATTATTAAACAAAATCTATACATCAGACTAATCGGGATTTATTTTTGGGGTTGTATAAAGCGTAATACAAAAGAACAAATCCCATAAACACAAACGGAATACTCAAAAGCTGTCCACTGTTCAGACCCAAAAATATTTTCTCTCCGTAGTCTGACTTCCAAAACTCCCATAAAAATCTGAATGACAGCATCAGTATAAAAAATATTGCCGACATCAGCCCGGGCTTGACTTTACCTTTTTTGGTTACGTATAAATATGATAGGAGTACAAACACGGCAAAATAGCTCACGGATTCAAACAGCATAATAGGAATACGCGGAAAAGTTTCTCCATTTTGCATAAACACGACTCCCCAAGTCCCATCTGTCGGCAGTCCCACAATTTCAGAATTGAAAAAATTGCCTGTACGAATAAATGCCGCTGCCAAAGCTACAATCCAGACCATACGGTCCAACAGCCAGATAAAAGTATAGCCTTTATGTTTTTTGGCAAAAATATAGAGTGCAAGTAAAATCGTAAAAATAGCCCCATGACTGGCAAGGCCGCCTTTCCAGACCTGAAAAATCTCTATCGGATGCTCGATAAAATAGTAATGAAAATCATAAAAAATCACATGTCCCAGCCTGGCTCCTATAATTGTGGCCAGAAACATATACAACACTAAATCATCCAAGTCTTCGACATTCTTTTTTTCTGTCTTATAAATATATTGAAACAAATAAAAGCCTATAAAGAAAGACAATGCAAACATCAGACTATACCATCGTACAGCAAGTGTAAACGATTCGCCCAAGTCAACCGAAAAAATTTCCGGGGAGACATCCCAGTAAAATACACTCAATAAAAAACTCATAATCTCAGTGTTCTCACAAAAGTAAACATACCGAACAAGAATGCATAAGAATAAGAAAATTACTGACTGTCTTTTTTAAACGGTCAACTTTCCGGTACTTTTATCAAAAAGGCCGCTTTTCAGGTTAAATGAATATTAATTGCTTGGATTAATCCTGTATAAATTTATAAATTAGGGAAACATTTTTTTTGCGTGGATCAGGTAATTGAGTTTGAGAAACCGACGGATAAATTAGACTATTGCGATACAAAATATCCGGTAATTTTAGTCAGCGGTTTTGGATTTAAAGACAATATCAGTACGTTTAATTATTGGGGAGTCATCCCGGATTTTTTGAAAGCCCACGGATGCGAGATATACACTTCTTACCAGGATGCTTTTAACAGTCATGTGGACAATGCCATAAAATTAAAATATCGAATCTTAGAAATACTGGAGAAAAGCAGCTGTGAAAAAATTAATATTATCGGACATTCAAAAGGTGGCATAGAGTCCAGATACATGATATCGAGATTGGGTATGAACGACAAGGTAGCCAGTCTGACCACATTAGGTTCTCCGCACAAAGGAAGCGGAATTGCCGATATCGTAATAGGTCGCGTACCTCTTCCAAAATTTGTTTTGGGGAGGCTGATGAATATTTACGGAAAACTTCTCGGCGATACAAGCCCTGACGGCATCAGAGCCGCAGTGCAGCTCACCAGACGTTTTATGGAAAACTTCAATAAAGATGTACCTGATGCGGAAGATGTATATTATCAAAGTTTTGCATCACATATCACAAGAGATTATCCGAGTAATACCTGGAAGACTCTCGCAAGAATTTTATACAGCGTAGAAGGCAGCAACGACGGTCTCGTAGCAATAGAATCTGCCAAATGGGGAGACTACAAAGGGTTAATTCGTTCAGAAGCGAGTCCTTCCATTTCACATGCGGACATGATAGGGATGAAACAGTTTTCAGCAGCTAAAAGATTCAAGTCTCACTGGTTTTTTGCCAATACTATTCACGAGCTCAAATCAAAAGGATTTTAAAATAAAAATTCCGGTTTAAAAGGCTTGCACAACTTTTGCTCATAAAGAAGAAAAACACACTTTTCCACATTAGTGAGAAAATACATTTAAAACATTCTGTTATTAGAGCATAAATTTAGCTCATGAAGTACATCTTTTTATTCACCGCGGGCTTTCTTATTTTTTCACTTAATATTGATGAACTACAAGCCCAGCCTTCTGAAAAATATGACTCTGTATCCACTTATGATGTCAATCTATCTTCCTACATGACCACAAACGGAAGAGTTTACACCGCCAACGGGAGAGTGATTACCAAGTCAAAATACGATTTCTACAAACAACATTGGGAAAGTGCTCAAAACTGCCGCCCATGTGAAGTCTATACATACGATGAACAAAACAGACTCAAACACATCGCTATTCAATATGAGGATTGTCTGATAGGAGGTTTTAAAGAATTTTATCCGAGTGAAACTGTAAAAGTTGAAGGGAATTTCAGGCACCCGGGACAGGATTGGTCGAATCTGAAATTAAGGGGCTTGTGCAGCACACGGGAAGGGGAATGGAAATATTACTCTTCGGAAGGTAGATTGGTAACTATAGAAACCTATGAGAACGGGAAAGTGGTTAGCTCGGAAAATGTCAAAGATTCTGAAGAAAATAAGTTGAAAAATAAATTCAAAGGAATATTTAAAAAGCAATCTGATTAAGAATCTAAAAACCAAATATCAGGAAAGGATTTCTGTCGATTGCGATTAATTGTTATTGACTTTAGTGGGCAGGTCTGGCAAATAAAAACTACCGCAGCTATCAATTACCCTGTTAAACTCATAATGATAAACACAGCACCCTTATCGAAATAAAAAAGCCTCTCAGGAAAATCCTTTGAGGCTTTCAAGGGTTGGGTGCGGAAGGAGGGAATCGAACCCTCACTCCGTAGAACACGAGTTTGAGTCGTGCGCGTCTACCAATTCCGCCACTTCCGCAATCAAATCTGAACTTGTGGCTTGAAGTTGCAAAGATAGAAAGAATTCAAATCTGAGCAAGATTTATGAAAAAGATTATTTAAAAAATCCTCTGAAAATATCCAATCCGTTGGCATAGAGCATCAGGAAGAGCAGGATAGCCATCCCGACCATCTGAGCTGCTTCCATAAACTTCAGCGGTAAAGGTTTTCTGAATATCATTTCATAGAGAAGAAACATCACATGCCCGCCATCTAACGCCGGGATTGGCAACAGGTTCATAATAGCCAAAATAATAGATATCAGAGCAGTCATATTCCAGAAAGAATACCAATTCCAATGACTATCAAATGCTTTTGCTATCGTACCAAAACCACCTAGGGATTCACTGACTTTAGCCTTGCCGTTAAAAAGAAGCTTCATCTGTTTTATATAACCGTCTAAAGTGCGGACTGCGAGATTTATACCCGCTGGTATTGCACTAAAGAAACCATATTCGACTGTCTTTACTTCATAATATCTGCTCAAATCGGTATTCGGGGCAAATCCTATCCTGCCGTGTTCATCCACTCTGACCGTAAGGGACAGATTTTTACTGTCTCTTATAATCTGTAGCTGAACTTCTTCACCTTTATTTTCACCTAATTCCTGAGTCAGTTCATCAAAAAAAATAGTGGATACTGCATTGATTCCTACTATTCGATCCCCTTCTTTCAGACCGGCTTTATCGGCATTGGAGCCAGAGATTAAAGCTTCCACTTCCACAGGAAATCTCGGGGCGATAAGTTGTAAAGATTTACTTTGAGAACGGCCGGAAATCACTTTAGATACAAAATCATCGGGAACAGACAGCACTTCTTCTTTGCCTGCACGGATAACTTCTATTGTCTTAGCGTCTTCAATGAGCAATATTCGCGTAAAAGCATTGAAGTCCTGAACAGGCTCTTTGTTGATGGAAAGAATTTTATCGCCGTTTTCTATACCCAAATCGTAAGTTAAAGAATCCGTAACCATCACACCGTTGGTGGCATTTTTCATGGGCAGATACTGTTCTCCCCATGCCATAAGCATTCCGGCGTAAATGACCATTGCAAGAATCAAATTGACGGTTACTCCGCCAAGCATGATAATTAAACGCTGCCAGGCAGGTTTAGCTCTAAACTCCCAAGGCTTTGGAGGTTCATTAAGTTTTTCGGTATCCATACTTTCATCCACCATCCCGTCTATCTGTACATAACCGCCCAAAGGAAACCAGCCTATACCATACTCCGTCTCTCCTACTTTCTTTTTTAAAAGCGAAAAGTTCAGCACATTCGGCAATGGAAAAAGGAAGTCAAAAAATACATAAAACTTAGATACCCTTACTTTAAATGCTTTTGCAGCGACAAAATGTCCGAGTTCATGCAGAAAAACCAATAACGTCAAACTGAGCAAAAACTGTGATACCTGAATAAAAATGTCCATCTAATTTTTTTCGATTGGCGAAAATACTGAAATAAATTCACCTTTTATTCAGTAATTCAGTTAATGATGCATAAAGTGCATATGTGCTATATAAAAAGTAAAACATACTAATCCAACAGACTAATTTCTTAGAATTTTCTTTCTGATAAGAAAAGCAGTCAATCGGCACTCCATTTTTTCTTTAAACTAACAGTAATCTGTCAATACATTATAACTTTTACTGTTGAATAACTAATTAATTTTCTTTAGCTCGCTATGGTAATGTGAAATATTTTTAAATATGTGTTTACTTTCTTGTGAATTTAACACAAACTAAAGGTATTTAGAGCTACCACAAAACAGCATATTCCTGAATTTAAATTTATTCGTTATGAGAAAGGTATCATTAAACGTAATCTCTCCCATCTTAATCACTTTCGCGGTCATCACGCTATTAGGATTTGGGCAAAACTTATCCGCGGCACCCATGTCCGGCACATACACTATTGGAGGCAGCAGTGCAAATTATGCCAGCATTTATGATGCGGTAGAAGCGTTAGAGAGCAATGGGATCAACGGTCCTGTGACTTTTAACATTCGAAACGGTATTTACGATGAACAGGTTACTATTCCGGAAATTACAGGCTCCTCTCCTGTAAACAGAATTACTTTCAAATCAGAAAGCAACAATAGCTCGGATGTCGTGATAAAAGCCGTTGATGATATTATCGTGACTCATATTATAAAATTGGAGAAAGCAAAATATATCACTTTTAGAGATTTGACTTTTCAATTTGATGATACTGATATGTTTATGGGAATAATGTTTTCCTCAGACGAAGGCAGTTCAGATATAGAGTTTATTGGAAATACATTTAACTCAGAGGCAGATATAAATAACGCACTAATCTATATGATTAACCTCTCATCTACGGTTGCTGAAAATATTACTATCAAAGAAAACACTTTTATCAAAGGGTCTAACGCGGTTCTGCTAAGTGGCGATGAAGATCACTTTATAAAGGGTATAGATATTTCAAACAATAATTTTATCAATCAGGTTTACAATGGTATCATGATTTCAAATGCGGATGCTCCGCGAGTATATTCTAATAAAATTACAACTGGGGTTACCAATAATGATTTTATGGGAATTCATCTAATCGACATTTATAATGGTGCTTATATTGCCCGAAACCATGTTTTTGGAGAATATATGTCTGCTGCTATATATGCATTTAATGTTGATGGTGGAACTCAAAGATTGAAAATAGAAAATAATTTTCTAAGTGTGTCTTCAACTCAGATTTCTATGGGCATCATGCTGATGAGCAGTAAAAACGTCAATATAATTCACAATAACGTTAATATTGGAGGACAAAGTGAAGGATACGCTTTGCTTCTCAGCAGCAATGAAAACATTAAAGTTTATAACAACAATCTGACATCTTTAAGTGAATGGGGCACCGCGATGTCGATTAACGATGAAGAACAATCTATTACATACGACTACAACAACCTATACAGTTCGGGAAACGTATTGGCCTTTTTTGCTTCTCAATCTATAGCTAATCTGGCAGAATGGCAAAATGAAACCGGACAGGATGCGCATTCCATCAGTATCAATCCGGGATATGCTTCCGAAATCGATTTACATGCAAGTGCGGATGAATTATACCGGGCAGGAACAAATATGGGTACTACAGAGGACTTCGACGGAAATGCGAGGCCGTCGGGCAATCCGTCTATAGGAGCCAATGAAGTGGTTGTTCAGGATCATATAGATTTGGGAGTAGTAGAAGTTCTGGCACCGGAGGGATGTGGCCTGAGTAATAGTGAAACCGTAATTGTCCGTATCAAAAATTATGGTGCATCAGAGCAGTCCGGCTTCCCGGTTACATTTAAATATAACGGAAAAACATTGACTGAAAATGTTGGAAGCTTCAAAGTTCCGGCTGTCGGTACTGCTGAATATACCTTTCAGGGCAAAGCAGATTTTTCTACACCGGGAGAGTATCTGATAACCGCCTACACTTCATCACCCGATGATGCCGATCGTTCCAACGATACTCTGCATACTACGATAGTCAATGGTACGGCTCCGGCCACAGTGATTGCGGATGATATCACTATCTGTCAGGGAGAAAGTGCGAGTCTGAGTATTTCCGGTGGAGATTCATATTTATGGAATACTGGAGAAACCTCTGGTACTATTAGTGTCAGTCCAACGACTACGACTACCTATACCGTTACATCAACCAATTCTGACGGTTGCAGCACGACAGACGAAGTTACTGTGACTGTGGTTGATGCGGCTACGCCTCCTGTGATCACTGCAAGCGGAAGTGTTGACCTTTGTCAGGGTGATTCTGTGGTACTGACATCCAATATCGCACAGGATATTCTCTGGTCTAATGGAGAAACTTCTGCTTCCATTATCGTGAAAAGCGATGGAGAGTATTATGTAACGCTCACCAATGCTTCCTGTGAAGTGCGTTCTGAGAGTATCGTAGTGTCAGTCGCTCCTGCACCCGAACTCAGTCCGATAGGGGTCGTCAGTATTTGTAAAGGAGAGGAAATTACATTGACTGTATCAAATGGTGACACTTATAATTGGTCTAACGGAGAAACAACTCCAGAAATTAACGTCACTCCTGAAGTAACAACTATTTATTCTGTACAGGCAACCGGAGCCAACGGCTGTAATTATCAGGCAGAGGTATCCATCAGCGTCTTGGATGTGAGTACACCGGCAGCGGTCACTAATATGTTCCCGGAAAACGGGGCCACTAACGTAAACTCTAGAGTCTATTTGTCCTGGCAGTCAGCTGACGAGGGTGTCCTTTTTGATGTGTATGTATGGGAGTTTGGAGAACAGAGACCGGAAAGTCCAAGCAGTAGAAATTTGACTGTTCACAACACTGAATTTGGAGCAGAATCCGGCGTAAAATACAATTGGCAGGTAATCGCTAAAAACTCCTGTTTTACAGCAGAAAGTGATATCTATACTTTTGAAACCAGTAACCTGCCGGATTTGGTGATAGAATCTTTCACTTTCCCGGAAAATCCGGTTTCGGGTTCAGAAATTGAACTCAAGTGGACAGTGAAAAATATTGGTGCCGGCTCTACAGGTGCCACGAGCTGGAGGGATAGAGTATTTATATCTATGCACGACGATTTTAGTTCATTAGGCAGAATTGCACTTGGGAGTTTTGTCAACCCGTCTTTCCTTGCACCGGACGAAAGTTATCAAAGAACTGAGAAAGTAAAACTACCGCTGGATGTCATCGGACCTATGTATATTATGGTCGAGTCATACAGCATGTTTCTGAATGAAGCTGATTCAGAAAATAATAATAAAATCGGAAGTTTGACGATACAAGCCTCTCCGGCTGCTGACCTGACAGTAGAATCTATTGGAGTGCCTACTACAGCATTTGGAGGAGATGAAATCACTCTTACATATTCAGTTAAAAATCTCTCTCCAATAAAAACGGACGGCAGTTGGAAAGATGCTATTTACTTTTCTAAAGAAGAGACATTTTCTAAAGAGACAGCTGAACTGCTGGGTGTAGTGGATATGGGAAATTATGATTTAGCAGGCAATGCTTCTTATACGAATCAGCCTAAAATCAGACTTCCTTTTTCATACTCCGGAGAATACTGGGTCTTTGTACACACGGACTACACCGAGACATTATACGAAGCCGGGAATGATGATAATAACCTGATGAAATCAAATCAGGCGATTGATGTGACCCTGGCACCACCGGTCGATTTGTTTGTGAAATCAGTTACTGCACCCTCAGATGCAATGTCGGGAGACGAAATTGAAATCTCATACACAGTCGGCAATCAGGGCAACAATCCTTATACCTCTTTCTGGACAGATAAAGTTTACCTTTCTCAATCCACTTCTTTTGATACGGCTCAATCTGTTTTAATCCAAAAAATAGATTATACAAAAGGAAAGGAATTAACAACCGGAGAAGAGTATCAAAAGACCTTTACTGTGAATCTGCCGAAACAACTGGCGGGTGATTATTATGTCTATGTACATACTGATGCCGACGATAATGTCTTTGAACATACATTCGAGGACAACAATATTCTGCGCAGTAGTGCTCCTATCCAAATTGAGCCGATACCTTATGCAGACCTGATAGTATCTTCTGCCAGTCTGAATGCAGACTCAGCATTTGTCGGAGGCGAGCTCACCGTACAATGGACTGTAAAAAATCAGGGTGTGGCACCTACTGAAAAAGCCTGGACGGACAAAATCTATATCTCAACAAGTCCGATTTTTACAGATACCACAGCTTTGGCAGTTACATCTTTGAGAAGTCCCGCCGCACCTTTACAACAGGGGGCTGAAATTCAGAGAAGTCTCAAAATGGCTGTTCCTATCAGCATCCCGGAAGGTCAGGCGTACATCTTTATTTATACCGATGTCACAGATAAGGTCAATGAGTTTGCTTTTGAAAATAACAACATATCTGCAGCAATTCCGGTTCATATAAAACTGCCGGATACCCCTTTATCTTATGCCGATTTGACCTTGGCAGCAGCATCAGCTCCGATGAGTGTCAATGACGGACAGACTGTAAGCATATTGTGGACAGTACAGAATAAAGGGAACATGGAAACTGTCGCTCAGCAATGGATAGACAAAGTATACATTTCCAAAGACTCTGCGAGAAGTAATTTTCAGGAGCTGTTAGAAGTAGAAAGAAACGGATTCTTGGATAAAAACAGAGCTTATACTGTGACCAAATCTGTTAAAATTCCGAACGGATTGTCCGGGGATTATTTTATGATTTTTGAAACAGATGCCGATAAAAATGTAAGCAATGAAATTTCCTGGTCCAATAATCAGTACTTTATTCCTGTCAATGTCACTCTGCAGCCATGGGCAGATCTGGAAGTTACGGAACTGATTACTCCTCCGACAGTTTATGCCGGACAGACCGCAACAGCTTATTATACAATAAAAAATGTCGGTTCTGTTCCCATAGATTCGGTGAAAATAAGTGATAATCTGCGTGTTTCTTCAAATCTTACTACATACACGGGAAGTAATGTAGGATATAATACAGCGTACAAAAGCCTGGATGTCAATGAATCTTATTCAGACAGTATCACTTTTGAAGTTCCGGTATATCTCTCGGGCAACTATTACCTGATTATGTACACAAGCGGTGAGAATTTGTATGAACACAACAGCACCGATAATAATCTGAAATCCCAAAGTGTTTTGGTTTATCCTGCATCGGCATCCGGTCAGGATTTGATAGTATCAGATTTTACCTGGCCGGCCTCAGCTACCTTGGGTGATGATATATCTATTGATTATACAGTAGAAAATATCGGAACTGGTGCTGTCAGAGCTACATTGAAGGATGCTATTTATACTTCAACAGATAAAATTCTGGATATTAATACCGATATTTTATTAGATATGCGGGATAAATCTGTATCGATTGAGCCGGGTGCATCCTATCAGGGACAGTTCAAAGGAAAAGTCAGGAATATCAATGCAGGTGAACATTATGGCATTGTCAAAACCAACGTCAATCACAATATGCCGGAATCCAATACTGACAACAATACAAAAGTGAGTGTTCATACAGCAAGTGTAGATGCTAATGCACTCTTGTTAGATGTCCCAACCGATTTCCCGTTGAGTCAGGGTGACTTTGTCTATTACAAAGTAGAGGTACAGGAGGGTTTGGATTTAATTATTGAGCTGGAAACCGATATTGATGTACCTGGGAATGAGCTGTATGTCGCATATAACAGAACTCCTACTATGACAGATTTTGACTATAAATCCTCTTTGGGGCTGTTTGCCAAAAGAACGCTTTATTGTCCGGACACCAAAGCAGGAACATATTATATATTGATAAGAACCTCCTCATATACTGATAATCCACAGATGACGGAGATACTGGCAAGAACTCTGCCTTTGACAATTTTAGATATCAATCCTAAGAAACTTGGTCAGGGAGTGGTGACCACAGAGATAGAAGGAGCCGGGTTTAGAGAGCATTCCAAAGTGTATCTGAGGAAAGGAACGACCAACGTGAATCAGGGCGACGTAATCGTCTTAAATAATAGTATGAAGATGACTGTCAGATGGGACTTAACTTCTGTTCCAACCGGGAAGTATGACTTGGCGGTAGTTAATAGTATTGACTCTGAAGCAATTCTTAAAGACAGCGTGACTGTTGAGAAATCAAGCGGGTACTTGCTTGAGAGTTATCCTAACTTTTTTCCATTGAATATTGGAGCGGGAAAAAGAGCCAAACTGAGTGCTGGTGCTATCAATGCTGGAAATATTGATATCCCTATAATTAGAGGGGACGTAAACTTTTTTACATCGAACAAAATTTACAATACTAAAAAAACAGGGAATAATATTTTCCTTTTACAAGACTTTATTGGAAATGAGTATTTAGAAAACATGCCTTATCATCATGGTCCAAATTACAATATGATTCCTTTCATTGTAAAAAACCTTAGTCCCGGTCAGGCATTTGGGATTGAGAGTGAAATAAATACAGGTAGTTTTAACTCTCTTCCAATTCGTCTGCGATCTCAAGGGCTTTCCGTAAAAGATTTCATCATAAAACAAGCTGAAATGCAGGAGATTAACAGACAAGGTTTGTTAAAAAGTGATTTAGACTTTTTAAAAGCATACCCAGAAGCTTTAGAGATTATTCATAATCCGATTGCTTTCAGAGATTCTGTTTTTGCCGTTTTAGTTAAAAAAGGAATTCTGTCAGAGAAAGATTTAAAAGAAACCCTATCGGATTGCCTGACATGCGGAAGCTATATATATTCCTCAGGGAGTTTAACGACATTTAATACATATACTGATGCAATATTCGGAGCGGGTGGAAAATATATATGGAAAATCAATGACCCGTATGGCAAAGCTGGAGAAGAACAGGGCTGGGACATAATGAAAGCAACGGATGATATCGACATCCAGTCCACAGAAATAAACCCTTTTGAGATTGAAATTAGATCTTTGAATAGCTTTAACAATCAAAAAGATTTTTTGACTACCTGGGAGCCGGGATATGATCAGTGTTGGGTAATAGCCAAGGCCGAAGGGAATATTAAAGGGTTTCATCCTAATAAATTCAGACTTAACATTCAACATTTCACGTCCGAAAACAATTTGTACGGCGGAACATTTTCTATCAAACAAGAAAATAGTGAACTGTTGCTTTGCTTCACAGCGCGAAAACCAGATATTGGTGAAGATGGGATTCCGGGCGGTCCGGGACAGCCGGGCAAGCCGGGTGGAAAAGGTGGTCCGGGCGGATCGGGTACTTGTGACATTGAACCCGGCCAAGGTGGTATTGGTGGCCAGGGAGGTATAGGGATTCCGTCTATGAAAAACTTTATAGAACCGCTAACTGAGATTCATGCAGGTCCGGGCGGCTCGGGTGGCCCGGGCGGAGCAATAATCTGTGATCAAAATAAGACTCTGACCGCAGGTCAGGGCGGCCAGGGTGGTCAAGGCGGTCAGGGTGGTCCCGGTCAGTATGGAGGAGATGGCGGAGTCGGTGGTGTAGGAGGCGACGGCGGTACCAATTATAAAGGTGGCATTGGTGGCACTGGTGGTCTTGGCGGTGGTGGTCTGAATGGCGGTGATGGCGGTAACGGCGGTAGCGGCGGTAACGGATTTGATGGAGGAATCGGCGGTATCGGCGGTAATGGTGGCGGGGGTACAGCAGACAAAAGCAATGGCGGCAACGGTGGTAATGGCGGTAACGGTGGCAACGGTGGGGATAGTGGTGGTGGCAGTGGCGGGACAGGCGGTAATGGAGGTGACAGTGGTGGAGCCAATTCTGATCCGGGAGCGGGTGGAAAAGGAGGAAGCAGTGGAGGCTCTGCAGGTAAGAGTGGAGTTGACGGCTTTACACAAGGTGATCCATGGCCGGAGGATATTCCGGGAAATCTTTATGACGCGCTTATTCACCCGTTTATTGCATTACAGGATGGGCCAAATTGCAGCAATCGACCAGGTACCGACCCTTTGAAAAAAGATTGTGAAAAACTATGGCAGGCTGTAGGTTGTGGTGCAACGGTATATAGTTGCGGAATGGATATCGTTAAATATGGAATAGTAGGTGTTGCTGGTGGACCTTATGGAGTTGCCGCAGGAGTAACGCTGGCTAGCTTTAAATGTACTCTCAGTGCATTAAGTTGCGTAACAGGAGGGACACCTCTTACCGATAAAGTAGGATGCTTTTTTGGTGCAGTAGATTTTTTCACGGGAGATCCTTCTGGAATATTGGGGTGCGGTGGTTATACCTGCAAAACGATTCCGTTAGTAATATCCTGTGACCCAAATGAGATTATAGGGCCTCACGGTGTGGACGAAGAAAAGAAATTTGTGTCTGTCAAAGATACGATGCTCTATACCATCACTTATGAAAACGACTCTCTTTTGGCCGAGGTACCTGCTCAAAGAGTAGTCATCAGACAGCAGTTGGATGAGCACATTAATCCGCTTTCATTCAGAATTGGAAAGTTTGGATTCAGAAATATGGAATTTGATGTTCCTGAAAACTTGTTCAGTTATACCGGAAGGCTGAATCTGACAGACGAGATTGGTGTGGATGTAGAGGTAAGTGCCGGTCTTGATATAGTAAATAATGAAATTTTCTGGGTATTCCAATCCATAGAGTCTGAGACAGGAATAGCGCCTTATGACCCTTTTGTCGGATATCTTGCAGTGAATGATGCTTTTGGAAACGGAGAAGGGTTTGTAACCTACACTGTCGTCCCAAAATCGGATTCTAAAACCGGTGACATCGTTACGCATCAGGCAGAAATTATTTTTGATGTCAACGAACCTATTGCTACTAACATTTGGGAAAACACCATTGATGCCGTAGCACCTGTCAGCGTGATGAAATCTTTGGATTCGGTACAAGTGCAACCGACCTTCAAAATTGAATGGACGGCTTCTGACGATCAGGGCGGTTCTGGCATAAAAGATTATAGCCTGTACTATTCGGAAGGCGGAAGTCCATGGACTCTGTATTCGGATACCCTCACGGCCAACGAAGTGATGTTCACAGGATATGCAGGCAGTGAATATGATTTTAGAGTTATTGCCAGAGACCGCGTAAATAATACGGAAGTCAAAAATATATCCGAAGCACACGTGTGGATATTTGGTGAAAAAGAAATTGAAGTAACTTCTCCGTCTGCCAATGCAGAATACTGTAAAGGTGATGAAGCTGTAATCGCCTGGGAAGCTACTGCCGTGAAAACCGTGAACATATCCTGGAGTGCAGATGGCGGAAATACCTATCAAAACATTACAGAAGGAGCTGATGCAAGAGCTGATTCCTTCAAATGGGAAATTCCGGCAGATGCTCCTACAGGTACAAATTATCGAATAAAAGTAACTGATGCAGAAGTCGATACTGTCTTTGGCATTAGTCCGGCTTTTGCGGTTAACGAAACTCCTACAATAAACGCTTCGTTTGGAGATACAACTCTTGTCTGTAATGGTACCGCAGTCACTTTAAACGTTGGTACCGAAGCAGACAATACCATTCAGTGGTATAAAGATGGTGTATTAATGGCAGAGACCAGTGCCAGTATTCAGGTATCAGATGCAGGGTTTTATCTCGCAAAAGTAACCAATACTCAGTCCGGTTGTGAAAAGAAAGTTTATACTTCGCTGATAAATACTGCATCTGCAACTGCCCGTATTATTACAACTGAAACCAATGCCTGTTCCGATTCGGGGTATCTGTTGGAAGCAGAATATATCGCAGGACAAACTTATCAGTGGTATCTTGACGGCAATCCAATCAGTGATGCCACAGCCAACAAATACACTCCAACCAATTCCGGAGAATATCATGTAGTGGCAGCCATACCGGAATCTGCCTGCGAAGAAGTTTCTGAAAAGATATCGGTCATTGTTTTACCGAAACCTACAGTACCGGTTATCACATCTAATCTACAGTACTGTCTCGGAGACGATGTACAGTCTGTCCGTGCAGAGGGAGAAAACATTCAATGGTACTCGGATGCCGGACTTACCCGACTGATTGGCGACAACAATGAGCTTTTACTGAATAATATTTTGTCAGATACAACATTCTATGTGACTCAGTCTGTGGATGGCTGTGAGAGTGATGGGCTGAAAGTTTTATTGCAGGTCTCGCCAATTCCGGACGCTCCGAAGCCTGTCCAAGCTTATGTACTTTGCGAAGGCGAAGAGGCAGATGAATTGGAAGTAACAGGTGTCGGTATCAATTGGTATGATGATGCCGCACTGACTAATTTAATTGCTTCAGGAAACATCTATACCCCGGCTAATCTGAATACAGATACGGATTACTTTGTGACTCAGACGGTTAATGGCTGTCAGAGTGAAGCCTATCAGCTGAAGGTCAGATTTGCAGGTGACGAAGTTCCGGCTCCTGAAGTACAAAGTGAATATACCGTATGCAGCAATGAAAGTGTGACAGTGGAAGCCTTGGGTACTGAGATACAATGGTACGCCGATTTGGCTCTCACTCAGCTACTTGGAAGCGGAAGTGAATTGACTCTGGACAATGTCAGTTCCAACACCAAAGTTTATGCGACACAGACTTTGACGAATTGCGGCACAAGCATTGCTGCGGAAATTACCGTCAAGGTAGTCGAAAGGCCGAATACGCCGGAGGTGCAAAGTCCTCCGATATGCGCAGTTGGGCAGTCCGTAGTTTTATCGGCTCAGGGTGAAAATATCCGTTGGTATGCTGATGAAGACCTGACAGTACTGTTGTCACAGACTGCAGATTACAGTATAGACCGATGGAATCAGAATATTACACTGTACACCACTCAAACAGTAAATGGATGTCAAAGTGCACCGACAACAGTTGATGTAGGTCTGAGCAATCCGGTTTCTGCAAGAATTTTTGTGGAAGGCAGCCTGAGTTTCTGCGAAGGTGATTCTGTTATTCTTTCAGTTTCAGAAAACAATCAACTCACTTATAAGTGGAGTCTGAACGGCTCGGTTATCGGTAATGCTTCATCGCTTGCAGTAACAGAAGGCGGCTCCTATTCTGTAACAGTCAGCAACGGTACTTGTACGGATACCGACAATATTTTGATTAATGTTTGGGACAGACCGGAAAAACCTGTTATTACTTTAGAGAATAAACTTCTCATTTCTAATTCGGAAAATGGTAATCAGTGGTATATCAACGGTACTCTAATAGAGAATGCAGACGACCAGGTATTGGTCCCGGAACACAGTGGCCTCTACTCTGTCGTCGTGACAAATGACTTTGGTTGTTCATCAGAAACGTCCGAGGATTTAGAATACACGATTACCCATATTTTGGTCAGCAAGCATGATATTGACTTACTGCTTTATCCAAATCCAAATAACGGTACATTTGAGCTGTCCTTTACTGTCCCGCTCAACAGTCCATTGAGTGTAAAATTGTTTGACCTGAACGGCAGAGAGCTGATGAAAGATGAATATTCCAGTTTTACCGGAAAATATCTCAAAAACATTTCAATGGAACATCCGGCTCCGGGCTTGTACCTGTTGGAAATTCAATTAAATGACACTCATGAAATAGTGAAATTATTAGTGCAGTAACACAAAAAGTGTGTTTCATTACTTTTTGCCCTTTCGGATTTTTTCTGAAAGGGCTTTTTGTTGGTTAATTGTGTCTAATATCGCTGTAACCTTATTCTGATACGACTTCAAGATAGTCTCGCTAAATGGTATTCTTTTTATTTCTTCACCGAGAACTTAACCGTACCGATAAAACGGTTTTCATTTATATCGTGGTCATGCCATTTGATTTTCTGTTCAATCACACCTTCCTGTATCAAACCCGAAGTCCGCTCGACAATCAGACTTCCACTTTTCTCCACCTCTACTTGCATGGCTTCCGAAAAAAATAAATACCTGCCATTCAGATGACTCTTAACTTTTATGTACGCAAAAGTACTGTCCCAGTTTTCCAATGTATATTTAGTGTCCCCCGTTATACTCAGCTCATCTTCTTTAAGATACACTTCTTTATTCCAGGTTTCCCCTTCAAATAATTCGTAATCCGGAAAGAATATGCTGTAATTTAAAAGCTTTTGAAACGGCGAACTGAATTTGCCTCCCTGAATAGTTTTCAGCAGATTGTAATATCCATTTGAAATTTCTTCTCCATTAGAATTCACCACAGACTCAAAGCTGTGTTCTGTCAAATTATAATACAAACGTTCTAACTCATCGTCCGTATTCCCCTTCGGTTCTCTTGTATCTATATTGATGATATCCTCTTTTTCTTCATTGGACACATTTTGATAAAACCTGATTCTGTTATATTGATTATCAATAGAGTAATGGCCCGAGGAATCTTTTATCACGATAGAATGCAGCTCTGTAATAATATTTTGTTCCACAATCTGAACTCCATATTCCGTAACGGTTTCTAAACTCTGAATCAAATCAACTGTGGTCTGAAATGAGTCATTTGTACTTAAATTTAAACTTAAAAATAATCCTTCCTCTTTCACCTCCTCTTCTACCCTGCAGGATTTTGCCGGCAAAACAAACAGGACAATTACCAGAAGCAATATTTTTCTCACAAAATTAAAATTGATTAGTTCTCAACATGACCAATGTACACTCATTCAGCACTTCAATATTGTTTTCTCTCGCCAGAGTTGCAAAAGCATCATTTTCAGCTCCGGGATTAAATATTATTCTGTGAGGTTTTAAACCCAACACATAATCAATTACCTGATGCTGGCGGGACGGATTGATGTACATTGTAACTGTATGAATATCTTTTTCCACAGGAGGCCCTGTTTGAATTTTAATATGACCGATATATCCTCCTCTTTTACCGACTGCAACTACATCATGCCCATACTCTTTCAAAAGTAGGATTGCTTTATGGCTGTATCTGTACTTCTTTGGACTTGCTCCGACTACAAGAGTTTTTTTATTCATTCTTATAAAAGTCTAAATCAAGTGCCTTTATTAAAGAATCTATTACGGGGTTTTGTTCTTTTATTTCTATTAATCTGTCCACGACGGTTTCAGTTTTCTTGCCCTCACCTTCCGGTTCTTCAAATTCCACCTCGCACTGAAAATCTAAATCCTGTACATCGAGCCGCTCCTGTAAAAAAGGTATAAAACGTTGTTTGTTATTTTTTAAAGCGCTTTGGGCAAGATTGCTGTTCAGACTAAAAAAGATAATATTAGGTTCTCTCCATACCGGAGAAGCAGTGACCGCATAACTCATAAAATATGAATCCGCCTGATCCTTGTCATATTCGAGATATTCTTTCCACAATTGACTGATCGATTCCTGCGAAGGATCTATTTTGGCAATGCTCTTTTCTTCCGTTTTTGATACACCGCCTTTCAATATAGATTCCAAAAAAGACTCCTTAGAAAGGTCGTTTGTTTTTGGCTCTTTTGATTTTTCAGCTTTCGGCTTAACGCTTTCCTCTTTAGAAGATTCTTCTATACTCGGAATAGGTTTTTCGGGTTCTGAAACGGTATAATGATCAGATAGTTCCTGTGAGGTATATGTTACTGTACTATCTTTTTTTTTTCGGTGCTGAGAATACCGAGTATATTTTCTATTTGAGTGGAAATAAAACAGATCTTCAGCAATGCAAGTTCTACATGCAGTCGTTTGTTTTTGGCAGTTTTGTAATTGATATCACACTGGTTAATTATATTTAATGCATTGAGCAGAAATGTCTCATTGCTTTTTTGTGCCTGAGTCTTGTATCTCACTTTCAAATCCTCTGAAGCTTCCAGTAAATTTAAAATCTGATCGTCTTTTGCTACTAACAATTGTCTGAAATGCTCTGAAATTCCCATCAGGAAAATTTCTCCGTCAAATCCTTTTGACAATATTTCATCAAATGCCTGCAACACTCCCGAACTGTCTTCTATCAGCAGCAAATCTGTTACAGTAAAATAGTAGTCATAATCCAAAATATTCAGATTGCTGATGACATCATTATAGGTGAGTTTTTCTCCGGAATAACTTGCAATCTTATCAAAAAGTGACAAGGCATCCCGCATTCCGCCATCAGATTTTTGAGCGATTACGTGCAGCGCCTGCTCCTCCGCATCAATATTTTCGGATAGTGCAATCTTCTTTAAATTTTTGACAATATCCACATTGGAAATCCTGTTAAAATCATATATCTGACACCGGGACAGGATTGTCGGAATAATTTTGTGTTTTTCGGTCGTGGCTAAAATAAAAACTGCATAAGATGGCGGCTCTTCCAAGGTTTTCAGAAAAGCATTAAAAGCTGCATTACTCAGCATGTGTACCTCGTCGATAATATAAACTTTATACTTTCCTGCCTGAGGTGCAAACCTTACCTGCTCCACTAAATTTCTGATATCTTCCACGGAATTATTGGAAGCGGCATCCAACTCATGGATATTAAAAGAGGCATTGGCATTAAATGACGAACAGGAACTGCAGGAATTGCAGGGTTCAAAATTCTCATCCGGATGTTCACAATTGATTGCTTTGGCCAAAATTCTTGCACAGGTAGTTTTACCTACCCCTCTCGGCCCGCAAAACAAAAAAGATTGTGCCAACTGACCCGACTGCAGAGCTTTACGCAAAGTTACCGTAACTTGTTCTTGTCCTATTACTTCACTAAATTTAGTGGGTCTGTACTTTCTCGCGGATACTACATACTGCTGCATACACGCTAAAGATAACATATCATTTGAAGAAAACAGGCGAAGATGTTTAAATTTTAAATTACTTTGTGATAAAGAATAAGCATGGCTACTTTGGACAATGAAAAGCTAAAACAAGGGTTTCTGATTGCCTTGATTTTTTCGATAACCTACATCGTGACGGTCAATCTTATCAGTTACATGACCGGATTTCTTGGAGCACTTACAGTCTATATTCTATTCAGAGATTTTTATAAAAGAAGGGTGTATGATAATGGTGGAAGAGGCTGGCTCTGGGCAACCATTATCCTGATAATTACCACAATAGCCATCCTGATACCATTTACAGGAATCGGAATCTTATTGGTCAATAAAATCACGCCAATCATTAACAATCCGCAGCCGCTGATAGACCAGTGGAATATTTTCTATAAAAGTCTTTACGAACTGACAGGAATGGATGTAGTGCATATAGATGCCAAAGTAATTTTTGAAAATTTGCAAAAACCAGTATCTGCCCTGTTGCCAAACATGCTGGGAGGCACCTTCCTGAGCATGGCCAATATCGCTATCATGTATTTTGTGCTTTATTTCATGTTTGTCAACGGTAAGGAAATGGAGGAGTTTATCAAAGGGCTTTTCCCCATGCATCCTAAGAACACTTCTATCGTAAGCCAAAAAGCTAAGGAGATGATTATTTCCAACACGATTATCATTCCTCTTCTCGCGGTAGTACAGGGTGTTTTTGCTTTAATAGGTTATCTTATCTTTGGTGTAAAAGAAGCCGCAGTAATGGCACTTATTACGGCAATTGCTTCAATTATTCCTGTCATTGGAACCGTAGTGGTCTGGCTTCCTCTGGCGATGATTTTGATTTTCAAATCCCATACAGGCGCGGGTATTGGTCTGATTATTTACTGCTCCATAGTGGTGACCAAAGTCGATTATGTGTTCAGGTTTATGCTGCAAAAGAAAATAGCCAATGTTCATCCCCTGATTACAGTCTTGGGAATTTTAGTCGGTATAAAAATATTTGGATTTGTAGGTTTAATTTTTGGTCCTACTTTACTCTCTATACTTTTTTTATTAATCAGCTTATATACAGAAGAGTTTACCGAACAAAAAACTTTCCTGTCCGAATCGCAGGACAGTACTTCTTAGAACTTATAAGTTCTGATTGAGTTCATATACTGTTTGGGCTTTTCTTAAAATATTCTCGAGCTCATTCAGTGCTAACATTGTGGAAGAATCAGACCGTGCTTTCTCGGGTTGCGGATGAGTCTCTATAAACATCCCGTCAGCTCCGGCAGACACCGCCGCCAAAGTGAGGGGCTCTATCATTTCTTTCATTCCTCCACTACTGCCGCCGCCCTTGCCCGGTTGCTGCACCGAATGAGTCGCATCATAAATTACGGGCACTCCAATCGCTTTCATTTGTGGAATATTACGCATATCGACAACCAAATCCTGATATCCAAAAAAGGTACCTCTTTCAGTAAACATTCCCTGTGTATTACCGACCGATATCAATTTTTCCACCGCATATTTCATTATATCTGCCGAAGCAAACTGCCCTTTTTTGAGATTGACCGGCTTACCTGTCTCTCCGGCGGCCATAATCAAATCCGTCTGACGACAAAGGAAAGCAGGAATCTGCAAAATGTCCACTATATCTGCTGCCAATGACACATCTTTTACTTCATGCACATCGGTCAATACAGGCAGATCAAATTTGTTCCGTACTGATTCCAATATTCTCAATGCTTTTTCATCTCCCAATCCGGTATATGAATGTACTGATGTGCGATTAGCCTTTTTATACGACGCTTTAAATATTGCCGGAATATTCAGTTTTCTACTTATTTCCATTAAAGTTTCTGCAACAGTATAGCACACCTCTTCCGATTCGACTACGCACGGTCCTGCAATAACAAAAAAATTCTCTTGAGTATATTGTTTAAAATTCATCAGTACTTGTATTTGTCTTTCCAGTTTTCTTTTAAAAAATTCCTAAGTCTTATTTCTGCGGGATTATCCTGAGGTTCGAACAACTTTCGCCCGGATATTTCTTTCGGTAAAAATTCCTGCTCTACAAAATTTCCGGGATAGTCATGTGCATAAAGATACTCCTCACCGTATCCGACATCTTTCATAAGCTTAGTCGGGGCGTTTCTGAGATGCAGCGGAACCGGAAGACTTTGAGTATCCCGGGCAAGTCTCATGGCTTCGTCTATGGCAAGATACGCCGAGTTACTTTTAGGACTCGATGCTAAATAAGTTACAGTCTGTCCCAAAATTATTCTGCATTCCGGCATACCAATGACTTCACTGGCACGAAAACACGCTTCTGCTATTAACAGTCCGTTGGGATTGGCCAGTCCGACATCCTCCGAAGCAAAAATCAGTATTCTTCTTGCAATAAATTTGGGGTCTTCTCCTCCGGCAAGCATTCTTCCCAACCAATACAGTGCCGCATTAGGATCACTCCCTCTCATGGATTTGATAAAAGCAGAAATGATATCATAATGCTGCTCACCACTTTTATCATATCGGGCTATATTTTTTTGAAGTATGTTTTTTACAAGTTCATTGGTTAGGACAATCTTCTCATCAGAACTTCCCGCCACAATAATTTCAATATAATTCAGAAGTTTTCTGACATCACCACCCGAAAACATGATCAGCGCTTCTGATTCTTTTACTTCTATGTTTGCCTTAATTAATGTTTCATCTGTCTTTAAAGCCCGATCTAAAACTTTCAGCAATTCTTCGGGGCTAAGCGGATTTAATATATAAACCTGGCAGCGGGACAACAGGGCGGAATTGACTTCAAAAGAAGGATTCTCGGTAGTGGCTCCTATCAGTATCACACTGCCATCCTCTACCGCTCCCAAAAGTGCATCCTGCTGAGATTTGCTGAAACGGTGAATTTCATCAATAAACAAAACAGTCGTTCCAAACATCTTCGTTTTGTCGATGACCGAGCGAATTTCTTTCACGCCTGACTGAATCGCACTCAGATAATCAAACGGCAGTTTCCCGGTCTCTGCAAGAATCCTCGCTAAAGTCGTTTTACCCACACCGGGCGGTCCCCAAAAGATGAGACTTCTCAGTGAATTGTTTTCCGCCATCACCCTCAAAGGCTTCCCTTTTCCTATCAAATGCTCCTGTCCCACTACTTCATCTAAAGTCATGGGACGCATACGCTCTGCTAATGGCTTAATCATTAACGCTAAATTAAGCTTTTGTTTTTAGGTTTTTTTACTATTCATAGTCCTTACCTTTATTTTATGTTTTATGTCATCCGGTCTGTACTCTTCCTTTTCTCGGCTGAAAGAGCTCACGTACTTACACTAAAACTAATGAAGATTCTGATGCGGATACCGGGAGTTCCGTTTATTGCCAAAAAGAAATTTAGACTCAGACACAAAAAACTTCGCAAAACTTTATGGGGAATACAGTTCCAAAATCCTGTTGGTCTGGCCGCCGGACTGGACAAAAATGCAGAGGTTTTCCCTGAACTTGGAAATTTGGGATTCGGATTTGTAGAAATAGGTACTGTCACTCCCAAAGCTCAGATGGGTAATCCCAAGCCAAGGCTGTTTCGTATCGTGCAGGATGAAGCAATTATTAACCGTATGGGGTTTAATAATCTTGGAGTAGAAGAAATCATCGATAATATAAAGAACGGCAGAAAGAGAAGAGGCGGGAATATTATACTGGGAGGAAATATCGGTAAAAACAAAATTACCCCAAACGAAGATGCCGTACAGGATTACCTGATAAGTTTGGAAGCCCTTTATCCATACGTTGATTATTTTGCGGTAAATGTCAGTTCGCCCAACACTCCCAATTTGAGAGAATTACAGGAAAAAGATGTACTGACCGGACTCCTTCAGGAACTAAAAAATGCCATTCTCAAAAAGCCTTTTCAAAAACCTATTCTGCTCAAAATAGCTCCAGATCTATCAGAAGGGCAATTGGACGATATCATTGAAATATTGAACACTTCTGTAGTGGATGGCATTATAGCTACCAACACTACTATCGAAAGAAAAGGTCTGAGTATAGACCGTGAGGAAATCGAAACTATCGGTTCGGGCGGACTCAGCGGAAAGCCTCTCACAGATCGATCAACTGAAATAATCAAATATTTATCTACCCGTACCTCCAAACCTATTATCGCAGTCGGGGGAATCATGAGTGTGGAAGATGCCTTAAATAAGTTCAGAGCCGGAGCATCACTGATACAGATATACAGCGGATTGGTTTACAAAGGGCCGGGATTAATCAGACAAATCAATAAAGCCATCATCGACAGAGGAGCAAATTATAAGTTGAAATAACTAATCTTACTGAGAGATTATCAAACTGCTGCTTCTGCAAGAACTTTTCCCAACAAATAACCTTTTCCGGTAAATCCTGTCAGCTCTACATCCACTAATTTATTGACCAGCTGAACATCATGCGGAATAGCCACTTTTAAATAATTATCCGAAAAGCCGTGCATAAATCCATTTTTGTTGTCTCCTTCCGGAATAATAGCTACTGTCTGACCCACATGCTTTTCATAAAAAGCCCGGCGCTTTTTTTCAGACAAAATACTCAATGCCCGATTGCGTTCCTCTCTGACTTCGTGCGGCACGGCTCCTTCCAGTTCAAGTGCTTTGGTATTGGCACGTTCAGAATAAGTAAAGACGTGAAGATAGGCAATATCTAAACTTTTTATAAAGGCTACGGTTTCCTGAAAATGAGTATCTGTTTCCCCAACAAAACCAACAATCACATCTACTCCGATACAGGCATTAGGCATTACCCGCTTGATATGAGCCACTCTATCGGCATAAAGTTCTTTTCGGTATCTCCTGCGCATAGTTCCCAACATCTCATTGGAACCGGATTGCAACGGCATGTGAAAATGAGGCACAAACTTTTTGCTCTGAGCACAAAAATCAATTATTTCATCACTCAGTAAATTAGGCTCTATGGAAGAAATTCTAAATCTTTCAATCCCTTCCACCTCGTCAAGTAACTTGATTAACTTCAGAAAATCCCAATCTCCACCCAATCCTTTCCCGTAATCTCCGGTATTAACCCCTGTCAGAACAATTTCTTTTACACCTTGTGCGGCGAGGTTTTCTGCATTTTTAATTACATTTTCGGGTAAATCACTTCTGCTTTGTCCTCTCGCAAGCGGAATGGTACAAAACGAGCATTTATAATCACAACCATCCTGAACTTTCAAAAAGGACCTCGTACGGTCACCGATTGAGTATGCACTCACAAAAAAATTAGCTTTCTCTATATCCGAAGCTATTACCTGCCCACAGGCACTATGGCTCATTTCGCTCAGAATTTCTGGAAGTTTAAATTTTTCAGCAGCTCCCAAAACTAAGTCCACCCCTTCAATTTCGACAATCTCGTGAGGTTTTAACTGTGCATAACAACCAATTACTACCACATAAGCATCCGGGTTGTTTCGAAGTGCCTTCCGAACGTAATAGCGGCATTTCTTATCTGCCTGATTCGTCACAGAACATGTATTAATCACATACACGTCCGATTTATCATCATAGGAAACGACTTCATAGCCACTGGCTTCCATAGACCTGCTGATAGCAGAAGTCTCTGAAAAATTCAGCTTACATCCTAAAGTATAAAAAGCAACTGTTTTACCTGTATTAATCACTTCGCAAAATTACATTTTTCCGAGTTAATAAACAATGTGTATATCTTATCGAAAATATAATTCCAAAAGCTGCTTACTTTCGTACATGGATGTATTAAAAATCGGCATTATAGGACTGAATATTCAGGAAAGTTCGTTTTTCAAACATAGTCACCAATCCGAATCATATCTTATTGAAGGCTGCTTTGATTTAAACACAAAACCTTCAGACAACACCTTCAAACGGTATAGTTCTTCCACAGAACTTATACAGGCTGCTGATTTCGTTGTATTATACTGTCCGCCGGAATTAAATTATTCCTTTGCCGAAAAGGTGCTGAAAAACAGTACACATCTTCTTATAGAAAATTTTGCTGGGACAGATCTCACGGAAGCCCGACAAATAGTCGAACTCGCTCACGAAGCCGGAGTTAAGGTGTTTTTTTCAAATCCGCTTCAAACTTTAACGGATATCAGGCATATACAAAGTCAAAATTTCAACCCGGAAATCATTGAAATAAAAGATATTTATTCTTTAAAAGAAGGTGAAAATTCACAATCGCTGATTCGTGAACGTTTGACTTTAAACACTTCTGTTTTATTGGCACTGACAGACAGTAATATCAAGCAAATTTATGTAAATCATACTTCTTTGCTTGGTGTTGTGCCGGATACCTTTCAAATCTTTTTTGAACTTGACAACAGCCGGGCAGCAAGCTTTTTTATACATCCGACCGATGAACAGAATAAATCTGTCCACTCTGTTCATCTGATGAAAAACAGAAATCAAATTACTGCTGACCTCAAACATCACAAAATCCGGGAAGTTATCTATCCGGAATTGGGCTCAACTCCTCAAATAAAAAATTATTCTTCTCAAAATTTATATTCTGAAAGCACTCTGCTCAATTATTTCATTCAAATTATCCGTCAAAAGAAAGCAGATAAATATCATCCGGAACACGAGCTGAAAATATTGGAGATTACAAATCGTATCTTAAATAAAGTCAATCGTTGGGCGACTGTAATAAGCTGATAAATAAAAGGTTGTCTTATAAAACTCAACACAATACACACAGGCAAATTAATTATTGATTGCTCTATAATCAAGTACACAGCAGCAATCTGAATTAGCTATAGTCAATCTTTAGCTCAGAAAATATTTTTATTTTTTTGCTCAATTAATTTTTTAAATCAAAAACCTCTTTATATTTGTCTCCGGTTAAGGGAACGACCTCAAGTAAAGTGTTCTCAAAATTTATAAAGAAGCAGCGAGAGACAGGCTCTGTGACCTGCTGGCAACCATCCAAAAAAGACAGGTGCCAATTCCTGACCCGGAAACGGGAGATATAAATAAAAGTGTTATGACAGAAACAAACCTTTTACAAATCAACGCCGAAAGCAATCACAATGCTGCTTTCCAAAATTCTGTTTTTAACTTTTCAACTGCTGCATACAACTGCTGTATGCCAATGTCTATGTGCATGTGTATGTGCACTATGATGTAATTCTTTTATACATATAGTGCATTCAGGCGGCCGGTTTTTACAATTCCGTAAATAACCTTTTGCCCTTGTCTATCTGTACCTGCCGATATCAGGCTATCTATTCCATTGCAATCATCTTTTTATTTATAAACCATTAAAACCATTTAATTATGTCACAAAAAATCAAACAATCATTAGAAGCGCTTGTGAAAAATCTCAAGCAAGGCAACTCTACAGGAGAAGCAAATTTTGAAGCCACTACAGTTTTGGCCGACAAAGTAAAGGTTCACGCATTTTCACGACAGTTTAAGTACGACTTTGATGAGCCGAAAGCCATAGGCGGAGAAGACTCTGCTCCCAACCCGGTCGAATACGTACTGGCCACACTCGGCGAATGCCAAGCCATCACCTACAAAGTTTTGGCTTCGTTGAAAGGCATTGAATTGGACGGAGTCGAAATCAAAACCAAAGGTAATATTGACTTTCGCGGGTTCTTAGGTATAGACAGCAACGTGCGTCCGGGCTTTTTGGACATCGCCTACGAAACGACTGTCACATCCGAAGAAGAATTTGACAAGATAGTCCGACTGTCCAAGCAGGTAGAATCCCTGTGTCCGGTAATCGATACCCTCGCCAATCCGGTCGAAGTCAGCAGCAAGGTCTTTATTAAAAACAGTGAGGGAGTCCAAACTCCACTTTAAATCAAAAAATCTTTTATAACCTTAAAAAACAAGAAAAATGTCACAATTAAAACAATCTATCGAAGGCCTAATTGAGGCCATTAAACAAAACCCTGAAACAGGAAAAGCAACTTTTGAAACCACGACCGTTCTAAAAGAAGGTGTCCGTGTAGAAACTCAGATCAGAGATTTTATTCTCCGTGCGGATGAACCGGAAGTGACCGGCGGCGCCGACAGCGCACCTAATCCGCTGGAATATTTGGCTGCATCTCTCGGAGCCTGCCAGGCTATTACATACAGAGCCGTGGCCACTCTGAAAGGCATATCGCTCAACGGCCTTGAAGTTAAAGTCAAAGCTTATACAGATCTCAACGGATTTCTCGCTATTGACAACCGCATACGTCCGGGTTTCCTGAAAGTAGAATTTGAAACCGTCATAGACTCTGACGAAAAACCGGCAAAACTTAAAGCTTTGGCTGAAGCAGTCGAAGCACTATGTCCTGTGCTGGACATCTTTGCCAACAAAACTCCGGTAAAGGGTAAGCTAATCATCGAAAAAGCAAAAGAGTTAGTCGCATAAAATTATTTCATAATCAATATTTTTAAAATCTTTAAAACACAAAAACATGTCAGAATTAGTAAGAAAGACATTCACAGGTCTGATTGAGACCTCCAAGGAAAATCCTGAAAAAGCTCAGGGTACTTTCAGAGTTACCTCCACATTGGACGAACACGTACGCGTCGTCAACAAAACGAGAGGTTTTGAATTTATCGCCGACGAACCGGAAGCTCTTGCCGGAACTAATCAAGGTCCTAACCCGATAGAATATCTGCTCGGTTCTCTCGGAGCCTGCCAGGTTATCACTTATCAGGCAGTCGCAGCTCTGAAAGGGATACAGCTCAACGGCGTTACCGTTCACACCAAAGGCAATATTGACTGGAGAGCATTTTTGGGTGTCACAAACGAGGTCAGACCGGGCTATCAAAGGATAGAAGTGGAAGCGGTCATAGACTCAGACGATACTCCGGAGCGGATTCAGGAGTTGATACAAACAGTTGAAGAACGTTGTCCTATTTTGGATAACCTTGCCAACGGTGTAAAAGTAGAAGGCAGTGTCAGAATAGCCGGCACAAAGAAGAAAGTAGCTTAGAAAACACCGCTTTAATTATTCTCATTCCGGCGAAGGGTTGCAAGTATCCATTAATAGTTTGATTAACTGTTAAAAATGCGACCGGAATATTTTTTCTAATATCCACAAACGCAGCTACCGATTATTAATAGCGCCGACAACACCAATCAACAGATTCTGAATCCGGTAAAAAAACCTTACTTCTATTCCTGCCTTATCCAAGAATCTTTTGTATCAAGATGAAGTAAGTCGTTTATCGAAATTTTCTACTGGATTGGTCATTTGATTGAAACTACAAAACCGAATAGTTTTAAAAACTGAGATTAACTTACCCGCACTAAAACCTAAAAACATTATCAGCATTACACAGATAGTGATTAGATTCATATATCTTTAGGGCATTTTAATCACTTAAATTCTGATTGTATGTTACAAAGCTGGTTATTCTGCGACAGAAAAATATTTTTTGCTTTATCCATTATTCTCTTTTTACAAGGTCATCTATTTGCAAACGATTCTGAAATCTGTGGAGATTTTGATCACTATATAAATGCGCAATGGAAAACCGACAATCCAATTCCATCCACTGAAGGTGCTTGGGGTTCCTTCAATATTTTAGTCAAAAACAATGAAAACAAAATGCAGGGACTCTTATCGGAAATCATTCAAAAGCAGTATCCAAAAGGCTCTTACAAACAACAAGTCAAAGACTTGTACCTCGCTCTTCTGAATACCGATGAGAGAAATAACAGAGGTCTCGAACCGCTCAAAAATTATTTTAAACTGATTGACAATGCACAATCTTTCAACGATTTAGTTATTCTGAACGCCATCATACCCGGTACAAGTCTTCCGGTAGAAGGTTCTGTATTTCAGGATTTAATGAACTCCGACAAAATCTCATTTTACTTTTCGGCTTCCGGTTTGACACTCGGCGATCGGGAATATTATCTTTCAGAGGATGAAAATAAAGCAAACATTCGTGAAGAACTTAAAAATTATATCAGCAGAATAGCTGTTCTGTCAGGACAAAAATCCAAGAATGCACGCAAGACTGCAGAAAAAATTCTTGCAATTGAGAAAGACATCGCCCAATATCACTACACAAAGGAAGAAAGCAGAGACCCGTTTAAAATGTACAATCTGTTCTCATACCAGGAGGCGGTTGCTCTCGCTCCAAATATTGACTGGGCAAAATATTTCACTACCATAGGAATATTACCGGATCAAATTATTGTAACAAATCCGGAAATTGTCAAAAATCTGAATAAAATCATCCGAAATCATTCTTTGAAAAGCTGGAAAGAATACATGAAATTTCATCTCGCATCATCTATGGCCAGTTATCTGAGTGAGGATTATGAAAAAGCGAGTTTTGATTTTTTTGCAACCGTTCTGAGCGGCGTAAAAGAGCAAAAACCGATTCAGGAAAGAGCCGTCAGGCGAATGAATTCACTCTTGGGCGAATCTATGGGCAGGTTGTTTGTCAGTCACTATTTCTCCAATGACTCCAAAGAGTACATTGAACATATGATTGAAAATATGCGCTCAGTTTTCAAAGAAAGAATAGAAAATCTCGGCTGGATGTCTGACGACACCAAAAAAGAAGCATTGGAAAAACTTGCCTCGTTTACCTATAAAATAGGGTATCCTACCAAATGGAAAGATTTATCTTCTATTAAAATTGACTCAAAACTGCTGTTTGAAAACGTCATGCACATCAAAACATATCATATAAAAAGGGAGCTGAGCAAATACGGTAAAGAAGTAGATCGGGATGAATGGGAAATGAACGCTCATGAGGTCAATGCTTACTATCATCCTCTGCATAACGAGATTGTGTTCCCCGCCGGAATTTTACAGCCGCCTTTCTATGACCCGAATGGTGATGACGGTGTTAATTACGGGGGCATAGGTGCAGTAATCGGACATGAGTTCTCGCACGGTTTTGATGATTTCGGTTCACGATTTGATGCCAAAGGCAATCTTAGAGACTGGTGGAAAGCCGAAGACCGGGAAAAATTCAATGAGCTCACCTCCAAACTTATAAACCAGTACAGTAACTTTGAGATATTGCCGGGACTTCATGTCAACGGAGAATACACTCTCGGTGAAAACATTGGAGATCAGGGCGGACTCGTTTTGGGTTATCAGGCCCTAATGAAAGAATACGAAAACAAGCCGGAACCGCCTTTAACAGACGACATGAATTTCAAACAGAGATTTTTTTACGGCTGGGCGAAAATATGGAGACAGAATGGAACAGAAGAATTTTTCCGACAACTGATCGCCACCAATCCGCACGCTCCCGCAAAGGCGAGAATTAATGCGGCACTATATAATCTACAAGAGTTTTTTGAAGCTTTTGATTGTGATGTTCCCGACAAGGAAAGCAGAGTAATTATTTGGTAATTAAATGTATTGGGTTAAAATTCGTTAATAAATCAAAGATGATTAAACGTGATGCCCTAACATGTGTCTAATCGGATAACTAAACCAAATAATTATGAAAATGATGAACAAGTTCTCTAAAGTTTTTGCAGTGGCTGCAATTCTGTTTGGAATCTCTTTTAGTGAGATTCAGGCTCAAAATGACGGTCAGAAACAGATGATTAAAAAAGAATTCAAAAGTATCACTCCGGAAGACCGCGCTCAAAAATTCACCGACAGATTAGACAAGCAGGTCAGCCTGAACGAAGCTCAAAAAAAGCAGATTTATGAAATAAAGCTGAAAGCGATTCAGGAAAACAAAGATTTAGCACAAAAGAAAAAAAATCTGCAAACTGAGTCGCGTGAGCATATCAAAAATGTACTGACGGCAGAACAAACAAAAAATCTGGAAGAAGCCAAAGCTCAGAAAAGAGGAAAAGGTCAATGGGAAAAGGGAAATTTCAAGAAAGGAAATTGGAATAAAACCCAAATGAAAGGCCATGAGTGCCAAAACATGAAAATGAGTAAAGGCTGCTGTATGCAGAAAGGCTCAGGACATCCCGGTATGAATAAATTCAAACACGGACAAAATAAAGAAACTCCGTCCGGAGAAGAAAAATAATACGAAAACCATTTTTTGCCAAAGGCTGTTTCTACGGAGACAGCCTTTGGCATTTTATCAAAACATTACTCTGTAGTAGATTTAAGCTTTTCTCCAATAATTTGGGAATGAAATAATTATCTTTGCACGTCCTGCGAAAATGATTTTTAGCCACAAACAATTTCGATAGCGGTACTGTTAAACCAACATTTATAACTGTTTGCCATGATTCTTTTTAAATACTTTACATTTGATTCTGCTCATTACCTTCCAAAGGTACCGGACGGACACAAGTGTAAAGCACTTCACGGGCATACCTACAGGCTGACTCTTTACATCGAAGGAGAGGTCGATGAGGATACTGGTTGGGTTATGGATTTTGGGGAATTAAAGAAAATAGCATTGTCGATTGTTCGGTCATTAGACCATAAATTACTAAATGATATTCCCGGATTGGAAAATCCTACCTGTGAGAATATAGCCCGATGGATTTGGGGTAAGCTCAAACCGGATTTACCTCTTTTATCCAAAATAAAACTGTATGAAACTCCTACATCAGGAGTCGTATATCAGGGAGAATAAAATTTACAACAGTTCTACTTCCGAACTTCTGTCAGGAAACCAGTTATTTACTTCATTATATGGCGGGGTCTCCACAAATAAAGACGGCCATTCATCGCCCTGAAGCATCTCTGAAGATATCTTCTGCAATCGATTTAGAGCTGCAAGCATTGGCTTAGAACCCACACTGATTCGATTCACTTTAAGCTTTTTCAAATCACTCACACTCAATGAAGGAGTTATCAGAATATTTAGAGGTAAATCTATTCCGCTTTTCAGTAGTTCTACAGTTTCAATATCTTTCACAAAAGGAATAAATATTCCATCTGCTCCGGCTTCTTTAAACGCGTTGGCTCTTCTGATACAGACTTCGGCTTTCATACGCCGGTCTCCAAAAACAACCTCCATAGAATCGGTTCGCGCATTGACAAAAAGGTTGATTCCTTTCTTCCTGCCGACTTCTTTTGCCAAAGCAATCACATCCATCTGATATTCGATATCACACTGTACCGCTCCGCCTCCGCAACGATCTTCAATATTGACACCGACCGCACCGGCCTCTATAACTGCATAAAAAAACTCTTCTAACTTTTTGTAACTGTTGTGAATGTATGCACCCTCGATATCGGCCGTTACAGGCACTTCCAGCACATGGGCAATACGCTCTACAGATTTAAGCATTTCTTCAGGCGAAATCTGTTCGCCATCCCGATATCCGAGCGACCAGGCAACACCTGCACTCGTGGTTGCTACAGCCTGAAAACCGCAATGTTCAAATATTTTCGCAGACACACAATCCCATGCATTGGGCAATACTAACATTTCATCCCGATGATGCATCAAATGAAATAAATCCGCTAATTTTCTCTGAACCGCTGTTTCCATTTTAATTCTATTTATTTCCAACCGCCGCCAAGCGCTCTGTACAATTCCACTACGGCAGTCAGTCTCTGAACCTTAGTCTCCACGAGTCCCAACTGAGCACCCAAAGACTGTTGCTGGGCGGTCAAAACTTCGAGATAATTAGCCATACCGTAATTGAGCAGTTCCTGAGAATATTCAGTCGCCAGGACCAAAGCTTCTACCTGTTTTTCCTGTACACTCATAACTTGATTAGCAGTCTGGTAATCTGCCAATATATCCGACACTTCCTGAGAAGCACTGAGCAGCACTTTCCTAAAGTTTAACAAAGCAATTTCTTTATTGATTCTTGAAACTTTATGCTGTGTCCGTAACTGTTTTCTGTTGAGTATTGGTGCGAGAAGTCCTGCTCCGACAGATCCAAATAGTCCGCTGGCGCTAAAAGGATTGTGGTCAATTGCGTTCAAACCGGCAGATGCGGATAATGTCAGAGTCGGATACAAGCTTGCTTTTGCCACATTTTCCAATTGAAATGCATTGATTAAACTGTATTCTGCTATCATAACATCAGGTCTGTTTTCCAATAGCATGGCAGGAACGCCCATACTCAATTCTGAAATAATTTCCTGATTTTCGAGAGAGCTTCTTTCTATAGCATGAGGAGCTTCCGCCATCAAAACACTCAGAGCATTTTCCAATTGCGTAACCGCTTTATCCAAAACCAGTAACACCAGTTCCGCTTCATAAATTAAAGCTTCTGTCTGCTTCACTGCTGCTGCGGTCAGCTGCCCGGCATCTTTCAGAGCCTGAGTAGTCGCCAGACTTTCTTTTCTCAGACTGATAGTTTTATTGGCAATCTCACGTTGAGCATCCAAAGCCAATAACTGATAATAAATTGTGGCAACAGAAGATACTAATCCGGTCTGCACTGCATTTTTAGCTACCTCAGTCTGCAGGTACTGCGCTTTCGCTGCATCTTTCATGCTTCGGATTTTCCCCCAGATATCAGCTTCCCAGGATAGATTCAGTCCGAGATTATATTGATTGGAAAAGCCTGTAGCAAACAAACCGCCCGTACTGTATTTGGACGGATGCGAGCCAGTATATCCGGCCTGTCCGCTAATGACAGGAATATTTCCGGCATTGGCCTGTTCCAAGAGAGCCTGCGCACGTTCGATGCTCTGCACAGCTATAAGCATATCATAATTACCAATAATTGAACGCTCTATATAACCCTGCAGGATGGTATCTGTAAACATTTCCCGCCACGGAATGGCAGCTATGGAAGTGCTATCCTCATCTCTATCATTAAGACGATAGGTGTCCGCAGTTTCAATATCCGGACGCTCATATTGTTTTGTGATGGAGCAGGATTGTAAAACAACTGTTACCAGCAGAATCAGAATAAATTTATAGTAAATTTTCATAATTTAATTTTCTAAAGATTTAGCATTTTCAATCTCTTTCACAGCTTCCGGCACTCCGGTAATTTTCTCCTGTATCCACTGGAAGAATATGTATAATGTAGGAATTACAAAAATTCCCAGCAAAGTACCGATAAGCATACCACTCACGGCGGTTGTACCAATCGCTCTGTTACCAATCGCACCCACGCCCTGAGCAGTTGCCAATGGCAGCAGTCCAAAAATAAAAGCAAAAGATGTCATCAGAATTGGTCTCAATCGGGCTTTGGCTCCATCTATCGCCGAATCAAGAATAGTTGCTCCGTGGCGACGCCGCTGAATCGCAAATTCTACAATCAGAATAGCATTTTTGGCAAGAAGTCCCACTAACATCACAAGAGCAATCTGGAAATAAATATTGTTTTCCAATCCCATCAGCATGGTCGTAATGTATGCCCCAAATATCCCGAGCGGAACCGAGAAAATAATAGAGAACGGTAACAGATAACTTTCATACTGTGCGGCTAAAAGGAAATAGACAAACACAATCACCAAAAGGAAAATCAGTATAGTCTGTCCCGAGGCCAGTACCTCCTCTCTTGTCAGTCCGGAATAATCCACCCCGAAACTGGTCGGCAGCTCTGCAGCTACTTCCTCAATCGCTTTAATGGCATCACCCGTAGAGAATCCCGGATTTGTCGCCCCGGTAATCTTAGTAGAGTTAAACAGGTTGAATCGGGTCACGCTTTGGGGGCCGTATATTCTCTCTAATTTTACAAATTGAGAAATCGGAGCCATCTGACCACTTCCGGTTCTGATAAACATATTATTCAATGAGGCCAGATTCAGTCTGTCTTCCGGCAATGCCTGAAGGTATATCCTGTACTGCTTACCAAATCTTGAAAAATCTGAAACATACACACTTCCAATATAAGATTGCAGTGTACTGAAAATAGAATTTAGATTTACGCCAAACTCTTTGGCTACATCCACATTAACTTCCAATTCATACTGAGGGTAGTTGGTACTGAAAGAAGATTGTGCGTACTGTATTTCAGGACGCTGATTGAGTTTCATGAGGAACTCTTTGTTTCTCTCATCCAAATTGTCAAAGCTGCCTCCTGATTTATCCTGAAGATTTACCTCAAAACCACCCGATGCACCATAACCCGGAATACTTGGGGGAGAGAAGAAAATCATCTTTGCCCCTTTTATTTGTGAGGCAATACCAAACATCTGCCCTACAATCGCATCTGCTGATTTGCTTTTATCTTTCCTGTCGCCAAAATCATCCAATTTGATAAAGCCCAAGCCAAAGTTACTTCCCTGTCCGTTAATCAAACTAAAACCTGAAACCAGAGAAATACTTTTTACCCCCGGCACCTGCACAGCTTTCTCGTAAAATTCGTTGTTGATAGCTTCAGTACGGTCGATAGTAGCACCCACCGGAAGTTCGGTATTCACAAAAATAATACCTCTGTCCTCAGAAGGCACAAATCCTGTAGGAATATTGTTATTCGCCCACCAGATACCTATTCCCGCAGCTATCAAAACCAAAGGCACTACCCATTTCTGCTTGTATGTAAAATGCAGCACCTTAGCATATTTCTCTATCGTGGCATTAAAAGCAGCGTTAAAGGCTGTATAAAATCTTTGCAACAGACTTTTTTTACTTCCATCATCATGCTTGGCACTAAGAGCAATAGCACAAAGAGCAGGACTCAGTGTCAAAGCATTGACTGCGGAAATCACAATAGCTGTCATCAGCGTAATACCAAACTGCCTAAAGAATACTCCCGTAGGACCACTGATGAAAGTCACCGGCACAAACACTGCTGCCATCACCAATGTAATAGAAATAATCGCTCCGGTAATCTCGCTCATGCCTTCATGTGTTGCCTTTCGGACATTCTGTTCTCCGGCATCTAATTTGGCGTGAACGGCTTCGACAACGACTATGGCATCATCCACCACAATACCAATCGCCAAAACCAATGCAAAAAGTGTCAAAAGGTTGATAGAGTATCCAAACAAATTGAGGAAAAAGAAAGTACCGATAATAGATACCGGAACTGCAATTGCCGGAATTAATGTTGATCTGAAATCCTGTAGAAAAATAAACACCACTAAAAAAACCAAAATAAATGCCTCTATCAATGTGTGTATTACCTTCTCAATGGAAGCTTCCAAAAACTCATTAGTATCATAATCTATTACGAAATCCATTCCGTCAGGAAAGCCTTTGCCCAAGTTTTCAATTTCAGCTTTTACGTTATTGATAATTTCCCGCGCATTGGAACCTTTGGTCTGAAAAATACCCATAGACACACTCGGATAGCCTTTCGCATGAGAAGATACGGTATAGTTTTGCTGTCCCAAATCAATTTCCGCCACATCTTTCAGACGCAAAAACTGTCCGTTGCCCAATGAACGCAAAATGATATTTTTATACTCAGACTCCTCTTTCAGACGACCTTTATAACGGATAGTATAAGCGAAACTCTCTCCCGAACTTTCACCCAAGACTCCTGCTGCGGCTTCCTGGCTTTGCTCTCTAATAGCTGCAATAACCTCTCCCGGCTCCATACCGTAAGCAGCGAGTCTGTCAGGCTTGAGCCAGACTCGCATGGCATAAGTCTGAGAACTGTATATAGTGATATCCCCTACTCCGTAAATACGCTTCAGTACAGGCACTACGTTAATATTCAGATAGTTGGCTACAAATTTTCCGTCGTATTCAGGGTTGGAAGTGTAAAAGTCCATATACATCAGCGCACTGGTCTGCTGTTTTCTGGTAATCACTCCCACCTGTTTTACTTCCTGAGGCAATAGCGGGTCAGCCTGAGCCACTCTGTTTTGAACGTTGACCGTGGCAATATCCGGATCATAATTTTGGTCAAAATAAACTGTAATATTGGCACGTCCGTCATTCGTCGCCGTAGATGTCATATAAGTCATACCTTCCGTACCGTTAACCTGCTCCTCAATCGGAATGATGACACTCTCCATCACAGTCTGTGCATTGGCACCGGGAAATTGTGTCTGTACCTGAACTGTAGGAGGCGCGATATCGGGATACTGCGTTACGGGAAGAGTTGCAATACCGAGAATACCGAGTATGACTAAAATGATTGAAATTACTGTGGACAGAACCGGTCTGTCTATAAAAGTCTTAAACATGATTGTTTCGCTTCAAAATATTATCTGGTAAATATGGTTTGTACAGAGGATGCCACACTGTCATAAGGCATCATTTGCGGAGTAACAAGAGTCGCACCAAACAACCTGTCTGCACCTACCGCGATAATCTTATCACCCGGCTCCAGGCCTGATTTTACGAGGATGTTATTGTCTATTCTATTCAGTTCTTCTATGACTAAAGGCTCAGCGAGTGTGTCCCCCACTACTTTATATACCATAGTTCTTCCCTGTTGCTCATAAGACGACATGTCCGGGACTATGGTCGCATCTTCATAGACGTGAGAGATAAGAATTTCACCGCTACTGCCATTAGCCAAAATATGTCCTCTGTTCGGGAAGGTCGCCCTAAAACTGACCGTACCTGTTGCCGGGTCAATCTGACCGGTTACAGTAGTAATTTGTCCGTTTTCAGAATAAATTTCTCCATTGGACATCCTCAATTGTACCGGAGGGAAATTTTTAATTTTATCCGGCAGACTATTCCCTTTGGCATTTTGTAAAAAATTCAGATAATCGATTTCGTTCATGGAGAAGTATGCATACACATTATCTGTCTGCGATACTACCGTTAGTGGCTGCGGACTGGCAGGGCTCACCAAAGTACCGGTTCGGAAAGAAATTTTACCTACATATCCGCTCACAGGACTTTTGATATTGGCATAACCGATATTGGCCAGCACACTCTGATATCCTGCTTTTGCCTGAGCTAATTGCGCCTTGGCTGTTTCTAACTGAATTTCACTAATAATATTTTTCTCTACCAAAGGAATTAACTGATTGACTCTCACCTGAGCCGCTTCCACGTTGGCTTTTGCTGCATTGGCATCTTCGGACATAGACTGAGTCTCCAATTTGAAAAGCAACTGACCTTTTGATACATACTGCCCTTCGTCCACTAATACATCAGTAATATATCCGCTAACCTTAGCAAATACGTTACTATTGACCGTCCCTTCAATTTTTACAGGATAGACATCATACCCCGTCAGCGTTCTTGAAACTACTTCTATTACTGCCATAGGAGCCGGACCGCTTTGCTGCATTGCGGCACCTGGACCGTCCTGTTTTTGACCGCAGGATACTGCTAATGCAGTGACTGCAAGAAAACCTGTTAATTTGATATTCATTACTATTATTGATTATTATTTTGAGGTAATACTTTTTTTCAGTTTTTGAAATGATGCGATAGATTCTTCTAAAAAGATTAGAATATTCTTATTGAATTCCACATTACAGTTTCTTCCCGGAGTATCTTTCCAATATTGATTGGCTGTTTTTTTATACTCCATTACATCCTTGTGCAGTTCTATTTCGGCTTCGTAGGCATTTATTTTCTCATCAATAAACTTCACAAAACCATTTGAGATAGGGACATAATAGCGTTTTCTGTCCCCCGGTACAGTGTAGTATTCTATTTTTCCTTTGGCTTCTAAAGTGGATAAATGTGTTGATATAGTGCTTTTACTTGCACCTAAATCCTGTACTAAGCTTTCAAAAGTGACCCCGAGTTTGCACGAAAGCATGATATGCGCAAAAATCCTTGCCGCAACAGGAGGAAGCTGGTCGCTTTTTTCCAAATAAACTCCGATTCTCTCTATGAGTTTAATTTTCTGCTCTAACAATTCTTCTTCCGAAATCACTTTTTAATAATTGTAGGCACAAATGTACTTCAAGTTCGGATTTTTCCGAACAAACCAAACTTCATTTTACTGTTAAATGTTACTAATTATTATCTGTTAGACATTATGAGGTCATTTCACGAAAATTTTTAGCAATCTATTCTGTTTAAAACATATAGTATTACACAATCACATAAACATTATTCCATAATTACATAAATAAAATTCCAAAATAACATAGACACTATTCCATAATTACATAAATCAAATTATCTTTGCGACAATGATACAGCGTTTGGCAGTAAAAAAAGCAAGAGAGATGGGAAAGAAATTTCCTGTAATTGCTGTCACGGGACCACGTCAGGCAGGGAAAAGCACATTCACCAAGATAGCTTTCCCGAAATATCGCTATGTCTCTTTAGAAAATCCCGACAATTTATTGTTTGCTCAAACAGATCCAAAAGGTTTCCTGTCAGTATATGACCAATATGTCATTCTCGATGAAGTGCAGAACACTCCTGAATTATTTTCATACCTGCAACAGATAGTGGATGATTCCGGTCTGAGTGGGCAGTACATTTTAAACGGTTCACAAAATTTTCTGCTGGCTGAAAAAATCACTCAAAGTCTGGCAGGAAGAGTATATAATATGGAATTGCTTCCTTTCGCTTATCCGGAAGTCAGAAAATTTAAGACTCCGGATATCAACACTGCTATTTTTGAGGGTGGCTATCCCAGGTTGTATGATAAAAAAATTGCACCGGAAGACTATTTTCCTTCTTACATACAAACCTATGTAGAAAGGGATGTTCGTACCATTTTGAATGTTCAGAATCTATCGTTATTTCAACATTTTGTTCAGCTGTGCGCTACTCATGCAGGACATCTATTTAACGCCAGCACTATTGCAAGGAGGCTTGGGATAAGTACAAAAACGGTTCAAAGTTGGCTATCCATTCTCGAAGCAAGCTATATAGTCTTTACCCTTCAGCCGTGGTATAAAAATCTAAACAAACGTATATTGAAAACACCCAAACTGTATTTTTACGACACCGGCTTACTGGCATATTTATTAGGGATAGAATACCCGGACGCGATTACGTTATCCAAACACAAAGACGCTTTGTTTGAAAACTACGGAATTCTAGAAATTTTAAAATCTCATTACGCACAGGGAAAAAGCAGAGGTTTTTATTATTGGAGAGACAGTAATGGAAACGAGATAGATTTTCTCATAGAAAAAGGTCTAAACGTACAATGTGTAGAAATGAAATACTCTCAGACAGTTAAGGCGGAATATCTAAAGTCTTTGAACTATCTGGATAATTTGACGGACGAAATTCAATTTTCTCACTACTTAATGAATACGCAAAATAAAAGTCAGGTGAGAAGCAATGAAACTATCGTAAGCTGGAATGATGCCCAACGGATTGGGTAGTTGCTTAGTTTGTAAGAGAGTATTGAAAGATTGGATGTTCTTCAACTATTTTCCTGTATATTTATTGGATGCATCAACTTAATCGTATTATCGAAACATATTGAAGAAAATATGAGTACAAAATTTTTTACTAATGAAGAACAGAATACACTTCTTAATAAGATAGAAGGAATCTTCAAACATAAAAACATTCACTTTTTAGATGCTTTGGTCGGATATTTTCGTGCATCCGGATATTTTCAGATTCGTGAATTTGTAGAAAATGCGCAGGAAATCAGGATTCTTGTAGGCATCAATATTGACTCCTTGATTTATCAGGCCAATCAACAAGGTATTTTATTTGATGGTGATGCTGAAAAAGCTCAGGAAAAATTCTTCCAGGAAATTAAAAAGAACATTCAGGAAGCGGCATATGATAAAAAGGTTGAGGATGGAATGATACAATTGATAAAAGATATTGCCACAGAAAAAGTAAAAATAAAAATTCATCCAAAACAAAATATCCACGCTAAAATTTACATTTTTAGAGAAAAAGAAAAGCACAACCACGGGTATGGCTCTGTAATTACAGGGTCGAGTAATTTAACTGATGCCGGACTTTCTAAAAACTTTGAATTCAACGTAGAACTTAGAGATAATTCAGACATAGACTTTGCCACACAAACCTTTGACAAATTGTGGGAGGAAGCAATTTCTTTAGATATTAATAATATTGATAAACTTCAAAAAGAAACCTATCTAAATGATAGCTATACACCTTATGAAGTCTATTTGAAGTTCCTAATAGAATATTTTGGAAAAAGTATTGAATTTGATCCCAATTCAATTTCTGACTTGCCTAAAGGTTTTAAAAGATTATCATATCAGGTAGATGCAGTTAATGATGGTTTTTCAAAGATGATGAAACATAATGGCTTTTTTCTGTCTGATGTGGTTGGACTCGGGAAAACTATTGTTTCTACATTAATAGCTAAAAAATATTTTTATACAAATGGATTCCCTGAACATCGTTCCAGAACCCTAATTATAGTTCCGCCGGCATTAAAAGACAACTGGGTCGAGACTATCGAGAAATTCAACCTGGACAATGTAAGAATTATTACTAATGGAAGTCTGCACAAGATTAATGACGCAACTATTTTTGATTTAATAATTGTTGATGAAGCTCACAAATTTCGCTCAGATACTGCCGGGATATATAATGAGTTACAGAAAATTTGTAAGACTCCTACAAGAAGAAGTTTGCCTGATGGGACTACGATACCCAAGCGTGTGATACTAGTTTCAGCCACTCCTTTAAATAACCGTCCGGAAGATATAGCAAACCAGATTTATTTATTTCAGGACAGTAAAAACTCAACACTAGAAGTAGCAAATCTTCAAAATTTTTTCAGAAAACAAATTGATGCTTATAAAAAACTAAAACGAGAACCTGATATTGTCAAAGTACAGGAAGGTGTAAAGAAGATATACGAAAAAATAAGAACGAAAGTTATAGAGCCGCTTATCGTTCGCAGAACAAGAACTGATTTAATGGCTCATGAACTATATTCCAAAGATTTAGAAAAACAAGGAATCAAGTTCCCTATTGTCAAACAACCTAAGAAAATTCTTTATCAACTTGATTCTGATTTAGAAGATCTGTATGACAAAACTATTCAGGTGCTTAGCCACGAAACAAAAGGATTAACTTATAATCGTTATCGTGCAATAAGCTTTTTAAAACCACATAAGAAAATCAAATATAAACAAGCTGATATGATTTCGGCACAATTAGCCAAAATCATGAAAACGCTTCTGGTAAAAAGAATAGACAGCAGTTTTTATGCTTTCAAACAATCTCTTTTCCGTTTTATGAAAGCAACAGAGGCCATGGTAACCATGTTTGAAAATGGTCGAATTTTCATTGCCCCTAACTTACCGGTCTCGGATATGATAAATGAAGATAAAGAAGAGGAATTAATGGATTTGATTTTGGAAAAATCTATTGAAGACCCCACTATTGACATTTGTGAACCGGATGATTTTGAAAACGTTTTTCTAACCGGATTAAGACGGGATTTGAAATTACTGCAAGAATTAAACTCAGACTGGGAAAAAGTAGACGAAGATCCAAAACTAAACGTATTTGTTGATTATCTAAGAAGCACACTTTTGAATCAGTCAATCAATCCTGAATCTAAACTTGTTGTTTTTTCAGAGAGTAAAGAAACTACAGCTTACTTAATGGAAAAACTGCCTCAATATATTACCGCCAATATCCTTTCTATTGATAGTAGTTCGCGAAAGGACTTGATGCCCCTAGTTAGAAAAAACTTCGATGCAAATCTATCTGAGACTGAGCAGGAAGACAATTACAATATTATTCTTACAACTGAAGTTCTAGCTGAAGGAGTCAATCTGCATCGCTCTAATGTTATAGTAAATTATGATACACCCTGGAATTCTACCCGGTTGATGCAACGAATTGGTCGTGTAAATAGAATTGGCTCTACTGCCGATGAAGTACACGTGTTCAACTTCTACCCTACTGCTAAAGTGAATAATGATATAGAGTTGGAAAAAAAGGCCATAATGAAGCTGCAATCTTTTCACGCAGCCTTAGGTGAAGACAGTCAGATATACTCACCGGATGAGGAGACCGAAACCTTCGGGCTCTTTGATAAGGGAATGGAAGAAGAAAAAGACGAAAAACTGGCTTACTTAATGATGATTCGTGACATCAAAGAAAAAACACCTGCACTATTCAAGCAGATTAAAAACATGCCTTTTCGTGCAAGAGTAGGGAGAAAAAACAAAACTTATGATTTAAGTACAGTTTGCTACATTAAAGACAGCAAGCGAGATGCATTCATTTTAGTCAAAGACAATGAAGAGATCGAAGAACTTACTTTTTTAGAAACAGTAAAGATTTTTGAAGCAAAAGTGTCCGAAAAAGCTATTCCGTTGCATTTAAAGCATCACGAACAAGTTCAGGCAGGACTCTCTTTGTTCTCTGACTTATTAGAAAAAGAAAAAGCAAAAGATAAAAAAATCGATATCACGCAAGGGCCCAATGAAAAGAGAGCTAATGCTTATCTGGATGCAATGCTCAATTTATCCTTAGCAAATGAGGAAGAGACATTACTTATTATAAAGGCAAAAGAAGCTATGAGAAAAGGTCGTTTTCAAAACTTGCAAAGAGATATTAATAAATTTCAAAGAGCATTAAAGAAAGCTCCTCTAAAGCCTGCTGTGATTTTTGAAAAAATCATTGAAATTCTCAATGGCTATCCTTTAATGGATGAAGAAACCGAGCAGAAATTAGAAAAGAAGATTGTAAGAGTCAAAACTTTAAATCCTGAAATTATTATCACTGAAAGTTTCAATAGATAATGTCGAAAATAGACAAATATATTATTCTCGAACTCAAAGAAGCTATTCTGCAAAGTCGTTATCAGGCAGCTCGTCTGGTAAACAAAGAAATGGTCGCCCTATTTTTTAATATTGGTAAAAAAATCAGTGAAAATGCAAGAGTAAACGCCTGGGGAAGTAAGGTATTAGAACAAATATCTGCAGAACTTCAGAATGAACTACCGGGAATTAGAGGCTTTTCCAGTGGAAATTTGAAAAAAATGAGAGTGTTTGCAGATTTCTGGCAGGAGCATCTTTCAATTGGTTCGGCACTGCCAAACCAATCAGAAAGCACTGTCTCAGTAATTAGTTCGTCACTGTCGAACCAAATTCCTGAAAACTTTGCCGACACTTTCTTTTCAGTAAGCTTTAGTCACCACTACGTCATTGCTTCAAAGAGCACCTCCTTTGAAGAAGCTTGGTTTTATTTAAGCAAAACAGCAAATGAGTTTTGGGGATACCGCAATTTGCAAAAGCAATTCAAAGAAAATCTTTATCAACAACAGGGTAAACTACCTAATAATTTCAAGGAAGTATTACCCTCAATAAATAATGACAAAGCTCTAAAAACTTTTAAGGATGAATATTTACTTGACTTTATCAATATTGAAAATCCTGATGATGAAGATGAACGATTGATAGAAAATGAGATTGTGCGAAATATTAAAAAGTTCATTCTTGCCATAGGAAGTGATTTTGCCTTTATGGGAAACCAGTATCGACTCATTGTAGAAGAACAGGAATATTTCATTGACCTGCTTTTCTTCAATCGAAAATTACAATGTCTGGTCGCTTTTGAACTAAAAACAGGCAAATTTAAACCAGAATACTTAGGTAAAATAAACTTCTACCTTTCTGCTTTGGATGACACCATTAAACAACCTCATGAAAATCCATCAATCGGAATCGTATTATGTAAAGAAAAAAACAATAAAATTGTAGAATACAGTTTCAGAGATTTCAACAAAGCAATGGGAGTTGCGACCTATAAAACCAGTAACGAAATACCTGAGCAATATAAAGAGGCTCTGCCAAATGCTGAAAGCTTAAAGAAATTATTGGATTAATAAAACCTTGATCGGCGTGAAAGAAAAAGACTTAAAATATCAACTACAGCAAACATTCGACTTCTCTATATGGAAGAATATTCTGCCTCTATTTTTTAAACAAATCGATTACTTCAATCACCCTGAAAATTTATTTGTTGAAAATGACAAAGTCATAGACGGTAAACAAATCGGTACAATAAAATTAGATGACGGAAAGCAGCTGGCTATTTTCACCGTTGAGGTCGCAGATAATATCAGTATAATTCGTAATCGGCAAGGTCTGCGTGAAATAGCAGCAAAACATATTGATCAAAATATCATTCACGGCTCCTTAGCTTTTTTCTACAATAAAAATCAGGTCGACTACCGCTTTTCATTCATTGCAAAAGAGGCCAGTATAGATTTAGAAACCGGGCAACTAATCAAAGGAGAGACCAAGCCCAAACGATACACATACATATTAGGCCCCAATGAAGCCTGTACTACACCTGCAAAGAGAATGCTGGTCTTAGCAGATAAGAAAGAAAAAGGAGAAGTAAATATTAAAGAGCTGAAAGAAGTTTTTTCTGTAGAAGCATTGAACAAAGATTTCTTTAAAAGCTATAAGTTTCATTATGAGAAATTCTGGAAATACTTAGCTGATGAAGAAAATCCATTTAGAGTAAAGTTTCTTAATACAGGAAAAGATGGCAAAGATAAACAGGAAAAACCAATTCGGGATTTTGTTAAAAAACTCTTGGGTCGAATTGTTTTTTTACAATTCCTGGAGAAAAAAGGCTGGATGGGATGTGATGTCAACTCTAAAGAATGGACAAATGGGCATCCACAGTTTTTGTCTCAATTATTTAAAGATTTTAACAGTCCGGAAAAATTTCACAGTCAATGTCTGACCAGATTGTTTTTTGAAACACTAAATACTAAAAGAACTCATGATATCTTTGAAGTAAAAGGACTGAATGGGAAGCTGAATGGCTCGCGCATACCCTATCTTAATGGAGGTCTTTTTGAACCGGAAAATAACAAAGCTGCATTAGAGGTGGATTTTCCCGTTGATTATTTCAAAGAATTATTGGAGTTTTTTGACCAATATAATTTCACCATTGATGAAAATAGTCCGGACGACCATGAAGTGGGTATTGATCCCGAAATGCTGGGGCATATTTTTGAAAATCTATTGGAGGAAAACCGGGAGAAAGGAGCTTTCTACACACCCAAAGAGATTGTACAGTATATGTGTAAAGAGAGTCTGATTCAATACTTATTAAACGATGAGCTTGAAGTGATAGAAGATGAATGGAAAACAGCAGTAGAAAAATTCATCCGCTTCCACACAATAGAAGGTGTACTAACACAAAAAGAATACGCTGAAAAAATAAATCGCAAACTGGAGGATATCAAAATCTGTGACCCTGCCATTGGTTCGGGAGCTTTTCCTATCGGGATGTTGCAAGAAATCTTTGAAGCTAAACGATTTATCTACCCACACCTTAAAACAAATAAAGAGTTTAATCCTGCACTGGTAAAAAAGAATATTATTCAGAATTCTATCTATGGAGTTGATTTGGAAAAAGGAGCGGTGGACATTGCTCAGCTGCGTTTTTGGCTCAACCTGGTGGTGGATGAAATCAATCCCTCTCCTCTACCCAATTTAGATTATAAAATCATGCAGGGCAATAGTCTTCTGGAGCAGTTTGAAGGAATTGACTTAAGTCAGATGGGCACTGCCAAAGGCGATATAATGATTGCCGAACCAGTACGTGACTTATTTGGCAATATTAGCGAGAGTCAAATGAAAATGACTTTTTCTGACAGTGAAACAACCGATAAAATACAAAAACTGATAAAGCGATTTTTCAGTGTTGAAAAAGCGGAAGATAAAAAAGCCATACGAGATGAAATCAACGCATCGGTATTACAGCACATTGAGTACAATATTGAACTAAGAGAAAATCAGCTAAACCGATTCATCAATGAAGCAGGTAATTACAACAGCCTGAATAAAAACGGGAAAAAGAAATTCGATACTTATGTAAAAGATTTGGCTAAGATACAAGAGACTAAAACACAACTTCTCAAAATACAAGAGACTGATGAACGCCCATACTTCCTGTGGCATCTTTATTTTATGGACGTATTTGAGCAAGGTGGTTTTGATGTTATAATTGGTAACCCCCCATATATTCAGCTGCAAAAAATGGGGAAAGATGCTGACACTTTGGAAGGTGCAGGTTTTACAACCTTTACCCGTACCGGTGACATATACTGTTTATTTTATGAAAAGGGAATTGAGCTCTTAAAAAGCAAAGGTTCCTTAATTTACATAACATCAAATAAATGGATGAGAGCGGGTTATGGAGAAAAAACAAGGAAGTATTTTTCAGAAAGAACCAATCCATTAATATTAATTGATTTTGGAGGTGTGCAAATTTTTGAGAGCGCGACTGTAGATACCAATATACTACTATTGTCAAAGGAAAAGAATCAATTAAAAACTAAAGCTTGCGTAGTTAAAGGTAATGTGATAAATAATTTGAGCGATTATGTTAGACAACACGCAAATATTTCGATTTTTGATTCTTCAAGCTGGGTAATTCTATCCCCTATTGAAATGCAGATAAAAAAGAAAATAGAAGAAAAAGGAACACCATTAAAAGACTGGGATATTCGTATTAATTATGGAATTAAAACTGGATATAATGAGGCGTTCATTATCAATAGTGAAAAGCGTAATGAACTGATACAACAAGACTCTAAAAATGCTGAAATTATACGACCTATTTTACGTGGCAGAGACATCAAAAGGTATAGCTACGACTTTGCTGATTTATGGTTAATAAATACGCATAATGGAATTAAAGAAAAGGATATAAAGCCAATAGACATCAATGATTATCCAGAAATAAAACGACATCTAGCTCAATATTATCCGCAGCTTGAAAAAAGAGCAGATAAAGGAATCACTCCCTATAATCTGAGAAACTGTGCTTATATGGAGGATTTTTCTAAACAGAAAAT
>CAZZEH010000012.1:0-92732 GCA_964653095.1 uncultured Chitinophagales bacterium
AATAAATAAACTTAAATCAGCTTAGTAGTGGTCCAAAGAATGGGGTACACTATAGACAATTAAAGTGAAAGTGATTTATATGTAAATTGAATCAAATCACAGAATGTGATTTTTATCACATCTAATTGGACTTGATATACATAGGGTTTTATTCTTAACGCACCGGGTGATTTATATCACTATTCTCTTTTTGTCTTTCAGCTATTTTCGCGCCTTTAATGATGATTTTTCATCACAATGCATTCAAAGGGGCACAGTCATAGTATAAAATTTGATACCGAGTGTTTTCATTGCGGAGACACCTGCACGGGCAAACCCATTTTATTTGATGACAAAAGTTTTTGTTGTGACGGCTGTAAATCAGTGTATTCTATATTGAATAAAACAGATTTATGCGAGTATTATTCGTTTAATGACAGTCCGGGTATTTCACAGAGAGTCCGATACAGAAAAGATAAATTTGCTTTTTTGGACCTGCCGGATGTACAGCAAAAGCTGATACAATACAGCGATTCGGTACAGGCACATGTGACGTTTTATCTGCCGCAAATGCACTGCAGCAGTTGTCTTTGGTTGTTGGAGCACATACATCATGTGAATGAAGGCATCATATCTTCCAACGTCAATTTCAGCAGAAAGGAAGCTTTTATACGCTATAATCCCGAAAAAACCAGCCTGAGAAGCGTAGTAGAAACCTTGGCCGATATAGGCTATGAACCGCATATCAGCATGGACAATTTGGATAAAACCAAAGCGGTGGCACCACAGTGTACCCGACTGTATAAGATAGGAATTGCGGGATTTTGCTTTTCCAATATGATGATGCTCAGCGTGCCGGAATATGTATTGGGTAAAGGTGTAATAGAACCTCAGCTTCAGTTTGTGTTTAAGACACTCACCGTGCTGTTGTCCCTTCCGGTATTATTGTACAGTGCGTCCGAATTTTTTGTCGGAGCATGGAATGGCCTGAAACACAGATATCTGAACATTGATGTACCCGTATCTCTCGCACTGCTGCTGACTTTTGGAAGAAGTGTGTATGAAGTTTCTCAGGGCGGAAACGGATATTTTGACAGTCTGGGCGGAATCGTATTTTTCATGCTTGTCGGCAGGTGGCTGCAGGATCGCACCTATCAGGCAGTGTCATTTGACCGGGATTTCAAATCTTTTTTTCCGATAGCAGTCAATATTTTAAAAGAAGGTCAGTCCATACCGATTACAGTAGATCAAATCAGGCCAGACGATATTATCCAAATTCACAGTCATGAAATTATACCTGTGGATGCTATTTTATCCAAAGGCAATGCTCTGATAGATTACAGTTTCGTAAGCGGAGAGAGCGAACCCGTAACCGTATCAAAGGGCGAAATTGTGTATGCCGGAGGAAAACAAACTGCAGGAAAGTTAGAACTCATAGCAGTCAAAGAGGTCTCGCAGAGCTATCTGACCAATCTTTGGAACAAGGAAGCCATACAGGAAGAACCGCTTAAAAAAGACCGTCTGATTGACACCATCAGCACCTATTTTACCTATATCGTATTGCTTATCAGTGTAATAGCGGGTACATACTGGTACAGTCAGGGAGAAAAACAACTGATGTGGAATGCGCTGACCACAATTTTAATTATTGCCTGTCCGTGTGCACTTCTGTTGAGCAGCACGTTTACCAACGGAAATATTCTCAGGGTTTTCGGATTGAATGATTTTTATCTGAGAGCTCCCGAAGTGATTTCCAAAATGGCAAAAGTAAACAGAATCGTTTTCGACAAAACCGGTACCCTGACACAAAACCGGAAGAGCAGAGTAATCTATGAGGGGCAGATTTTAACAACTGAAGAGCTCAAAAATACCGCACAAATTCTTTCTCAGACTTCACATCCTGCTGCACAGGCTATATTGGACTATATCGAAATACCGTTACGTACAGATGCAATAAAAAATTACAAACTGGTAGAGGGTAAAGGGGCGGAAGCATGGATAGACGATCGGTATTATAAGGTAGGTTCTGCCGAATTTCTAGAAACTGATAAGATAATTCAAAAAGGCTCTCAGGTAGTGGTAGCTATTGACAATGAGATAAAAGGAGTTTTTCATATTTCCAATGTTTATCGGTTTGGAATTTTTGATTTGATACAAAAAATAAAAAAGAGATATCATCTCGCTGTAATATCAGGTGATAATGATTCGGAAGCAGATACTCTGAAGGCATATTTTCAAAATAGTGATGCGCTGCTTTTTTACCAGAAGCCAAAAGACAAGCTGGAATATATCGAGCATCTTCAAAAAAATCTCCATGCCAAAGTGATGATGATTGGAGACGGATTAAATGATGCCGGAGCTCTCAGACAAAGCGATGTGGGAATTGCAGTAACAGACAGCAACAACACCTTTACTCCGGCTTCTGACGGAATTTTAGATGCTTCCAGGTTGTCTTCATTAGACAGGTTTTTGGATTTTGCAAAAGACGGCTATCGCATTATTGCTGTCAGTTTTGTGATTTCCATCCTCTATAATTTTGTCGGACTGTACTTTGCAGTTCAGGGAATTCTATCTCCTTTGATTGCGGCAATTCTGATGCCGAGCAGTTCGGTTACAATAGTCCTGATTACTTATGGAATGAGTCAGTGGATGGCAAAATACCGGGGACTTCAGACTCAATCCGATTACAATAAATACAGAAAATTATGATGAGTGCAGGTATCATGATTCTAATACTTTTAATCAGTATTCTGATTGCGGGAGGTTTTCTGCTCGCATTTATCTGGAGTGTAAAAACCGGACAGTTTGATGACGATTTTTCACCCGCGCACCGTGCTTTATTTGATTCGAAAGTAAAAAATAAGGATAAAACAAATTCAAATATTTAACAACCATTTTTATGCAACTAGAAAAGTTTTCTTATGACAACAGATTGCCCAAATTATTTGCTTTTGCAACTATTTTTTGGGGACTTGTTGGGATGTCTGCCGGACTTATCGCCGCGCTTCAGTTAGCGTTTCCGGTACTCAATCTCAGTGAATTATTTCCGTACACTGCATTTGGCCGACTCAGACCGGTACATACTAATGCAGTCATTTTTGCTTTTGTGGGCAACGGAATTTTTACTGCGGTATATTATTCCATTCCGAGGCTGTTAAAAACACCTATGTGGAGCGAAAAGCTTGGCAGGATTCATTTTTGGGGCTGGCAGCTGATTATTTTGGCAGGTGCGGTTACTTTGCTGATGGGCTTTACACAGGCAAAAGAATATGCCGAATTGGAATGGCCTATTGACATAGCCGTAGTCATTATATGGGTGATTTTTGGAATCAATATGTTTGCCACCATCCTGACCCGAAGAGAACGGCATTTGTATGTGGCTATTTGGTTTTTCTTAGGTTCCTGGGTGACGGTAGCCATGCTTTATATAGTCAATGCAATGGCGATACCTGCCGGACCTTTTAAAAGTTATTCTATGTATGCCGGGGTGCAGGATGCACTGGTACAGTGGTGGTACGGGCATAATGCGGTCGCTTTCTTTCTGACCACGCCTTATTTGGGACTGATGTATTACTTCCTGCCTAAGGCTGCCGAACGTCCGGTATATTCGTACAGGCTGAGTATCATACACTTTTGGTCACTTATATTTTTATATATCTGGGCAGGACCTCACCACCTTCTTTATACCTCTATCCCGGAATGGGCTCAGTCATTGGGGACGGCATTTTCCATCATGCTTTTACTGCCGAGCTGGGGCGGTATGCTCAACGGGTTGTTCACCTTGAGAGGTGCCTGGGACAAAGTAAGAGAAGATCCTATTCTGAAGTTTTTTGTAGTGGGCGTGACCTGCTATGGGATGGCTACTTTTGAAGGGCCTATGATGTCATTAAAAAATGTGAATGCAATTTCACATTATTCGGACTGGACAGTAGCACACGTCCATATTGGAGCTTTGGGCTGGAATGGTTTCATGACTTTTGGTATGCTCTATTGGTTACTACCGAGATTGTATAATACCAAACTGTTTTCGGTCAAATTAGCAAATACGCATTTTTGGATTGCCACCCTAGGTATGATTGTGTATGCAATCCCAATGTACTTTGCAGCTTTCAGAACTTATTTTATGATGAAAGCTTTCACGCCTGAAGGTCAGTTGGAATATCAGTTTATGGATGTGGTGAGTGCCATGATTCCGTTCTATATTCTGAGAGCTGTGGGTGGCGGACTTTATTTATTTGGAGTTATCACAATGATTTATAACATCTACAAAACTGCCAAGCAGGGTACGTTTGTAGCTACAGAAGAGGCAGAAGCCGCACCATTGGTAAAAAATTACACCGCACCTAAAAACAGTTTCTGGCACAGTGTGATTGAAAGAAAGCCTGTATTACTTTTGGGGCTGAGTTTATTGGTTGTTTCTATAGGTGGTCTGGTAGAAATAGTGCCGACTTATCTTGTGAAATCCAATATACCAACGATTGCAAGTGTGCAGCCATACACGCCTTTAGAACTTCAGGGCAGAGATATTTACATCAGAGAGGGGTGTTATAACTGTCACTCTCAGCAGGTAAGACCTTTCCGTTATGAAGTAGCGAGATACGGAGAATATTCTAAAGCAGGAGAATCTGTGTACGATCACCCGTATCAGTGGGGGAGTAAGCGAACAGGCCCGGATTTGGCGAGAATAGGGGGGAAGTATCCGGACAGTTGGCATTTCTTCCATATGCTGAATCCAAGTAATGTGGTCGAAAAATCAATCATGCCTCCTTATCCGTTCCTGTTTGAGACGACATTGAACATCCATACGACCAAATCCAAAATCCATGCGATGAGAAAGTTGGGAGTACCTTATCCGAAAGGATATGAAAATACGGCCAATGACGATTTGATTAAGCAGGCAGAAAAAATAGCCAAAAATCTGCGGTCATCAGACATTGAAATTGATGCCGACAAAGAGATTATTGCTCTTATAGCATATCTGCAGAGAATAGGAAAGGATATTAAATCAGCACAAAAATAAACCAAATGAAAGTATCTAATTATTTGAATGCAATAGAAGGAGTCGGAATATATCCCGTGATATCTCTGTTGCTGTTTGTTGCGTTTTTTGGTCTGGTTACCTGGCTGACGTTTAGAATGAGTCACAAGGAGCTGGAACATGCAGAAAGATTACCATTAGATGATTAAAAACAATAAAAATGAGACATTTAATATCCAATAAATTTTTGACAGCAATCTATGCGAAATTCAGGCTTTCCGGGGGCAGTAAGATTATTGCCGCATTTGCTGTAATAACCCTTTTGGGAGTTTCCAACGCTCAGGCATCGTCTGTGTTTGAAGATTTCACAACGGTATCCTGGGTGCTTTTTACAGTTGCCTGTGTGATATTTGTGATGATACTTCAGTTCCTCTCTGAGATTTTTGATTTAGTGGAAAAAGTGAATAAAATCAGAGCAAAAGAGGCCGCTAAATCAGGTTCAAAAAAATCTTACCAAAGTGTATTCTCAGAGTTTTGGGATAAATTCAATCGATTTCGCCCATTAGAGGAAGAGAGTGAAATTGAAACCGAACATATCTATGACGGTATCAAAGAATTAGATAATATAACTCCGCCTTGGTTTACAATAGGTTTTATCGGCTCAATTATCATTGCGATAGCATATATGTGGGTGTATCACGTGAGCAAATCTGCTCCGCTTCAGATTGAGGAGTATGAAAGAGAAGTCGCTATTGCGGAAGCAAAAATTGCGGAATACCTTAAAAAACAGGTTGGTCAAATCGATGAGTCTAACGTCACTCTGTTCACGGATCAAAACAGTATAGCCAATGGTAAAAAAACGTATGATGCGAACTGCGTGGCCTGCCACAGAGATGATGGCGGCGGAAGTGTAGGACCCAATCTGACAGATGAATACTGGATACACGGCGGAAGTGTAAGCGAAGTGTTTTCTACCATTAAATACGGAGTGATTGAAAAAGGGATGATCCCGTGGAAAGATGAATTGTCTGCGAGACAAATCGCAGAAGTTGTTGCCTACATTCATACTCTGCAGGGTACAAATCCACCGAACGGTAAAGCTCCGGAAGGAGATAAGTATGTGGAAGAAGAGTTGGCAGAGAATTCTGAAGACATGGCTTCAGAGGAAGTATAACCGATAATTGTATAGGGATGAGCGAAAAGAAAAGAGTATATGGCAAGGTCGATAACGAAACATTTCGTTCCCGTGCCAGCACAGTAGATCAGGACGGCAAACGCAAATGGGTATATGCCACCAAGCCGTCCGGTAAGCTATACACTATCAGAAAAAATCTGTCGTATTTTTATTTCGCTATTTTTCTGATTATGCCGCTCATCCATATTAATGGAGTACAATTCCTGCAACTGAATGTAGTAGAAGGCAAGTTCAGTATATTCGGAAAAATCTTCTGGCCCAATGACTTCTTCATTTTTGCAGTCATTTTTATTATTGGAGTTCTTCTTATTGCTCTTTTTACGGTTATATACGGACGCATATTTTGTGGCTGGATTTGTCCACAGACTATTTTCATGGAGTTTTTATTTCGAAGAATAGAATGGTGGATAGAAGGTACTCCTGCACAGCAGAGGCGACTGGATAAGGCTCCATGGAACCAAGAAAAGATACTCAAAAAAGGAGGAAAACATGTGATATTTTTTGCTGTTTCTTTCTTAATCGCCAATACATTTCTGGCCTATATCATAGGCTCCAAAGAGTTGTTTATTAAAATCAGACAGCCTATCACTGAAAACTTAGGTATTCTGACCGGACTTTTGATTTTCACTTCCATGTTTTATTTCGTATTTGCCTACGTAAGAGACATTGTCTGTACGACTATCTGTCCGTATGGAAGACTTCAGGGAGTGCTGTATGACAAAGATACGGTGCAAATCAGCTATGATTACAAAAGAGGTGAGCCAAGAGGAAAGCTGAAAGACAAAAAGGCAATGGATTTGGGCGACTGCATAGATTGTTTCCAGTGCGTGACAGTATGCCCGACCGGAATAGATATCCGAAACGGTCCTCAAATGGAATGCGTGGGCTGCACGGCCTGTATTGATGCCTGCGATGACATCATGACCAAAATAAATCTTCCGACCGGATTAATTCGGTATGCTTCGGAAAATGAAATACAGTCCGGCAGGAAAATGCCTTTTACGACAAGAGCCAAAGCATATACCGCTGTGCTGGTTTTACTCGTAACAATATTGGCCGCTTTGATAATTACGCGAAAAAATGTGGACATCTATCTGAGTCGGGTGAAAGGACATACTTATCAGGTCAGTGAGTCCGGATCGGTCAGTAATTTATTTGATGCAAAAATTATCAATAAGTCGAGAAAAGATATCCCGGTACAGATTAAAGTTCTTGACGGAGTAGGGGAGGTGAAAGTTATTGGCCATAAAGACGGAATAGTTCTTCAAAAAGAAGCTCTGAATAAAATTACTTTCTTTATAGAGTATCCAAAAGGGAAAACCTCTCCCGGCTCTTCTAAAATAAAAGTGGGTATTTTTGAGGGCGACAAACCAATACAGATTGTAAAAGCCAATTTTCTGGGACCTTTTAAATATTAAATTTTGAACTGGGGATATAAAATACTTTTTACTATAATCCTGTTTGTTGCGGGCATGCTTTACATGCTGTATATCGCCATGAATCAGACGAATGAAATGCTTGATGAAAACTATTATGTACTGGAAAAGGAGTATCAGGGAATCATTGATGCAGAACTCGCTTTGCAGGAGATTATAACTGAGCCTCTCGTCAGACAGGATACCGGAAATATTGTGATTTATCTTCCTGAAAACAGCTTCGATAAAATTCATGATGCCCGGGTTGATTTGATAAAACCCGATAACGAAAAACTGGATACATCTTTTGAACTCAGACCGGAAAGTTCGGGAGTTTTCAAAATTGCCAAAAGCTCTGTTTCAAGAGGAGTCTATAAAATCAGAGTGCAGTGGAAGAATGGAGATGTCCGATATTACAGGGATGAAAATCTCTTTATAGAATAAGATTAAAATATGCTGCTGCCCGTTCTTACAGGATTTTCCGTTGGGCTTCTTGGAAGTCTACACTGTATTGGAATGTGCGGACCTATTGCCTTATCCCTGCCAGTGCATCATCAGCCTGCCTTTCAAAAGCATTTGAATATTCTTTTGTATAACCTCGGCAGAGCGTTTATGTATGCGTTGCTCGGAGCTTTTTTCGGACTGATCGGAAGCAGTTTTAAACTGTTCGGGCTACAGCAGTTCTTATCCATTGCGGGAGGTCTGATTATTTTGGCTTTGGCTATGATTTACTATTTCAGACCGGGATGGCTGTCTTCCGGTAGATTTGGTCTGCATATTTCTTCCCGTTTGGGTAAAAAATTAAAAGCAGGACAGTCCCATTCTGCATTCTTTAGTATAGGAGTTTTTAACGGGTTGCTTCCCTGCGGTTTGGTCTATATGGCACTTGCATCTGCTTTCGCTGCCGGAACCGTTTGGAGAGGCTCTGTACTCATGTTTGCTTTCGGATTGGGGACACTTCCTCTGATGTATATTTTTACGCTTTCGACTAAATGGATTACGGCTTCTGTGCGAAATCGCCTGAGAAAACTTGTTCCAATCTGGATAGCGGTATTAGGCATTATGATGATTGTAAGAGGACTTAATCTTGGAATACCTTATCTGAGTCCGACCATGAATCCTCATACACATACCGTCGAACATTGCTGTGAGACACCTCATGACTGATTGGCTTTGTACGAATCGGTTTTATTAATTACTTTTGTTTATATTCTATTTTTAACACTTACAACGTGCCTGTATGAAGTTTTTTCTTTCCAAAAAGCAATCCTATCTGTTCTTGTTTTTGGGTATTCTCTGGATAGTTTTGGGTGTTTTAAGTATTTATATTGAGAATAAATCAAGGTGGTTTTGGGGAGCATTTATTCTTTTCGGAGTTTTTTATTCGGGAATGGGAATGATTGGAATCCGGAAAAGCTTTATCGACGTGACAGACGATGTGCTGACCATTTGGGTGTATCGACCAAAAAAAATAAACTTGAAAAATCTTACAGAACTCAAGTACTTTGCCGGAAACTATATTTTTAAGTCCGGTGCCGATAAAGTGACTGTTCCCAAAAATTTTTTAACAAAACAATCTTTACCGAAATTCGACGAGTTTTTTAAAGAGCTCCAGTCTTCATTTACGGTTGAAGTTTAGCCTTATTTTACAGGAGGTTTGGCAGGTCGAATTTCCACCTTGCTCGGCAGGGCGCGCGGATTCATATTCAGTAAGTCAAAAATCAGCTGACCCATATCTTCGGGCTGGATTTTCCAACTGTCTTTCTCATTTGGTATATGCTCGTTGAAATGACTGGTGACGGAGCCCGGCAGGATAGCCGTGACCTTGACATCTTTATGCCTTAAGTCGAGCATAAGTGCCTGAGTAAAACCGACCACGGCAAATTTACTTGCATTGTAGGCAGTGCCTTTTTCAAAAAAGTTAATTCCGGCGAGGCTGGCAATGGTAAAGATGTAACCTTTCGTTTGCTTAATGGCTTCCACAGAAGCTTTTACACTGTTAAACACACCTGTAACATTTGTATCTATCACATTATTCCAGTCGGAATAAGCCAGTTCTTCTATAGGAGCGAAAACACCCAATCCGGCATTGGCAATCAGAATATCCAATCGTCCCCAATGTTTTAGGATTTTCTCCACTGCTTCAATCTCATCATTTGGGTTTCGCACATCGGATTGTATAGCCAAAACCTGATTGATATCTGTAGAAATTTCACGGGCAGATTCCTGAGCTGCTTTTAAACTTCTGCTGCTCACCGCTACTCTGTAATTTCTCTCAGCAAGATATTGAGCAATTCCCTTTCCGATACCCTTGCTTCCGCCGGTGATATAGACAACTTTTTGTTCCATAGACTGATTTTATCCCTAACATACACAGACAGGATATGTTTTGAAAATATTCCTTTCAATCTGGCAAACATTCAAGTGTTTGAGAGAAGACCGGTTAAACTTTTATCTGAGATTCATGTTTAGAAGTAATAATCCAAAATGAAAATGAAGAACACAAATAAATTACACGTAGAGATTTGGAGTGATGTGGTCTGCCCGTTTTGCTATATCGGGAAAAAGAATTACGAAATAGCTTTGAAAGACTTTGCTCATGCACATGAACTGGAAGTAGAATTTAAAAGTTATCAGTTAGACCCTGACTTTGTTCAGACTACCGGAGAAAAAGCAGATGCGAAAGCTGCACTCGCAATGAAGTATGGTCGCTCCTTACAGGAAATTGACCAAATGTATGAACATATTACCCGTACTGCTTCGGATGCCGGACTGGAATATCATTTGGATGATGCCATTCGTTTCAACACACTTGATGCCCACCGAATCGGGCAGGTGGCAAAGGAAAAAGGATTGGATTATGAATATTATAATGCTCTGTTTAAAGCTTATTTTACAGATTCCAAAGATTTGGGACAATCTGAAGTACTCAGGCAGGAAGCATTAAATGTCGGGTTGTCCGAAGAGGATATCCAAAAAGCCCTTAGCGGGGATGAATATGCCTATAAAGTCAAACAGGATATAGCCGAAGGTCAGAATCTTGGAGTCAAAGGCGTGCCGTTTTTTGTGTTTAACAGGAGATACGGAGTGTCCGGTGCTCAGCCTGTCCCGGTTTTCCTGGATACCATGCAAAAAGCTTATGACGACTGGAAAAAATCTCTTGCCCCGGAGATAAAAACAGTAGGGGATTCAGATGCCGCTGCCTGTGATATTGACGGGAATTGTGATTAAGAGTCGTTTATCGGGAAAGATTTACACACTTAGTGCCCTTGGGGAAGTAAGTATTGATTACTCTATCACTTCTATCACTTTTACCGGACAGACTTCGGCAGCCGCCTTATTTACCTCAACTGCGGTGTCAGGGATTTTTAATACCCAATTTCCCCTTTTATCCGTAGCGCCGAGTAGTACCGCTTTTCCGTCTTTTTTGGACATACGCCAAAACTCGGGAGCAACTTCTACGCAGTAATTACAGCCGATGCATTTATTTCTTCTGTGAACAATGGTCGCCATTTCGATTACTGTGGTACAGCTTCTTCTGTCGGAACTATTTTATACAGTTTGTCATTGGGTCTGATTTTAGCATCCAATTTGATGCTGCAATTTTGCCCTTTGGTAGCTGTTTGTATTCTTCCGCTCTCTCCGTGAAGCTCTTCCACATAAGCTTCTATTGCGCCGGTTGTCGGGCCTGTGACTAAAATTCTGTCTCCGACATTCAGAGAATAGGTTTCAATTTTAAATTCGGCCACTCCGATTTTGTCGTAATACTTTTTGTTTTTGCCCAAATAAACTTTTCTCGTAGTAGCTTTCGACCCGTAAGTGTCATTCCATTCTCCGAGTTTTTTGCCGAGATAATATCCTGACCAAAAACCTCTGTTAAATACTTCTTTGAGACGGGTCATCCATTCTTCTGTTTTCTCCGGAGTGTACGTGCCGTTTTCGCAGGCTTCAATCGCTTCTTTATAGCATTCTACAGTGGTTTTGACATATTCCGGCCCTTTGCCCCGGCCTTCTATTTTCATCACGGTAATGCCCGATTCAATGACTTTATCCAAAAAATCTATCGTACACAAATCCTGTGCGGACATGATGTATTCATTTTCGATTGCGAGTTCATTACCACTTTCCTGATCAATCACTTTATAGGTTCGTCTGCAGTTTTGTACACAGGCACCGCGATTAGCCGAAGCATTATCGGAATGCAGACTTAAATAGCATTTTCCTGAAACTGCCATACAAAGAGCTCCGTGAACGAAAATTTCTATTTCGATAAGTCTTCCGGAAGGACCGCAAATCTGCTCCTTCTTTATTTGGTCGGTAATGTATTTCACCTGTTGCAGGCTCAATTCTCTCGACAAAACAATCGTGTCGGCAAAGAGAGCGTAAAATCGCACCGTTTCAATATTGGTGACATTGACCTGAGTGGAAATGTGCACTTCCAGACCGAGTCCTCTCGCCATAGCAATGACAGCCTGATCTGCGGCTATGACCGCGGTGATATCGGCTTCTTTTACTTCTTTGAGTACATTTCTGACCGCAGATAAATCGTGATCATATACAATGGTATTGAGAGTCAGATAGGAGCGGACACCGTTTTCTTTGCAGATTTTGGAAATTTCAGGGAGGTCTCCGAGAGTAAAGTTCATGGTCGCTCTTGCCCGCATATTGAACTGATCCACGCCAAAATATACGGAATCGGCTCCTGCATGTATGGCAGCCATTAATTGCTCAAAACCACCCGCAGGTGCCATTAATTCAATCTTACCTTCCTGTTTACGCATGACAAATATTTATACAAAATTAAGAAAAATTGTGTTTGAACCCGGATTATGCATTAGATTTCGTGATGAGAATCAAAAGAGCAATAAATCGGGGACTTATTATCGAAAAGTATAGGCGCAGTTATGACTACAAAGGGCTGTCCCTGAGGTGACTCTCGAAGGGACATTCCGATTACGTAGCTTCGGGTTGCTTCGCCCTCAGCCACCACGAATCGGAATAGATTTTCTAATACATAATCCGGGCTGAATAGGAGTTTCTTTATTTCAGTAAAAAACGGCCCAAACTTTTGATTTGGACCGTTTTGTGCAACTTCTAAAAAGTGTTGCTTGCTTTTTTGCCTTTATTCCTCAGGGTTCATGACTATCCGGATGAAATTGTCTCCGGAGAAATAAGTTTGAGCAGCCTGAATAATTTCTTTATTCGTAATGGAATCCAGTGCTTTAATAAAAGAATCGCTGTCTTCTATAGGCTCGTTATAATTGGCGGATTCTTTAATCACTTTTGTCCAATATGAATTTTCTTTCAGATTGGTCTCTCTTTTTCTTTTGATAGTTTCTTTGACCTTGTTAAGGGTTGTTTCGTCTGAACCGTTCTTTTTAATCAGTTCAATGACTTCCATAGCTTCTTTTTCGATATCGTCTGCATTAGGCGGATCTACATTGTAAGTAATCAGAGCAAAATACTCCGGACTTGGTTCACGTTTGAACTGGCTTTGTACGCCCACGCCATACACGCCGCCCTTGTCTTCTCTCAGCTTTTCTCTCAGTTTAATATCTGTTACAGAAATTAAAACATTTAGCAATAATTCTTTGTCTTTGCTCCATTCCTGTGTGCCGCTGTACGTGAAAATGACATTTGTTTTAGGAGCCGTACCCATTTGAACGGTTTTGTTAACTTTCCCTTTCGCGATATGGACACCGCTATCTTTCCAGTTTTCTTTTTCTCCCGGTTGTGACGGAAGTGAAGCAATGTATTTTTCAACAAGCTGTTTTAACTCAACTTCATCTGCATTTCCTACAATGACAAATTTAAAGTCTGCGGCATTTGCAAATCTTTCAGAATAAAACTTCACTGCCTTGTTCAGGTCTATCTTGTCAAAATCCTCGGCTTTTGGAAAGCTTCTTCTAATATTATCGGGATACATTGTTTCCACTATCAGCTTTTGAAAATAGATACTCGGATTTGACAGCAGATTGGAATACAGAGATTTGTTTTTGGTCACATAGGATGCATACGCATTTTCATCTTTCCGCGGAGCTGTAAAATTGAGGTAAATCAATTGCAGCAGAGTTTCAAAATCTTTCGGAGTAGAAGTGGCAGATATTCCTTCTTCTAATTCCAAAATGAAAGGAGCAGAACGCACATTTTTGCCTGAAAGTGCTCGGCTCAAAGATATAGCATCAAATTCTCCGTAACCACTTTCACCGACTAACGGCGCTGCATTGGATATACTGTAAAAATCCTCATCAGAATAGAGGGAAGTACCGCCTTTACTGAAAGCTTCTACAAGTATCTCATCGTTCTGAAAATCAGTAGATTTGATATATACTTCCACGCCGTTGCTCAAAGTCCATTTCTGCACCTGATTTTTTTCATCGTCTTCTGTTTTTATGACTTTACCTGCCTGTGGTTCGGATGGCAATAGATTTGCAGCAATCTCAACTTCTTCTACCGGGTCCAATTCTGACTGTTCTACTTCTTTCTTTATTTCAAGAATTTTTTCTTTCGACGGCAAAATCCCCTTGTCTCTTTCCGGAGCTGTGATAATTACCACGGAGTTGTTTTGAGTAATCAGTTTCTGAATGTCCGCATTTATCTCGGAAACTTTTAAAGTAGGTGCAAAAACCTGGAGTAATTGGTTTTCTATTTCAATTCCCGGAGCAGTTTGTCCTTCAAGATAATATTCCACATATTCATTTGCATACACAGAAGATTCTGTTTTATCTTTTTCTCTCAATGCAGTTTCAAATTCAGAATGAATCTGTGCAAGAGCACGGTCAAACTCGCCTTGCGTAAAACCGTATCGATAGGCTCTGTACTGTTCTTCGTACAGTGTTCTTATCATGTCTTCCACTTTGTCGGATGTGCCGATTGCCAAATTCACAAAAGCATCTAAGTTTCTCAGTTGACGGCTATAGTTGGAGATTGCCATAAAGAACGGAGGTGCCGGATTTTGCAGAATTTCTTTAAACCGCTCATTGAGCATGGTGTTTATAATCTGCTGTTTCAGATAATCTCTGTATCCGACAACTGTGTTGTTGTTCATAGGCGGATGTTTCTCAAATATAATTGCCTGTGTGTAAGGTGCCTCTTTGTCCGTTACGATTTTGACCAAAGTTTCCGGATGCGGCGGAATAGGATATACTTCTTTCTTTCTCGGGGATTCGACTTTTTTCAACGAAGAAAATCTGCGGATAACTTCCTGTTCCATTTCTTTCGGATCAAAATCTCCCACAAGAATAACAGCCATTAAGTCCGGTCTGTACCAATCCTGATAAAATCTTCCCAATAATTCGCGGTTGGCACCTGTGATGGTAGCTGTATCGCCAATCGGAAGTCTGTCCGGATATCTTGAGTTGTGAAACAGTACCGGGAAAAACTCATTCTGCATTCTCTGCATTGGACCAAGCGAGTTTCTCCACTCGGAAAGCACTACGCCTTTTTCTTTTGTAATCTCTTCTGCAGGCAGAGTCAAACCGTTCGCCCAGTCTTCCATTATCAGGAGGGCGGTATCAATGATTCCTTTTTTGTCGGTAGGCACCTGCAACATATAAACAGTCTCGTCGAAGCTGGTATAGGCATTGAGATGAGGACCGAACTGTACTCCGATTCCTTCTACATAATGAATCAAATCGTTTTCTTTGAAATTCTTACTGCCGTTGAAAGCCATGTGCTCTAAAAAGTGAGCCAGACCTTTTTGATCATCATCTTCCTGAATGGAACCTGCATTTACAGCAAGTCTCAGCTCCATTCTGTTTTCCGGCTTAGCATTTTGACGGATAAAATATTTCATACCGTTTGGAAGGGTTCCTGTCACCACTTCAGGGTCAAGCGGCAACTCCTGTAATTCGGGACTAACCGGTTCCTGAGGTGTTTTTTCTTCGATTACAGCCGCACTTTTCTGTGGCTGAGCCGGGGTGGCTGGCTGACTGCTTCCTTCTGCGGGTTTTGGTGTTTTGCAGGAAACAAAAATGAATGCTGCAATTCCCAAAAGCTGAATAATTTTCGTTTTTGACATAAATGGAATTTTTATAATAAGATAGACTTTAAAATAGAGTATAAAGGTACTGTTTTTCCACTAAAGAGGGTTGGACCATTTTGAAAAAGTATTTTTACCTGTCTATCAGCGGCAAATATCTCTCCTGAATTACTTTGAAGTGGTGGGACTCGTGTCCGGCAATGACATATCCCAAAGTTCTGACGCTGAATTCATTTCCGTTTATTTTCCCTACTGTATGAATAGCCTGAGGCGAAAAGCCTTTAAACAGAAAATAGGTGCTGATTCTCACGGAAACTAATTCTTCCACCAAGTCGCTCACAGGGCGATCATTGGCAAAACTCAGAGTGGCATATTTATCTTCGTTAAATCCCGGCAAATCTATCAGGTCCTGTCTGGCGAATGTCAATGCACGATAGCACATAATTCGCTCGGTATCAATAATATGCTGAATGACTTCGTTCAGTGACCACTTACCCGGAAAATAGGCCTGACGATGCAGCTTTTCCCATTTGTCAATAGATATATCCTGTAGTCTTTTAATAGATTCTTTAAAAACCTGAATGAGATCATCACTGTCCACAGAGTCTATGTATTCGTGGTAAGATTCGGGTGCTACAAGCAGTTCACTGAGTTTCATATAGCTAAAGTAATAAATTTAAACTCATGAAGACTGAATTTTATAAATGTATGTTTTTAAAAATTATCTTTGCAGCATGGCAGCAGGAAATACTTTTGGACAGATGTTTCGCATTACTACGTTTGGCGAATCACACGGAAAAGGGATAGGGGTAATTATAGACGGTTGTCCGGCTGGACTGAAGTTGGATTTGGAAGTTATACAATACGATTTGGACAGGCGAAGACCCGGGCAGTCAAGAATTGTCACCCAACGAAAAGAAAGTGATACTGCCGAAATTCTTTCAGGTGTTTTTGAAGGTGTCACACAGGGAACTCCAATAGGTATCGTTATTTATAACTCCGATCAAAAATCAAAAGATTACGACCATATCAAAGATCGGTTCAGACCTTCACATGCCGATTATACTTACACGGCCAAATACGGACACAGAGATTATCGTGGGGGTGGGAGAGCCTCCGCCCGGGAAACGGCTGCACGTGTAGCGGCAGGTGCAATTGCCAAACAGTTGCTATCTGAGGCAGGAGTCAGTTTTCATGCGTATGTATCCCAGGTGGGACCGATTAAATTGGGACTGTCACACGAAGAAGTTAATCTGTCTTTAGTGGAATCCAATGAAGTTCGTTGTCCGGATGCCGATACGGCACAACGCATGATAAATTTGATTAAAGAAGTGAGAAAAGACGGTGATACCATAGGCGGCGTAGTAACCTGTGTCATAAAAGGAATGCCGGCCGGTATAGGTGAGCCTGTTTTTGATAAACTTCATGCCGATTTGGGAAAAGCCATGCTGAGTATCAATGCCGTAAAAGGATTTGAGTACGGAAGCGGTTTTGCCGGTGTAGAAATGAGAGGCAGCGAACACAACGATCGATTTTATACGGAAGACGGAAAAATAAAAACCGAAACCAACCGAAGCGGAGGAATACAGGGCGGAATTTCCAATGGAATGGATATTTATTTTCGGGTGGCATTTAAGTCTGTGGCCACTGTGATGAAGTCCCAGATGTCCGTAGATGAGGAAGGCAATGAAGTAGAAGTGTTGGGCAGAGGCAGACATGATCCATGCGTACTTCCGAGAGCCGTACCTATTGTGGAAGCAATGGCTGCTTTAGTCGTTGCCGATCACTGGCTGAGAAATAAGGCTTCAAAGATTTAACTGATGTATAACATAGGTGAAAAGCGCACCAAGCCATCCTACCATTGAGACACTTTCAGTTCGAAGGGCTCACTGACCGCAGCGTGACGGGATTCAGTATGATTGTAGCCGAAACGCGAATAGTCGCCAAATATCTGTTTGTTTAAATTTATTCTATTCTCTCATCATTTATACACATTAATTCAAAAAGTGTGTATGTTTGTAATGTGAAATCGAGAGTGAATATTACTATTGACGAATCTGTTCTGCGAAAGATAAAAACCTATGCAGCCAAACAACAAATGAGTCTGTCTCAGATAATTGAAGACTATCTGAGAGGCTTAATTCATTCAAAGCCTTCGGATAAAACTATTTTGGATTTGGTGGACGAGTTACCGCCACATGATTTGGATGAGAATCTTGACCTGAAAGTATCATACTACGAAGCACAAAAAGACAAGTATGACTTATAGGGTGTTTTTAGATGCCAATGTTGTGCTGGATTTTTTGCTTAAAAGGGCTGAGTATGATTCGGCTAAAAGGCTGATGCAATTAATCGTGGAGCAAAAAATACAGGGTTTTGTAACACCTGCCATTATTCACATCCTTGCTTATTGGCTGAGTAAAGCTTACGGTAATAAAAAGGCCAGACTATTAATCCAATCGTTCATCTCACATGTAGAAGTGATTGATTGTACGCATGATATAGTAGAAATAGCTCTGCAATCTAAAATTACCGATATTGAAGATGCCCTGCAATATTACACCGCGATAGAACACAAATTAAACTATTTCATCAGCAGAGATAAGGAATTAAAGGAATCTGCGACTAATCTCCTGCCTGTTCTGAACTTAGATGAGTTTTTGAATGTCGTAAGCTAAAGCATTCCTAACCCTATAAACTAAAAGAGTTCGTTAGGATTTATCTTTAAGAAATCCTCAAATGATATTCCACTGGTACCCACCAACAAAATCTTATCGGGATGATATTTGTCGTTGAAGATTTGCATTCCTTTATTGCCCGCTTCCATGCCCGTTTTTACCTCTATGCCCACTACTTGACCTTTTTTCTCCAAAATAAAATCTACCTCATTATTTCCTTCTCTCCAATAAAAAAGCTGGAAATCTTCAGAAATGGAAGAGTTGATTAAATATGCACCTATTGCAGATTCGGCTAATCGACCCCATTTTTTGGCATCTGTAACAACTTCTCGGTAGGTCAAAATCCCCTGTGCGTTCAACAGAGCATTGTTATACACCTGAAATTTGGGGCTGGAACTGCGTTTCCTAATTACATTACCGGAATATTTTTCCAAGCCTCCGAGTAAACCACTGTCAGAAAGCAAAGTCAGGTAATTAGCCAATGTAGTGGTATTGCCGGCATCCTGCAACTGCCCCATAATTTTGGTGTAAGACAGTATCTGACCGGAATATAAACACCCTAGTTCAAAAAGCCTTTTGAGCAAAGCAGGTTTATTCACCTGTGTCAGCATGAGTATATCCTTGGAAATACTGCTTTCTATCAGTGAATTTTTGATATAATTTTTCCATCGGTCTTCATCTTCAACCAGACCGGCAGCCCCCGGATAAGCTCCAAAGTATATGTACTGGCTGAGGTTCCAGTCAAACGCTTCCTGCATTTCACGGTACGACCAGTGTCCGAGATACATCACTTCAAATCTTCCAGCCAGAGATTCGTTCAGTCCTCGTTGCAGCAGCAGCCGGGAAGATCCGAGCAGTATGACCTTTATATTGATGCCTTCCATCGTATCTCGGTCCCATTGCTGCTTGACGATTTCACTCCAGTTTTCAATTTTTTGTATTTCATCGATGACCAACAAAAAATCCGAGCTATTTTCCGCTTTCATCTTTAATCTGGCACTTTCCCACAACTGCGATATCCACGCATTATTGGATGGTAGCACTGCATCCGCAGACTCATATGTGTATGCATGTGAATACTCTTTGATTACCTGTCTGACCAATGTGGTTTTACCTACTTGCCTCGGCCCGAAGATAACCTGAATGAAACGTCTCGGCTCTTCTATTCTTTGTTTTAAAGGACCAAACAGGCTTCTCTGAATTACATTTACGTTGCTCATAATGCAAATATACTCAATTAATTGAGTAAAAATACTCAAAATTATGAGTAAATTTACTCAATAGTTTATCTAAAATTACTCAATGGAGTAGTTTCATAGGATATTTTGATGTATCTACAATGCAATATGTTGTATTCATTAAAACAATCACTTTTCCGGGAGACTTAATTTCATTTCTAATTTTTACAGTATCCAACCTGCGTTGAATTGTTTTTATAGAACAGTTGTATTTGAGGGATAATTGAAAGTATGTCTGTTTCTCTTTATTATACTCATTTCATAAAACATTGTTGTCTAAACGGAAACTGCTTACAAATTGGCGACCGCAAGGGTAGCATCTATATCGTTGTTTCTTATTAATCAGTCCATTTTCTTAGTGATAGAACTGCCACAATAAAAGTACTTTTTTATTTATAACCTTTCATTGACCTCTGAGCTAATAATACCAAGAGTTACAGAACTGTTTAGCCTAAAAAATGCCCATTAAGCTAAAAATAAGAATGCTTTCGCTCGTATGAACTAAAAAAGATGACAAAAACAGGGTGAAATTTTTAACGGATTCTTTCTTATGTTGCAAATCTTATTTTAAAAATTTTCTTCTAATAAAAAGCAGTAAAACGATTAGAATCCAGAAAGGCCACAATCGGACTGTGAATAGAAAAAAGCTGACAAAACTGTGCCATCCGTTAAAGACAGATTCTTTCAGCCGTTCAAAGAAATTATCTTGTTTATCGCGCTTGTATTTATATTCTTTTTCCTGTTGCAGACTCAGGTCTAAAGTACTGTAACTAATCTGGTCTTTCAGATAGTTGAGCTGTCCGGTCACATAATCTATCTCTTCTTCTATGAATCGGATTTTTTCTTCTATTTCCAAAATATCACTGACGGACTTTGCCTGTTTTAGCAGCTCCCTGTATCGGTTCAGGTAGTTCGTCTTATTGTCTAATCTAATCTCAAAGCCCATAAATTGTTCTGTGACATCCCGAGCCTCAAGCCTTTTGTACAGCAGTTCTGTATTTCCTGATTCTATATCGGCAATAAGTTTTTCAAAGTTTCCGGAAGGCACCCGAATATTTAAATCATAGACGGAGCTCCAGTCTGAGTTGCTGAAATTTTCTTCCGAATAGTATCCTTCATATTTCTTTATCAGTTCGTCAATCCAGATTTTTGATTGGTAAATGTCTTCTGTATTAAGTCCGATTCTTCCGTCTTTAACAATCTTTTTCTTAGTCTCATAAATTTCCTTTTGAGGTACATCTGCTTCTTCCTCCGTATATTCCGTTGCCTTATTATCATACATATTCTCGTCTGCATAAGAGTTTTCCTGATTGGAACCGGCTCCGCAGGAAATCCCGAGCAGTACGAACAGTAAAGAATAAACAATGGGTTTCATAGGGTCATTTTTATCTGGTAACGTAAAAAAAGTCGATTTATGCTATAATGTATATATATATAATTGATTAAAACCTTTAAAATATACACTGTCCATGCGGTTTTGTGAAGACCGGATTGCTTTGAATTGCATATCTTTACACAGATATTATTGAGAATGAACCAAGAATCAGACAGTCCGGGCATTTATATTCCGCCTCCCGTTTTTTTTGCAGTCACTTTCCTCTTAGGAATTTTTTTGCAGAGAAAATTCCCGATTTCCACAACATTTTTTGATTTAGAAATTTCTACAGTGTTCGGTGATTTCTTTATAATTATCAGCCTGATTATTGGCTTTTCTGCCTTGCTTCAGTTTTATAAGACTCGCAACACCTTTAAAACTCACCGTCCGGCCACTTCACTTCAAACTTCAGGAGTGTATTCTATCAGCAGGAATCCCATGTACACAGGCTCTTATATGTTTTATATAGGTCTTGCGTTTATGATTGGTAACTGGTGGAATTTTATTTTTTTGCCGCTCCTGTTTTTTGTATTTAAAGGGTATGTGATTCGCAAAGAAGAAAGATATCTCGAAAGAAAATTTGGTCAGGAATATTTGGATTATAAATCCAGAGTAAGGCGCTGGCTTTAAAGAAAACCATAGATTTCCATAAATCTGAACTATTGCGGACAATTTTTATTTTCTTATTTGTATAGTATTTAAATTGCTTTATGCTGATAATTCTGCATCAATCCACAGACCCTTATTTTAATGTAGCCGCAGATGAATTTGTTTTAAAAAATCTTGAAGAAGACTGTGTCATGCTCTGGCGAAATGATAATGCCGTCATTGTCGGGAAATATCAAAATGCATTGGCAGAAATCAATTATGATTATGTGAAAAAGCACAATACAGCAGTTATCAGAAGATTGTCCGGGGGAGGAGCGGTGTATCACGATTTGGGCAATTTAAATTTCTCTTTTACTCAAACCGGTCAGGATTCCAATCTGGCTAATTTTAGAAAATTTACCCAACCTATTGTGGATGTTTTGCAGTCTATGGGAGTCAATGCAGGATTGGAAGGGAAAAGTGATTTAATGATAGAAAGCAGAAAAATCTCCGGGAATGCCGCACATATTTACAGAAATAAAATACTGTCTCACGGGACAATTTTGTTTTCCTCCGAAATGCATGATGTGTCGGAATCATTGCGGATAAACCGTGAGAAATATATTGATAAAGCTGTCAGATCGAATCCTAAAAAAGTAACCAATGTTTCTGCTCATTTAAAAACTCCAATGCGAGTTGAGGAATTTGCAATTAAATTGAGAGATTATTTCTTAGAAATCTATCCTGACAGTCGATTGTATGAGTTTACTCCGGAAGATATTCGGAGCATACAAAAGCTTAGAGATGAAAAATATGCCACGTACGAGTGGAATTTTGGCCGTTCGCCTAATTATAGTTTTCAGAAAACAATCTCTACTCCGGATGGAATGTTAGAAATAAACTTTGATGTAAAAAAGGGTATTATTGACCAAATGAAAATTTCAGGTGACTTAATTTTCAAACGAGATATTCGGAAATTAGAATCCGCATTGAGCAATATCCTTCATGAGGAAAATGCAATACGCCGGGCTCTTTCCAATATTCAGTCAGATACTATTTTGGGCTATGTTACTGATAATCAGTTAATTGATGCTATGTTTTGACAAAGGAAAATTTTCTGTTTAGTAATTAGAAGCGTGATGTATTTTGTTTAATGGAGGGCCTGTTATATTAAAGCTACTCATCAAAGTTGAAAGTTTTCTCTAATTTATCTCCAAGGCCATCTAAAACATCTTCCAAATTCTCACCCCAGTCATCCATCGCTTTTTTAAATTCATCTCCTAAGTCTTCGAATGCACCCTCAAATTTATCTTCTAAATTTTCCATGGCACCTCCCATATTTTCCATGATATCCATCATTGATTTATAGGCATCACAATCTTTTAAATTATCTTTCACGAGTTCTTCAAGTTTTTTTTCATTTTCAGAATCCGGAGGATATTTGTCGGCAAACTTCTTTTCTAATTTTTCAGCTCTTTCTCTTAACTTTTCCATTTTAGAATCGTCTTCACTTAGGTTGTAGGCAGAAAAAGACTCACAGGTTATATCTGCAATTTCTTTTGCATCTTTCTCGATGGAGCTTTTGCATCCGGAAAAAATAAATGCAGCGACAATCAATCCAAATAAAATATTCTTTTTCATAAGGAAAATTTAAACGGTGACTGTTAAAACGTACAAATTATTAAGTATAAAATATGTTTTATTCTTTATATCTACGATTAAGTATGGCATTTATCTTTACGTTTTCAATAAAAAATCTTTTGCGAACTCAACACTAACCTCGAATGACTACTGTACCATTACTTTTCTGCTTATCACATTGTCTCCCTGATACAGATTTATGATGTAAATACCTTTATCAAGTTTACTCAAATCAGACTTTAAAACACGCTTGCCATATAAATCATTCAATATGTGTTCTTCTACTGTTTGTCCTAAAATGTTTACGATTTTCAGTATAATATCTTCTTTCTTTGAAGATTGTATTTCTATTGTAAATATTCCTTCTGATGGATTAGGATATATAAGCAAATGGGAGAGAGGTTTTATCTCATCAATACCCGTTGGGATTCCAATACAGGTTTCATCTAATTCATCTCCTTCTATTGTCCAGCCTTTGGTAATCAGTACATCTCGGGCATCCATTGCATCAGGACTGTAATAAATGCCGTCTGCCCCCAATTCTATATTTGACGGCAGGTCGGGATTAGCGGCCCAGTCATATAAAGTCGCTGAATAGTTTTCACAGCTCATACCGGAATTGTCCAACATACTGAAAAGATTTACGCCATTGTTTAGCTTCCATTTACCGAGTGACTGATCAAAACTGTATGCAGAATTAAACATTCCCACCATATCCGTAACCTCGCCGACATCCCAGTTTGCTAAATCTTGGTTGAAGGCAAAAGCCATTAAAAACATGCCCGACATATCGGTCACATTGCTGACATCCCAATCTCCGATAGGCTGGTCGAAAGTCGTTCCCGACAGCATGCCGGACATATTGGTCACGTTACTAACGTTCCAGTTTTTCAAATCTTGGTTGAAATATTCGGCTTCCGAAAACATCCATGACATATCCGTCACGTTACTGACATCCCAATCTCCGATAGGCTGATTAAAGCTATAAGCACCGAGAAACATTTCCGACATATCGGTTACATTGCTCACGTCCCAATCTCCTATAGGTTGGTTAAAGGCGGACATTTGTGATCCTTCTTTATCCGCAAACATACCGGACATATTCGTCACGTTGCTAACATCCCAATCTCCGATAGGCTGGTTGAATTCATAAGACTCTGCAAACATTCGGGACATATTAGTCACGTTGCTGACGTCCCAATTGTCAAGTGGCTGGTTGAAATAAAACAAGAGATAAAACATCTCCGACATATCGGTCACGTTGCTGACGTCCCAGCCATCGAGCGGTTGGTCAAAATAGTATGCCTCCGCAAACATGCCTGCCATATTGGTTACGTTACTGACGTCCCAAACCTCAATAGGCTGGTCGAAAGTTTCTGCATGATAAAACATCCGGGACATATCCGTCACACCTGACAGGTCAGGAGTATCAGATGCCGTTATTATCATGTTTTTACAACCTGCAAAGGCGGCATTCATGCTTGACCACTCAATTTTACCCCATTGTTCTACAGCGAGGAGCTTGTGTGCATCGCTGTTAGGATTGTCGGAATCGTAATCTAATGGGAAAGATATCCTGTGGAAACTTCCCTCACCATCCCTTACGCCCAGTTTGTATGTACCTGCGCGCGGAAGAACAATAGTAGTGGCATCATTGCCTTTCAGACTGCCGTTGTTTGATGGGTCGGTGATCTCCTCCCAGAAAATATCATAGTCGCTGCCGTGTCCCGGGAAGATAATTTGATTGTCATTGGATATTCCGTTTTCTTCGGTATCCCAAACGGTGATGAAACAATCCGGGCAATCAATAGCCCATGCAGCACTGCCCGAGCAAAGATAAATGATGCTCCACAGTACAAAAATAACGTTCTTTTTCATAAGGATAATTTAAATGGTGACTGTTAAAACTTACAAATTATTAAGTGTAAAACATGTTTTATTCTTTATATCTATGGTTAAGTATGGTATTTATCTTTACGTTTTCAATAAAAAAACCTTTTGCGAACTCAACACTAACCTCAAATGACTACTGCACCATTACTTTTCTGCTTATCACATTGTCTCCCTGATACAGATTTATGATGTAAATACCTTTATCAAGTTTACTCAAATCAGACTTTAAAACACGCTTGCCATATAAATCATTCAATATGTGTTCTTCTACTGTTTGTCCTAAAATGTTTACGATTTTCAGTATAATATCTTCTTTCTTTGAAGATTGTATTTCTATTGTAAAGTGTCCTTCATTTGGATTAGGATATACATGGAAAAGTTCTAAGCCTATTTCTTTCTCATCTATAGAAACAGATACGACTTCCATTACTTCTGACATACTTGTACAGCCGTTGACATTGGTATGTTCTACAGAATAATTCCCTTTTTCTTCTATCGCCAATGACTGCCCATTTGCTCCCGATATAGGCTGGCCGTTGTAATACCATTGATTCCCTGAATTATAATTAGAGGTTAATACATCGTTTTTCCTAGTAATAACCGGAGGCTTAGGGAGAGCTCTGACAGAAAGGCTTAGAGTTCTCGCTACTCCACTACCGCATTCGCTCAATGCAACCACCCGTAAAACTCCACTGCTAGTGGGTGTTAGTGTTATTGATGTTCCTTCTCCCACAGGATTGCCATCTCCACTGTATGTCCAAAGGTATCCTTCTGCTCCTCCGACAGGATTAATTGAATATCTCTGAGTTATCCCGCTACAATATGCAGTCTCTCCTGTTATAATTCCCGGCTGTGATGTTGGGGTGCCGTCTTTTACTGTGATTCTTAATGACCGAACCGTACTCGTTCCACATGCGTTATTTGCGAAAACACTCAAGGTACCCGAAGTTGTAGGTTTGAATGTTATGCTTCTCCCAATACCATTGATAGTTCCCTCTCCAGTGTAAGACCATGTATAATCTTTTACATTTTTATCGGCATCTACAAAGTAAGTCTGGTTTGTTCCTCTACAGATAATAGCCGCACCTTGTATCAGACTAGGTCGGGTAGGCGTAGGAGTAACATTGATTTGTAAAGCTCTGGATACGCTATTGCCACATGAGTTTTTTGCTGTCACAGTCAGAGTGCCACTACTGGTTGGAGTCAAAGTAGCTTGTATTCCCGTTCCGGCAGGATTACCACCGCCACTATAAGTCCACGAATAACTTTCAGCTCCGGCGACGGCTGTAATTCTATAGGTTTGAGTGGTTCTGCTACACACGGAAGTGTTTCCGCTAATTGTGTTGGGGCGATCAGGAATCGGCTTTACTGTAATGTTTAGGTTACGGGAGGAACTCTTGCCACAACTATTCTCAGCAACAACCGTTAACACGCCATTACTGGTAGGTTTAAGTGTAATACGTCTGCCAACACCGGTGGGATTACCTCTTCCACTATATGTCCATGTGTATTTTTCCGCACTAGGTACTGCTGCGATCTGATAAGTCTCAGTAGCACCATTACAGACAGATGATTTACCGCTAATTGCTTCCGGTGTTGTCGGTTTGGAGCCAATGGAAATTGCCAGTTCTCTTGCGGTACTTTCTCCACAATCGTTTGTGGCTATTACAGAGAGTGTACCATTGCTTGTCGGTTTTAAAGTCACTTTATTGGTGGTACCTACCGGATTACCATTGCCGCTATAAGTCCATCTATATGTGACAGCACCCGCAACGGCAGGTACTTCATACGTTTTTGTATCTCCTATACAAACCTTATTTTCCCCTTTTATTGCTGCCGGACGGGCAGGAGCAGATGCGGTCACTACTATGCTTAGACTTCTTACAGCACTTACTCCACAGCTGTTTTTTGCAGAAACTGTCAGTGTCCCGCTACTGGTGGGTGTCAGAGTTATTTTATTGGTACTCCCCACCGGGTTACCGCCACCAGAGTATTTCCATTCATAGCTGTCGGCGCCATTGACTGCCGTGATAGAATATGTTAGGGATTCTGCCTTGCAGACGGATGTTTTTCCGGTGATGGCACCCGGCGTAGCAGGTTTGGAATTGACAGTGACTGCCAATGGACGAGTTGCGCTTGTGCCACAGCTATTTTTGGCGGCTACGTTGAGCGTACCGCTACTGGTGGGTTTGAATGAAATACTGTTGCCTGTGCCGGACGGATTTCCATCGCCGCTATACGACCATACATATCCAGTAGCACCATTGACAGCCGATACGGAATAAGTTACAGTAGTTCCGCTACATATATTACTTGCGCTGGGAGTAATCACTCCCGGACGAGCAGGGAGTGGATTTACAGTGATATTTCTTTCGCGAGAGATACTTTCGCCACAGGCGTTGACCGCTATCACCCTAAGTGTACCGCTACTTGTAGGATTGAAAGAAATGCTCCTATCTGTACCAGTAGGATTACCCCCTCCGGTGTATGTCCACTGATAGCTCACTGCTTCTGTAACAGCAGGAACGGAATAAGTTTGAGATGTACCACTGCACACGGTAGCATTGCCGGAGATATTTCCCGGGCGTGCAGGAGCTGCATCTGCTACGGCAATTGATAATGTCTGAGCGGAGCTTGTGCCGCAGCTGTTTTCTGCCACTACTCTTAGCATACCACTATTAACAGGTGTGAATGTAACAGTTCTGCCTGTACCCGCAGGATTACCTCCTCCGGTGTATGTCCACCTGTAACTCGTTGCTCCTGAAACGACCGGAACGGAGTATTGTTGCGGTGTACTACCACAGACAGAAGTAGCTCCGTTGATGGCACCCGGTGCGGCAGGTTTAGTGTTGACCGTTATGGAAAGTGTACGAGTTGTGCTTGTTCCGCAGGTGTTTTTGGCAGCTACGCTGAGTGTACCACTGCTTGTGGGTGTGAGCGAAACGGTACGGCCTGTACTTGATAGCAGAGTACTTCCATACCTCCATTCATAGCTTGCTCCTGATACTGAGGGTACGGAATACTGCACCGTAGTTCCGCCACAAACAGTATTTGTATTGGGTGTGATAGCCCCCGGCTGGTCAGGTACGTTACATGGACAAACAGCAGTTTTAAATTCTCTCTCAGCAGAATAATCGCTGTTACTACCACTACATTCAGACATTACCTGCCATTTATAAGTCGTGTTACACTTCAAATTAGTGAGATTAAAGGAATTACTTGTGGGAAATTGTGTCCATAAAGTACTACCTCCTACTTCCCAATACTGTAATTTGTAATCTATAGCATTGGGTATATTATTCCAATTTAATGCAACAGAAGTAGATGTAATACTTGAGGTGACAAGTCCTGTTGGAGGGTTGCATACAGCACCGCAATTACCTGTAACATTCAGTGTATAAGACCCTGAAGCACCTCTATATCCATCTACAACAATATAATATGTCCCGGCAGGAGCATTCTCATAAACCGCTTCATCATCTTCCCCCTCCACACACAACGATGCATCACAACTGCTTAAAATAAATACATCCAAGTCATTGCTTCCTAAGTTGGATAGTTTTGCCGTCAATGTACCTCTAGATGTCGTTGTAATTGTATGGACTCTTTCCGGACCGGTTTCTTCCCAACTCACACAACTATAGTCAGACACGTTTGAGTTTCCTCCTACCGTTGTTCCATTATAGTTTTGACCACAAGTCAATGCTATTGGATTGTTGCAATTCAAGCTACTTGAAGTACAGATGTCTGTCCAAAATCTCTTGTAAACACCATCGCTATAATCCTCGTCACATTCTGCTTCAACCTCCCATTCGTATTCAGTATTACACTGTAAATCTGAAATATTTAATCTATTACTACTTGCCCACGCCCATCTAGACCAGCCACCTCCGACTCTTCTGTATCTCACGTCGTACCCAACTGCTCCCGATACACTGTTCCACCTTAAGGTAGCTGAGGTTTGAGAAATGCCGTCTTCTCTTAGATTTGTTGGAGCATTGCAATCTCCTCCGCTGCTCCCTCCTGATGAGAATGCACAAATAGAAAAATTACCTGAACTATTACTGTTAGTGCCGTAGCTAAAAACCCTAATATAGTAGGTTCTTCCTGCTACTGGGGTAAACACTAAATTTTCTGTTACACCTGGTCCATTTCCAGAGGGGTCTGCGCAATTAATTTGCGTAAGATTGGAACAAGAACCCTCATAAAGCCCTACCACCACATCGAAATTATTTGTATTTGACGTAGGTGTTACCCTAACCGTAACAGGATTAGTATTTGCAGGGGTGATTGCAAACCAAACATCATCATCGGTTCTATCTGCATTGTATTCAGCGTTACAATTTGTCCCTCCATAAAAGGCAGGAATATTTGAAGAACGTGTTGCTCCCACAGTAGAACAATTTGTACCGCTACATGTTCCGTTTGTGTTTATAGTTAGAGTACGAGCTGAACACGGGTCGTCGTTGTTGCACATAACACCGCCGCTGCTACAAGTACTTGTATTTGCCGCTCTGGAACTTGAATTGGTACTTGCACAATTATTATATGCTCTTACACGGTAATAGTAGGTGGTGTTACATGACAAACCACTCACATTATAAGATGTTACATTGCCAACATTAAGATTATTATAACCGCTTACCAAAGAAGAAAAAGATGAATTAGCAGATATATCTAAACGGTAACTTGCAGCCCCGCTTACACTATTCCAATTTGCCCGAAAGCCTGTTTGGGTAGGATTAGTCGCGGCATTGGTGGTAGGAGCTGATGGTGGAGTGCAGCCACAACTGTTTGTTGTAAACGCTGCGGAAGTCCTGTATGCAGAAACAGAGTTATCACAGCTTGTTCTTGCTCTTACTTTTAGATAATATTGCGTACCACAAGATAAACCCGTTGCAATCACAGGAAATGTTGCGGTTGTTCCTCGTGCAGTATAACCACTCTCATAAGTAACAGATGAACTTGTGCCAACTGCCCACTCGTAGGTTATTACCGGACTGCCCGATGGGCTTCCCGGTGTCCATGAAAGGTTAGCTGTGGCTTGTCCGGTGGAGGTAGCTGTTGCACTTGCAGGAGTGCCGGGAGTGGTACATGTAGAGGAAGATTGCTTCACACAAATTTGAAAATTACCTCCACCTGAGCCGACTCCGTAGTGATACACTCTAACGTACAAAGTTTGGTTACTCGTAGGAGTATAACTCACTTGATTTAATACACCCGTACTTCCCGTTTGATCATCACAAGCAACGCTGGAGCCATTACAGGATCCGGTTCTTATCTCCACTACACCATCAAAACCTGTCCCATTTAAGAGATTTACTGTATATGTTGTTCCTGCTGTAGCAGAAAATCGAAACCAAACATCATCATCTGCATTACCTCCTGTAAATCCATTACATGGAGAGGTTGCAGGAATACTTTGTGTTGCACAGTTTGTAGAGAATGTTTGATAGTTGCAATTGATAGAAGGTGTTAATAGTATGGCATCAACACAGTTATCATTGGAAGGTGGGGTGCAGGGAGTGGTTCCACAGCCATTCACATTCTGATATATCCTTAACGGGGGCTGACTACATATTGAATAATCGGACAACTTTGTTGGAAAAACAGAAACTCCTGGGTCTGCAACTAAAAAATCAGAATTTGAAGTTCCGTTTCCTGAATAACTATAAACCGTAACAAAATGGTCACAGTTTCCTCCTGACTTGCCATAAGGATTATCTACACGAACAATTACAGGATTCCCAACCTCCAATTCGGAACGTATTCTAGAAAGAGAAAAAGAAGTATTCCCTACATATCTCAAAGATGTCGATGCCTCAGGATATTTAGCGGCCACTGACCAATCTATATCACAACCATTGGCATATCCACCGTTGCTTCTTAACCAAGTATTTAATTGTTTAGGGTTAACATTTACACCATTTATTTTTAGAAGCATAGCAGCAGAAGCCATTGCACAACCAGCTATACAAACTGTACTATTACATGTTCCTAGTAAATCATTGGCCCAGATAGAATTGCATTGCCGATAATGTGTGATTGACATTAAACAAGAAGTTTTCCCACTAGGTAAAATCTTTGGGGAAGGTAAAAAGTCATTTGTATCTATATAAGGACCAGGTACTTCATAAGATTGTTCTTGCCCCCATCCCGTAAAAGGCATCAACAACATCAAAAATAATAGTATCGAAGATGCAGATAGCCTGCGCAGACGGAATGGTATGTCGGGTATATTCATAAGAATGCGTTTTTATTTTTTTATTCACAGTCAGCGATCCGCAGTCGACACTTCGAGAACCTCAGAGACCTCCTCAGTAAAATCGAACGGTCAACCGTGGACTTTCCCCCTACTTGCCTGGCTTTTCGGAAGCGCCCCCAATTTTTAGAGTGATTTGGGATGCACTTTATCTTGAGTGTTTTATTTCTCTTGATCTCTTATTGCCTGAAGATTATCGTTGATTTTGAAAATCACTATTAGCAGTTCGCACCAGACACGAGCTGTTAGTCCGCCTAACAGAATTATGACGATGCCGCCCAAAATGTTAACAAAATCGAATCCGTCACTAAACATAAAGCTAAGGCCACCAATACATATACCGGCTAATAAGAGCCAATAGATAATTACAATGATTTTTGATGTAAGCATTGTATCAAAAAATAAAATCTGATTTTTCATAAGTATGATTTTTAAATTATAAATAAAGTCTAATCTTAAGTTTGGTTATCAATTATTTGATTTTTTGTATTATTAGCAATTGATGTCAAAGCCTTTATTTGCTCTGAAATAAATCTGGAAATCACTATCACGAAGAAGCCCATAATCGGCATAGTAATGACACTTAACCAGCCTACATTTAAAAATGGGAGATTAATATAGTTTGTTAAAGACTTGGCCTCATCGCCAAGAACCAAAGTTGCTATTAAAGCAAATCCAGCTCCGGCTAATCCAATGTAAGTTCCCAACCATTCTCCTACGGTCTGAATAAAATGTGAGAAAACGGAAGTAGCAACAAAATCATCTTTCCCAGATGACGAGAGTTCCAAACTCGTCGCACGGAATACCCAAAGTTGAAAACTGACAAATCCAGTTAGAGCAATGATCAGCCAAACTATAAAAAATGCAAATGTAAACTTATCTGTCGAATGGCTAAAAATTCCGCTCTTATATGTCTGATAGAGTATAACTAAGGGGATAATCAGGTTGATAATAGCAATTACATAATATAGCCAACTGAGAGGTTTGCGAAATAAATGTCCTTCGTCTATATAATCTAAATAAGGTTTTGTAAAACTTAAAATTGAATTTTCCATGATTGATTAGTCTAAAATGAAAAAATTAGTCTTTTACGCAACGGCAGGAGTAGCCATATCCTTTAGGATCAACACCTCTATCCACATCATTTCTATTATGATATAAGTTCCTTGCCCAAGCAATATCTGTTGTGTTTTCTGTAGAACTCCACCATAAGCCATTCAGTGAGATATTATTAAAAGTACCGTTACTATGACGATATCCACCTGGTAATGCAGAGAATCCACTTTGGTTACTGGCAATTCCATTGGTTTTCCATCCTCTTTCACTTTTTAATTTTCCTCCTGTATTTTGAATGGCTCCTCTCCAACCATGCTCCTCTGCTTCCGAGTGTGGCAACCCTTGGGAAAATTCTAATTCATTCCAGTCGGCATCAGTCGGGATGTGCCACCCTTGCGGACACAGCTTGCCGGTATTGACCGCATACCAGTTGTAGAGCTTGCCGTACTTTTCGTTATGCAAGGGCTCGTTAGTATAATAACTCCATGCGTCTGATGACGAGTTGCTCCATGCCGTATTATTGGTTATATTAGGAATAGTCGTACCGTCATTATACTTCGTGGTTTTGAGGTTTTCCGCCATCCACGTTTGCGAACCTATCTGTATAGTTGCATATTTATTACCATCTATATCTGTAATATTACCATAAGACAAATCAGAGTTTAGAAAAGCATCTTTATTATACGTGTTGAGCTGCTCCGCTATATGCTGTATAATAGGATCATATCTTGTTTGAATGGTATGTGAAATTCGTTCGTCTATAGGAAATGTTTTTCCCTTCTTAAAACTTTCATTTCCCTGAATACCGAGGGCACTTTTTTTAGAAACAATTCCGTCCCCGTTTTCATTAGCTCCTACACTTGCTATTGGGTAGTAGTTTGTAAAAAGTGGTAAGGGGTTTTTATTGAGATTGTTTAAGAAAGATGAAGAAATATTTAGGTCTCTAAGTCCTTTTGTATTTTTAGAATAACCAATTAATTGGACAGGGTTGTTTAAAGCTATCTGAGTGCCTAAGAAATATTGTATTAAAGCAAGTTCTGCTCCCTTGTGAGGTGTACCAATGGTAATTAAATTTTTAACAAATTTAGATGATTGATGGTTTTCAATGGCACTCCTCGCAACTAATCCACCCATACTATGTCCGATAATATCCACAGAAGCACCATTGGGTAGGTTTTTTAAGAAGTTTGCAAGAATTTCCCCATTTTCATCTATTCCCTTTCGTGTATCATACCCAAATGTTAAGTAATGTGTATATCCTGAAATATCTATTTGAGGCTCTATTTTGTTCAAAAACTCAGACCATGCATCAGATGGTTGGCTTGTCCATCCATGTACCATTAATAATATCTTGTCAGAATGGCTCAAAGTTGGAAGTTCAGAGAATAACAACTGTCCACTATTAGGTATTACTCTATTTACTCCCATTTCTATAGATGGAGGAGGGGTTTGTTTCCGCCTTAGAATATTGATTGCTATTTCGGTCGAAATAAAACCTATCCGCGCATTACCAGAGATTTTAGAATTATATATTTTTTCAAAATCCACATAGTGCAAACGTGCAATCAGTTTATTTTCAGACTCTTCCCAAAATAAGGGAAAAAATTTATCGCCGTTTCGGATAAAGATTCCGATTTGTTCTGCTTTAGTATATCCTGATGGCTTGGAAATTTCTATTAGGACATCTTCTAAGAAAGAGTCCACTGTTGTTTCTATTGTGAAAGGCTTGCCGATTACTTCAAAATAAGGATTGGGTATGCTAGTGGATTCCTCACCAGAGTAGCCCACAGTTATTTCTGTACTTTCGCCTACAGCCCCTTTGGGGAATACCAATTTCACATCGCTGTTGATTTGAATATTTCCTCCTTCGGGAGTGATAGTCTGTGTGACCCATACAGGCTCTTCGGGCTTTTTGAGTGCATCTATATCCTTTTTGCAGGAGATAGCTGTTGCTACCACAAGCATGAAGAAAGTATATTGCAAGAACCTTTTCATAACAGATTTTTTGTTTTCAATAATACCTATCGGCTACTGATAGATGTTGGTAGATTTCTTTCTTGGGTATTCCCTTTACCTCCTTCTTCATAATAATAGTTTATGAGTTCAGAAAAACCATCGCTGTCATGAAATACCCTGCAATCATCGTTCTCTATCCAAATATCGTTCGGATCTCCGCCATCATCCACCATAATCAAGGCAGTGTACAGATTTTCTATTCCTCCATCTACTATTTTTCCCGAATATACCTCCACTGTCTTGTTAACTGCACTTGTCCGAGTATCATAACCTATTACCTGAGCAAAGACAGAAAATTGATTGCCGCTTCCTACAACATAAGCCCCTATTCCTTCACCTAAAGCAGTTCCTGAACTGATAGTTTCTTTCGTTGTTAACAAAACGGTCAGTTTTTTTCTGTCTTGTTTTTCAAAAGACAACGTCATATCGGCAAATTTTTTTCCTATCTCATCATCCCACCTATTGCTTTCTAATAAAATATGGGGCGACACGAAATAAGATGCTTTAGATTTTCCGCCTGTGAGTGAGGGTGGATTATCCCCACCATAAATGGGCATTCCCAGTTCTTTCATAATGTCAATAATGTAATCGGGGGCGATGGCATTGATGTCTTTGGTCAAGCCGTTTTTGTCTAGTTTGTCTTTCTTACATCCCGGTGCAATAAAGGACGTAAGTATCAGTATCATGCATAGGAAGTGAAAAGTTTTGTTCATGATATCTTTTTTGTGTTAAAGGAAAAATCAGTGGTTAAGAAACAGTTTGCTTATTCTCACTATGATGCTTCTTAACCACTTGCTTACTTTACTTTTTATTTTATAGAATAGAAAGAAAGTGTTTAACTGATTTTGAAAATTAATTCCATGGGTTAGCAGAGTATTCCATGAGGATATTCTGATAATGCCTATTTTTCTTCTTTTTAGCTTTGGCTCCAAATACAAATGAAGTTGCACCACCACCCAAAAATATTATTCCTGGAACTATAGTTGCTGCGACACTCCCCCCGCCTGATTCACCATATCCATAGTATAAATCTTTTTTGGCTGTAACAATAGGTGTCATAGACATAATTGTAACACCGAGCCCTAAACCGACATATCCTAAAACTTTAAATAATTTTTCATTCTTCCAAGCGTTGTTATAACCGTTGATATCACAATTTAATTTTTTGTTTTTCCAATCGTATCGTGCCAGATTCATACCCTGAAGATTAAAGTACGCCAGTGTGTAATCTTTCATCGGTGCCCGCTGTTGCATGTGAATTGGGCAGTCTGCCACTTCTGTCTGTGCGTTTGCCTGCTGTACAAATCCTAAAGCCAGCAACAAAATAATTACATGTGTTTTTTTCATATTTTATTTTTTTAAATAATCTACTCGTCTGGCTTTTCGAATCCGCCCCCAACTTTTAGAGTGATTTGGGATGCACTATGCATATAAAATTTTGTGCTTCAAATCTACCGAATGTTAAGTATGGTTAATGAACGTGTAAAAGGTATTATATACGTCATACGTGTATTTTGTGCATTACTTGCATTTGTCGTCAAATCATCCTATTTTTCCTGCGTAATTAGGATGATTCATGGTTGTTCATACCAAATAAAAAATTACTTTTATTTAAATTATGCTCTATGGAGATTGGATATAAAATAAGGAAAATACGAGAGATTAAGGGATTCACAAGAGAGTATATGGCGGCTCTGTTAGAGATGAGTGTTACGAATTATGGCAGGATAGAGCGCGATGAAATTCCGATTACATTAGATAAATTACAGGCTATTTCTGAATCTTTGGGAGTGAATTATCTTGATATTCTTTCGTTTGACGAAAAGCAGGTATTCAATTTTGTTCAAAATGATCACTCCAAAGGTTATAATATCTATCAGCAAAATATATATAACTCGCAGGAGATAGCTCAGAAGCTAAATGAACTTGAAGAGAAAATACAGAGCTTAGAAAAGCAGATTCAGAATAGACAAGCTCTGTAAAATATAAGCTATACTTGACTTCCTGTTTTTTTGTTCCGAATTAGTTTTCGCACATGTGAGATATGATAAAAATAATCTCTCTCACAATTCATTAAATCCGGAAAGCAGATTCTGTTTTACGGCTTGATATCTTTGGTCTGATTTTTTAGCAGTCTGTGGGAATTATAGTGTATTTTTGCAGTGATTTTTAACAGCAGAAAGAAATTATTTAAAAGATATGCCCAAAAAAGTACTATTTATTGATCGTGACGGAACTTTAATTCGTGAGCCCGAAGACCTGCAGATTGACTCTTATGAAAAATTATCTTTTTTACCTGGCACTCTGCGTTATCTGAGGAAAATTGCAGAAGAATTGGACTATGAGCTGGTCATGGTGACCAATCAGGACGGTCTGGGTACGGACAGTTTCCCGGAAGATACTTTTTGGGGACCGCAAAATAAAATGTTAGAAATTTTAGAGGGGGAGGGCATCCGTTTTGCACAAATTCATATTGACCGCACGTTTGCCAAAGACAATGCTTCTACGCGTAAACCCGGGACCGCTCTGCTGACGGAGTATTTTTCGGAAGAATATGATTTGGCAGGGAGTTTTGTTATTGGAGACCGAATGACGGATGTGCAGCTTGCCAAAAATCTTGGCGCTAAAGGAATATTGATTGGCAGAAGTACAGATACCGAAGATGACAGTCTGTTAGATTTGGAGTCCTTAAAAGACAGTCTTGCCTTAGATGCAGAAAGTTGGGAAGAAATATATCATTTTCTGAATCATCCGCCGCGTATCGGCCATGTGAAGCGTACCACTAATGAGACCGACATTGATATTACGATAAATTTGGATGGTACAGGCCAGGCGGATATGGATACCGGTCTGGGCTTTTTTGATCACATGCTTCACCAGCTTGCGAGACATTCCGGCTGCGATATCCGTATTCATGTAAAAGGCGATTTGCACATAGACGAACATCATACAATAGAAGATACTGCTATCGCACTTGGGGAGGCTTTCAGACAGGCATTGGGCAATAAAATGGGGATTGAAAGATACGGTTTTCTTCTGCCTATGGATGATGCACTGGCTCAGGTTGCGATTGACTTCTCAGGCCGTGCCTGGATTGTGTGGGAGGCAGAATATAAGCGCGAGATGGTAGGGGATATGCCCACAGAAATGTTTTACCACTTTTTTAAATCATTTTCAGATGCGGCAGCCTGCAATCTGAACATCAAAGTTGAAGGCGAAAATGAGCATCATAAAATAGAGGCTACGTTTAAAGCATTGGCCAAAGCAATCAAAATGGCGGTCAGGAGAACGGGGAAAGGGTTGCCGAGTACAAAAGGATTATTGTAAAAAATTACAGCCAGCCGCTTTTCAGCATTTGGGCGATTTCGATATAATTCAAATCACCGACATGAATTTTGGCCTGTTCATAAAAAGGGCTTCTCTCTGACATTTTGAAATCATAAAACTCTTCCACCTCTTTTTGTGATTTTCCTTTCAGCAGTGGTCGCTTGTGAATGCCTTTCATTAACTGTGAAATGACTACTTCTTTACTTCTGTTCAGGTAAATTGTGATGCCTTTTTCATTCATCCGCTGCATATTGTCAAAAAAGCAGGGTGCACCGCCTCCGGTAGAAATGATTAGCGTATCTGCGGAGTTCAGATTTCTCAGGTAATCTCTTTCCTTTTCTCTGAAATATGCTTCACCGTGTTCGGCAAAAATTTTGTTTATGGACATACCTTCCGATTTTTCAATGTCTTTGTCCATATCTGCACACGGAATACTCAGTTCTTTGGATAACTGTTTGCAGAGGTATGATTTGCCGCTACCCATGAAGCCTATTAGAAAGTACAACATCTAATTGCCGATTTTAATTCTTGGGTCTAACAAGGTGTATATTAAATCAACCAAAATATTGATTATAATAAAAATGAGCGCGGTAAACATCACTGTACCGGCGGCAATCGGGAAATCAAATTTCAGAAGTGCATCTACGGCAGTAAAGCCCAGTCCGTTGATGCCAAAAATAACTTCCACGAAGAAAGCCCCGGCAAGGAGTGAAGCAAACCATCCCGATACTGCTGTGACAACCGGATTCAGAGCATTTCTTAACGCATGTTTAAACAGAATATTGAAAAATGCCAGTCCTTTGGCTCTCGCCGTGCGAATGTAGTCCTGACTAAGTACTTCTAACATGGAGCTTCTGGTCAGCTGAAAGATTGTACCGATGGGTCTCGTCCCCAAAGCAATAGAGGGAAGAATCAGATTTTTCCATTCTAAAATTTCGTTGCCGTAATCATCAATGACAAAGAGTCCGCCGATGTGATTGAGTCCGGTCCAACTGTGCCACAGGATACCGAAAAAATATCCCAGTACCATAGCCGAAAAATAGGACGGAACAGAAATTCCAATCACAGAAACTGTCATAGCCAAATTGTCAAACCAAGTGTGTTGTTTGACAGCAGCAGCCACGCCTAAGGGGAGACCGATGATACAGGCCAGCAGGATAGAAGCAATGGCGAGAAGAATGGTTTGCGGCATAGCCTCCATCAGGATATCCCAAACATCTCTTTTGGTTTGGTATGAACGCCGGAGATATGGTTTTTTGAGTACCAAAACAGTTTCTTTTCCGGTTTTGAAAATGGGGATATATTTAAACTTTTCCCGGGCCTCAGCAGAGTTATCTTCAATAGAAATCGGAGAAACTTCTTTGAAATAGAGCATCAGTTGCTTCCACTTTGGCTGATCGAGTCCCAGTTCTTTTCTGACGGCTTCGACGGACTCTACATCTGCACGCTGTCCGAGAGTAAGCCTTGCTGCATCTACCGGTAACAGATTGAAGAGTGAAAACACGACGATAATCACACCAATCATCACCAGTATGCCGTAAAAAGTTTTGGATAGTAAAAAACGCAACAAAAGAGGTCTGATTTTAATCTGCTAAATATCCAATTGTTTTTTGATGTCCTGGTAACTCAGTTCTTCGTTATGATGAAACTTGCCCAAAATGGTTCCTTTCTTTAACACTAAGATACCCGGATTGGAACGCATAATGGTTTTTAACGGAGTTTCATCCGTACTGAAAATATCCAGAATAATCCCTTCTTCACTCAAAACATCCCGTACATCATCTATATTGGAGCCGGTCAGGCAAATAATATAATTTCCGTCTCTTTGGGCTGCGGTGAGAATGTTTTTAACCCGGCTTAAATTTTTATCATTCATCTTTTTCAGGTTGGGAACGACTAAGGCAAAAATGGGGTCTTCTTCGTTCATGTATATTTCTGTCAGATCGGAACCATGTTCGTCAAACAAGGCAAAATCCTTACATTTGGGGTCGTCCCCTTTTTGGATAAGTTTGTCTTTACGGTCTATAAATGTCCAGTTCTCGATGTCTGCCGGAAGATTTTCTACAGAAAATTCATGCTTTTCACCTTCACTGTTTTCATAGATGAATACGTTTTCGTAAATATACGGTTTGGCATCCGGAGGCAGGGACAGACATTCCTGAATATTGACTCCAACCTGATATGCCCGAAAATCAATAATAGGCTCGTAATGCACATTTCTTAAAGAGAAAACCAATGAGAGTATTGCAAGAATCAGCAAAGCCAGCATCCTTGGTTTGGACTGGAAAAGTCCCGTAATTTCTTTTCGATATATTAATAAAGGTAAAGTCAGGAAAACCAAGAGCACATCTTTGATAAAAGATACTTTCGGTGTCAGTAACAGGAAATCGCCAAAGCATCCGCAGTCAGTTACTTTACCCGTAATATGAGAAAATCCGGTCAGGAAAGTGAAAAATAAGATGGTTGCGAAAAGAGTAATTACTGTGAATAGTTTGAATGCTCCAAAAATCAGGAATAAGCCCAAAATTATTTCTACCAATATTGTGAACACCGAAAAACCGAGAGCTTTGGACTCCAGCATATCCCAAAGGATATTCAGAAAAGGAAAATACTCATGAAATATTTCGAAGTATTCTTCCATTTTTATAGCTGTTCCTACCGGATCCACCGCTTTGACAAAACCTGAAAAAACAAAATAGACACCAATAAAATTTTTAAGCACTTCTATTGCATAGTTCTTGGGTTTGCGTATCTGAGCCAGAAAAAGCGTAAGAGCTGCTGCTGCGATCAGAATATATAAATTTAGAGTCCAAACTGTCATAATGCCTTGTTTTTCATTTGTATCAATGCGAAAATACTATAATTAATGATGTCTTTGTAATTGCCGTCCACGCCTTCAGATATCAAAGTAGTTCCGGCATTGTCTTCTATCTGCTTGATTCGGTGTAATTTGGTCAGAATTAAATCAGTAAAAGATGAGATGCGCAAATCGCGCCAGGCTTCTCCGTAATCTGTGTTTTTTGCAATCATCAGACTTCGTACATGATTGGAAACTCCTTTGTACAGTTTGGCGGTCTGTTCCGGATTCAGTTCTAACGGCATGTCGTCTGAAGCTTCGATTTGTATTAGTGCCATGTAACCGTAGTTGACCAATGCCATAAATTCGGATGCTATGGAATCTTCGATTTTCTGATTTCCGTTTTCTTCAATTGTTTTGATGCGTTTGGCTTTGATGTACATTTGATCGGTCAGACTTTTGGGTCTCATGACCCTCCAGGATGTACCGTAATCTTTAGTTTTTTTGATAAAAATATCCCGACACTCATTCACTACTGCGTCATATTCAAGTAATGTTTTCTCAATACTCATGTATCAAAGATAAATCTTTGCTGAAATCTTTGGCAATTAAAAGAGTAAAAGGTTTTTCTGTAAAAACGATATACTAAGACCTCTGTTTTTTCTTCTCTTTTTTCATTTTTTCTTTTGCCATATCACCGGATTTAATTTTTGAAAACCTAAACTTTTTCTTGAGAATAGGCTCCTCCACATATTTATAAGTGACAGAAGATATCAGCGTGATGACCAAACCGGCGAGCAGAAAAGCAACTACGGTTACCACCTGATGAGGTAATTGGGCAAGATAGGTGTGAAACAGTTTGAATATAATATAGATACCGAGAATATGAAATATGTAAAAACTGTAGGAGATTTTCCCCATATAGTTAAAATATTTGTTTTCCATTTTTACAAAAGACTTTGGATTGGAAGCCATATTGAGTATCATCACAGCAAACAAAAAGCCGTAAACCTGCTGTTGGAAAAATGGGAATCTGATGCTTTTGAAAGTAAGGAAAAAGATAAGTACATACGTACCAATGTCCACTATAGGGTGATGAAAAAATCTGAGAATAGCGGTCTTTTTGTAATAAATGAACCAAGCCATAAGACCGCCGAAAGCCATAGTGGATACCACAAAGTTGTCCCATACATCATACACAATCTGTATGACAGAGCGTGGGGAATCCGCACTGCGGGCTGAATCAATCCATATATTTTGTATGGTTTTGAGTGTGGACTGCGGGGAGTCAAATCGGAAGCTTGTTAAGGCTGCCCATATATCCTGTATCATTTGTATGGCAGACTGCATATTTTCTCCGTGAGCCATCAACATGAGAATAAACAGGGCAATATTGTAAACAACGATGACGGTAATAATGGCCGCAAGGGCATTCTTGCTGTATTTCATAATAATTGGCCACATGAAATAAAATTGTTCTTCCACGCCGATAGACCACGTAGGACCTACGAGAGGTACGGGATTTGGTACGAAAATTTTTACGGCTATGTTTGGGAGTACAATCAAATAGAAAAATGCTAAGTGCCAAAAATTAACATCATTAAAAGTTCCCTGCCCGGGTACGTGAAAAAAAGGAATGTTAGGCCAGACAAACAGTCCTAAGAATATAAAGAAAAAATACAGCGGCCAAATTCTCAAAATCCGTCTGACGTAAAAGCTTTTAATGCTGATTGTCTTATACTTTTCGTTTTCTGCGATTAAAAGATAGGTAATCAGAAATCCGCTCAGTACAAAGAAACATACAATCATCAAATGGGAGGAGCGTCTCATGCCTACGGTATAATAACTGTCCATGTCATACACCCATTTCATCATTTCGACATGACCAAATAAAACCACTAAACATCCTATATGTCTGAGTCCATTAAGATTGGGGAAGTAAACTTTCACTAAAAAAGATTTATTTTTTTGGTGAAGATAAAATATTATGAGAGTTTATTTTTTACCTTTTAATTTTTTTTTGCCTTCAAATAGATACATTTCTTGTATTTTTATAGCATAAATAAATCAAATGAAATTTTTTTTAGATACAGCCAATTTGGATCAGATACAGGAAGCGTATGATTTGGGAATATTGGACGGTGTGACAACCAATCCTTCGTTAATGGCAAAAGAAGGGATTACGGGACAGCAAAATATTTTAGACCACTATGTAAAAATTTGCGGGATAGTAGAAGACGGAGATGTAAGTGCAGAGGTGATTTCTACGGATTATCAGGGTATGGTTAAAGAAGGTGAGATTTTGGCTGAGCTTCATGAAAATATTGTCGTGAAGATACCTATGATAAAGGACGGAATAAAAGCAATTAAATATTTTTCAGAAAGAGGAGTCAGTACCAATTGTACTTTGGTGTTTTCGCCGGGACAGGCTTTGCTGGCAGCCAAAGCAGGTGCCGACTATGTCAGTCCGTTTATAGGAAGATTGGACGATATTCATCAGGACGGTTTACATTTGATCGAGCAGATTGTCAAAATTTATGACAACTATTTCTTTGACACGGAAGTGCTTGCCGCCAGTATTCGCAACCCTCTCCATATTATAAAATGTGCTGAAATTGGTGCAGATGTGGTAACCTGTCCGTTGCCCTCTATATTGGGACTGCTCAATCATCCGTTGACGGATGCCGGGCTGGCCAAGTTCCTTGCAGACCATAAAAAAGCAAACGGATAAATTTTAAAAAAGAATTAAAAAAGGAAGTTAAAAAACTTCCTTTCTTTTTTGGTATCATTGTGGAAAATTGTAAACAGGAAGCGAAGATTAGAGTGGCTTCCAAAGACTTGTAAAATCATGATAATTGTTCCTGCTATAGATTTAATTGACGGTCAGTGTGTGAGACTGACCAAAGGAGATTACAATACCACAAAAGTATATAATCCTAATCCTGTAGAAGTGGCACAGGAGTTTGAAGCTGCAGGACTGACTCATTTGCATCTCGTAGATTTGGACGGAGCCCGAAAACGCGAAGTCGTCAATTGGGAAGTGCTGGAAGGAATTGCAAAAAATACAAATCTGAAAATAGATTTTAGTGGTGGATTGTCAAGTGGAGAACAAGTCGAAAAAGCGTTTAAACTCGGAGCGTATAAAGTCACAGTAGGAAGTATAGCCGTGAAGAAACTCGGTATGTTTAAAGAATGGATAAAAGTTTTTGGCACCGACCGAATTATTTTGGGAGCAGACGTTCTTAATCATAATATCGCCATTCACGGATGGGAATCGGTTTCGGATGTCAATATCCTGAGTTTCTTAAACGGGTTTTATCGTTGGGGCGTTCGTCATGTCATGTGTACGGATGTCACCAAAGACGGTATGCTGCAGGGGCCTGCCACAGAACTTTACAAAAGTATTTTGGCAAAGTACCCTAAAATAGAATTGGTCGCAAGCGGGGGCGTGAGCAGTATAGAGGATTTGAAGGAATTGAAGGCAGCAGGATGCGCTTATGCCATTGTAGGAAAAGCTATTTATGAAGGTAAAATATCTTTGTCCGAACTCGCGGCCTTATCAGGCGAAAGCAAGAGTGAGGGATAGAGGCGATATCTCCGCCAAAACGAAGTGGCGGCGGAATACAAGCCGAAAGCCCGACTCCGCCCGAGCGGAGGCACTCCCAACTTAATAAAAAACACAAAAAATGACAGCTAAAAGAATTATTCCCTGTTTGGATATCAAGGACGGCAGAACGGTTAAAGGAGTACATTTTGTAAATTTTAAGGATGCCGGAGACCCGGTGGAATTGGCGCAGACTTATGTAGAACAAGGGGCAGATGAATTGGTGTTCTTGGACATCACGGCGACAGTAGAAGGGCGAAAGACTTTTGTAGATTTGGTGAGAAGAATTGCCAGGCATATTCATGTGCCGTTTACAGTAGGCGGGGGTATCGGGAGTGTGGAGGCTGCGGAAGATGTTTTGAATGCGGGGGCGCACAAAGTATCTGTCAGTTCGGCGGCGGTACGAAATCCCGATTTAATTCGGGCGCTCAGTACAAAGTTTGGGCGGGATGCGGTCGTCGTGGCAATTGATGCCAAGAAGTTAGATGAGGTGTGGAAAGTTTTTGTGAAGGGCGGGACAGAGGAAACTTCATTAGAAACGGTCGCCTGGGCAAAAAAAGCGGAAAGACTCGGAGCGGGAGAGATTTTGCTGACTTCTATGAACCACGACGGGACCAAAAGCGGCTTTGCTTTGGATATCACTGCCGATATTGTGAAAAGTGTTTCCATACCTGTAATAGCATCCGGCGGAGCGGGAAATATAGAACACTTTGTGGAAGTATTTAAGAAAACCGATGCAGCTGCCGGGTTGGCGGCAAGTATTTTTCATTTCGGTGAAGTGAGTATTCCGGAACTGAAAGCTCGCCTTAAAGTTGAAGGAATGCTTTAGTATTTAATCACAAAGTGTTCAGAAACTTTGTTTTCGGGGCGTATAAATACAATTCCCATTTCATAAATATCCAATGTTACGGTGACTTTTGGGTGTTGTTTGATTTCATTCCAGGCCTTTTCCATGTCAGCACTCCAGTGTATATCGTCGAAAATAAATACGGTATGACTGTGTGCGTGTTTCAGAGTCTGCTCAAAATATCTTACGGTAGGTTCGTATGCATGATTGCCATCAATAAACACCATATCAAGAGGCAGCAGTTTGGGTAGGATTTCCGGCAGGATATCGTCAAAACTCCCTATGTATGAGGTGATATTCTCCGTTTCGGTTTGAGAGAATGTTTCTTGTGCGATTTGTGCGATATTGGGACAGCCTTCTATAGTGACCACCTGTCCGCTGCGATGTCCCTGACCAATATATGAAGCAGTAATACCAAGAGAAGTCCCAAGCTCCAAAGAAGTTTCAGGTTTGAAATAACGAGTGATTCTGAAGAGGAGCAAAGCATATTTTTTTCTTTTAAGACTGTTTTTTGCGATATCGCTGATTTTTCTTTCTGAACTGTTCCACTTATCCGAACCGGCTCCGAGATCAGTTACCTGAATATTTTGATGATTTTGTAAAAGCTGCTGCCTTCTGCCTTCAATTTTTTGGATAGAAATATCATATTCTTCCGACTGGTAAAACGCTTCATTCAGAAGATTAAAGACAAAAGGCGAATGGATACGCTGATGGTTTTTTGCATGCCATAAGTAACGGGCATAACTTTTTACTCTCTGCAGAATATCCATGCGATAAAAATAGTAAAAATTGAAATCAGGAAATATAAAGTCTTATTTATGTTTTGAGGGTAGTTTTTTGCGCGTTTACACCTCAACTCCGTCTTTTTTGAAATACAACATCTTTTCATATTGTGCCAAAACTGTGGCCACCATGGTATCTCCGGTAATATTGACGACTGTTCTGCACATGTCCAAAATTCTGTCCACCGGAAAGATAATGGCAATCCAGGCGGGATTTAGACCTACGGACTCAAATACAATAATGAGCATAACCAGACCGGCGCTCGGCACGGCCGCGGTTCCGATAGAAGCTAAAGTAGTGGTCAGAATAATTGTAATTTGTTGAGCCAAAGTCAGGTCAATCATGTGAAACTGAGCCACGAAAATGACCACTACTGCCTGATACAGACTGGTGCCGTCCATATTGACCGTTGCACCTATAGGCAGAACAAAACTGCTGATTTTTGAATCCACTTTCAGATTGTTCTCCACACATTCCAATGTAACCGGTAAAGTGGCCGCACTCGAACTGGTAGAAAATGCCAGAGAATGAGCCGGACTCAACGCCCTGAAAAAATCGCGGAAAGATATTTTTCGGGTGACAAGCTTAATAATAGTGGGATACACTGCAAACAACAGGAAGCCCAATCCGAGCAAAACCGTCAGACTGTAAACTCCAAGCCCTTTAAATATCTCGATTACTTTGGCAGGATTGTCGCCGGCAATACTGCTTACTGTCCCTGCAAGCAGAGCAAAAACGAAGTAAGGAGCTGCCCACATGATGACATCTACCATTTTTAAAAATACAGAATTGAGCGATTGAACTAATTTTACGGCAGGTGCGGCGGTTTCGGCGGGAATGAGTATGAGGCATATTCCAAAAAATACAGCGAAAAAAATTACCTGCAATAATAAACTGTTGTGTGATAGCGAATAAAATAAATTTTCGGGTACCATATCTATCAAAGGCTGTAAAGGACCTGAACTGCCTGAAGAAAGTTTAGCATTACTTTCTATTAATTCTGTCTCTGCGTTAAAGTCCGGCTGTCTGACGATACTTTGTACGACAGACTGGTTTTCAGGCAGACAACTCAGGCAAATTCCATCTTTGACAGCGACTCCGTTTTCATTGGCCCAGAGTTCATATTTGATTCTGTTATGAGTTCGGGTCTCGTAATCTGCATAAGTTCCGGGCTGAATTGTGTTGGCCAAAATCAAACCGGTACATATCGCAAATACAGTTGTGGCGAGATACATAGCCAGAGTTTTCGCACCCAGTCTGCCGAGCGTGGAGGGTGACCCGATTCCGGCAATCCCGTCAATGACGGAAAACAGAACCAATGGCACTGCGATTAGTTTGAGCAGCCTGATAAAAATAGCTCCAAACGGGTCAATCCAGCGGAGAGTAAATTCGGAAAGTCCTGCAAAACTGGCGAATACAGCCCAGGATACACCGGCTGTCAGTCCAATGATAATTTTCCAGTGCAGTGCGAATCTCTTTTTTCTCAAGTGCGGATGTTTTGTATTTAAGGTATAATCTCGTTTAGTTAAGGATTTTTAGAAAATGAGATGCCTTCAGTTCGACAGGCTCACTGACCGCAGTATGACATTTTGTTAACTAACGATATTGATTTAAGATAGTTTATTTCTTCTTAAAAGCCGGATGAGATGATAGAATATGTGAGCCGTTCCAAAAATTAATGAAAAATAGTACAGGACAAAATCTTTTGAATCTATAGAATGATGAATGACGGCCACCAATATGAGCAGAAGACTTGTAATAATCATCGACCAGCTCAGAATGGGGTTGTACTCAAATATTTTTTCCGTATTCAGATTACTGTGTTTTAATCCGTAAAAATAATAGATGTCAAGCCCTATTAATAACCAGAGAATCAGTCGAATCCAAGTATCTAACGGTAAAGAGACCATCATCAGCATACACACGGCAATTCCCATAATCGGAATAAACGGCACCATGGGTACTTTGAATCCTCTCGGAGCGTCCGGCAGCTTCTTTCGCATGACGATGATACCAAAACAAACTAATACAAAAGCAAATAAAGTACCTATGCTGGTCATTTCTCCGACAATTTGTCCCGGTACTACTGCGGCTATCAGACTTACAAATACCGCAAAAAGTACAGAAGCATTTATAGGGGTATGGAATTTAGGGTGTACTTTAGAAAATTTTCTTGGTACTAAGCCGTCATGACTCATAGAATAAAACACTCTCGATTGCCCCATAAGCAGGACTAAAATGACAGACATATAACCTGCTAATATTGCGACAATTATACCCTGCTCTAACCAACCGAAGGGGGTGTGCGAAATAGCTACTGCTACAGGTGCGAGCGCTTCCGCCTGGTTTTGAAATTCAGTATAATGCGCCAGTCCTGTCATGACATGAGCGAAGAGTACATAAAGAATCGTACAGATTACAAGAGACCCCAAAATTCCGATGGGCATATCCCTTTTTGGGTTTTTGGTTTCCTGCGCAGCAGTACTGATGGCATCAAAACCTATGTATGCAAAAAACATGATTCCTGCGGCACGCATAATTCCCGATACTCCAAAGCTTCCCCAAACACCAGTGTTTTCAATAAAATAGGGGGTGTGATTTTCGGGTTTAATATATTTCCAACCTAAGATAATGAAGGCAAATACCACAGAAAGTTTGAGTATAACAATGACAGTAGTGAAAAATGCAGACTCTTTAATTCCTTTTATAATGATAATTGAAAGAAGCAGTACAATGAATACAGCGGGTAGATTGAATACACCCTGTACTATGCCTCCATCCGCTAATTTGATTGTTTCAAAAGGCGATATAGTCAGTTCCGGCGGAAGAGCGACACCTATATTTTTCAAAAACTTGATGAGATACTGACTCCAGCTGATAGACACGGTAGCTGCTCCGACTGCATATTCGAGTATTAAATCCCAGCCGATAATCCAGGCGATAAATTCCCCCATGGTCGCATAAGAATACGTATATGCACTCCCGGCTACGGGTATCATGGAAGCAAACTCGGCATAACAAAGCCCGGCAAAAGCACAACCAACCGCTGCAATTACAAATGAAATGGTGACAGAAGGTCCCGCAAGTCCGCCGGCAGCAATTCCGGTAATGGAAAATAATCCGGCACCGACAATAACCCCAATCCCCAAAATGATAAGGTCTGTAGCAGATAACGTTCTTTTTAACTGTGGTCCTTCTTCCGAGGAGGATAGGATATCTTTTAACGGTTTGATTTTAAATAGGTTGCTCGACATAAATTACAAATACCTGAAAGTTGTTAAGACGCTAAAATCAATATCGTTCGTTAACAAAAAAGATTGAGCTACTGTCATCCGCCAAGGCTGATCTAAAAATAATCCATTTTGCGAGGCAGAAGCTCCGCTGCGATCAGTGAGTTTTCCGAACTGTAAGCATCTCATTTCTTATGAAAGGATTTAATTAAACAACATTGGCGCTTAAATTATTAATTTAATTCAAATTTGAAGCGTGATTTCGTTATTTTTTTAATTTGAATAGTTTAAATTTTTAGCTTTACCTTTATTATGTCATGAAGAAACTTCTCATTATAAACGGTCCTAATTTAAATCTGATCGGGAAACGCGAACCCGATATATATGGAAAAACTTCTTTTGAAGATTATTTAGATGAGCTAAAAGAGAGATATAAAGGACAGATCGAGTTATCCTATTTTCAGTCGAATCATGAAGGTGAGATTATTGATAAACTTCATCACTCAGGTTTTGATGCAGATGGGATTATTTTAAATGCAGGAGCTTTTACGCACACCTCCGTAGCCATTTCAGATGCGATAAAAGCCATCTCTGCTCCGGTCATTGAGGTGCATATCTCCAATACTTTTCAGAGAGAAGAATTTAGACATCATTCTTTTTTGTCTCCGACTGTGAAAGGTGTAATCGTAGGATTTGGACTGGACTCCTACAGACTGGCAGTGGAATCTTTTCTTTAATCGGTCGGACTGCCTGAACGGTAGAATTAAAAAAAATGTTAAGCACATTATAATCCAAATGATTGGCATACTTTTGTATTGAATATTGAAAAACCAAGAATAGCTATGAGAACAATTTTTACTTTTCTTTCTGTATTATTTTTATCCCTTTCTGTTTCGGCTCAAACCGAATTGAATTTGGATTCTAAAATCAGTTTCTCTGCCGAGGAATACGATTTTGGTGAAAAGCCTGTAGGTACTCCGATATCCCATAAGTTTGAGTTTACCAATATTGGAAATAAGCCTTTGGTACTGGCCTCTGTCAAAGCTTCATGCGGATGTACCTCTCCTTCCTGGAGTAAAGAACCTGTAATGCCCGGACAGAAAGGTATGGTGGAAGCTCAGTATAATATGGCGAGAGAGGGCAAGTTCAGAAAATCAGTCACTGTAAAAACCGGAGACGGAGAAACCATTACTTTGTACATTTCCGGAGAAGCCATACACAAGAAAAGCGTAGAGGAAGCCAAACCCTCTTTCTTCGGGAGATAAATTAAAATAAATATTTAGATTAAACTCCATGTAATATAAGCATGGAGTTTTTTATTTTTGTACCACATTATGCCACAAGTATCAAAAAAAGGCAAGTCAATGCCTTCTTCACCCATCAGGAAACTGACCCCTTATGCAGAAGTTGCAAAGAAGAAGGGAGTCCATATCTACCATTTGAATATTGGTCAGCCGGACATTGCCACTCCGGATGAGTTTTGGAGCAAATTGAAACAGATAGATTTAAATATACTGGCGTACAGCCCTTCCAGCGGTTATGATTCGCTGCGGGATAAATATGCCCGATATTTTTCAGAGAAATGCGGTCTGACACACATCACAGCCGAAGATGTACTGATTTCTACCGGAGCTTCTGAAGCATTATTTTTTACTATCCTTTCGTTGTTTGATGAAGGAGATGAACTAATTATTCAGGAACCTCTTTACGCGAACTATATTGGGTATTCCAAAAGCGGGAACGTCAGGATAAAAGCTGTCTCCACGTCATTTGAAGAAGGATTTTCACTGCCGTCCATTGATGAATTTGAAAAAAGTATTACGGATAAAACAAAAGCAATTTTAATCTGCAATCCCAGTAATCCGACCGGGTACAATTATTCTTTGGATGAACTGGAAAGATTGCGGGATATTGCTTTAAAGCACGACTTGTTTATCATCAGCGATGAGGTATATCGGGTTTTTAATTATTCCGAGGAAGATCATATCAGTATGCTGTCCTTTCCCGAATTGGAGCAGCATGTGATATTGATAGATTCATTATCAAAGAAATACAGTGCGTGCGGTGCGAGAATAGGAGCAGTCGTGACTAAAAACAAAGAAGTTTTGGAAACGGTACTGAAATTTGCTCAGCAGAGATTAAGCCCGCCAACAATCGAACAACTTGGTGCAGAAGCATTATTTGATGTGGATGACCAGTATTTTACAGATGTCAGAGAGGAGTATATTAAAAGAAGAGATGTATTAGTCCGTGGGCTGAATGCGATTGAAGGCGTACGCTGCCATACTCCGATGGGAGCATTTTACTGCATGGTGCAATTGCCACTGATGGATTCCGAACACTTCTGCAGATGGATTTTAGAAGATTTCAGCTACGATAACTCTACTGTCATGATGGCTCCCGGATGTGGATTTTATTCGACAGAAGGATCGGGCAGGGACGAAGTGAGAATGGCTTATGTGCTGGAGCGCGAGGATTTAAAAAAAGCTGTAAAATGCCTGGAAGAGGCTTTAAAAACATACCAATCACTCTTCCCTGAACTCTGTAAACCTGGTGTTTAAATTGTATGTTCTCAGAGAGATTCTTTCAGAATGGCAATTTACCAGAGTGTCACTCTGCTAAGAGTCTCAATAGCAGGATGGTTTGAGACCCTTCCACCAAAAGCAGACACAGTACAGGGTGACTTTGTTGGTAGTTGAGGGCGTGGTATATTGCATAGGATGTGGTGGCTGAGCGGAGACGAAGCCACATATTAGAAAAGTCACTTCGAGTTGCTCCGCCTTCGGGAGCATTTCGAGTATCCTCAATGTCCCCCTCAGGCATCACATCGACGACGGACGAGGTTCAGAATGGCGATTTTCCATCATGTCATTCTGCTAAGAATCTCACACCGACCACGCGGTGGCTGAGGAGCGATAGCGTACTCGAAGCCACATATTAAAAAAATCACTTCGAGTTGCTCCGCCTTCGAGAGTGCTTCGAGTAACCTCAGCCACCTCCTCAGGCCTCGCATCGCCGCCGCCCTCAGTGACCGCGTCTTCCATCAGAGGCGGATAGATACTATCCCAAAAGTGCGTAAAACCATTTTATTGAACCAATTTTTTATACTGTAACGCTCTTTTTTCTATCAAATTCCAGGACAAAAATGCAAGTGAGAGTATAATCAGATAACTGAAAATAAATAATTGTGTTTGCGGTAAAAAGACAAAGTACAGGATACATTGCTGAATAAAAATACCGTAGATATATATACCGTAGGATAAATCTCCGGTCAGTTTAGGTATTTTCTGAAGGTACTTATTGCTTGATATCCCTACTAAAATTACTAAGACAGACATAGTGATTGGGGCAAAGAAGGTATAGTTCCCGGAAGTAATCGCCCATACCGATATGAGTAACAGTAAAAGTTTTATCCAGGCATAATTTATTTTTTTCAGATCAAAATAAGTCAGCATGCTGCCGGCAAAAAAGTAAGATGCGAGACGATAAAAATCTTTGCTTTTAAACTCTATACTCCTGAAAAAATCCTCAAACAGCCAAGGGTTTACCGTATAGATATAGTACGAACCGATAAATAATGTAGCTATGATTAAGTATTTCGCTTTCATTTTTCGAATGGGAAAAATCAGCAGAAGCGCCAAGTACATGGTAAATTCATACTTAAGTGTCCACAGGCTGCCGTTGATGCCGAGAGGAATCGGGTTGTCTGTAAAAATACCGTTTACGGTGGCCTGATAACGATATAAAGACAAATTATTGATAAAGTACTTCCAGTATTGCCCTTCATGCAGCACACTTGGTTTCGAACCGGTATAGAATAACGGGAGCAGACACATCGTAAATACCAACATCGTAAAGAGGGCAGGAAATATTCTCAGACATCTTTTCCAAAAATAATTGAGAGCAGTAGGGCTGTATATCATACTGTAAAAAACCAGATAGCCGCTTATAGAAAAGAAAGCATTAACACTCAAAGCCCCAAAGTCAATTTGTCTGTGACTCCATTCATACAATACTTCCGGTGTCAGAGTGGTAGGAAATGAATGAGAAAAAACGACCAGACTTGAAAAAAGAAGTCTTAGAAAATCAAAGTTATTTTGTCTGTCCAGCAAAACCTGTGTAAATCAGGCAGAAAATTACAAATACTTTATAAATTAACTACTTCTTTTAAAACATCTTCTAATTTAGTTACCGGTGCAGAACAGACCTGATTCCTGCACACATAGAAATTTGGAGTAGTTTTGTTTTCCATTAAAGGTATCTGACTTTCTTCCGGATTGCTCCCTATGGGCAAAACCTGCGGTAAATAATGCTCTTCAAATAAATGAAGCATTTTTTGACTGGCCTTTTCTCCGGTAAAAACTACTTCGTATAACGGATAAACATACTCCCAGAGCGCAATCGCCCATTCAGAATAAAAAGGGCCGTTTTTGACTGTTTCATCCAGCATGAGCTGAAACATCCGTGTACCCTGTTCCCGAAGCTCCGGCAAGTCGTAATACAGACCTGTTTGCAGCAAACATCGGGCGAAGATTGAATTAGAAGAAGATATGACATTGTCACTCAACTCTTTCGGACGATGTACCAGTTGCTCGGCATAATCGGCATTTAGAAAGAACAAATTGCTTTCCGGGTCGGAAAAATACTCTAACACTTCATATATCCAGATTTTGGCCTGCAAAAGATATTTTTCCTGAAAGGTAGCCTGGTATAAATGTATGTAAGCCTGAATCGCAGGTGCATAATCTGACAGGTAAGCTTCCTGATATGCTTCACCTTTATTGTAAGTATGCCAGAGCCTGTTGCCGTGTATGAGTTTTTTTTCAAAAAAAGTTGTAATATCTTCTGCAGCTTTTAGAAATTTTTCATCTCCTGTTGCCCAAAAGGAATGCACTAATCCACTGATGAGCAAAGCATTCCATCCGGTAATTCTTTTATCGTCCACATTGGGTCTGATTTTCTCTGCTCTTTTTTGACGCAGAGTTTCTTTAGATTTTTTTAAAAGCAATTGAGTTTCCGTCAGGTTAAGATCGTTTTCTTCGCAATATATTTTCAATGACCTGTCACAGTGGAGGTGATTTTGATTGTTTTGCCAATTTCCAATTTTAGTGCATTGGTAATAGTCGGCAAAAACAGGCAAGTCTTCTCCCAAAGCATCTTCTAATTCTTCCCACGTCCAGAGGTAGTATTTTCCTTCTTCACCCTCGCTGTCTGCATCCAATGCGGAAAAATAACCGCCGTCATCTGCTTTCATCTCGTTTTGAAGCCAAAAGAAAACAGATTCCAAAATTTCTTTAAACAGTGAAGTTTTATAATACCGGTATGCTTGTGCATAAACAGAGAGTAATTGAGCATTGTCATACAGCATCTTTTCAAAGTGAGGAATGTGCCATCTATCATCTACAGAATATCTGAAAAAGCCTCCCGATACCGCATCGTGAATACCACCGAGAGCAATTTTTTTGAGTGAATTAAAAACGAAATCTTTTACATCGTCTTGTTTTGAACTGTATGCATATCGGAGAAGAAAATCAAAGTTATTGGGCATGATAAATTTTGGAGCACCTTTTCTACCACCACAAATGGGGTCAATATCGACTTTCCAATTCGACCACAACTGATTCAGAAGAGAAGCTTCCGGTTTTGTTTCTGATTTTAATTGCGGCAAATAATTTATCTCTTTAAGACCATGTAAAATGTTGTATGCCTGTTCTTCCAGCTTTTCTAAATCGTTGTAAAAAAGTTCTGTAAAATAGTTTAATACCCGCATCCAGTTTTGTTTTGAAAAGTATGTGCCTGCATAGACAATGCGCCCGTCGGGCAGAACAATGGCATTGAGAGGCCAGCCGGCATGTCCGGTAATGAGGGTAGCCGCCTGAATGTATATGTGGTCGATATCCGGTCGCTCTTCTCTGTCCACTTTTATACTGATAAAATTTTCGTTCATCAGCTTGGCCACTTCTTCATCTTCGAAAGATTCTTTCTCCATCACATGACACCAGTGACAGGAGGAATAGCCGATACTGACAATCATAAGTTTGTGTTCTTCCTTAGCTTTTTTTAAAGCTTCGTCACCCCAAGGATACCAGTACACCGGATTTTGAGCATGTTGTAATAAGTACGGGGAGCGGGAATTTTTAAGTTTGTTGGACATGATATCGGAATTGTATAAGAAATACAAAGCGGATGTAGATTTTGTTTTCAGATATTAACTAAAAATAAAAAAGCCTGCTTTTTAGAGCAGGCTCAAAAATGATTTTGAAATACGATTCTAATACACAGGCAGACTGGTATCCACTTCTTTTGCGTAAGAGACGATACCGCCTTTTAAGTTAATCAGATTGTCGTAACCTTTTTCCATAAGGGCTTCTATAGCCCGCGCACTTCTTGCACCGCCTTTGCACATGACCACTACCGGGATATCTTTCCTGAATCTGTCTGCTTTGTCCAAGACTTCGTTTAGAGGTATCAGTTCGCAGCCCAGATTGACTAAGTTATATTCATGCGGTTCACGCACATCAATCAGCTGAAAAGTACGATGTTCGTCTAACCAATTTTTCAGTTCGTGCACATCAATCTCGTTTAAGGTGTTTTTCTGAGATTGGATAGGTACAACGCCACAGAAATAATCATAATCGATTAACTCTTTTTGAGTTGGATGTTCACCTGTCAGCGGATTTTCAGGGTCTTTGACCACCTTAAAAACTCGGGTCGTGAAGCCCAATGCGTCAAAGGTAAAAAGCCTTCCGCTGAGCGGTTCTCCGATTCCGGCTACAATTTTTATCACTTCGTTGGTCTGCAAACAGCCCATTATTCCCGGAAGAATACCTAAAACTCCGCCTTCTGCACAACTCGGGACTAATCCCGGAGGCGGTGGAGTAGGGTACAGGTCCCGATAGTTTGGGCCTCCTTTGTAGTTAAATACGGACAACTGACCGTCAAAACGGTAGATGGAAGCATACACATTGGGAATTCCTGCCAAAACGCTCGCATCGTTTACAAGGTATCGGGTTTGAAAGTTATCAGTTCCGTCTGCCACCACGTCATACTGTTTGAAAAGCTCCAAAGCGTTTTTGCTCGTAAGTTTATCATTATATGCGATGACATTTACATGAGGATTCAGGGATAAAATTCTTCTTTTTGCGGCTTCCACCTTGGACACGCCGATATCTTCCACTCCGAACATGACCTGTCGCTGCAAGTTACTGTCTTCTACCGAGTCAAAATCAATAATTCCGATAGTTCCGACTCCGGCCGCTGCGAGATACAAAAGTGAAGGACTTCCCAAGCCTCCTGTACCTATGACCAATACGCGGGCTGCTTTTAATTTTTTTTGACCTTCCAGGCCGACTTCCGGAATAATGATATGTCTGGAATATCGGGCCAGTTCTTCTTTGCTTAATTGAATTTCTTCTAAGTTCATTTTGTAAAAAGTTTCATCTGTGAGGTACTGCCCCCTGCGATTGCCGGAACAATACTCACAATAGTGTTTTCTGAAATTTCTGTTTGATCGCCCTGAAGAGTGCGAATATCATCTTCACCGATAAATATCTTGACAAAGCTCCTCACTTTTCCGCTATCGTCTAAAATCTGACGGCTGATATTTGGGTGGGTTTCGGTCAGTTGTTTGATAGCTTCAGCAATGGTATTTGCATTCGTCTCAAATGTCGCCTGATCGTCTGTATATTTTCTCAGAGGTGTAGGGATAATTAATGTTGCCATAAAAATGTTGTTTTTAAATGTTTTAGAATTCGTTTTCAAATTTATTTTCGTTTTCTGACAGCCTCCAGGAGTACAGTTCTTTTGATACTCCGTCTATTACGGATACTATGATGTATGAGAAAAATGGCAGAGCTTGTCTTAAGTCGTGTTCGGAAGGGACAGCCGGATGTTGAGGATGAGAATGATACACACCTATAAGGGTCGTTTTGTGAGTCAGAGCGTACTGTTCTGCTCTCATATAATCCAGTGGAGAAACTTCAAATCTTCTTCTCTGATCACCCTCTTTACTGTTTTGAATAGGTCTGGCTTCTGTGATAAATCGTCTGCCATTTTTTTCGCTGCCGTATAAAAAGCCCACACATTCGTTAGGAAAAGTTTCTTCCGCATGTGTGCGAATGATACTTTCAGCTCCCGGGTCAAGTTCTGTGTGATACATTACAATATTTGTTCAAAAATTTCCGGATAATTGGATGCATGATCCGGGAAAATTGTGACAATGACACCACTGTCAATTTGATTTGCCACTTGCAGTGCGCCCGTGAGGTTGGCTGCGGAAGAAGGACTAAGCAGCAATCCGCTGTTTTGTGCAGCTATTTTAATCATGTCAAAAGCATCCAGAGTATCGATAAATAAATTTTTGTCCGCCATATTCTCATTGTATATTTTGGGCACTAAGGCACTTTCCATATGCTTCCATCCTTCTAACCCGTGCATGGCACTGTCCGGCTGGAGAGAAATGAGTTGAATGTCTTTGTTTAGTTCTTTTAACCTTCTCGAAGTTCCCATAAAAGTACCTGAGGTTCCGAGGCCTGCCACATAATGAGTAATCGATCCGTTGGTTTGTCCCCAAATTTCCAAAGCTGTGGAATGATAGTGCGCTTTCCAATTGTTTTCGTTGGCATATTGGTCGGTATAATAATATTTGTCAGGGTACAACTCAGCCAGTTCTTTGGCTTTATACTGCGCTTCATCCGTAGTGCCGAATCTTGAAGTGAAGATAATTTCCGCTCCCAAAGCTTTCAAAGCTGTTTTTTTCTGTAAAGAAGCATTTTCGGGAACGCAAAGAGTAACCGGCAATCCTATATGCGCCCCAATGGTCGCGTACGCCACTGCCGTGTTTCCGCTGGAAGCATCTATAATACCTTTGTTTTCGTCGATATGACCTTCTTTGAGGGCCTCCCGAATAATATTGTATGCAGCCCGTGCTTTTACTGAGTTGGACAATTGATTCCACTCAAGTTTGGCAAGAACTTTTACATTGGGATTATCCTGCAAATTGCTTATGTCAAAAAGCGGAGTATACCCGATAAAAGGCTTTAACCGCTCTATGCGTGTATGCAGTGCTGATTTTTGTTTGGTCGTTTCAATCATTTTTCTGTTTGTTGAATAAAAAAACCCCGCTTTAAGCGAGGTTTAATTTTATTATTAAAAACTATTTTCCAATTAAGATACACCTCGCACCTATGTTGTCAGACAACAGCAACAGCACACAACTACCTGAAAACGGGTGATATAAATCTGGCGAATCATGAAACAAAAATACACTCTATTTTTAAAAATTGTATATTCTTAATGTTAAGAATTAGAAATACGTTTCTGAATTTAGTCCCACACCCCAAACTTCTAAGTAATCTTTTTCCTGACTTGTCCGCTATGTAGGAGCTGATATACCGTCATTGTTATTATCAGTGAATTGGTCATTATGTGCTTTGTGGTTTTTGACCTAAAATAAACCAATCAGGAGAATGTAATAAAACAAAAAGCCTCCTGCTGTTAAGTTTGCAGGAGGCTTTTTCAGTAGGTTGGAATTACTGACTAAAATTCGATATCCAGTCTGAGTGTGTAAGACATTGGAGCCTCGACCATGCCCGGACGGATAGAATACTCTCTGTTAGCTACGTTTTTCATGATAGCTGAAAGTTTATATTTGTTTTTGTTGCGAAGGAAAGTATATCCTGCCCGCAAGTCCAGAATAAAATCACCTTTATGTTGCTTTTTCTGTGCTAAATCTTCCCAATTCTTCTTCAGTCTGGTTTCTCGGTATTCAATCAGACCCGGAATGAATGAGGTAAACATCATATCTATATTCTCCATAAAGCTGAAATGTCTTGCAGACACCCCAAAATCAATACTTCCGGCTCCTGCTATAAAGCTGATATCCCAAGCTCCTGTAAAGACGTGGCGAAATCTGTATTTCAGTACATTATAATCTGTCAGACTGCTTTGGTCTTCCTTCACTTTATCCCAATCCAAATATTTTGGACTGATGAACGTATAGCCTATCATAGCTGTAGTAGGAAATTTTCCTCCAATCTTGCCTTCCCCCATGATAGAAGTTTCCACACCTAAAATCTGAGTGTTTCCCACGTTCTGAGAATTAAAACCTACCAAATAAGGCTGTACGTCATAGGAAGGATTAAACTCCATCATATCGTGATATCGATTAATAAATCCTGCTACATCTAAGAATGCATTAAATTTACCCATTTTCACTCCCTGTTTTATACCAATCTCTCCACTTATCCCGGTCTCGGAAGTCAAGCTCGGGTTTGGAGCGATTAACACACCTCCGTCATCACCCAATGCTGTAGAAACAAATTTTTCGGCCACGGTAGGAAATCGGAAGCCTTGTCCAAAAGAAGCCCTCAGAAAAGTAAACTCTGCCGGCTGGTAGTTCACACCTGCACGAAAAACCGGTTTAGTTTCCGCATCCGTATCTGAAATCATAAAGTTTTCTATCCGACCGCCCAAAGAAATATTCAGCTTATTGAAAAATTTCTTATCTAATTGAAGATATGCGGCGAAATTTCTGCCCGTAAAATCTTCTTTCCCGTCAGGTCTTCTGTAGAGAGGCGCATGTACGGTAATATAGCTTCCCACACCTCCGGTGGTCAGAGTAAAGTTAATGTCCTCCCATCTTTTCTGATATTGATATTCTCCGTAAAAAAAGTTAGAGTAATTACCCTGATCATTGGTATTGTCATTATTCACTTTATACCAGCGGGCTAAAATTTTATGTTTATTCCCTTTTTCATCTTGGTAATTAAAAAATGGGTCTATGGTGACTCTCAGCTGACCGGTTACAGTAGGAACACCGAGCAGCGATGCAGGTAAATATTTGTTGATGGACTCATGTCCGTTCCACAGAAAAAAGGAACCGTTTTCCCCCACTTGCAGATTACCATTTAATCCAATATTTACATTTTCGTTAAAACGGTATCTGGTTTGTATGCTTAATCGGCCTCTGTGCTCAAAATCGCCATATCTAAATCCGGCGGAAGTACTAATCTGACTTCCTATGACCAAATCAAATTTCCCAAACTTTTGTCTGTGCCCAAAAGAGATTCCTGCGTCATACGGTCTTTTTACTCTTTTGGGATCCGTATATGAATACTCTCCTGTAGAGGAATCGTATTGTACCAAAGCCGAATTATTGGATAATGCGTAAAATTCCCCGGCGTCTAAATTCCACCAATCTCCTCTGGTGCCGTCGTAGGTTTTGGGATTGGCATATTGGGTTCCCCAAACCGAGATTTTTGTAAGCGGCTCATTTGTTGGATATGCGGTCCGCACGTTGATGATTCCGTTCATGGCGGACGAACCGTACAGAGCAGAGGCAGCGCCTTTGATTACTTCTATTTGCCCTATGTTTTCAGTAGGAATAGAGGACCAGTTGGGCATACCCGCATCGGCCTGAAGAATAGGTAAATCATCTAACAAGACCAACACTCTTGAACCTGCGCCATAAGAATAGCCCGCACCTCCCCGAATATTAACCTGCCTGTCGATGACTGCCACTCCCGGGTTTCTTTCCACTGCATTGTCAATAGTCACTAAGTTTTGGTTCTCGATAAAGTTAGGCTTAATTACGTCCAAAGAAACCGTTTCTTCACCCAGTTTCTTTTCAAATTTACTGGCAGAGACTACCACCGTTTCCAATAATGAAATCTCTTCCTGTAAGGTTACATTAAGCTCTTTAGTTTCACCGTCCGCCAGACTGATTCTCATTTCTCTGGTTTCATATCCGAGATAGGAGAACACTAATGTATGCGTACCGGAAGATATTTTGAAAATATAATCTCCGTCAATTCCTGTGGACACTCCGTTGGTGGTGCCTTTCTCCACTACGTTCACTCCGAAAAGCTCTTCATCTGTGACCGCATCCCGAACCACACCTTTGATTGTGGAGTTTTGACCCATTGCCTGGGTGACGGTATATAGAAATACAATAGTGAGTAATAATTTACTTTTCATATTTTAAACGATTTGATGAATAAAAGTATTTATCACACTTTTAGAATTTTGATAAAATCTTGCAACTTCCCCCAGTGGGTCTGACAGTTAAAAAAAGCCTTGTCGTTTGGACAAGGCTTTTTTATAAACTGTACTCTTAATTAGTTTTTACAAAATCTCCTTTTGTTAAAATAGTCAGAGGAATGCTTACTCCGGCTACCTCCTGAGCAGAAAGAGACAGCCTGACATCCACCACTGTTCCAATTTCGTTGGAGCCAATAATGACGTCATTGCTTGTTTTAATTCTTGCTTTTTTAGCTTCTACAGCTTTCCCCAAAACAAGTACGTCATATTTGATTTCCGGAATCGAAAACCTGTTATTTCCGGTGACTTTACCATCCACATTAATAGCCAACAACTCAGAATGTACTTTAACAACGCCGTTTTCAACTTTTAGAGTAAGGGTATCATCAAACCCTTTAGTCAGGTCAACAGGCACGACGGTTCCATCTTCTAAAGTGTCTCCCGGCAATGATTCCGATAGGATTTTTAAAAGAGCATCCGGAATATTCGTAAACTTATGTACACCGACAAATGTACCATCCAGGTTTTCCGTATTGAAAGAATCCTTGTTGTCGTCTTTGTCTTTACTGCATGACACAGCTACAGTCAGTCCAAAAACTGCCAAAAGCAGCATTAAAAAGTTTAGTTTGAGTGTTTTCATAAACTGATTTTTTAGATTTATTTATAAGCAAACATAAACATTTTGATATAATACCTTTTAAATGAGTCCATGTTTTTTTCCACAGTAGGCGTAATTTGGATTGATTAAAGATGGGAGATACTGTAACTGTTGAGTTTAAGTTAGAAGTACCTAATATAATGTTGATAAAAGTCAAACCTATTTTAAAAATGAACAGAAAAGAAATGAAATGAGTTTGTTATATTTGTATATACCGCATAAGTAAATTGATCATACACCTAACCTAAAAATACACTAATTATGACAACGACCACTTTATCTGCTACAGCTTTTGATGCAAAAGCTATTGTACAGAAACAAAGAGATTTTTTCAATACAGGTCAGACCAAATCGGTTGATTTCAGGATACAGCAACTGAAAAAACTCAGAGCAATCATTGTGGAGAATGAACGCAATATCATTCAGGCGCTCTACGACGATTTGAGAAAGTCAGATTTAGAAGCCTACGCCACAGAGATTGGCATTGTGCTGGCTGAAATTGATTTTACGCTTAAGAATATTAAAAAATGGTCTAAGCCTGAACGGGTGAGCACGCCAATTTTTCACCAGCTTGCCACAAGTTGGCGTTATCCCGAGCCTTACGGCGTGACGTATATTATTGCTCCCTGGAATTATCCGTTCCAATTACTTGTGGCTCCGATGATTGGAGCTATTGCGGCCGGCAATACGGTAGTGTTAAAACCTTCGGAGGTTTCTGCCCATACAGCCAAGTTGATATATGATATGTTTAACGGAGTTTTTGACGAAGGTTTTGTGAAAGTAATATTGGGTGCGGTAGAAGAGAGTAAAGCTATGTTGGAACAGCGCTTTGATTATATCTTTTTTACAGGGGGAACAGAAATAGGCCGTTATGTGTATCAGGCAGCCGCCCGTTTTATCACTCCGGTTACATTGGAGTTGGGAGGTAAAAGTCCGTGTATAGTAGATGAAGATATTCAGCTGACACATACTTCACGAAGAATCCTTTGGGGCAAGTTTACAAATGCCGGACAAACGTGCGTGGCTCCGGATTATCTCCTGGTGAACAGAAAGGTGAAAGATAAACTCCTGACTAAAATGAAAGAGCATCTTCATGATTTTTACGGAGACAATCCTGCGACAAGCCCGGATTACGGAAGAATTATTTCTGACAGGCACTTTGACCGGATAAAAAGTATGATTGATCCTGAAAAAGTGATTCTTGGAGGTGAAACCAATAAAGAGGACCGCTATATTGCTCCAACTATTGTAGAAGGAGTTTCTTTGGATGACCGAGTCATGCAGGAGGAAATTTTTGGTCCTGTGTTGCCAATAATTGAATATGACACGCTGGATGAGGCAATAAGTTACATCAAACAATTTGAAAAGCCGTTGGCCTTGTATATCTATTCTCAAAATTCCAATGTACAGGAAAAAATAATGAACGAAGTGCCTTTCGGCGGTGGGTGTATCAATGAGTCTGTCATGCACGTAGGTCAGGGGCAACTTCCGTTTGGAGGAGTAGGAGAGAGCGGGATTGGAAGTTATCACGGAAAATCTTCTTTTGAGACATTCTCACATTACAAGAGTGTGCTAAAAAAATCTACTCTGACGGATATGCCGATTAAATATCCTCCGTATAAGAATAATATGGGCATCATCAAGAAATTGATGACATGGTTTGCGTAAATTAAACTTCGCAAGCTTTTATATTACACTTTTATATACTTTTGAAGTATTGTCAAAAGAATCATTTGAATTGGACGGTTTCAGCTCAAAAACCTGTCTGGCGTCAGCCGCAAACCGGATAGAACGGAGTATCATCCCGATGAGGAACGAATCGGGAAAGACGCAGTGATAGCCGGATAGAAAACGGCTCTGCTTTGGCAATCAGTTGCCCTAATTATGTAAAAATCAATCTTTTGACGGGATTGGCTTTAAACCTCTTTTTTCCAACAGAGGTTCAATGCTCGGTTCCTGTCCCCGGAAGCGGATGTAGAGTTTCATGGGGTCTTCTGTGCCTCCTCTTTCCAAAATATTTTTTCGATAGGAGTTTGCTGTAGCTGAATCGAATATTCCTTTCTCCCGAAAGAGTGCGAATGCGTCGGCATCCAACATTTCAGACCAGATATAACTGTAATAACCTGCCGAATAACCTCCTGAAAATATATGATTGTAATAGGTGCTTCGATATCTTGGCGGAATGGCTTCCGTGAGCTGTATCGCACCCATAACATCTTTCTCAAACTGAGTGATATCGCTAATGCGGGACCCGGAAGGGAGGGTGTGATAATGCATGTCCAAAATCGCCGCTGCAAGGTATTCGGTCGTTCTGAATCCCTGATTAAATTTACCCGCCCGTTCGTATTTTTGAATCAGTGAATCGGGGATAGCTTCATTGGTTTCATAATGTCGGGCAAACTCTTTCATAAAGTCAGCGTCTAAGCCCCAGTTTTCAAAAAACTGTGAAGGAAATTCCACGAAATCTCTCGGTACACTTGTACCTGAAAGCATAGGATACTGAACCTTAGAGAGTAATCCGTGCAGTGCATGTCCAAATTCGTGAAAATAGGTACTCAGTTCATCAATATTCAGCAGTGCCGGAGAATCCCCCGAAGGTTTGGAAAAATTGAAGACCAGACTGATAACAGGCAGCACGTGGTTGCCTTCCGGGCTGATATACTGATCCCGGTAACTGGTCATCCAGGCACCACCGCGCTTAGATTCCCGGGTGAAATAGTCCATGAGAATCAATCCCACCGCACTGCCGTCCGATTCCAATACTTCATAAGCTACTACGTCCGGATGATAACCCTGAATATCTTCCCGTTTGAGAAATTCTAATCCAAATAATCTCTTACAGGCGAGGAAAACTCCTTCTGTGACCCGGTCAAGTGAAAGATAGGGTCTGAAAACTTCTTCATTAAATTCATATTTCCGGGCTTTGAGCTTCTCGGCATAGTATGCCCAGTCCCAAGCCTGTATTTCAATCGGATTGTCTTCGGTATTTGCCAGTTTTTGCAGTTCTTCCTGTTCTTTTTCTACCATGACCTTAGCCGCTTCCCAAAGCAATTCCAGCCGATCGCTGACCTGCCCGGGAGTCTTGGCCATAGTCTCTTCCAGTACATATTCGGCGTGATTGTCATAGCCTAAGAGTTTGGCTTTGTCCGCTCTCAGTGCGATGATTTCCTGAATGATTTCTTTATTGTCGGTAGCGTTATCGTGATTGGCTTTTTCAGTATAAGCCTGATACATTTTTTCCCTGAGTGACCGATTATCCGCACTGCTCATAAACGGTTCATAGACCGGTACGTGAATAGTAAAAGCCCATTTTCCGTCCAGACCGCGTTTGGAAGCTTCTTCTGCAGCAGTTGCAATCATGTTTTCGGAAAGTCCCGACAAATCTTCTTCGCGCTCTACGATTAAAACAAAATTGTTGATATCATCTAACACGTTGTTGCCAAATTGCAGTGTAAGGACAGACAGGCGTTCGTTAATTGTCCGAAATTCTGCTTTGGACTTTTCGGGTAAATCGGCACCTCCCCGAACAAACCCTTTATAAGTTTTTTCTAAGAGCATTTTTTGCTCTTCATTCAGGCTGAGTTTTTCTTTTTGGAGATATACCTCTTTTACTTTCTGAAACAGCTTTTCATTAAGATTGATGTTGTCTCTGTGCTGAGTCAGGAGCGGAGAAACTTCAACGGCTAAATCCTGCAGCTCCTTTGAAGTATGGGCTGACAGGAGGTTGTAAAATACGGCTGCTACATCACCCAGTGGTTTTCCGCTGTAATCCAATGCAGCGATTGTATTGTCAAAATTTGGATTCTCCGTATTTTGAAGGATGACTTCCACTTCCCGGTTGTGTGCAGAAAGGGCTGCTTCAAAAGCAGGTTTGAAATCTTTTACTTGAATATTTTTGAAAGGAGGTACGTCAAAAGGAGTACCGTAAGGTTCTAAAAAAATGTTTTGCATATCAGGTTGATTATTTTCTGCCCGGCAGATTCCGAAAAAAATGCTGCATACCGTGGCGAGAAGTAAAATTTTCTTATTCATATAATACAGTTGGCCGCACAAATTTAGCTCTTCTCAAACAAATTAAAACAGACTTTGGTTTTGAGAACATCCGGAATTATTTGAACAGTTCAGTTTAATTATCGCTGAAACAGATAGCTAAAGACTCTTGCAGAGTTATTTTATATTTAATATTTTGAAATAAATCGAAAAACCGGCTAAGTATTGAGGGCTTTCCATAAATTTGTGCAGTCATGGAAAAATTAAAACTGGCAATCCAGAAAAAAGGTAGGCTGAGTGAAAAATCGCTTAAGCTGATAGATGAGTGTGATATTAGTTTTCCCAATAGTGTCGGCAGACTGAAAGCTGCTGCGTATGATTTTCCGATGGAAGTTCTTTTTCTAAGGGATGATGATATTTCGGGCTACGTGGAAGACGGAGTGGCCGATATCGGGATAGTGGGAGAAAATGTATTGGTCGAATCCGGCAGAGATGTCCGGGTCATAGAAAGACTGGGCTTTGGCCGATGCCGTCTGTCTATTGCTATACCGAGAGGAGAGACTTATCACGGTATAAAATATTTTGAAGGAAAATCTATTGCGACTTCTTATCCCAAACTGCTTGGAGATTATCTTGCAAAAAATAATGTACAGGCTGATATTCACGAAATTAGCGGTTCGGTGGAAATAGCTCCAAGCATTGGCCTTGCAGAAGCCATTTGTGATATTGTCAGCACAGGCAGTACACTTTTGAGCAACGGATTAAAAGAGGTGGAGCAAATTTTCTCTTCAGAAGCGGTTTTAATTTCCAATAAAAATCTTTCTGCTGAGAAGCAGGAGATTCTGGATAAGTTTATGTTTAGGCTAACTTCTGTGCGCAAGGCAAAAAGGAACAAATACATTCTTCTCAATGCTCCGAATGACAAATTGGATGAAATCATTAAACTCCTTCCCGGTCTGAGCAGTCCTACTGTGCAGTCTCTTGCCAGAGCAGGCTGGAGTTCGGTTCATTCTGTCATCAACGAACAGGATTTTTGGGAAAGAATAGAGCAGATTAAAGATGCCGGTGCAGAAGGAATACTGATAATGCCGATTGAAAAACTTATTTACTAACATGAGAAAAATCTTCTTTCCGCCAACTGATCAATGGGATGAGATTTTAGCCCGTCCGGTATTGTCATTAGATGAAATAGAAAAACAGGTCAAACCGGTCATGCTGGCAGTACAAGCTGACGGAGATCGGGCGTTGAAACTTTATACAGAAAAGTTTGACGGAGTAAAATTGGATTCTTTGATTGTGACCGAAGAAGAAATCGGACAGGCTTCTGCTCAGGTGGACGAAGATCTGAAAGGAGCCATTCAGACGGCTGCAAAAAATATCGAAAAGTTTCACTCGGCACAACTACATGAAGAACCGATGACAGAGACTCAGCCGGGGGTGCTTTGTTGGAGAAAATCGGTAGCCATTGACAAAATAGGACTATATATTCCCGGAGGTACTGCTCCTTTGTTTTCGACAGTTCTGATGTTGGGAATTCCTGCAAAAATAGCCGGATGCAGAGAAGTGATTTTATGTTCTCCACCAAATAAAGAAGGAAAAATTCATCCCGCTATACTGTATGCCGCTCAACTGACCGGAATCAAAAAGATATACAAAGCAGGGGGTGGACAGGCTATTGCCGCGATGACATTTGGGACAGAAACCATTCCTAAAGTGTATAAAATATTCGGCCCCGGAAATCAATATGTGATGGCTGCCAAGCAACTTGCTCTTAAATATGGTGTTGCCATAGATATGCCCGCCGGACCTTCTGAAGTAGCGGTGATTGCAGATAAAGATGCGAACCCTGAATTTGTTGCTGCCGACCTGCTTTCTCAGGCTGAACACGGGCCGGACAGTCAGGTAATCCTTTTTACGGACAGTGAAACACTGTTAAATCAGGTAGAGAAAGAAGTGGAAATCCAACTAAGCAGGTTATTAAGAGCCGATATCGCAGCGAAGGCGTTGGCAAACAGCAGACTGATATTGACAGATAATCTGCAGACAGCTGTTGAAATGAGCAATGCATACGCTCCGGAACACCTTATCATTCAGACAGAGAATCCGGAAGAACTGGCGGAGCAGGTACGCAATGCAGGTTCTGTATTTCTCGGAGCACTGACACCGGAATCAGCCGGAGATTATGCTTCCGGAACCAATCACACACTTCCGACCAACGGGTATGCAAAATCCCACAGTGGAGTGTCTTTAGATACATTTTTTAAAAAAATCACTTTTCAGAAAATTTCCGAAGAAGGTTTGAAAAGCATAGGTAAGACAATTGAAATCATGGCGGCAGCCGAAGAGTTGGACGCGCATAAAAATGCAGTGTCCATTCGTTTAAAAAGTTTATAATCAACAGTATGAGTTTTGACATTCAAAAAGTTTTGCGCCCGCATCTGAGGACTTTTAAAGCATACTCTTCTGCCCGAACAGAATATACCGGAAAGGATGCGGTGTTTTTGGATGCGAATGAAAATCCGCTGGGCTCGGCTTCGGGAGGTGTACTTAATCGATACCCGGATCCATTACAGTCCGAAGTAAAAGAGGAAGTTTCCAAAATTAAACAGATTGATGTATCCCAAATTTTTGTAGGAAACGGTTCAGACGAAGCTATAGATTTATTGTACCGAGCTTTTTGTGAGCCCGGAACAGATAATGTGATTGTCTGCCCGCCGACATACGGAATGTATGAAACTTCCGCACAGCTCAATAATATTGAAATAAGAAAGGTTTCACTTACAGAAGATTTTCAGCTTCAGGCCGATAAGATTTTGCAGACTGCCGATGCGCATACGCGGATGATTTTTATCTGTAATCCCAATAACCCGACGGGAAACTTACTGCGAGCGGAAGATATTGAAAAAATTGTTCGGGAATTTAAAGGACTTGTAATTATAGATGAAGCGTACATTGATTTTTCTCAGGAAGCGTCCTGGATTACCCGACTTGATCAGTATCCGAATGTGGTGGTCCTGCAGACCTTATCCAAGGCGTGGGGGATGGCGGGCATTCGATTGGGTATGGCATTCGCCTCGGAGGATATTATTAGAATTTTAACCGCTATCAAGCCTCCGTATAATGTGAGTCTGCTGACCCAACATGCTGCTCTGAAAGCTTTGAAAAACATCTCCGGAAAAAATGAAATGGTACGGATTATTTTGGAACAGAAAAAAAGACTTCAGACTGAATTACCCAAATTTTCTTATGTTCAGAAACTTTTTCCGACAGATGCCAATTTTATTTTAGTCCGAACAGACGATCCGAATGCTCTGTACAAATATCTGATAGAACGACAGGTAATAGTACGCAATCGCCACACCACTCATTTATGTCACGGATGTGTGAGGATAACCATTGGAACAGAGCAGGAAAATGATGAACTGCTCAAATGGATGGGAGCTTTTGAGAAGGAAAAATAATTACTTTTTTCTTTTCGATTCCCCAGACAATTCCTGCCAAAAGAATACATAATATCGTATAAGACCAGACTTTTAACGGGATGCCTTCTTCTTTTGTAATTCTGTTTTGAGTCTCCTGATAAATGTCGGGCATTTTCTCTAATTCGTGAGCATAGAGAGCTAACGCCTGCCAGCCTTTAAACTCACTTCCGTCTTCATTTTTGATTACAATCTCGTCTAAAGATTTTTCATTTCCGTCTTTGTCTTTGAAGGCAATACCAAGTTTGGGCAACACTTCACCCACAAGAGGAAGAAAAGAAGCCACATAATAATCTGTGACTACATGGAAAAGCCGATCGCCGTTGCGGTCGAGTTCAATATAATTGCCCGAATCGTCCTGAATTCCTTCTCCGGTGTAGAGATGAATGGATTTAATAGCTTTTGTAGCCGGAATAGGAGTATTCGTAAAAGGGATTTTCATCCAGATAGATTTTCCGGGATCGTATGTATATCGAATTCCGGACACCTGCAAAAAGAACATATCTCCATACATTTGGTAAAGCATGGTCGTGGCCTCCATGGCATTAAAAATTTCCTTTTCGGTCAGATAGCAGGAAACCATAGGATACGCAGCAGATTTATCCGGACCTTTTCCCAAACCGAGCATAGTCAGCATATCAAAAAGAGCAAAATTTCCCTTTGACCAGGATTCAGTGCCGGTCAAAATATCACCCCGAATTACGCCATTGCCCTGTATAGCTACATCCACGCGGGCTCCGGTAACTTTTAAAGCTTCCAAACGCATCGCATCTGTGATAAAGTTACCTATGGTAGTTTCTTTGTAATCCGCATCTTTTATTAAATCAAAATCTGATTGAATGATGCTTTGTCCTACATCACCAAACTGTTGTTTAGAACTTCTGTACAGAATGCTGTCCAATTCCTGCTTCGCGGTATGAATAATCTGTGCAATGACTGAATCCTCAGGAATGTCGGAAGTTAAGGCATGAAAATAATTTTGGTTGGTCAATTCAAACTTTCCGGTTTCGGCATCAAATTCAAAGTCCAATTGTCCGAGATACTTTAAGTAGTGGTCAGGGTGAAAAATAAGAGTCTGACCAATGTATATGGGTTCAGGTGTCTGAATATGATCATGCCCTCCTAAAATGATGTCTAAGCCTTTGATTTTTTTGGCCATTTCCTTATCTGAATCTAGCCCGGAATGTGACAGCAGAATAATAATATCGGCACCTTCTTCTTTTAAAGCTTGTACAGTATTGTTCCCGGCTTCAATTTGGTCAAAAATAGTCACGTCTTCTGCTCCCGGGGCAAGCGCCATAGCAGCAGCGCCAAGAATCCCCAACACCCCAATTTTCAAATCATTGGACAGGGTATAAATTTTATACGGTAAAATGTGAATATCTTTTAAAGGTCTGTGGTCGGGAATATTGAAATGTGAATTGATTACGGACATTTTGGGATTCCCTTCTAAATAACCGGCACGTGCAAGATACTCAGCCAGTACATCCAGGCCGTAGTCAAAACAGTGATTGCCCAAAGTCATTCCATCGTAACCAATTTGCTGCATGATGCTGATTTCATAAGAATTTTTATTGGGAATCAGCCAGGAAAAAGGCGACCCTCCAAAAATATCTCCTGATGAAAACAGTAGAGTGGGAATGTTTTGGCTTTCTTTTTCTGCCCGAAGAGCCTTTACTTTAGTGGCCAATCGTGCAAATCCGCCTACTGCAGAGTTTGAGCTTTCGCTGCTGTAATCTGTATAAGGAATCGGCATGAGAGTAGAATGTTCATCACTGGTGTGCAGGAGAGTAAATTGCTTTTTCTGCGCAAAAATGAGCGAAGAGAAAAGAAAGAAAATGAAAAGTCCTGAAAATATTTTCTGCATGATGTATCTGTTTGTTTAGTAATTTTGATGTCGTTTAGTTAATAAAATGAATTGCTTTTAGATTCTTCCAGAATGACGTAAATCAATTCATTTTATGTAATAAATGTCATGCTGCGGTCAGTGAGCCTGTCGAACTGGAAGCATCTCATTTTCTAAAAAGTCTTAACTAAACGACATTGACAGTAAATTTACAAATACTGTTCACAAACTTCAATTAAATATTCGCTGAGATATCACAAAGCGGTCAAAAATATATTATCATTGAAACGAATTTAAGTTGCAGAAATGAAAAAGCTTACCGGAAATACAATTCGGGCATTTATGCGCTGGCGTTCTAAAAAAGTTTTGGAGTTTGCCGGGAATGCGCGGAATGATCAGGAGCAGATATTTCGAAACTTAATTCACTCCGCCCAAAATACCCTGATAGGAAACGAGTATGATTTTAAAAACATAGCCAATATTGCGGACTATTCGCAGGCTGTGCCTTTGATGGATTATGAAACACTTAAGCCGTATTTTAAGCGGACTTTACGCGGGGAGCAAAATGTTTTCTGGCCGGATAAAATTAGTTTGTTTTCCAAGTCCAGCGGTACGACTTCAGAAAAAAGTAAATTTATTCCGGTTTCACAATCCACTCTGAAAACAGCTCATTACCGGGGAGCGTTTGATGTAGCATCTCAATTTTGTTTCAACAAACCTGATACAAAGGTTTTTCACGGTAAGACAATCATTATTAGCGGAAGCATAAAGCCTGCCTCTGAGAATCCTCCTGTTCAAATAGGGGATGTATCAGCCATATTAATTCAGCAGCAACCGATTTTAGCTGATTTTTTAAGGGTGCCGCCCAAGAAAACAGCACTAATTGAGGATTTTGAGAAAAAAATAGCACTTGTTGTCAGGCAGAGTGTGAGGGAAAATATAACCGGTATGGCAGGAGTTCCGACGTGGAATATTGTCATGCTGCAAAGAATACTTCGTGAAACGGGCAAGTCACATATTGGAGAGGTGTGGCCGGGCTTTGAATTGTATATACACGGCGGGGTCAATTTTCAGCCGCACAGAACTTTGTTTGAAGAACTCGTCCAATCTCAGAATATGGAGTACGTTCAGACCTATAATGCTTCGGAAGGTTTTTTTGCTTTTCAGGACAGATTAAGAGCAGACGATATGCTGTTAGCGACTAATCACGGAATATTTTATGAGTTTATACCGGCTGAAAACCTTAATCAAAAAGAGCTTAAGGCTATTCCTCTTTCAGAAGTGAAAACAGGAGTAAATTATGCGATGGTAATCTCCACGAATTCAGGATTGTGGCGCTATCAGATTGGAGATACGATTATGTTCACATCTTTAAAACCATACAGAATAAAAGTGACCGGACGCACCAAATCTTTTATCAATGCATTCGGAGAAGAGCTAATCGTTGAAAATGCGGATTATGCAATTGAGAAGGCGTCCGAACGGACGAATGCTTTTGTCAAATATTATACTGCCGGGCCTAAGTACTTTGAGTCGGAAGGTAAAGCCTGTCATGAATGGATTATTGAATTTAGCAGAATGCCGGATGATTTTAACAACTTTGTCAGAACTCTGGATTGGTTCCTGAAAGAAGCCAATTCCGATTACGAAGCCAAACGTTTTAAGGACCTGGCACTAACCCAACCAATGGTATATACCGCACAGGAAGGTCTTTTTTACAGGTGGTTGGAGTCTAAAAATAAGATAGGTGCGCAGATGAAGGTTCCAAAGCTGAAAAATGACAGGAGTGTGTTAGATGAATTATTTGCTCTGCAAAACAAACTTCTTTGATTATTGAGATTGCATCCGCATCATTATTTATCTGCTGCACAATCCATCTCTGCTTTAAAACTTCTTAAATCTGCAAAAGCATTAATAAAGAAAAGTGCAATTAATAAAAAAGTCAGAATAATCGAAAGCAGGAATGGTTTTTTATGAGCTTGAATTTTATTGTTAAAAATTGCCTTTCAATAATGCCGGAAAATATACACTGCAAAAGCTTAGTATGAATTAAATTTTGTCTAAATATCTACCTAATCACTTTTATATTCAGCTTAAAGAGTATATTTGGAAAAATTTAAAACAGACCATGAAAAAAGTTTCGATTCTGATAGTTTTGCCTTTGGCACTGTCTCTAATATTCAGTTCGTGCAAAAAAGATGAAGTTCTTGTAAATCAGGAACAACCCTCCGCAATTCAGGATACTGATGCGGCATTGGTATTTCAAATGGCAAAAGCCGAAATGACCACAGAGTATGAACCCAAGACAAAAGAGAGAGGGCTTATCGACCAACTTTACAAAATGGCACAGGATGTCGAATGGTATTACGAGGGAGTAGAAGAGGAGGCGGACTGGGAAGCCAAATACAACAGAATACGCTCCAATATGCATGACAGAGTGGATGAAGTAAAATTGATAGCGGGAGATTTATATGACGGCAATGAGGGTAAGACCATTTTAGCTATAAACTCTTATGTGCTGATGAGCTATCACGCATTAGAGAGATATATGAGTGAATTTATGTGGACAAAGCTTGGTCTGTTTGCAGCCAATGAAGTGAGATCAGGAATAGCGCTGTCTTTTGTACTCAGGCAGATTCTGACTATGACCAAAATTGATTTGAAAGTAGATGAATTGGGGGGAGCGGATGTGAAAGATATCTTATATCAATCCAATCAGATATTAATAGAAGGACAGATAAATGTATTTACGGATATCGGAGCGTTGGGACTTCTGAGCCATAAGTATGGTCCTGAAACATTTGTGAATGAATCCTGGCTGACACAGGAGGCAAGAGACGGATATACCGTACAGGTTCAGGCGGAGGAAGCTTTAAAAGCGGGTGATATAAGTTCATATCAGGATTTACAGGCAGAGGCTGCCATCTTCTTTGGCGCACACGAGCAGATTTATACTTTGGGGCCGCTTTGGAGAACCGAAGTGATGGGTCAGTTAGCCGAATTAAATATTTGGATGCACAATCAGACAAAAGGAGAGTTAGCACTATTTGGAGATATTTTTATAGGTGTAAATAAATTCACTGAACTTTTGTACGGTTATGTGATTAAGCTGCCTCTATCCAATCACGATTTGAGAATAGACCACGACAGAGTTGAAATTGCGCGTAAAGGCTTTCATACTCTGAATAAGCTTAGAAAGAATGCCTGGTGGGCAAAATGGGTGAAGCGTTCTGAAGACAGATTAGGACAGCAGTGGGGTGTATATAATATCAAAGGATTCAATCCTTAAAATCTATTTCTCACTCTGCGATTTGACTTTCATTTGTATGAAAATTGCGTTGGAAGGTGTTTTATATGTCTTTTCCTGCGTGAGGTTGGTGAAGTAGCTTTTTGGAGACGTCTGATATGAAAAACTGAAAAGAGGAAAAAATATCATCTTTTTATCCAGTATTTTAGAAAGATTAAAAAAGGTAAGTTCTCCTTCAGGATTTATTTTTTTACATATCGGAACTAAATTCTTCACAACTACGTGGTTTTTATCTATTGTTGTGGTAAATGACTTTAAGTCTTTTTCTCTGTTGTAAAAAATATACAGCTCATTAGAATCCACATAAGCGTCAAAGCTTCCGTATTGGAAACCCAGCCCCATTTGAGATTTAGGCACTCTGCGTACCCAGTCAATATTTCCGTAACTGTCAATGTGCGTAACAATCATATCCATGGCGTTATACGAGTTGTTAAGACCATAATTTGCATCGAAACGACTGAAAACTCCATCTGAATATTCCTGCCCCAATTGTTCTTTTAAAAACTTGGGCCTGAAGTAATTGTAATTCTCGCTAATGACATACAGACTTCCGTCAGACTGAGTGAGTACTTTCCGGAAAATAAAATCATTGCTGATAGAGAGAGAATCCGCTAATATATTACCTTCAGAATATTTTGGACTGCTTCTGAAATAATCAATAAAATCCTGCTCAAATACAACTTGTGAACTGCTGAGAATACGATTGTTCTCTAAATCAATTTTCAGAGTGTATGTACCATTTTGCCCCTGAATACTATCGTGATTTTTAATGGTACTGATAAAATCGTACGTACATGTAACCGGATTGAAAATTGTGTGGTATGTCAGTATTTTGGCCTCTTGCGTCAAATCAGTTTCAAATCGGTAAGTTTCCCTAATCTTATTTGTAAAGGAGTTTTTCTGAACCAAAATCTCCCTGTCTTCGCTGTTACTTTGTATTTGTACAATCTGCCCGGAATCTGTAAGGAAATTAAATCCGTCAAAATACTTGAATTCGGAAAAGACTTCTTTCTCCTGGTGCAGGAGCTTCCCCTTTTTATCAAATACTGCTGTGAATTTGACAAATACTGCGTCTTTGCCGTTTTGATTTTTTGATGTAACTTCCTTTACTACAAATCCGAAAAAATCTTTCCCCGGACTTTCTAAAGTGATGACGTCATGTTTTCTGAGTTGTGTAGAAAAGCCTTCCTCTAAGGTTGCAAGTAGAGATTTGTTCGTTTTTCTTCCGTTCTGAGCAATCAGCTGAAAAGATAGTTTTCGGTCATTTTTCACCTTTTCTTCCCACAGCAAAATAAGATGCTCACCAGTCCAAAGGACGTGATCAACTCTGTGATGGGAATCGGTTTTTAAGGCAAGTTTTCGAACGCTTCTGAGATTTCTGTCCAAAAATTCAACCTCTTTAACCAGATAGTGAATGTTGCCTTTGGTATAAATGATCTTGTCGTAATCTGCATAGATGAGTTGTATAGGAAAGTTGTCCTTTTTCTTGACCTGAAACTTATTTCCGGATTTTACATTGAAGTCAGAGGCAATTAATGGTATCGCTGTTAAAAGAAAATATAAAGTAAGAATTCTTGACATTATGAATAAAATTTCGCTTCAAAATAAGAATATGGTTATTCAAATCATACTTATAAACTAAACTTTTTATCCCGGAATAATATATAGCAGTCTAAATCATTTATATTTGTATAGAATGATTTTATAATGAAGAGAAATAGATTTTAATCTTTAAAAACGCATGTCAGGGAAGTTATTGAGTCATCGCAGAAATTTATTTTTTTATTTTCTTTCTGCCTATTTATTGGCCATGTTTTTTTGGTGGTGGTTCATGATGATGCAGCAAAGTAAAGAGCTGTACAGAGAAAAAGAACAGGTGTTGTATTATCTCTATGAACATGGAGAAAGTGAAGAGGTGTTAAAGGAACATGAAACACTGATTCAGGAAAGGGAGCGCAAAAAGTGGATGATTATAGGGGAGGGGACTACTTTTCTGGTTTTGATGCTTTTAGGAATGTACAGGCTAAAGAGTACTATTCAAAAAGAACTCAATCTTGCAGGAATGGAATCAAATTTCCTGCTTTCTATTACACACGAACTGAAATCACCCTTAGCAAGTGCCAGACTAAATTTACAGACTTTAAGCTCAAGAAACCTTTCACAGGAACAGCAAAACTTACTTATTCGTAATACCGAATCCGACGTGACCCGACTCAATAATTTAGTAGAGAAAATTTTGCTTGCTTCCCGGATAGGACATCAGAATATGGGAGTGGAAAAAGAGGAGCTGAATTATTCTGAGCTTGTTGAAGAATGTGTGGAGGCTATAATAAAGAGGAATCCGACTGCGATAGTAAATTCTGATATTGACGATCAGATTTGGGTGAATGGTGATGAAGTCATGTTAAAGTCTTTAGTATTGAATCTGTTGGAGAATGCGGTAAAATATGCTCCCAGACACACTCCGATAGAATTGGGTTTGGACAAAAAAGGTGACAAAGCTGTCTTAAGTGTGGGTGATGAAGGAGATATGATACCTGAACGGGAAAAAATAAAAATTTTTGACAGGTTTTACAGAATGGGCAGTGAAGAGACCCGCACATCCATCGGAGTCGGACTCGGATTATTTATAGTGAAACAAGTTGCCCTCATGCATCATGGAAATGTCAGAATAACAGAGAAGAATCAGAAAGGAAAAACATTCAAAGTAGAAATACCCTATATTGGCGCAGTATGAGCAAAAAAGCAAGAATACTTTTAGTTGAAGACGAAGCAAACATCCGTGAGGTAATCAAATTAAACCTCGAATTGGAAGATTATGAAGTCGTTGCGGTAGATAACGGCTCGGACGCGGTCAGACGGTCAGAAGAAGAGGCTTTTAATCTGATAATATTAGATGTAATGCTTCCGGAAATGAACGGTTTCGAAGTGTGCGAAAGTATCAGACTTCACGACGACAAGACACCAATCTTATTTTTGACGGCAAAAGACAGCAGTGAAGATAAAATCAGAGGACTTAGAAAAGGAGCAGATGATTATCTCACCAAGCCTTTCAATTTGGAAGAATTCCTGCTTCGTGCCAAAAATCTTTTAAAGAGAAGTTATCAGCTCTCTAACGAATTTAAAGAAGAACTTCAGGTATATACTTTTGGAGAAAATGAAATCAATTTTGTAAAATATACCGCCAAAGGCGTACGCGAGGATAAAATAAGCCTGACCAAAAAGGAGGTTGCCTTGCTTAAGTTGTTAATTGAAAGGAAAAACGAAGCCGTATCCAGAAACGATATCCTGAAAATTGTTTGGGGGTATGATGTATTCCCTTCTACCCGCACTATTGATAATTTCATACTTAACTTTCGAAAACACTTTGAGAAGAACCCCAAAAATCCTCAACATTTTATTTCTATTCGAAGCGTAGGATATAAGTTTATTGAGGGATAGAAAGCCTCGTGTAAGACGTCAAGACACTTATAAGGTTAAATGCTTCAGACATGTAGTCTCATAAAATTTGTGACGTTACTTTAAATTGAAATTAAGTCATTTTATATGTTGTTTTTTTTGTTTTAAAAAGGGCATCTTTGCACCCTGAAAGAACAGATTGTTTAACATTTAATAACGTGAGGGCTTTCAAAAGCCTGTTCACAAAACCTAAAAAACAACTTTATGAGCCTTTATCAAGATTATCTTAAAGAGATTGAAGAAAGAAAAAAAATGGGTCTTCACCCACAGCCGGTGGACGGTGCCGAACTGTTAAGTGAAATCATTGAGCAAATCAAAGATGTAAACAATGAGCACAGAGCAGATTCTCTGAAGTATTTTATCTACAACACTCTGCCGGGAACGACTCCTGCAGCAGGTGTGAAAGCAGAGTTTCTGAAAGACATCATCTTGGGCAAAGCAACAGTTGAAGAAATTGATACTGAGTTTGCTTTTACATTACTGTCTCACATGAGAGGCGGACCGTCTGTGAGAGTTCTTTTGGACCTGGCTTTAGGTAACGATGCTGAAATCGCAGAACAGGCCGGTCAAATACTAAAAACTCAGGTATTCCTGTACGATGCGGATACCAAGCGTCTGGCAGATGCCTATAATAGCGGAAACGCAATTGCAAAAGATATCGTTGAAAGCTACGCTAAAGCTGAATTCTTCACCAAACTGCCAGAAGTGCCGGAAACAATTGATGTAGTGACTTACATCGCAGGTGAAGGTGATATTTCTACAGACCTTTTATCTCCGGGTAATCAGGCTCACTCACGTTCTGACCGCGAATTACACGGCCTGTGCATGAGCACTCCGGAAGCTCAGCAGGAAATCAGAGACTTGCAGGCAAAATTCCCGGGTAAGAGCGTCATGATGATTGCCGAAAAAGGTACTATGGGTGTAGGTTCTTCCCGTATGTCCGGTGTGAATAACGTAGCACTATGGACCGGCAGACCTTCCAGCCCTTATATTCCTTTTGTAAACATCGCTCCTATTGTAGCAGGTACCAACGGTATCTCTCCTATTTTCCTGACTACAGTCAACGTAACAGGCGGTATCGGAATCGACCTGAAAAACTGGACCAAGAAAGTAGATGAAAACGGCAATGACGTTTTGGATGCTAACGGTGACCCGGTATTGGAAGAAGTTTACTCTGTAGCTACAGGAATAGTACTGACTATCAATACTAAAACCAAAAAACTGTACAACGGCGATAAAGAACTGATTGATATCTCTTCTTCTCTGACTCCTCAAAAAATGGAATCTATCAGAGCAGGAGGTTCTTACGCAGTCGTATTTGGTAAGAAAATCCAAACTTTCGCAGCAGAACTGATGGGCATCACAGCTCCTCAGGTTTTTGCCAAGTCCAAAGAAATCTCTCACGAGAATCAGGGACTGACTGCTGTTGAGAAAATCTTTAACAAAAACGCTATTGGTGTGACTCCGGGCAAAGTACTGCACGCAGGCTCCGATGTACGCGTAAAAGTAAATATCGTAGGTTCTCAGGATACTACAGGACTGATGACCGCTCAGGAATTGGAAGCTATGGCTGCTACAGTTATCGCTCCAAGCATTGACGGTGCATATCAGTCAGGCTGTCACACGGCATCTGTTTGGGACAAAAAAGCTCAGGCTAACACTCCTAAACTGATGAAGTTTATGAATGACTTCGGTCTGATTACCGGTCGTGACCCTAAAGGTGAATACCACGCACTGACTGACGTTATTCACAAGGTACTGAACGATATGACTATCGACGACTGGGCTATCATCATCGGTGGTGACTCTCACACCAGAATGTCTAAAGGTGTTGCTTTTGGAGCTGACTCCGGTACAGTAGCGCTGGCATTGGCAACAGGTGAAGCTTCCATGCCTATCCCTGAATCCGTGAAAGTAACTTTCAAAGGTCAGATGAAAGAGCACGTGGACTTCCGTGACGTAGTACACGCTACTCAGTCTCAGATGCTGAAGCAGTTTGGCGGTGACAACGTTTTCCAGGGAAGAATCATCGAGGTACATATCGGTACTTTGCTGGCTGACCAGGCGTTTACATTTACGGACTGGACTGCTGAGATGAAAGCCAAAGCTTCTATCTCTATTTCTCAGGACGATACTCTTATCGAATCTTTGGAAATTGCCAAGAGCCGTATCCAGATTATGATTGACAAGGGTATGGACAATGAGAGCCAGGTACTGCAGGGGCTGATTGACAAAGCCAACAAGCGTATCGAAGAAATCAGAACAGGTGTTAAACCTGCTTTGACTCCGGATGCGGATGCTAAGTACTACGCTGAAGTAGAAATCGATCTGGACCTGATTGACGAGCCAATGATTGCTGACCCTGATGTCAACAACGAAGATGTATCCAAGAGATATACTCACGACACTATCAGAGACCTGACCTACTACGGCGGTTCTAAGAAAGTGGACCTTGGTTTCGTTGGCTCCTGTATGGTACACAAGGATGACCTGAAAATTATCTCCCAGATGCTGAAAAACGTTGAGAAACAGCACGGTGAAGTGAAATTCAACGCTCCTTTGGTTGTAGCTGCTCCTACTTATAATATCATTGACGAACTGAAAGCTGAAGGTGACTGGGAATACCTGCAGAAATACTCCGGCTTCGAGTTTAACGATATGTTCCCTAAGACCTCAGCGCGTACAGAATATGAGAACATCATGTATCTGGAGCGTCCGGGCTGTAACCTGTGTATGGGTAACCAGGAAAAAGCTGCAAAAGGGGATACCGTACTTTCCACTTCTACCCGTCTCTTCCAGGGTCGTGTCGTAGAAGATACTGAAAGAAAGAGAGGTGAAGCTCTATTAGCATCTACTCCGGTGGTGGTTCTTTCTGCTATCTTAGGCAGAATCCCAAGCATCGAAGAGTACAAAAAAGCGGTAGAGGATATCAACCTGACTAAGTTTGCTCCGGTACCTACGGATATCTAACAGACAGAGTCTGACTCTTTAAAGATAGTAAGGCTGTTCGCTTCGGTGAACAGCCTTTTTCGTTTCACATACATATAGTTCCCGGCAATCTTAGGCTTGATCGGAAAACAAATTTTTGCTTTTCCAACTCAATAAATGTCTGGCAAAAGATTAATTGAGTCCGGCATTTCAAAAGATATTTTAAAACAAAAAAGCAAGGTATATCTATAAATAAACAGAATTTAAACTCTACCTTAGAATCCAATAATTATAACTATGAAACTTTTCCTAAGTCTGATTACCACGCTATTTTTGGCTTTTTCAATACAAGCCGAAGTTCCTGCAAAATTCGAAAGCAAAATTTCTGTGAAAGGAAAAAAACATGGGAGTGCATCTCAGTTTTTGGGTAAATTAAATGATTCATACCTTTTTTCGTATGCACCGCCTTCCGGAATTGGAGGAAACAAGTTTTATATCTCAGCTCCTCCAAAGCTCTTTTTAGCTAAAAAGAATGGAAATCTTGTTGCCACAAATGATTTGGAGGATCAATTCAAAAAAGCTAAGGTAAAATATGCTTACTTCTTCGGGATTGTACTCTTTAATGATAAGCTTTTCTGTATTTACAGTATGTTGGACAAAGCCCAAAAAACAGAGAGTATCTACATGGCAGAAATCAACTCAAAAACCTTAGCTATTAATTTTAGAAATAAGAAGAATATTTCGGAGGGACTCTATGAAAAGAGGATGACTCTCCAGCTCTCAAGTACATTGGTACACTGGAATGTATCCGAAGACAAAAGCAAACTCGCCATCACCGTATCCCAATGGTTTGGCGAATATGCAAAACAGCCCGAAGAAAGCTACAGGCTTTTGCATACACAAGTTTTTGACAAAGATTTGAAACTCCTCACGGAGAACTCCTTTGATACCGATTCTAAAGATATTTTTGATAAGCGTTACGTCGTATATGATGTAAATGTCAATAATAAGGGCGAGACAACTGCCTTGCTGAGCTATAATATCGAGCAGCCTAAAGGACCACACACAAACAGTTCTGCATTGCATATCTGCAAACTTGGCGACAGTAAAGGAACATTGTTTGATATTCAGCTGCCCAAAGATGTCCTGCTGAGAAGCAATTCCATTTTGAGTGTAGACGATAACCGCATTATTGTTACCGGAATGCCTTCTGTCTTAGTCACCAATACATATTCTACAGTGGTACACAGCATTATAGGTTTTTTCAACATGAGCTATGATTATGACGGTAATCCGGTAGGAGGAGGTATTACCTCGTTCGATGATTTTGAGACTACATTCCCTACGATAAAAGGGAGAGATTCCAAAAGGCAGATATCCTATAAAAACACTATACTGCTGAATGACGGTTCGTACATCATGGTGTCACAACTATACACTGCGGATGTTATTCTTGCCAAATATGACAAAAACAGCAGACTACTATGGACACAATCTATTCCGAGAAAAATGAAGTGGAATTCTTTTCTGGGCACACACTATAATAAATTGACCGGAGAAGTTATCATTCTGTTTAATGATGATGCCAGCAAATTCGGCACTTTCTACTCCAAGGTCGGCGAAGCCGGATACGTCACGGAAAAAGAGTTGCTGCACAAAGATCCATATACCTATGAGGGAGAACAGGCGGATGACAACGAATACATTCTTTATACTCCGGGCGGTAAGATTGATATTAGGTATGTCCGTGTAGAGTTTTAATTTTTGAAACTCCTCTCGCTTACTTACATAAAATAAGAAAATCGTGGCATTTCACTTTGGTGAGCAGCTTTTTTCGATTTTATTGCCAGTGGCAATAGATGATTTAGGATAGGTTGGCTCAAGCCTCACCGCATCTCTACACACATTTGCCGGTATCTCAGATTGGATGTTTTGATAAATTAATTTGGATGTTTTGATAAATTAATCCCGAAGGGGTGACATGATTATAATAAAGGCAATGAGTTACGAGATAAAAAGCTCCGTAGGAGTGACATGATCAATACTGAAATTTATATCACCCTTTCAGAGTTTTCACCAATCCGCAAGCTTATCGTTACAAAAATATCATCCCTTCGGGATTATTTATAACTCAGATACTACGTTTCTCGAAATTAGTTACAATCCCGAAGGGATGAAATGATTATAAAAAAGACAATGAGTTAGGAGGCAATAAACTCCGTAGGAGTGACATGATCAATACAGAAACCTATATCACTCTTTCAGAGCTTTTTATCAACCTATCGTTAGAATAATATCATCCCTCCTGAATTTTTCATATTCTGGTACTGTGTTTTGCGAAATTAATTGCAATCCCAAAGGGATGAAATGATTATAAAAAAGACAATGAGTTAAGAGACAAAAAACTCCGAAGGAGTGACATAATCAATACAGAAACCTATATCACTTTCTCATAGTTTGATAAATGATGCAGCTCCCTGAATCCTGCCCTTCTCATGATATACAACTCGATAGGCACCCTTGCTCAGAGAACTGATATCCAACTCCTGCTGAAAACCTGTCAGTTCTTTGGAAAAATATATCCTGCCGTCCATACCAACTATACTGACGGTACCTTTCAGCAATTTTTCAGACTCTAACATGAGATACTGTGAACCCGGATTGGGATACAGAGAAAAAATCGGAGAGTAAGTATTTTTTTCAGAAACCGAGCTAATCACATCCTGATTGATTTCCCAAACCTTAAATATCGTGTCGGATGCAGGGTAGGAGAGTATGAATAAAGAACGGTTATTAAACACGGTCGAACCGCCAAAAAATACATCCCAGCTTCCAAGTTCAATCATAGAGTTTTCTTCCGTGTCAATATCGAATTGTTTGATTCGCTGAAAACTGTCCGTATCAGTTTGCATGAATGTAATTTGAATCCTGTCTTCCGAAATATCCGGGAAAAATCCCATCATATAATCGTAGATTAGGTTCTCATCATAAACAGAAAAGTTTTTTAAAGAAAACGAAACCTGATTGTCTTCTATCGAAATAATCGAGAAATCTACAAAAAGCTCTTTAGGATCGAATTTGCTTATATAAATAAAACAAACCGGAAGATAATCTTTCCCCTGAAAATTAAAACTTTTTACAGTACGGTTAAGGGACAGAAAGTGTTGGGGAAATAAATCGACGCCATAAATGATGTATCTGTCATATTCTTCCTGAGAATATGTGGAAGCAGATTCGATGTCTTTTATGTGTACAATTTCAGATTCGTTTACCCGATATACGGACAAATTATTTTCATCGGAATTGGGAACCAACCAGTACATTCCCCCATTTTGCTTTAAAACAGAAATTATATTTTGATATACGTTCCGATTGTCTGCGGGGATGCTGCCCAGGAAAGCTGTACCGGACTGTGAACCGTCAGTTCGCCAAATTTGCACTTCATCTTTGTACGACTCAATTATAGTCAAATAGATTATCTTAAGGTAGGCTACTCTGGCCAATTGCACATACAGCTGATTATCTAAAATCTGGTAGCCGGATATGATGGTGCGAATATTATTGTTAAAATCTTCTCCGGTATTAAGGTCTGATATCAAAATCGTTTTTTCTCTGGTTTTCAGGTCAAATGAAAAGAAGGACTGAGCATCAATTCCAAATAATTTATCATTAAAAATAAAAGGCGCCGAAATTGCAACCTCGCCCATTAAATTATCTTCAGGGTATTCTGTATGGAGAATCACAGTAAGCTGTTCTCCGTCAAAAGAATATATTTTATACCCTCTGTCTTCATTGACTTCGATTATTAAAAAAGCATCGTCGTACTCCATAAAACTAAATATGGACGAAGTGTAGGGATCCCCTAACTCAAATTTGCTGAGTGCCCGACTTCCGGAAGAAAATTTATACAAAACCCTCTGATTATCATCCTCCTCCCAATTGGTTTCTTTTCCGATATAGTATATATCGTCTCCCAATTTTTTGAACATTTGATAGGAAGGAGCGTAATCGTATTTTTCACCATCTGCACGAAATTCCAATGACCTGCCTAAAGAGTAATCTGTCAGACGCATGGCTTCTTTGGTGCCGGGGTTAAATATCCAAGGGTCACTGTATATAGTATCCGCATTTGAGATGTGGACGATTACACCAATTTCATCTTTACTAATGGCTTCAATATAATTCACGCTGGCTCTGGAATCCGCTGAATATCCTAAATCTGCCGGGTCAAGGACAAGAGATAATTTTTCCTGACCGACTAGAATTTGAGCTGAAATAAAGTAAAAAATCAGAAAGTAAAAAACATGTTTCATGTCGAAAGTAATTTGATTATAAGGTAATTAAAATAAATTTCTGCGACTCATATCTCTTCTTAATTTTAAGGTGTTTTATTAAATTGGGTCTGATAAAATTCTGCAATAACCTGTTGGTGATAAAAATAATGAATATGAAAGGAGTTAAAATATGGTTTTTTGCTGTGGTTTTAATTTTCGCAGCCACTTCATTTTATTCTTTTACGGGAGAAATAAAAGACTTGACTCCCGGCAATAAGCCCAAAAGGTATTTCATTATTGAAAATACCGATTTGGTGACAGATAACAATTCCAATGCTTACACACTCGTACAAATAGGAGATGTACCTCATGTAGAGTATATGAGAGTTTTGAAAAGTTCGGATCCGGATTTTCAGCTTGATATTTTGGGAGAAAATCTGACTCCGGAATATACATTTACTTATCAGGCACTTGTAAGCGACCCGGAAAGTTTTGAACTGACTCTCAATCTGACTTACACTTCTGGTGCACAATCCAAAAGTATCACTCTGAGTATTGATAACCCTATTCAAGTCAAAGAGAAACTTGAAGTTAAAAGTGTTACCAGGATTGCCCGGGTAACCGGTAAAACCAGAGCAGGCGAAAATCTTCCGAATCCTAATAATACCGATCAGGAATGGGATGTAGGAGGAACAGATTTGGGTATTTTTTGGGAGATGACTCCCGGCAGATACGGAGTGTTTTTTGGAGACACTTTTGGAAAGGATTTTGTACCGAGACCCAGTAATCCCGGTCCTAATGGAAGTAATTGGAGAAGCAACGTACTCGCATTTACAGAAAATACGGATTTAGACGAAAGGGGAGTAGTCTTTGAAAGCATGGTAACCGATCAAAACGGAAATGCCAAAGAACTGATTCCGGGCGGGCATCAGGCACCCGGCGGGGATGTTACATCCATTCCGACTACCATTATCAGGATAAACGGTACAGATTACGCACACTATTTCAATGTGAAAAACTGGGGAACTAATCCCATGACCACCAATCACTCCGGAATCTACAAGTCAACAGATGACGGACAAAATTGGACAAAAGTGAATAGCATACATTTTCCTGCAAACAGTAGATTTGCTTTAGCTGCTTATTTCAAAAAAGACGGTTACGTGTATATGATAGGAACACCTGCGTACCGAAATAAACCGGCATATCTTGCACGTTTTAAGGAAGACGACATAGAAAATCAGAACGAATACGAATATTGGAACTCCAATCAAAGTAAGTGGATAAAAGGGGATGAAAATCAATCTACGGTCTTGGTATCTGGCACCGTAGGAGAAATGTCTTTAATTTACAACAAGACTTATGGAAAATGGATAATAGCCTACTTTAATTCACAGGAATACAATATTACCATGAGAGTTGCAGATGACATTACGGGTCCTTGGATTAAAAAATCTATATTGGCGAAAGGTTCACAATATCCTCAATTATATGGATCATATTTCCATCCAAAATCTGAAAAAGGAGATTTCCTGTATTTCACTATGTCCCTGTGGGAACCGTATAATGTCTTTTTGATGAAAGTGGAGTTATCCGACGAATAAGTTCAGAAAAAAGAAAGTATCTGAAAACATTTACCGCATTAAAATAAATGCTCCTGTTTGTGAGTTTTGGTGCTGAAAGATTCTCAGAGTATATCTTCCGTTTGGCAGGGGCGGAATATTGAGCTTCATATCAGAAAAAATATTTTGTTCCGCATCAAATACCCGAGTACCGGAAATATCAAAAATTTGAATATTTGCTTGACCCTCTGCATATTCCGGCAGCCTGATGTGTATCTCATTTTCAGCAGTCGGATTGGGATACAGGCTTAAAGCCTGCATCGTATAATTATTCAAACCGGTGGGTATCGGTGTAACAATGTCCTCGTGATGTACCAGACCATATACCATACGGCTGTCGCAGTCGAAAAACGGATAGACCGAAACTCTGTATTCGGTATTGTTTTTCAGCTCTTCTATTGTGATATGAGTATCTGTTCCTGTATACACTACTTTGGAATCTCCGATTAGATCACCCGTGTGATGCGATTCTCCGTCTGAGGGCTGACCAAATGTGTGAGAATTTTCATCATAATCACTGTAATCATCTAACAGAACAATATAGCCCGAAGCTTCTTCTACCGGAGAAAAAGTAACTTCAATAGAAGCGCCCGCAACGTCTAATGTTAATTCCTCACAGTAATATTCCAGAGAGTTTGTACAATATGCAGGTTCCAAATTGTCGAAACTCAGACCGCCCCAATCTCCATAAAAAACACTGCCTTCACACAGGTAATAAGGTTGTATATATACTTCATAACTATTTCCGACAGATATTCCTTCGTATGTAAAAATACTTTCTGTAGTGGTTCCGGCAACGAGTGAGTGCTCGATGTATTGTCCTGCTGAATATTGCTGGCCATCCTGCAAATAACCATATTCGTATTCTTCTCCCGGATTAGCATCTAACAAAATAATATATCCTTCTGCTCCGGCTACAGGTTCAAATTCAAAAGTGAAGGAGGTTGCACCGTAACTCCCTCCAAGTGCAGTAGGGTAGAGGTCGGGATTGAAACTACAGACTTGAGCGTTTGTAAGTCCGACTAATCCCAATAAAACCGCTAAAATCGTAGCATATAGTTTTCCCATGACTTCAATTTACACTAAAATAATAAAAAATCATATTATATAAACAAGTTAATCGGCAGAGTAAGGAAAATCTTCAAAAGAAATATTTCATCCTTGTGAAAGGTTAATTATTAGCATGAATGAGGTTCCAAAGGGCGGAATAACAATATTGGTTTCTCAGAATTAAGTTATACTGCTTAATCAGCCTTGATGGTATGTGCCCCTTACTTCTCGGTTATGAAACCTTTGACAGGGAGACTGCTTGGACTACCAGAGACAGACGAAGCCACAAACAGGGAATATCATTTTGGCTCAGTGACTGCCGGATATAGGACGCTTCCTTCAGAATAATTCCAAGTCTGCTGTGACAAGTAGTATAACACTGCTTGAATTAGGATAGATAAACATTCCGCGAATTGATATGTTAATCTCCTCACTAAAACGTCCAAGAATCCATTTTCTGTCTTAACTTAGGAGCATCCAGAAATTTTTATGGCAGCACTGACTTTACATAAGGGCAATGTGATAGATATCTTTTCGGCAGAGACCGATACCATGCTGAGTCTGCCTTATATGGACGGCGGTATCAGTGCGGGATTTCCGTCTCCGGCATTAGATTTTGAAGATCAGAGCATAGATTTAAATAAACACCTTATCAGACACCCGTCAGCGACTTTTTACGGACGTGTCAAAGGACAGTCTCTCAAAAATGCGGGGATAGATGACGGAGATTTAATGGTGATAGACCGTAGTTTAGAACCAACCAACGGAAAAATAGCAGTCTGTTTTATAGACGGAGAATTTACCGCCAAAAGGATAAAAATCGAAAAGGGAGAGGCCTGGCTCATTCCTGAAAATGAAGATTATCAGCCTATACATGTGACCGAAGAAAATGACTTTTTGATTTGGGGCATCGTGACTCACGTGATTAAAAGTGTGTAGCTGTGTTTGCTTTAGTGGATTGCAACAATTTCTATGCTTCGTGCGAGCGGGTATTTCGACCCGACCTCAATGGTGTGCCTATCGTGGTGCTGTCCAATAATGATGGTTGCGTGATTGCAAGAAGCAGTGAAGCCAAAACTTTGGGTATTCCTATGGGCGCTCCGGCATTTGAGTTTGAAAAACAGTTCAGAACACAAGGGATACAGGTCTTTTCTGCCAATTTCCCGCTCTATGGCGATATGTCCAATCGGGTGATGGAGATACTCGGTGGCTATACGCCCGACATAGAGATTTACAGCATAGATGAAGCATTTTTAGATTTGAAAGGATTGGGACATCTAAATTTGCAGCAGTACGGAAAGGATATCTCTTCCCGAGTGAAAAAATGGACGGGTATCCCAATTGGTGTCGGTATCGCTCCAACCAAGGTACTCGCCAAAACTGCTAACTACATCACAAAAAAGTTTCCCAAAAAGACCAGAGGTGTTTATGTGATAGATAGTGAAGAAAAACGTATCAAAGCCTTGAAATGGCTAAAAATAGGAAACGTTTGGGGAATAGGCAGTCGAACGGTCCGTAAACTTTACACACAAAATATCTTTACAGCTTATGACTTCGTACAGTTGCCGGATGCTTGGGTGAGAAAAAATATGACAGTAACGGGGTTGAGGTTGAAGTGGGAGTTACAGGGGATTTCGACTTTAGGACTTGAAGATACACAGGTCAGAAAGAATATTGCCACCACCCGAACCTTTGAAGGTACTTACAACAGTTTTGAAGATATAGAGGAGCGTATTGCCACCTTTACGGTTATCTCGGCAGAACGTTTACGTCAGCAACATTCCTGCTGCAATTCACTGACGGTATTTATTCGCACTAATAAACATCAGTATATTCCCCAATACAGGAGAAGCATAGCATTGGAATTGCCCTATCCGACCAATTCTACGATAGAGCTGGTAAAGTTTGCGACTCTGGCACTCAAACAGATTTACAAGCGTGGCTATGAGTACAAAAAGGCGGGAGTCATATTACAGAATTTCGTGCCTGACACTGCCATTCAGACCACACTTTTTGAAAGTCGAGATATGCGTCATATCGCCCTCATGAAAGCGGTGGACGAAATCAATACAATACACGGTCAACAAAAAATACGCCTTGCCGCTCAGGATTTACAACGTATCTGGAAGATGAAACAGGAGAGACTGTCTCCAAGATATACCACTCAGCTGAGTGATGTAATTACAATTAAAGTATAGGAAGCAAAGAGAGCCGATGTTTTTATCAGGGGGACAGTTCAGTATGGTTTTGCGGTACGGTCGATGAGGCTTACAATTGAGAACTTTGCACGGTAAATGTTCACCATACCCAAAATGGCAAATACATACCTCTATGAGTACTATTTTATTGTTTTAAGAAAAAGTAAAATGAAAATACAAGGTGGTTATTTAGAACTGCCAGACTTCATTTTTCAAACCTTCTCCAAAAACTCAATTACTTTTTGCAAGGCAATTCCTCTGTGGCTGATAGCGGCTTTTTCCTCCAAAGAAATCTGTGCCAGTGTTTTTCTGTCAGAATGAGAAAATATGGGGTCGTATCCAAATCCTTTTTTCCCCATAGGCCGGAGGGTGATTTGTCCGTGCAGAATGCCTTCAAACTGATAGGCAATGCCGTTGTACATTAAGGTGAACACCGTTTTAAAATATGCAGCCCTTTCCCGGATGTCTTCCAAATCTTTTAAAAGTTTTTGGATGTTGTCCCGGTCATTTTTCTGCGGTCCGGCATATCGGGCGCTATACACTCCGGGCGCACCTCCCAACGCCGGAACGAACAAACCGGTATCTTCTGCAAGACAGTTTATTTGGTGGTATTCCCATACTGTTCGGGCTTTTTGCAGAGAGTTGTCTTCTATATTGTCAAAGTCTTCCGGTATTTCATCTGTGAAGTCAATATCTTTTAAAGATAATAGTTCAATGTGAGAGGGTAGGAGTGTCTGAATTTCTTTGACTTTGTTGAGATTACCGGTAGCTAAGACAAGTTGCATGAAAAGAATAAAAATTATTTGCGCAGGTATTTAAGAATATTCTGTTCTACTCGGTCCAAAATATTGTTTTGGTCGCCTTTTACAAATTTTTGCCCGGTAATACTTTCGTACAATTCCACGTATCTGTCTGAAATACTTTGAACTTTTTCAGGTGACATGTAAGGAACTTCCTGTCCCGGTTGCCCCATAAATCCATTGGCTATCAGCCATTCCCTCACAAATTCTTTAGAAAGCTGTTTTTGAGGTTCATTATTGGCGAGTCTTTCTTCAAATCCTTCTAAGTAAAAATATCTGCTGGAATCAGGTGTGTGAATTTCATCTAAGAGATAAATCTGATTGCCGATTTTTCCAAATTCATATTTGGTATCGACCAGAATTAATCCTTTTTCGCGGGCGATTTCCTGTCCGCGTGCATACAACTTTCTGGTCAGGTCTTCCAATTGAATGTATTCTTCCTCCCGGACAATTCCCTGAGCAATAATTTCTTCCCGACTGATGTCTTCATCGTGTTTGCCGTGTTCAGCTTTTGTGGTTGGAGTAATGACCGGTTTGGGTAACTGCTGATTTTGTTTCAGTCCGTCCGGAAAAGTTACGCCGCACAGTTCTCTGGAACCGGAACGGTATGTCCTCCAGGCATGACCGGCCAGATATCCCCGAATGACCATTTCAACTTTAAATGGCTCACATCTTTTTCCGATGGTCACATTGGGGTCGGGGACTGCTTCCACCCAATTGGGAACAATATCCTTAGTCGCTTCCAAAAAAGAAGCAGCAATCTGATTCAATACCTGACCTTTAAAAGGGATAGGCTGCGGCAAAACGACATCAAATGCAGAAATGCGGTCTGTGACCACCATGACTAATGTGTCTTCGCCAATGGTATAGACATCTCTGACTTTGCCTTTGTAAAAAGCCGTTTGACCGGGCAGCTTGTATTGAGTGGATTGGATTGCCATAAGTTTTTTCTAAATTTTGGATTTTTTCTTAAAATTTCACAGCCTGTAATACTATTTTTTATAAAAAACCCTGTTCTTTCATCCAGTCATCGTTAAACAGTTTCCCGACGTATCGGCTTCCGTGGTCGTGCAATATGATGACCACCAAATCATCCTCAGTCAGTTTATCTTTGAGCTGAGTCAGACCGGCTACTGCTGAACCTGCCGAGTATCCCACAAAAATACCTTCTTCTCTTGCCAGTCTTCTTGCCATGACAGCACCGTCTTTATCTGTAACTTTTTCAAACAAATCAATCACCTCAAAATCTACGTTTTTGGGAAGAATATCCTCTCCGATACCTTCTGTGATATAGGGATAAATTTCCTTTTCATCAAACACTCCGGTTTCGTGATATTTTTTAAATACAGAGCCATAAGTATCTATACCCCATACTTTGATATTTGGATTTTGTTCTTTTAGATATTTACCCGTTCCCGATATGGTGCCGCCTGTACCTACACCGACGACCAAATGAGTGATTTTTCCGTCCGTCTGCTCCCAGATTTCAGGCCCGGTTTGTTCGTAATGTGCTTTTCTGTTGCTGAGATTATCGTACTGATTCATCCATACAGAGTTGGGAATTTCTTTTGACAGTCTTTCCGCTACCGAATAATAGGATCGGGGGTCATCAGGAGCAACATTTGTAGGGCAAACAATAACTTCTGCACCTAAAGCGCGCAGCATATCAAATTTTTCTTTGGACTGCTTGTCTGTGGAAGTGAAAATACATTGATACCCTTTGACAGTTGCGGCAATAGCCAACCCCATTCCCGTATTGCCGGAAGTGCATTCGATAATCGTGCCGCCCGGCTTCAGTCTGCCTTCATTTTCGGCATCTTCTATCATCTGGAGTGCCATCCGGTCTTTAATGGAGTTTCCGGGATTGGTGGTCTCCAATTTGACATACACCCGGGCGGGTACATCTTTCACTACTTTATTGAGTTTTACTAATGGGGTGTTTCCTATTGTCTGTAAAATATTGTCATACATTCGCATAGCACAAATATAGTTTAAATGAAAGAATTTAATGGTCTAACCTGTATAACAGTTTAAGTACTTAATTTGTTATTCTCCAAATGCTTTACGGCAGGTTCTCCGGTTAATGGGATAACGGCCATGCTGTACAGTGTCCGCTTCTGTGAAAGAGTCTCAAATCATAACGCGGTCATTGAGCGTCAGCCGTAATGTGGTCATTGAGCGTCAGCCGAAATGTGGTCA
>CAZZEH010000013.1:0-91798 GCA_964653095.1 uncultured Chitinophagales bacterium
AAAATAAATCCTCTTTCTCCATCACAAAAAGTTGCATTTACTAGTTGAATTCAGGTGAAAAATAATTTCACCTGACTCATTACTCCATCTTGCCGCGAATACGGCTGAGGTTTTCTATACTCATACCGAGATAAGAAGCAATCACACCAATCGGTGCTCTGCGGACAATTTCAATTTTTCTCTCAAACAGTAATCTATACCGTTCTGTAGTTGTATGAAATTTCAGACTGTGAGCCTGAGTAAAAAGCGAGACATAATGACGCTCGGCTATAAGTCTGCCCAGTGTCTCCATTAAATGATATTGCCGATATAAATCCTGCAAATCGTCATAATGCATAAAATACAATTCACTGTCTTCAAGCAACTCTATGTACTGCTCAGAGGGTTTCTGTAAAAAAAAGCTGGAAAAATCTCCCAAAAACTCTCCATCCACCGAAATATCCGTGGAAAACTCTTTATTGTTGCTGATGTAATAAACTCTTCCAAGACCTTTTTCGATAAAATAAAAATACTCGCACACCTCTCCGGGTTTAAGTAAAAAAGTTCTTTTTGCAAATTTCTCTTTTTGCGTACGGGCAGTAATTGCTCCTTTGAGTTCCTCTGTTAATTTAGTGAACTCTTCTAATTTCGATATAAAACTCAGAAACGGCATTACACTGACTAATTTATAAATTATTCACATTTTCACACAGTTTAAATCTGATATTTATCATTTTGACATTAATCAACCGAATAATACTTGAAACTGTATTAATTTAGCAGTACTATACCGGATAGGGATAGAGGCGATATCCTTTCTGTATGGTACAGAAAGATACAAGCCGAAAGCCCGGTTATCCGCCAAAATAAAACATCATGACTGTACAATCTACTGAAATAAAAACAAAGACAAACGGCTTTTCTATTCGGGAATATCACGATATAGACCCTATCTATAAAAAGTTAGCGCACCTCGTATCACTTCCTCTCCAGCATATCAGGAAGGAAAAGATGGAGGAATATCTGAATTATTATAAATATCAATGTACTGAGTCTCGGCGGATTTACAAGGAAGCGAGTCAGTACATTCCGGGCGGAGTGCAACACAATCTGGCTTTCAACTACCCGTTTCCGCTTACTTTTACCAAAGCTGAAGGCGCCTATCTGTATGATGCAGACGGCAATAAATATATAGATTTCTTACAGGCAGGCGGCCCTACGATTTTAGGAAGTAATTATCCTAAAGTAAGAGAAAAAGTTATTGACCTCCTCCAAGAATGCGGTCCCTCTACGGGCTTACTGCATGAGTATGAACTCAAAATTGCAAAGTTGATAGCCGAAAACGTACCCTCTGTAGAGCAGTTCAGAATGTTGGGTTCGGGTACCGAAGCCGTCATGGGTGCTATACGGCTGGCACGAATTAAAACAGGCAAGGCCAAAATTATAAAAATAGGTGGGGCCTATCACGGCTGGAGTGACCAGATGGTATATGATCTGCGAATTCCAGGCACCAAGTTCTTTGATGCAAAAGGAATTCCCTTCATGATGCATTGGCATACGCAGGCCGTATATCCAAACGACATTGACGCTCTGGAACGGAAAATGAAGTGGAATCAGCTTCGTGGCGGTACTGCTGCTGTAATTGTAGAGCCTTTGGGTCCTGAAAGCGGTACCTATCCCGTCTATAAACAGTATTGTGCAGATATTCGCGCATTGTGCGACAAATACGGAGCACTTCTTATTTTTGACGAAGTCGTTACAGCTTTCCGCGTGGGTATGTCGGGGGCTCAGGGATATTTAGGCGTCAATCCGGATTTGACCATTTTTGGTAAAATCGTGGCAGGAGGCTATCCCGCTGCCGGGGGTATAGGAGGCAGAGCTGATTTGATGGACGGACTTGCTGCCGGATTGCAAGGCGGAAAAAAAGTGAAGGTAGGCGGGACACTTGCCGCCAATCCTTTGAGTTGTTGTGCAGGATATTATACACTGAAAGAAATCTCTGAGCAAAATGCCTGTGAGAAAGCAGGAATGGCAGGAGACCGTCTGACCAAAGGCCTAAATCAACTGATAGATAAATACGAACTGCCGTTTGTAGCCTATAATCAGGGCTCAATCTGTCATTTGGAAACAGCAGGAACACTGTTTGAGAAAATAAATCTGCTAAAAATTAACACTATTCTCCCAAGAATCAATCAGCGTAAAAAACTTATGGAAGAATACGGGGCAGCCTACATGGCAGAGGGTATTGTGACCCTGGCAGGCAGCAGACTGTACACCAGCATGGCGAGTACGGATGATGTCATAGACGAAGCTTTGGATAAATTTGAAAACGTATTTAAACACGTAGATAAAAAACTATAACATTGGGGTATTACCTGTCTTATGATGTAGGCACAAGCAGTGTGAAAGCAATCTTAGTGGATTCAAAAGGCACTATTCGGGGTGCTTCTTCTGCTCCTTATCCATTGTACATGCCTCAGCCCGGTTGGGTCGAGCAGGTTCCCATCGATTATTGGAATGCGATATGTCAGGTCACACGTGAAATTGTACAACATGAAAACATTTCTGTAAAGGAGGTGAAAGCACTGGCATTTTCTACTCAGGCTATGGGAATAATTCCGGTCAATGCTTCAGGTGAGGTATTATACAACAATATTTCCTGGGTGGACGGACGGGCGGAGGAGTACGCCGGGAAAGCCATGAAAAAGTTTGGAGGAAGAAGAATATTTAAAGCAATAGTCGGGATAGAAATTACCGGAAAAGATGTCATTCCCAAGCTATTGTGGCTCAAAGACAAAGAGCCGGAAGTATGGAAGCAGACACACAAAGTATTGGATGTCAACGGATATTTAAAATACAAATGTACGGGGAAAATGGTGGCCGAATGGTCGGGTGCCTGCTCTTATGCATTTAATCTAAAAGCCAAAGACTGGGAAAATCTTTTTTTTAAGATTACAGGTATCGGCACCGAAAAACTGCCGGAACTGGTTCGTTCTGTCGATTTGGTCGGAACCCTGACCGAACAGGCAGCGCAGGAATTGGGACTTGGCACTCACGTAAAAGTTTTTGGCGGATGCGATGATACTCAGGCGGCTGCCGTGGGAACTACAGCCATTTCAGAAGGTGAAGCCCACATCTACACAGGCACGTCAGCCTGGGTTGGTGTCATGACCAAAACTGCCCCAAAATTTAAAAATGGAGTATTTACCCTTCAAAGTGCAGATCCGAATATGAATTTCATTGTCGGGATTACCGAATCTGCCGGAGTCAATACAGAATGGATATTGGAAAATTTTTATTCCAATGAATTAAACTCCATGGATAAAAAGGCTGTGTTCGCTCTGATGGAGGAAGAAGTTAAAAATGCTGCCGTCGGTGCAGACTATTTGATTATGACTCCTTGGTTTTTGGGCGAAAGATGTCCCGTCAGCAATACGACTACTCGCTCGACCCTTTTTAATCTCACTCATCAGCACACAAGAGGTCATATCGTTCGGGCTCATTTTGAAGGAATTGCTCACAACCTGAAATGGTCTATAGCCAATATAGAGCGGGATTTTAAGTTTAAAATTTCCTCCCTGAAAATTACAGGAGGCGGCAGTCTGAACAATACCTGGATGCAAATTATTGCAGACGTGACCGAAAAAGAGATTATTACGACCTCACAACCTCTTCACGCAGGAGCATTGGGAGCAGCCGTAGTGGCTATGGTCGGAGACGGTGCTTTAAAAAATTTTGAAGAAGTCACCAATCTGATACAGACTGTACACACTTTTGTACCCAATCAGGAACATCAGAGCATATACCGTAACCTTCACAGAAGTTATCAGGCCGTCTATAAAAACCTCGAGAAAACTTACCGCGAAATCAATCGCGAGAGATTTGAATAAAGATAAATGGATATTAAAACTGCCAGAGAAATTGTTTGTAACTCCGGAAAAAAATTAGTCCGGGACGGTCTTATTGCCCGTACGTGGGGAAATGTCAGTATTCGCATTGACGCTCAAACTATGATTATTACGCCAAGCGGCAGAAAATATGACGAACTCGCGCCGGAAGATATGGTAGAAGTAGATATTTACACCTTAAAATATAAAGGTCTGAAACCTTCTTCCGAACTGAAACTGCACTGCGAAATTTACAAAGCAAAGCCTCATATTCATGCAGTAATCCATACCCATCAAATGTATGCGTCTATTGTAGCCGCCACTCAAAAAGACGTACAAATATACGATCCGGAACACGTACAAATTTTGGGCGGGGAAATTATAAAAGCAGCTCCCTATGCTCTCCCCAACACGAAAGGTATCAGCACAGGAACTGCCCAAGCAGTCGGAAACAATTATGCGGCACTGATGTCCAACCACGGAACAGTATGTATTGGTGAAGACATGGAAAAAGCTTTTTTAGTGGCTCATACACTGGAAGAGGCCTGTAAAAATTTCATTGAGTATAAGAAAAACCATTACGCAGGATGACACTCATCGAAGCTCAACAACTCATACGGAGTGCATCAGACTATTTTCTTCACAACAGAGAAGGCTACCAAAGTTGGGGAGAAGTAAAGTTTGTGCAGATAGCAGTACGAATAGACAACAGGCAATTGTTAATCTCAGACCCTGAGAAAAAACTGTCCGAACAAACTCCCGAAGATTTGCGCATAATTCCATTAAAAGGCGACAGCTACTTTCAAAAAATTCTATTTTGGAGTCCTGCCTGCAATATCGCCCTGAAAACAAAGCAGGAATTTGCCTCTCAGATTCAGGATACTATACCTCCTGTTTTAGACGACCAGGCACAACTCTTAGGCATAAACGTAAAAATCTCAAAAAATCCGTCTGATGCCGTGCTGAAAACTATTGGCAGATACGCCACTATTCTCAAAGACGGTTACAGTATTTGTATCGGTAAAAACTTAGAAGATGCTTTCACAGCATCTCAACTATTAGAGAAGACATCCAAAACCTGGGTTTTGGGAAAATATTTGGGCGGTGCAAAATCCATCAATATTTTTGAAGCGTGGATTATGCATCTTTTTTACCAATTAAAATATTCAAAACAGGCAGATAAGAATATATAGCTCAAATCCTATTGTGTAATTTAACGTCCACATCACACCTAATGCAGCTATATAACAACCTTCGAAAAAACTACAATTAATCTTCTTGTTATATTAATAATATTAAATATTCATAAGGCATAAAAGCATCAGCTTAAAGTCTGCTATAATTTGCAGCGTACTCAAAGCCAATTTACTTTACAAAGTTTTATACACAATATATCTACATCATTTCAACAGGATTATACTCAATAACTTTACAGTTACAGACATAAAAAACTGTTTTTACTCACAAATAAATAATAAAATCTGTTAAGTATCTGAGTATTTTTTTGTAAGTTGACCTATGTCAATAACTTATGGTTTCTGTCCGGTTTTATTTGAGTTATACACATGAAGTTGTGTGTGATTACTCCAAAACAATCTCATAATAATCCGTACTTTTAGAAACTGAATTTTTTAGCACCAAAAACATGGAGAGTACGCGTATTTTTAAAAAAGGAATTGGGATTCCCGGCACATCAGCTCAGGATTTATCAGCAGCAATGTATGGGAAACTCCCTCCTCAGGCGCGTGAATTGGAAGAAGCGGTCATCGGAGCACTGATGATTGACAGAGATGCACTCAATGAAGTAATTGATATATTAAAGTCCGATGTTTTTTATGTGGATGCACACAAAATCATTTTCAGGGCAATTAATCAGCTTTTTGAAGCTTCCAAACCTATTGACCTTCTGACTGTCGCCCAACAGCTTAGGCTCAATGGTGAGCTGGAATTAGTCGGAGACGCATATTACCTCTCTGAATTAACCAATAAAGTAGCATCTGCTGCCAATATAGAATACCACAGCAGGATTATCATTCAAAAATACATTCAAAGAGAACTGATAAGAATTTCAAACAACATCATTAAAGATGCTTATGAGGACACTACAGATGTATTAGAGCTTTTGGACAATGCCGAGAAAAATATTTTTTCTGTTACGGAACAAAATCTCAGAAGAGGTTCTGTGGACATGGATAAACTTTTGACCGAGACGCTGAAAGAGATTGATAATATTCGCAAAAGAGAAGACGGATTGGTCGGAGTACCTTCAGGCTTTACTGAACTAGACAGCATTACATCCGGCTGGCAGCCCTCCGATTTAATTATTGTCGCTGCCCGACCTGCAATGGGTAAAACTGCTTTCGTTCTGAATATTGCCCGTACAGTCGCGGTAGATTATAAAATGCCTGTTGCTTTCTTTTCTCTTGAGATGAGTGCCACACAATTAGTTAAAAGAATTATTTCCGCCGAAGCCGAAATTGACTCTTACAAAATCCAAAAAGGTGAACTCAACGATCAGGAATGGAGCATTTTGGGTCAACGTGTAGAACGCCTGACACAGGCACCCATTTTTATCAATGATACACCTGCTCTAAATATTTTCGAATTCAGAGCTCAATGCAGAAGGCTCAAGGGTTCGCACGATATACAACTTGTGATTATTGACTATTTGCAGCTTATGAGTGGCGTAAATGAAGACGGAAAAGGATACAGAGGAGGAACAAGAGAACAGGAAATCAGTAATATTTCGCGCTCCCTGAAAAGCATAGCAAAAGAATTGAATATACCTGTGATAGCTCTTTCACAATTAAGCCGTGCCGTAGAATCGAGAACAGGTGAAAAGAAGCCTCAGCTATCCGACCTGAGAGAATCCGGAGCAATAGAGCAGGACGCCGACATGGTATTGGCTCTGTATCGTCCGGAGTATTATAATTTTCATGAAGATTCTACCGGCAATTCGACCAAAGGTCTCGCCGAAGTTATTATTCTAAAAAACAGGCACGGTGCTACAGGTACTGTTCAGCTTGAGTTCCGGAAAGAAATTACAAAATTCACAGACTGGAATCCTTTTTCGGTCAAGGACGCTTATAATCCAAGGCAGGGAGGTTTTCCTCAGTACACGACTTCCGGCGGACAAAATTTTGTCACCTTACCTTCCAAAATGGATGAAGAACAACATGACAGTTCTAATGAAGACAATAAGGATGAAGATTTATTCTAAGAGACCTTAGTATTGCTCATTATCATTGGGAAAATCACAGCTTTTCACATCTTCTACATACCGACCCACGGCACTTTTTATGTCTTCATATAAATTGAGATATCTTCTCAGAAATCGTGGTTTAAACTCATGAGTCAAACCTATCATATCGTGTAGGACAAGAACCTGCCCATCCACTCCGCCGCCTGCTCCTATTCCAATCACCGGCACTTCTATACTCTGCGCTACTTCACGACCCAATGCAGCGGGAATTTTCTCCAAAACAACTGCGAAACACCCCAAGTCATTTAAAAGTTTGGCATCCTGCCTGAGTCTGTCCGCCTCATCTTCCTCTTTCGCTCTCACGGCGTAAGTCCCAAATTTATAGATAGACTGTGGCGTAAGTCCCAAGTGTCCCATTACCGGAATACCGGCAGTCAAAATTCTTTCGACAGACTCTCGAATTTCCAGCCCGCCTTCAATCTTCACCGCATGCGCTCCGGTTTCTTTCATAATTCTGATTGCCGCACTGAGAGCCGATTTAGAGTTCCCCTGATAAGTTCCAAATGGCAAGTCCACCACCACCAGACTTCTTTTGGCTGCCCGAACGACTGCACTGGCATGATAGATCATTTCATCGAGCGTAATAGGCAAAGTAGTTTCATGACCCGCCATCACATTGGAAGCTGAATCCCCCACAAGTATCACGTCTATCCCTCCGGCATCTACAATAGTGGCAAGAGTATAATCATAGGCAGTAAGCATTGAAATTTTTTCTCCGCGCTTTTTCATATCCAATAATGCGTGAGTAGTTACCCGCTTATATTCCTTCGAGACAGACATAATAAGTTTTTAAATAAAAAATCAATAAAACTGTAATAGATTACTAAGTTAATTTTTTTAGTTTACAGATACATAGTTCGCTGAACAAGGTAATCTAAATTTGACAGTCACCTACAAACTTTCTCACTATATTTGATAAAAACACAATCAGATGAATGAATATTCCAAAGAAGAGAATATCAAAAGAGAAAGGCACGGCTTTACCACTTTTTGGCTGATATATCTCATTTTAAACGGACTAACTTCCATTTTTGCTTTCACATATCTGAGAGAGGATTTAGAAAAACTGACAGAGATACAGTTCACTGATTTGTATTGCAACATTATGATTTCCGTCGGTATATTAAATGCAATCTCTGCCGGTCTGCTGATGATCTGGAAAAAAATCGGATTTCACGGAATTATTATTTCAACCATCATTAAACTTTATGCCAATATGCAGCTCAACTCCAATATTACAGCTGCACTTTTTGGACTGCTTGATATCGCAATACTGTATATGATTCTTAAACTCAGGAAAAACGGGAAAAGTGCCTGGGATTGGCTTACGTAGCTTTTATTAGAAATCAATGTGCCGGTACGGGATATTCCATCTCAAAGAAATATTGGCGAAATGGGTGGTACGGCTCCGATTCTTCAGTTCACTATTGACTTTTCTAAATCGATAATTAAAATCAAAAGCAAAATTATGCCAGGGCATATAGGTAACAATTATATCTGTCAGATTTAATTTGGTTCGTACTCCCTGACCTATATAGTTGTCAAACATCCTTTCATAAGTTCGATACGAAGTGAAAATATTTTTACCCCAGTTAGAATCTTCAGAATCCTCGCCGTACTTGGCCCGAATGTGCTTTGCAGTCACATACACATTGCCCACCGGCTGGTATCTCAAAATTGTTACAATCTCAGAAAAATTAGCTCCGAGAGGATGCGCAAGCGGCTGATTGTAATGTGTCCAGCTTGTCGTAATGTCATTATGAGTATAGGTGTACGGACGGACTAAATTCCCTTCTATTTGAAAATCAAGATTATCTATGCCAAACATATCGATATACTTCAGCCCGAGTTGAGTGCCTACTTTTGTTCCCCACCATTTTTTAGGCTTGAAAAAGCCTTTTATTCCTCTGTTTTTAAAATCAAATTCCTGGCTGATATTCATTTCATCCAGCACTAACTGCCCGTATAGAGAGAATTTCCGGGCAAAGTTAGCTTTGAAATCAAATCCAATCATAGCATTATCGGGGCTGCCCAATATCTGCTCTGTATATCTGTAAAAAATTATAGGGTTCAGATACTGAAATTCAAAGTGATTTTTTCTGGAAAACACTACTGATTCAAATATCCCAAGATTTAACCAACGTGCAGCATTGATACTCAGATGGTGGACAGCCATATATTTTTTATCCAGCAGTCTGTCCGGTCCTCTCGGGTATTCGGCAGTTAGTTCTGCAAAAATATTGGTATAGTTAATTTTCCATACCCGGGTATTAATCTTCAGAAAAAGATAATCATTTCCGTAATCAGACAGCATCAGTGAGCGGTAGCCATCTCCAATAAAATTCTTATCGTGTCCAAACTGAAAGCTTACATACTTGGATGGCGTAAAGGCAATATATCCCTTGGCTCTGAAATAATCATAGCCGCCTTTTTTGAAGGTCTTATAATATCCTGCACCTGGCAACCCTTTTGTCCGGTTAATTTCATCAGAAATAAATCCGGGATAAAATGCCTGTTCTGAAGTGAAAAAGGTATAAAAGCTGAGCATTTTATCAATCTGTCCACGCACTTCAAAACCCTTGGTATTTAGCTGGCGAAATCTGCCGCCTACTGCATGGTCATTTTCATAACCCGCATTAATTTGAAGCACGGGATTGACAACTGCCTTAAATTTTGGTTTGTAAACACTCAAAAAATTTGCTGGCTGCTTATAGAAAATTTTAGCAATAGGCTTTTTGCTGACGGTCATACTCTGCTTCGTAAACTCCATATTATCCTGATAGAGATAGTCCATATTAGCCAAATCTACGTCCGAGAGCTCACAGCTGCTGACCGTATCAATATAACTGACATAATCCATCGCTCCATAGCGGTCAATCGGTTTATTGACACTGTGATAGCCTTCCATAAGTTTACCATACTTTATTTCAAGGCGATCGAGCATGTGATAAGAAGGTGAACCCTGAGGAATATAAGCACTCTGGGCAAATGTTTCCGAAACAGCAAAAAAGAAAGCCGATATAAAAACAATTGTGCGAAATAAACCGGTGGTATAAAGTCTGCTCACTGACATTAGGGTCAAAAATAATACTTTGCTTTTGATTGGTGTAAGATTGTGCGAAAGTATTTTGCCGACATATTCTTTAATCACATCACGGATTAAAACTTTATACCGTTTGGACAAACAATATAGACCAATTTCGATTTTATCTCATTGTTCTATTTGTTTGTAACCACGGCATAATACCAAAATAAGGTTTCACTTTATCAGTCTATTTTGAATTTCAAATTGGTATTATTTATTAATTGGTCAGCAGTGTTTTTAAAAACTTAACTTCTTCTGCCGGAATTTTCCCTGCTAAAAAGAGGCGTACCTCCCTGCGCTTCTCTGCGGACTCATACAGTGTTTTGTCCTCATCCGTTACGGGAGTCAGTCTTGGGACTCTGATACGATTACCTTTTTCATCCAATGCCACAAAAGTAAAAAAAGCAGTGTGCGACAAAATATCCTCATCTGTTTTTGGGTTATGAATAAAAACTTCACAACAGACTTCTAATGAAGTATTGAAGGCGCGTGTAACAAAAGACTTCATGACTACCACATCTCCCACTTTAATGGGCAATCTAAATGACACATTGTCCACACTTGCTGTCACACAGATAGTACCGCAGTGCATCAGTGCACTTACTCCACAGGACACATCCATCCAGCTCAGCAAATTGCCTCCCATCAGGTTACCCAAGGGATTGGTATGCCCCGGCATGATTAGTTCAGTATGAATATTCAGTGAATCTTTTGGCGTTCTGTCTCTCATGGTGTCTAATATCTGACTATTTTAGATAAAAGAACATATCTAAAAAAGAATTTTGTACAGATATCAAAGACTACCATTCATCGTCATAGGTGACCACCACATCATCGGTTAAAGGATGAGACTGGCAAGTAATTACAAATCCCTCTTCAATTTCCTCTTCGGACAAAGGATCATTGGCATCCATTTTTATTTCTCCTGAAAGCACTCTCGCCCGACAGGTACAGCAAGAAGCAGCTTTACAGGCATAAGGAGGATCAATACCTGCATCTATAGCGGCATCCAATATGGTTTGACCATCTTCGACCTCCACTTGGTACTCATCACCATCCAAAATCACTTTGACAATCTTTGACATAGCATCCTAAATGTTACCTTTCAAAAATACTACCTCTCTAAAGCAAAACAAATGTGTGCATTGAAATAAAGCAGATTTAAAGATTTCTTATTAAATACATGAATGCGTTTGGGAGTATTCTCATTTCTCTGTAATCTTCTAATCACGCTATTCTTCCGGATATTCATGAGGCAGGTCAATATTGACCGCTTCCTGCCACGGTAACCCGTAAATCCCCACCTGCGCCATAAATGGGTCCGGATCCATTTCTTCCGTATTATATACTCCCGGTTTCATCCAAATTCCCTGCATCATCAGCTTGGCTCCGAGCATGGCCGGTACGCCAGTAGTGTAAGATACTCCCTGTGCCTTGACATCGTCATACGCATCCTGATGTTTGCAGTTGTTCCAGATATAATAGGTTTTCTCTTTCCCGTCTTTGATACCCTTTATATGCACCCCTATTGAAGTTTCTCCGGTATAATTTTCTCCCAAACTTCCCGGCTCCGGCAGCAGTGCTTTGAGAAATTCCAAAGGTATGATTTCTCTTCCCTGAAACTCCACAGGTTTGATACTTGTCATGCCTACATTCTGCAGCACCTGAAGATGCTTGATATATTCCTGCCCAAAAGTCATCCAGAATCTCGCTCTTTTTATTGTAGGAAAATTTTTAACCAAAGACTCTAATTCTTCGTGATAGAGCAAATAAGACTCACGGGGACCAATATTCGGATAATCAATAGGCTTGTGAACGGACATCGGATCAATTTCTATCCACTCTCCGTTTTCCCAATACTTTCCCTTCTGAGTAATCTCTCTAATATTGATTTCGGGATTAAAATTTGTAGCAAATGCCTGACCGTGATCTCCGGCATTACAGTCCACGATATCTATATAGTGTATTTCATCAAAATGATGTTTGGCGGCATAAGCCACATAAATTTGAGTCTGTCCCGGGTCAAAACCACAGCCCAAAAGGGCTATAATACCTTTTTCTTTATACCTGTCGTGATATGCCCATTGCCAGCTGTATTCAAATTTTGCTTCATCTTTGGGTTCATAATTGGCGGTGTCCAAATAATGGACTCCTGTTTCAAGGCAGGCATCCATGATAGGAAGGTCCTGATATGGGAGTGCCACATTAATTACCAGTTCGGGCTGAAAACTTCGTATTAAGTCCGCTACCTGTTTGGAATCATCTGCATCTACCTGAGCCGTCCGAATATTGGCTTCGGGGATGTCATTTGCAATCGCATCACATTTAGACAGTGTACGGCTTGCCAGCATGATTTCTGAAAAAACTTCCGGAAGTGCAGCACATTTTCGAACGACTACGTTCCCCACTCCTCCGGCACCGATAATAAGTACTTTTCCCATTTTAGTTCAAGTTTATTTTTTGAAGCGCAAAAATATATCAAATTTCAGGTATTAAAAAGGAGGTTACAAGATAATTAATCGGGAGAAATTAATCTAAAGAAACCATCAATCTGTGGGCTTATGCCTCATTTACCCATTACTTAATCCACAAAAAACCGTGATACATCTTTAAAATTCGTACCTGTACTGAATCGTATAGTTTATAGGTGATTCTATTTTTGGCGGTCTTAGATAATATTCCTTGTTCGTCACATTTTTGACTAACAAACCTACATTGTGTTTGGAGTTTATCTGATACATCAGCCTCGCCCCGAGAATCAAGTCTCCTTTAAAATTTTCATCTATTCTGTACTGCGCCAAATCAGGAATATACATTCCAAAAATATCATCTATTTTTTCCATAAAACTGTAATAACGAATATCAGCTCCGAGAGAAACTCCTTTAAAAGACCACTCCACATCTGCTGTAAGCAAGTGTCGGTTTCGGTACTTCAATACGTTTTCCATATAAGGAGAATCCTCGAGTGCAGAAGATTTTTTAAAGCTTGTTTTAAAGAGACCTTTGATATAATTACCCAATGCCTTAATCCTGTCACTTTCTTCATTATTGAGTTCCATCGGATACGAATAACTGTATCCGGCATTTATACTCAATTTATGCCCGTTAATATTCAATCCACTTTTCCAGGTCAGTTCATATCCCGCAATTCTTGCTCTGGAAATATTCACGGCACTAAAACCCATATAGTCAAACGGGTCTATACCCGTTTCTGACTGTTGAAGACTGTCCGGAATATAGATATCAAACAGGAACTCTACCAAATCATTATACTCCTGCCAAAAGAATGCGAGGTCCAACGACCCGGTAAATTTCTTTTGGCTGCTGACAAACTTTTGCTCGTATCCAAGCTCACCGGTCCAGCCGTACTCAGGTCTGAGTTTTGGATTGGGCAAAATCAGCACGTCTGCTATATCCGCTTCCGCATATCTTTCTGCAATGGAAGGAAACCTGAACGCCTGTCCCCAATTTAATCTGATAAATGAGTTTTTGGCCGGATTATAATTCAGACCCATCCTCCAGTTTCCGGGAGATACAAATACCCGTTCATTCTTTTTATTAGTAATCGGTGCTGCTGCAAAACCGGATTTGTTTTGAATCCTGTACATTTCGGCCCGGGTACCCACCACTGCTGACAGTTTATCCCATTTTTTTTCTGCCTGAACATATCCTGCAAAAAAGTTAGCCGACAAAAACTGACCAAAAGATTTGGGACTATTCACTATCAGAGTCATGGAGTTCACTCCCCCCACAATGCTCCAGCGTTTTTCAAGTCTTTTAGAAATCTGGTAGTCATTATTAAGCATGTAGATAGGTTTAGGAGAATATCTCTGCTTGAGAATATAAAATCTGTTTTTCAGATCGTGCTTGACACCTCTTTTACTGTACTTGGTAAAAAACGGATCCAAAATCACTCTGACATTGTCAATCTCATCCTGTGCTCCCGATTTTAAAGTTCCTTCACCTCCGTCTTTCCACCAAAAAACATTTGTTTCATAACTGTTGATGAAGTTCCCTTTCAATCCCCACAAAATATTTTCTCCTTTATTCCATCTCAGGCTAAAATTTACTCTCGCTAATCTGTCCTCGTCATCCTGATACTGCTTGAGGGAGTTATACATACTTGCTCCTACCACATACTCAAAATTATCAGAAACCTTGTGCGCTCTGGAAAAATAAGTCCCAGTTGTCATTCTTGGCGCCCGCCAGGATTTCGTTTCTTTTCTCTTTGGATTTCCAATAACAGTGGTATAAGCCACTAATTTATTTTGTGGAGTCGTAGTCGGCTTAATAGTCTGAATATTAATCGTCCCATTCATGGCCGAAGAACCGTAAAGTACGGATGATGCTCCTTTCAAAACCTCTACCTGGGCAATGCTTTCAATAGGAATAAAATCCCATTTTACATCAAATTTATCCGGAGATAAAAACGGTTGCCCATCCACAATGACCATCACCCTGCTCCCCACACCATATGACCAGCCTGATCCCGAACGTATATTAGCCTGACCATCCATCACATTCAGCCCTGTAACTCTTCTTGCTACCTCATCAAATTTGACCGGGTTAATAGTGTTGATAAAATCAGGCTTTATGACTTCTATGGAAATGACCTCTTCACTGGCTCTTTTTTCAAAAATACTGCCCGAAACTACAATCTCTTCGGTTGACTCTATAGCTTCATGCAAAGACACATTAAGCTTTTGAACGTTATCTTCTTCAATCACAACCGCCTTCTCTATATTGTGATAACCAAGATAGCTGAACGTAATTTTGTACTCACCCGGGTCGAGATTAATCGAATAATTCCCGTCAAAATCCGTAACAGTTCCCAATCCTTCGCCGTAAATCACATTTGCTCCTATCAGAGGCTCTTTGGTACTCGCATCCGTGACAGTTCCAATTATAGAAGCCGCATTTAAATTGGTAAAAGCAAAGCATACCATTAAAGCGAATACTTTCTCAAAATTCTTCACAGTAATCAAATTAATTCTGCAAATATAAGCCATTATTGAAGTGAATAGTTTATACTTTTTTTATTTAATACTTACTTAAGGATTAATTATACCTGATTTTTTGAAACAAAGTATCTTTGAATTCAAACTGCTTGGCAATCCAAAGCTATATTTAATAACATCCGCTTAACTTTATATGCGCTCTCAGGCTCAATATAATTTATATCTTAGTAAGGATATTTTCACAATTTTTAAACCTAACTAAAATGAAAAAACTGTTCATTTTTTCTCCGCTGCTTTTTCTGCTGATAATTATCACTTTTTCCAGTTTCAGTAACAATGAAGAAATACTTACTCCCGCGTCGCGTGTAAAACTGTATGTGCTGCAAGAGTTGGAAACGACAAGAGATCGGATTAAGGATTTGCACAAAGCTGTTGAGGATAAAGATGTGGAAAGAATGAAGCAGGCATTGATAGATGCCCGTGTTCAGTACAAAATGATTGAGTTTTATTTGGAGTCATACGAAAGCAGTTACACCAAATTTATAAACGGTCAGCCTGTACCATGGCTGGAGTTTGTCGGGAGCGATACCGAATTGACCAAACCCGGCGGATTTCAGGTACTGGCCGAAATGATATATGAGAGTGATAGTCTGGATTTTGAAAATATCAAACTTTATACTGTTTTTTTAAACAACGAACTGCTTTACTTCAGAACAACCATAGAGATTAACCCGACAGGAGAAGCTTTGATTTTTCTTGGCCTTAAATACGGAGTAACAGGAATAGAAACAGTTACATTACCGGCCTTTGACTGTGAGATTACCCAAGATGTTGCCAGAGAGTCAATCAGCAGTTTAGAAACTATTTACAACGTGTTGGATATCTACTTAGACGAATACAAAAACAAGCCTATCGCTAAAACTATTCGGGAAACCCAAAAGATTATACGAAACGGTCAAAAGTATTTAAGACCAAACGGGAAATATTTGGATTTCGAGACTCTGGACAGACTTACTTTTGTCAAAACTTATTTGCAGCCCATAGGGAGCAACATAGTTGATGTATTTAATAATGTTAAAATTGAGGAAAAAAATTACACTCTTCGCTCTTTTAGATATTATAACACCCACCTCAACAGCAAAGCCAGAAATACTTACGATCCGGATTTTATTGACCGCATGGCTACCGGACATAAGGGATATTACGACATTGATAACGACGAGCGTTTAAATCCGGAGATTGTGGCTTTGGGCAAAAAACTGTTTAACGATAAACGACTCTCAGGCGGAAATAAGCTGTCCTGCAGTACATGTCACGAAGAACATTTAGGCTTCGCCGACGGTCAGAAAGGTGCATTCACAAATGTTGAAGGAGTCTTCCAGCACAGAAACTCTCCTTCGATTGTTTATTCTGCTTATGACAGAAGACTTTTTATGGATTTCAGAGCGCACTCATTAGAAGATCAAATTGTCCATGTTGTCCACAACCCTCTTGAATTCAATACGACATTTGATGAAATGATTGGCAAACTCGTCCAGGATACTGCCTTGGTTAACGAGTTTGTAAGACTGTTCCCAAAGGACTGGAAAAAGCCCATCAAAGAGTTTACAATCAGAAAAGCTTTGGGAGAATACGTGCGCAGCCTGCCAGAATTTAACAGCGAATTTGATGCATATATGAGAGGCGAAATTGATGATTTACCGGCAGAGGTCAAAAGAGGGTACAATCTTTTCAACGGGAAAGCAAAATGCGGAACCTGCCACTTTGCTCCTACTTATGCCGGAACGGTGCCACCTCTGTACCGAGAATCAGACTCTGAAGTACTAGGCACTCTCGAAAAGTGGGACACTATTAATCCTGTATTGGCCTCCGATTCAGGAAGATACGGCTTTCAAAGTAATCCAATCTATATCCGGTCTTTTAAGATTCCAACTGTAAGAAATGTTGAGCTGACCGGACCTTATCTGCATCACGGAGCATTTGAAGACCTGGAAAGTGTCATGGATTTTTATAACCGGGGAGGAGGTGCCGGTATGGGATTAGACGTTCCTAACCAGACTCTTGATGAAAAGCCGTTAAACCTAAACGATCAGGAAATTCAGGATATAATAGCTTTTATGCACAGCCTGACAGACCGACATCTTTTGGAAAAACACAATAAATTCTACAATAAATCAAATCGCAATTAGTGGCTCAGTCATATATATTATAAAATCGATGAAGATTTTAAATTTTTTAGAAAAGAATAACTTATATTTTTGCAAAAAGTAAAGACATGGCAGCTACCGAGACAAATATGATTCCATTAGGATTTAAAGCTCCTGATTTTTCTCTGCCGGATACTATAAGCGGACAGACTCTTTCGCTTAATGACATCAGTGGAGAAATTGCAACTGTAGTGATGTTTATTTGCAACCACTGCCCTTATGTGATTCATGTGAACCCCCAGATCAAACAATTAGTAAAAGAATTTACTCCGAAAGGTGTAAAATTTGTCGGAATCTCCAGCAATGACATAGACACATATCCTCAGGATGCCCCGGAAGAAATGACCGTACACGCTCAGCTTATGGGCTATCAATTTCCCTACTTATACGACGAAACTCAGGAAGTTGCAAAGGCTTATTTTGCAGAATGCACACCGGATATCAGTGTTTTTGACCAGGATTTACTTTGTGTATATAGAGGTCGCATTGACGGTTCTACACCAAAAAACAATATTCCACTAACCGGTGAAGATTTGCGAAATGCACTTCAGGCAATCGTAGAAGGGAAATCGGTCAATCCGAATCAAAAACCCAGTATCGGCTGTAACATTAAGTGGAAAAAGGAAAAGTAATGGATATTTTCAAAACACTGAGAGAAAGTTTTAGCCTGACCAATATCAAAGGCCAGGTGACAACAGCGAGAAAAACAGCTCAGTTGCTCGAAAATCTTTTGGGTCTGTTACAGGATAATAAGATTTCTGCATCCGTCAAAGACATGCTGAACAATCTCAAAGTTGTGATTACCGACAAGCCTAATATCGCTTCTATCAATCATTATATCAACCATTTCCTACTCAGACTCAATCCGGAAAACCAGCCAATTGTTTTAAAAGAGCTGCTTGAGGTGTTTCATGAAAGATGGAAGCACGTAGATCGCAGAACTGCTCAAGTAGTGTACAATCTGTACAATTTCAAGGGGAAGAGAATTGCTTTTTTTGGCCATAGTGAGGTTATGCTTTCTCTGATTGATCTTTGTGTGGTCAATCAGGCACATTGTGAAGCAATCCAAATTTTAGGCAGAAAAGACAAAGAAAGTCAAAACCAGGCCGTCGTAATCAGAGAAAAAGGTGTGGAAGTAACCGCAGTGGACTTATACAATTTCGGAAGACTGAAAGATAAACTCGACTTTCTTATATTGACTTCCGATGTCATCATGCACGAAACTTTTATTACCAAATCCGGCACTGAACTATTAGTTACCTGGGCCAAGCAAAATCAAATTCCGGTACTGGTATTGAGTGACAGCAGGAAAATTTTAAATAAAAAAATACTGCCTCCCAGCGTTTTGGGTACTTTTATAAGAGAAACTCCAAAAAGTACATCTGACATCTGGAAATCAGCACCCGAAAACATTGAACTATTCAATTATAACCTGGAAACAGTTCAAAACAATATGATAGACTTTTTCGTACTGGAAGATCAGGCCTATCACCCTGAAGAGTTATACAAAGAGGTGGATAAAATTTTAGTTTCCAAATTTATCTAGGTATTACATTTGTATAATAATTGAGAATAATTTCGTTTTAAAATTAAATATCTGAAAATATGTTGCATACATTTTTTTTGCAGGCTGTAACTCCATTGGATTCCATTCAGGCACCGATTAGTACCGTAGCTGTGGAATCTGACTCTGTCATAGACTTGCTGATTAAAGGCGGTCCTATCATGATTCCTCTGGCAATTTTACTATTTGCGACGATTTACCTTTTTATCGAAAGATTTTTGACCATTAGGAAAGCGAGTCAGATCGACCCTAACTTCATGCAAAACGTAAAGGAATACATCACTCAGGGAAATATAGAAGGCGCAAAATCCCTTTGTAAAGCCACAAACAGTCCCGTGGCAAAAATTATTGAAAAAGGAATTCTCAGAATAGGGAGACCCGTCAAAGACATCGAAAACGCAATCGAAAACGCAGGCAAAGCCGAGATTGGGCACTTAGAAAAAAATGTCGGAATTCTCAATACGATTGCCGGTCTGGCACCAATGTTTGGTTTTCTGGGAACAATTCTTGGCGTGATTATGATTTTTCACGAAGTATCTATCAAAAACAGCATTGAAATAGGAACCGTATCGGGCGGATTGTATGTCAAAATGGTTTCCAGCGGCGCAGGACTTTTTGTCGGGATGCTGGCTTTTGCTGCATACAGCTTCCTGACTAATCGGATAGACCGTGAAATGAGAAACATGGAGCTGAGTGCAATAGATTTTATTGACATGCTCGAAGAACCTGCAAACAAATAAAACTCTGATACTATGAATTTTGGCAACAGAAGAAGAGAGAAAGGAGAGATTTACATTGCCTCGCTCAATGATATTATGTTCTTCCTGCTGCTCTTTTTTATCATAGCTTCCTCTTTGGTAAAGTCCAACGGCATTAATTTACACCTGCCTTCGGCCAATGCAGAAGTTGTACCGGACAAAACAGTGGATGTCAGCATTACAGCCGATCTGGATTATTACGTCAACAGAAATCAGGTAAGTCTGGAAATGATGGCTGCTTCTATTGAAAGTGAAGTTGCCAGCTCCAACTCTGCTACAATCGTAATCCGTGCCGACAGAAACATCCCTCTCGAAAAAGTCGTCGAAGTCATGAGTATCGTAAAAAACATGAACCTCAAAATGGTTTTGGCAACCGATCCCAAATAAATCATGGCAGCAATCTCTTTCACACATCGATCAGGAAACGAAAAAAAGGCTCTGTTATACAGCACGCTGATTTTTACTATCCTGCTTCTTCTGTTGTTTTTATGGAGAATTTCTTATAAAAACACCGGAAATGAAGGCGGAGGAGGAATTGAGATTGATTTTGGGAATTCAGAATTCGGATTGGGAGAGGACAACACCTCATTAGGCGCACCTGCTTCCGGCGATAATCTCGCAGAAACCTTTGTACCTGAAACACCGGTAACTGAGCCGACAGTGAAACCTGTTACCCCTATTGCACCACCCGCAACTAAACCTACTACTAACAGCGAGCAATTAAGCTCCACTAATGCCGACGCAATCGCCATCAGAAAAAAACAGGAAGCTGAAGCTGCCGCAGCAGCTGAGAAAGCACGGTTAGAGGCTCAAAAAAGGGAAGCAGAAAGAATCAGAAAAGAACAGGAAGAATTTGAACGAAAGATGAAAGGCGGTATGAGCGGCATTAATCAGGGAAGCGGCACCGGAGGAACAGGAACAGGAGACGGACAGGGCAATACCAAACCGGGAGGAAATCAGGGAGACCTGAGCGGAATTGACGGCGGGACCGGGACAGGAGGCTCGGGAGGCGGAACAGGTGGTGGACACGGGACTGGGGCAGGGCCGGGATCGGGACCGGGCAAAGGCGGAAATATTTCTCACACTCTGACCAACAGAAGCATTATATCCAAACCAGATATAGTCAACAAACAGTCTGCTCTCGGGAAAGTAGTCATAAGAGTAAAGGTGGACAGAAACGGAATTGTGACGGATGCAACTTATGTTTCTCAAGGCTCCACGACAAATGATAAATATTTGATAGAATTATCACAGACTGCTGCAAGAAAGATTAAATTTTCCGCATCAGGCTCAGGTTCGGAGGAGCAATTTGGCACCATTACTTTTAACTATACTCAATAAACTGCCTTCATGGACTACGAACAGGTGATTGAAGATATGTTCAATAGGCTTCCCATGTTCAGCAGAATAGGTCCGGCAGCTTATAAAGCAGACCTGTCCAACACCATTACCCTTTGCAACTTCACGGGAAATCCCGAAAAAAATCTGAGATGTATTCACATTGCAGGAACAAACGGAAAAGGCTCCGTATCCAATATGCTCGCTTCTGTTTTTCAGGAAGCAGGGTACAAAACAGGACTTTATACCTCACCGCATCTGAAAGATTTTAGAGAGAGGATTCGAATAAACGGAAAAAAAATCCGACAACAGGAGGTCGTCAAATATTACAGCCAAATTATAGATAAGGTGAATGACATACAGGCTTCATTTTTTGAAATGACTGTAATTATGGCTTTCATGTATTTCTCCGATAATAATACGGACATCGCTATTATCGAAACCGGACTCGGAGGCAGATTGGATTCTACCAATACAGTCACTCCTGACCTGAGTATTATTACCAATATAGGATTAGATCATCAGGCTTTACTGGGAAATACTCTAAAAGAAATAGCCGGAGAAAAAGCAGGAATAATTAAACCCGGCAAACCTGTTTTAATAGGCGAATATCACCCCGATACGGCTCCGGTTTTCAATAAAATTTCAAAAGAACAAAACGCCCCTATTTTTTACGGAAAAGATTTTCATCATTCTATCCAATTAGTGAACGGTGAGTTTTTCTTAATCAATCAAAAAGAGGTACACTGCCCTTTACTCGGAAGGTATCAAATAAAAAATATCCGCACGGTACTCAGCGCGTTGCAGGTGTATCAGGATTTTTATCCCGACATGAAAATTCAAGAAGAGCATATTTTATCCGGTCTGGAAAATGTAGTGACCAATACCGAATTTCACGGAAGATGGCAAATTACACAGCAGCACCCAAAAGTGATTATGGATGTGGGACATAATGAAGACGGGCTGCGATATATTCTGCAGCAGATTAAAACACTTCAGTACAAACATCTGAGAATCATATACGGTGCAGTGAAAGATAAAAATGTGCGGGATATTCTGCGGTCGTTCCCAACCGAAAACACAAGTTATTACCTATGCGAACCTTCTGTACCGAGGAAACTGCCTTTAGAGGAACTTTTAACAATAGCGGAAGACATAGGACTGCCTTATGTATTCTATGAAAAATCGCCGATAAAAGTATATCAGAAAGCCCTGAAAGATGCCGACAAAGAAGATACTGTGTTGGTACTGGGCAGCAGTTTTGTTGTCGGAGAGATTTTATAGATTATATTTGCGGGAAATGAAAGAAAACTTTTTTAACAATTTAAAACGTGTAAAACTTATCGCATTGGATGTAGATGGTGTATTGACTAACAATGATTTTCTCTGTACGGAGGAAGGCGAGCTGTTGAGAACCATGTATGCGAGAGACGGTTATGGATTGGCAAGAGCCATGAAAGAAGGTCTGAAAGTTATTATTATCACTGCGGGGAGGTCCAAAGGTGTTTTGAGCAGGCTGGAAGGGTTGGGAATCTCCAAAGTATTTATGGATACAAAGATTAAACTTCCTGTTCTGCAGCAGTTTTGTGAAGAAAACGATATCGCAAAAGAAGAAGTACTCTATATGGGAGATGATATTTGGGACATGGAATCTCTGGCATGGGCCGGTGCTTCTGCCTGTCCGAAGGATGCGGTACCGGAAGTGAAAGGAGTGGTACAATATATCAGCAATTATGACGGCGGCAGAGGCTGTGTAAGAGAAGTGGTAGAAATGATTTTAAAACTCCAAAACAAATGGTGGGTTCCCGAAGTCTGACACATTACTTCAGGCTTGTCCGTCCAATTAATCTGGCAGTTGTAGCACTTACAATGCTGCTGTTCAGATATTGTATCATTGATGTAAAGCTGTATAGACTATATGATTTTGTTCCATACCTGAGCAATTTTTCTTTTTATATTTTACTGATAATTACGCTGTTAGTTACAGCAGGAGGCTATGTCATCAATGATATTTTTGACGTAGAGACAGATTTCGTCAATAAGCCGGAAAAAATTATTGTAGGTAAATATTTAAACGACAATCAGGCTTTCAGTTTTTATTATGGTCTGACTGTAAGTGCTGTACTCGGCAGCTTTCTGTTGATGTTTACCTCCGGCCAGATGAAAATCTCCATGCTTCCCATTTTCATCATAGCGGTTTTGTATGTCTATGCTTCCACTTTCAAAAGAATGCCTTTTATAGGAAATCTGATTGTATCTGCCTGTGCAGCACTTCCGATTTTATTGTTGTCGGCTTTTGAACTCCGTATCAACGAATTTGATCCGGCTGCAGTCATCCTTTTTACACAGGGTATTGGTCTGGCAGCATTGGTATATGGCACATTCGCCTTTTTGACCAATCTTATTCGTGAACTCGCAAAAGATATAGAAGATTTGGAAGGAGATGATTACTCCGGTGCCCGTACTCTGCCGATTGTGATTGGAACAGGAAAAGCTAAAGTTATTATTCTCTTCATCCAGTTGCTGACACTAATACCAATTTTAGCAATCACGTATTACGTACTCACAGCCAATATCGCAGTAGCTTTTTACGGAATTTCTGTCTCGCTGATTTTTCCGCTACTCATTCAAATTTTTTTGACTGTCGCAGCCAAAACACCCAAACAATTTGGAAAAGTCAGTTTAATCGGAAAAATCCACATGTTTTTAGGAGTATGCACTCTCCTGTATTTTTGCAACGGTACTGCCCCACACTTTTTCAACCAGCTTTTTAATTTTTATGCCCGAATGCTGGGGTACTGATTAAGATCAAACATTAACTTTGGACTACTCTTTTGGCGTACTAATCATCTTATCAAACTTCTTAAAGACTTGCAGCCATTTGGGGTCGGACTCCTTAATCTCATGCCAGTTTTCTATATTTTCAGAGCCTACATGATCTGTACCGAACACAATATCGCTCATTGAAACTTCTTCCTTAGATTCATCAATTTCACCACCGCCAAGATACTCATCCGTAAAATATCTTTGAAGGCTTTTTAAGGAATCATAAGTATGAATCAGTGACATCTCCAATTGAGTCCCTAAGTACTTTTCCATTTTAGATAAAAACTCTCCGCTCATCATGGAATCAAACCCCTGCTCTCTGAGCGGTTTTTGTATATCAATCTTTTGTCCCGGAAGCAATCCCAAAATCTCAGCACCTTCCATCTGCATTACTGCCATCAGATTTTGTTTGGTTATGCTAATCTCTTTCTTGTGACTGTCAGATGGCTTTCCGTTTTGCAAAGAACCATCCTGCACTGTGGCCTGTTCATCAATACCTCTGACCGGATTTTCCCAATACACCTGACGCTGCCAGGCATAAGTCGGCAGATGAACCTTAGAAAGACTTTTTGGACTAAGGGTTTCAAAATCAATACGAAGCCCCGCCTGATACAGTCCTTGTATTGCCTTGAGCTGCATCTCCCGACTATCAGAATCTTTTTTACAGGAAGCTATAAACACATTTCCCTCTCTCGGCAGATTTTTCACGGCAAGTCCGACTAAAGTAGGCGATGGTCCGCACTCCAAAAAGATATTAACCCCCAACTCCTCCGACAAATATTTTATTCCGTCTGAAAACCGAACCGTCTGACGCAAATGTTTCGCAAAATACTCAGGAGTTAAATCTTCCAGTGTCAATTCTTTCGCAGTAATATTGGAAACTACCGGAATTTGAGGTTCTCTAATTTTTACTTTTGCCACCTCAGATTTAAACTTATCCAACACAGGCTCCATCATGTATGAATGGAAAGCATGAGATACCGGTAAAGAAACAGATCTGATTTTATTGGCCTTCAACGCTTCAATCATTTTGGCTACCGCTTCTTTTTCTCCCGAAATGGTCACTGCTTTCGGCGTATTGACCGCTGCAATATTGACCCGCCCGTCTGTCTGATCAGTATAAGTTTTAATCAGCTCTTCCTCAGCCATTACGGCAGCCATTGCTCCGGTATTTTTGGGTAGAGACTGCATGAGATGCCCTCTTATGGCGACAAGTTTTAACGCATCGCCCAAACTCAGTGCCCCGGCAATTGTCAATGCGGTATATTCTCCTATGCTGTGTCCAATTAGTGCGTCAGGTTTTATACCTCTGCTCAACCAAAGTCCGGCTAATGCGTATTCGACCGTAAACAAAGAAATTTGTGTATAAAAGGTCTCATTTATGAGTGAATCATCTTCTCCTCCCCACATGACTTCTTTGAGTGGTTTTGGTAAAATCTTATCAATATAGTCGGCACATTTATCTATATTTTCTCTGAATACAGGTTCTGAATCATACAATGCCCGGCACATACCTTTGTACTGCGCTCCCTGCCCCGTAAATAAAAAAGCTGTACTGCCCCCGATTGGCTCGGAAGTATATTCAAACGGATATTCTTTACTGTCCTCTAAAAATGATTCCAGACCTTTTCGCACTTCCTCAAAATTCGATGCAAGAATACTCAGCCTCACATCCCAATGCGTCCGCCCCGTTTGGAGGGTTTGTGCAAAAGCATCAAAGTTATTTTGAAAAACAGACTTCCACTGATTCAAATATTTTTGAACTAAAGCCTTCAGGGCATTTTCACATTTTGCACTCCAGACCAATAACTGTTTTTCACCGGAAGAGCTTTCTTCTGCAACAGAGTTTTCTGCAGCTTCAAATATCATGTGTACATTCGTTCCGCTGTATCCGGAAAGATTTATAGCTGCCCGAAGGGGAGCAGTTTGCTCAGACAGAATTGGAGTGGGCTCTGTGGCAACTTTTATCGGTATATGGTCCCAGAGAATATCTTTATTCGGAACATTAAAATACAGGTTAGGCGCAACAGTCTTATTTTGAAGTGTCCCGATTACTTTAAACAGCATTGCCATACCTGTAGTGGCTTCTAAATGGCCGATATTGGTCTTAACTGAACCCACATAAATCGGATGTGCTGTTCCTTTATATCCCTGAGCAATGGCATTAATTTCCATCGCATCTGTAAATTTATTGCCAATACCGTGTGCTTCCACAAAAGATACATCTCCCGGTAAAATACCGGCATCATCGATAGCCATTTTAATGGTTTCCAACTGTACCTGCGGATTAGGCGCAGTAAATCCATTGCTTAGTCCGTCATGCTTAACTGCCGAACCTATCACATAAGCGTGTATGTGTCGATTTTCTTTTACCGCATCTGATTTTCTTTGAAGTACGACTACTCCGCACCCCTCCCCTCTTACATATCCGTCTCCATCATCAGAAAATGCCCGACACTGACCGGATGAAGAGAGAGAACCTAATTTTGACAAGCCCACAAATAATTCAGGAGTCAGCAGCAGGTTGGCAGAAGCCACTATTGCATAGTCAGCTTTCCCCCGATTGAGTTCTTCCCTGGCAAGATGAATACCGAGTATGGAAGAAGCACAAGCTGCATCAAGGGCATAACTGGAACCCTGCAAATCATATAAATAGGAGACTCTGCCCGAAGCCGTCGCAAACGGGATACCCGTAGCATCATACACATCTACTGTTTCCAAATTTCCTGAACGGAAACGTGCCTGAATATAATCTGTATTTCCGATTGCGATATACACCGCCGTATTGCTGCCTTTCAATTGATCAGATGGGATATTAGCCTCTTCCAATGCTTCATAGACCACTTCTAAAATCATTCTTTGCAGCGGATCTATGGACTTGGCCTCTCTCGGTACGATACCAAAGAATGCCGCATCAAAAGCTCTTACATCATTTTCCAAAAACATCGCTGTCCGGGCATTGGTTTTCCCCGGTCTTAATGGGTCCGGATCATAGACTTTCTCATGATTCCATCTGCCTTCCGGAATCGGTTTGGATAAATCTTTTTTCTGAATCAATGCCTCCCACAGATTTTCCAGATTTTCTATTCCTCCCGGAAACCGACAGCCCAAGCCTACAATAGCAATGGGTTCTTTAGACGGAGAAACAGACTGAGACTTAACTGTTTTTAGCTCCGCCTCCAATTTTTTAATTTTTATCAGAGATTTTTTTAATACCTCCTGCATTTTCTGAATCTGCTCAGACATAGTCATTATTTATAACTTACAAAGATAAAAGTTTCACACGTCGGAACAAGACCGTGAAGGAGAATCTGCCGGGCTTACCTTTGTGTATAAAAAATGCTTTTCACAACACACTCCATTTATCTATTCAAATGCAAAGTCCGGAGTCCTTAATTTATTATTCCATAAAAAACCTATTTTTGTATTAAACTCATTGGAATGCAAAAGAAACTTTGGCAAAAGGGCAATCTCAATCAGACTGATTTAACTCAGCAGGTTGAAGCTTTTACTGTCGGAAACGACCGAGTGCTGGATTTAAAATTAGCCCCTTTTGATGTATTGGGTTCACTGGCTCACATCCAAATGCTTTCTGAAAATGGGCTTTTAGACAAAGAAGAACTTCCTATATTACAAAAAGGGCTGAAAGAAATTTACAGCCTGATTGAAAAAGGTGAATTTACAATTGGCACACATACCGAAGATGTCCATTCGGAAGTTGAATTCAGACTGACTGAAAAATATGCAGATTTAGGTAAAAAAATTCACAGCGGCAGATCCAGAAATGATCAGGTTCTGGTTGATTTAAAAATGTACACCCGTCACGAAATTGAAGTGACAGTCGATAAAACTACCCGGTTGTTTGATCTGCTGATTAAACTGGCAGAGACTCATAAGAATACTTTGCTTCCCGGTTATACTCACCTGCAGATTGCCATGATTTCATCTTTCGGGCTTTGGTTTAGTGCTTACGCAGAAAGTTTGATTGACGACATAGACTTGCTCTATAGTGCCTTTAAAATTGCAAATAAGAATCCTTTAGGCTCCGGAGCCGGTTATGGCGGTTCGCTCCCGCTCAACCGAAAAAGAACAACCGAACTCCTCGGCTTTACGAATCTGAATTACAATGTAGTCTATGCTCAGATGAATCGGGGAAAAATGGAAAAAACTGTTGCGACCGCACTTGCTGCGCTTGCCTCTACTTTGAGCCGGATGGCGATGGATATGTGCCTGTATATGAATCAGAATTTTGGCTTTGTGAAATTTCCGGATGCACTAACCACAGGCTCCAGCATTATGCCGCACAAAAAAAATCCGGATGTCTGGGAACTGATTCGGGCAAAATGCAATAAACTGCAAAATCTTCCGACACAATTTTCGTCTATACTCAATAATCTTCCAAGCGGATATCATCGGGATATGCAACTGATAAAAGAAGATTATATACCGGCCTTTCAAACCATACAGGACTGCTTGGATATCGCCCACACCATGCTGGAACATATTGAAGTCAAAGAAAACATCTTAGACGACGAAAAATATCTCTACTTGTACAGTGTGGAAGTTGTCAATGAGTTGGTGTTGAACGGAATACCTTTTAGAGAAGCCTATATACAGGTCGGTCAGGATATCGAAAACGGAAAATTTGCCCGTCCCCAAAAAGTGCAACACACGCATGAGGGCAGTATGGGAAATTTGTGCCTCAATGAAATTATAAAGATGAAAGAAGACACCATTGCTCAATTTCCTTTTGAATACGTACACCGCCGGCTGAAAAAACTGCTGGACTGATTTCTCTTATAAAAGTAAAATTTTACTTCTCTGTCATAACGCACCAAAAAACGCCTGACTGCTCTTTTGTCGCAGATATCCTTCCAAACTGTATCATAAAGGCAATTCCTTCACGTTATGGTCATGACATTAAAACTCAAAAGCTCTTCTAATTTGATTATATTACATTGGCAAATTATTTGTTGAGAATTGCACGAAATGAAACAACTGTCAGCGATACTGCTTGGTCTATTGATAAGTTCTCAGGTTTTTGCCCAAAAAGTGTATTGGGCGAATAAAGTAATTCAGTATAGTTCACAATACGGAGAGAAGGAATTTAGCGCCCAACAGGTACTCGGTCCGCCAAACGCTCTCCCCTCTTATGGAAAAAGTTTGGTCGCCTGGGCTCCCGGAATAAAAGGGAACAAAGCTTCTATTACAGTAGGATTCGAAAAATCCATTCAGGTACAGCAGATTGCTATAGGAGAAAACCTTTTAGCCGGTTCTGTGGAAAAAATTTTTCTGTATGATTCAAAAGGTAAAGAACATTTGGTCTATCACAATCCGGACCCTCAGCCCAAAAATCCGGACAGGGCAGGCATTTTTAATCATTTTATCCCGCTTACCTCATACAATGCCGGCAGACTAAAATTGGAATTAAATTATACCAACTTCAGAAATATTCCGCAAATCGACTGTATTGGAATTTCCTCCGACAAACGAAAAATTGAAGCTAAAATCAACCTGCCGGATTTTTCTTCTCATATCCCCAACCCTGAAAATCTCGGATCGGGAGTAAATTCACCTTACCACGACATGCTTCCGATTATTGCTCCGGATGATAATACCCTGTACTTTGCCCGAAAAAATGCACCTGAAAACATGGGTGTGCAGAAAAAAGACGATATATATGTTTCACGAAGATTAAGCAACGGGAGCTGGTCTCAGGCGGCCAACGTAGGGACTCCTTTAAATACCGATGAACACAACTTTGTCTGTGCCATAAGTCCTGACGGCAATACTATGTATCTCGCAAACAGGTATGATTATAAAACTGAGGGGCAAGGTGTAGCCGTGAGTTACAAAGACAAAAACGGCAAGTGGGGCAAACCCAAATCGCTCAACATATTTAATATGTACAACAAAAATAAATATGCCTGTTACCATGTCAGTATCGACGAGCGCGTGATGGTGATGGCCATTGAGCGCGACGATACTTATGGAGATATGGACTTGTACGTGAGCTTCAGATATGCAGACGGCTATTGGTCGGAACCCATCAATATGGGACCTGATTTAAATACTGCGGGCGCGGAAGCCAGTGTATTTTTGGCAGCAGACGGCAAAACAATATACTTTTCTTCTAACGGGCATTCGGGCTATGGAGACTTGGATATGTTTATGAGCAAAAGACTGGACAACAGCTGGAAAAACTGGACGACTCCCGTAAACCTCGGAAATAAAATTAACACCCCGGGAATGGACGTCTATTATACGATTCCGGCCTCCGGTGAATATGCGTATTACTCCAGCAATCGGGGTGGTTACGGCAGAAATGATATTTTTAGGATTAAACTCCCAAAAGAGCTGCGCCCTGAACCGGTAGAAATCAAGCAAGGCGGTTTATACACACAAAAAGAGATTGAAATACCCAAACTAAAGCCATACAAAGAAGCACTCACTTCTGCTTTAGATACCAGAATAGAAACTCTAAAAAATCAACTTAACCAGGCTTCGGGAAATACCAAAACACAGGAGGAGGAATTTGATAAACTGAACGAAAAAGAAGCTGTCCTAAATAAGGATATTGAAAAATTAGAAGAGCAATTTAATGAATATGAGGATTATACCCCGACTCAATCAGCTGCTGTAAACTATCCAAAAGCAGGAAGCATTCAGTATAACACGGAAGTCGATGACAAGATTAATGAGTTAAAAAGAAAATTAGAAAAGGTCAAACTCAACCACCCGGGAATCGCAGCATATACCCCTACCACCGGCTCTTCTGACGAGTTGAGTTATTACGAAAATAAATTGGCCGGCTTCCAAAAGAAAGATGTTGAGGAGGTTGCTGAAACACCAAAAGAGACTCCCACAGCCCGTTTAAATCCCCAGCTCACTGCTTACGAAGAAAAACTTAAAAACCTTGAATCCGAAAGAGACCCATCCGATAAAAAACAAAAGACACCGACAAGAATACTAAAGAGAAAAGCTGATGAAACTGACTCAGAACATAATCTTCTCCAAAATCAAAATGTCTATGAAACCAATACAGGTGATAATTCTTTGGAAACAGACCCTAACTTAAGTTCTTACTTAGAGAAGTTGGAAATGCTCGAAAGTGCACGGGAATATTATGAAGAAGAACAAAGTAATCAGGAAATTGGCAGTGAGTTTCAGGAAACAGGTAAGCCCGAATCCGAAGAACTAATTGCGAAGATAAACTCAGAAGATATCCAATCTGCGACAGGCGAACTGAGCGGTTGGCAGCAACAGGTTTTTTCTCTGGAAGACAGCCTTAAAGCACTGTTGGCACAAAAAGAGCAAATCATTCAAAAAAACAGAGAAGAGCAACAGCTGACTGATGATTTGCAAAAGGAGCAGCAGGAATTAATTGGAGAAAAAGAAGAAATAGCTCTGACCATTTCCCAAATGAAGTTAGAAAGGGAACAGCTGGAGTTAGAGAAAGAAAAATTAGAGAGTGAACGAAAAAAGTTAGACCTGCTTAAAAATCAGCAGTATCGGGATATTCATGCTCTTCAAAAAGAATTAGACAGTCTCCAAAAAATTCAAAAAAGGATGCAGCTTGAGCAGGAGCGGTTGCTTGCAAACACCTCTATCGAGGAAGATTTAGAGAATCTAAAAAAAGAAGTAGGAGAAAAATACACCCTGAAAAATGTGTACTTCGTAGCAAACGCCTCTTTTATTCAGGCAAAATCTCATCTGGATTTGGACAAATTCGCTTTCTACCTCAAGCAAAATAAAAACTTAAGTATTGAAGTAGGCGGACACACCAACGGACTTTGTGACGATGCATACTGCAACCAGCTTTCCAACAAACGCGCCAAGGCCGTAGTAGATTACTTAATCAGAAAAGGAATTTCAGCCGAAAGACTGACTTACAAAGGATATGGTAAGACTCAAAATATAGCAGATAACCACACCGATTTAGGCAGAAAACTAAATCAAAGAGTCGAAATTACCATCGTAAAAGTGGATTAAGCTATATGCGAATGCTGTTTATTCTTTTATGACCGCACCTGAACTCAAAAGCTCACTGACTTCATCCTCCGTATAACCCAATTCCTGAAGAATATTTTCATTGTCTTCTCCGAGCATAGGAGGTGCCCAGCCCTGAAACGGTTCCGAGTCCGAAAATTTTATAGGCTGCGCAATTCCTTTATACTGACCGTACACAGGATGATTGTGTTCCACAAACATGTTGCGCTCCTGTAAATACTCATCTGTTTCCAGCTCATCCATTTCCAGGATAGCGGTCAGACAAACATCAGCCGTTTTACCCAACGCCGCCCACTCATCTCTATTCTTAGTCTTGAAAAGTTTTTCTAATTCATCTTTCATTTGGGCATCAAACATTCTGTTAGCCCATTCGGGTTTGTTTATTAATGCACAGAATCCCATCCAAAATTTAGGTTCGAGTGTACCCAAAGCAATCCATTTCCCGTCTTTACAGGAATAAATATTATAATTGGATAAAGCACCCGACAATACATGTTCCTGCCTTTGGTATGACTTTTTTGTATTCAAAACCTCAGACATATAAAAAGACATGAATGGTAGTGAGCAATCCACCATCGCCACATCCACAAATTGTCCTTTCCCGGTCGTATTTCTGGAAAGTAAAGCGGACAAGCATGCAATGACCGTCGGATAAGAACCTCCTGCAATATCTGCAATCTGTACACCGGTCTGAACAATTTTTTCACGTGAACCGTTTGTAGCCAACACACCTGCATGCCCTAAATAATTGATGTCGTGTCCTGCTTTTTTGGAAAGATGATTTCCATGCCCGTATCCCGTAACTGCCACATAAATTATGTCAGATTTATGTGTTTTCGCAGTCTCATAATCAATACCGATTTTCTCCAATACTCCCGGTCTGAATGAATCCAAAACTATGTCTGAAGTTTTCAATAACTCCCAAAATATCTTTTTTCCTTCCTCAGAGCTTAAATTCAATGCCATGCTCTTTTTTGATCTGTTTAGAGCGAGATAGGTCATCCCTACTCCATTGTAATGTGGCGCCATAAATCTGGAATAATCCGGTGCCTTAGGATCCTCTATTTTTATCACATCCGCTCCCATATCCGCCAACATTTGAGAGGCTAAAGGTCCCGGAAGGAGTCTGGTTAAATCTAAAATTCGAATTCCTTTTAAAGGACCTGTTTTTTCAATTCTCTCCATTTTTATCTACCGCTTTATTTCAATAAAGATGCAGAAATATTATTGGGAAAATAAATTGGACAAGAGAAAAAGCTGTGAAAACTTTGGCTTCGTCTATAATTGAGCTTTTGACTGTTTTTGTGCAGATAGAACAAATCCGATAATTAAAAACAAAACAGCAATCGATCTGTATCTGGAAATTGCTCCGCCATTATTCACCACAACACCTATCACAGTCATCAGACTGAATCCTATTGAAAGACAAAACAGGGCAAGGGAATGGTTAAAAACATATTTATATTTTATTCTAAACAGGCTTACAACGATAAAACCGGAGAATATCATTGAAAGAACAGATACCAGCCTGCACCAGTCTGATACACATTGATTGTAAAGCGGATAAATAAAGCTGCTTGAAAAATGATCCGGAAAATTCAGGAAAATTTTTCTCCAACTATTGCTGACATATTCCGCCTCAAAAGACGTATTACCGGCAGAAGACAAAAATGTTCTCTGATATTCAGAGATTTTATACGCCAACCGCAATGTATTATCCGAAAAGATATCGTATAACACAACCCCGAACAGCAAGACACCATATGTAACCAAATAAGGTATAAACGCTTTTATTTTTGACTTTTCATTCCAATAATATCCTATTAATGCCGGTAAAAGAATCACCAACATATACAATCGAATATTGATAAGAAGCAAAAAGAAGAGTGCGGCCAAAAACAACCTCCACTTCGAGAGTTTTAAAGTAAGATGATAGGTATTGTACACCACAATTCCGACCGTAAACAGTACGAGGGCTTCTTTATGCAGCCCGGAAGTCCAAAATGCTACACTCGGTATAAAAAAGATTATTCCCGCTATGAGATACTCTGAAAGAGTAGTCGTGTAAGAAAAAAACTTATACAGATAAAAAGCTCCTATGAAAGATAAAAATGAGAATAAAACAAAGTGGACGGACACAAAACCAAAAGAGAACAGTCTGAAAAATGCATTTATCCTAACAATCGAATATCCTGTCCAATCGTACCATAAACCCATTCTGTCAATATATTCGCATAAATGCTCGGGTTCAGGAAAATAATTATTAGGCAATAGTAACAGCTGTAAATAATACAGAGGATTTTCCTGTAATGCACTAAATACGATATTCGCTTCACTAAAGTAGTAATACGAATCAAAGAAAGTTGGAATCTGAAAATGCAGCCAGTTATATACCAGAGCTAAAAATATTTTTGAAGCTGCCAAAGAAACCCAAACCGATGGGGATAAAGAAGGTGTGTGAAAGATTTTTGACCGATATACAAATGTCAAAAACAAAGCACTGTAAACTATTATCAATACTGCCTCCAAAGATGCGCGATTTTAAACTTATCTCACTATCATTCCCGGAGAGATATCTCCCCGAACAAAATTCAAATTTCCATCCGAATCCTCCGCCATCAGAATCATACCATTTGATTCTATTCCTCTGAGTTTTCTTGGAGCAAGATTCACAAGAACCAAGACTTTTTGGCCTATAATATCTTCCGGACTGAAAAACTCAGCTATACCGGAAACTATCGTTCTTGTTTCAAAACCTAAATCTACAGTCAGTTTCAGCAACTTATCTGCCTTTTTTATTTTTTGAGCTTCTGTTATTTCTCCCGTCCGAATATCCATTTTGGAAAAATCATCAAAGCTAATCTGCTCTTTCACATCAACGTACATTGGAACAGCTTTATTATTATCACGGGTCAGATTGTTACTCTTTGACTGTATAAGCTTATTAATTTGCGCTTCCACCACTTTGTCCTCTATCTTTTCAAACAATAATTCCGGCCTGTCCAATACCATACCTCCCGGTACTATTTTTGTTTGACCATCTAACCAGTCTCCCTTTTTAAGCCTGAATATTCTCATTAATTTTTCCGCAGTAAACGGCAGGAACGGCTGTAAGAGAACGGTTAATCCTCCACATACCTGTACAGCAGTATATAGAACTGTTCCCGTACTTTTTACATCTGACTTTATCAGCTTCCACGGCTCTTTATCTGCCAAATATTTATTTCCTGCAGATGATAGTTCATTAATAGCCGACAATGCATCCCGAAATCTGAAATGCTCCACAGACTGTTCGATTTTTGAAGCGGCCTCCGCAATATGCTCTAAAACAGCTTGGTCCTGCTCACTTAATTCCGAATAAGTTCTTTCAGGCACCTGACCGTCAAAATACTTGTGCATCAACACCACCACCCGATTGATAAAATTACCGAGATTGGCCACCAATTCATTGTTCACTCTTGCCTGATAGTCCTGCCAGGTAAATTCACTGTCTTTATTTTCAGGCATATTGGCAATTAGAGTGTATCTCAATTCATCCTCTTTGCCGGGCAGGTCTTCCAAATACTCATGAAGCCAAACCGCCCAGTTTTTTGAAGTGGAAATTTTATCTCCCTGAAGATTCATAAACTCGTTTGCAGGAACATTTTCCGGAAGAATATAATCGCCGGTAGCTTTCAGAATAGTCGGAAAGGTAATACAGTGAAAAACTATATTATCTTTTCCTATAAATTCTATTAATGCCGAATCTTCATCTTGCCAGTACAATTTCCAGGCATCTGCATCTCTCTCTAAAAGATGCTTAGACTGTGGAGTCGCAAAGGAGAATTTTTTCTCACTTATCTCTTTGAAAAGCTGCTTGGTCGCAGAAATATACCCCAGAGGAGCATCTAACCACACATAGAGCACTTTGCCCTCTGAGCCTTCTATTTCCGGCGGGACGGGAATTCCCCAATCCAAATCCCGGGTCATGGCACGGGGTTGCAGTCCCAAATCCATCCAACTCATACACTGGCCATACACATGTGGTTTCCAAATATTTTTTTTAGTCTTTAACCACTCCAGCATAATTTCCTGGTATTCATCTAATTTTAAATACCAATGCTTAGTTGTTCTCAAAACAGGTGTATTCCCGCTTATCGTGGATCTCGGATGAATTAAATCGGTCGGGCTGAGAGAGGAGCCGCACTTTTCACATTGATCACCGTATGCATTCTCATTTCCGCAATTGGGGCAGGTCCCTACAATATACCGATCGGCCAAAAATTGCTCTGCTTCTTCGTCATAATATTGCTCACTCTCTATAATTTTGAATGCATTATTCCGGTTCAGTTTTCTGAAAAAATCCTGAGAAGTCTCATAATGTATCGGCTCGGATGTCCGGTGATAAACATCGAACGAAATACCAAATCTCTTAAAACTGTCCCGAATGATTGTGTGATATTTATCTACTATTTCTTTGGGTGTAATTCCTTCTTTTTTGGCTCTTATGGTAATAGCAGCACCATGTTCATCACTGCCGCAAACAAAAACGACATCTTTCCCTCTCAGTCTCAGATATCTGGCATAAATATCCGAACTGATATACGCTCCTGCGAGATGTCCGATATGAAGCGGTCCGTTAGCATAAGGCAAGGCTGCCGTTAAAATATATCTTTTGGGTAAATTCATATTTTTTTGAAACAGTTGCTAAGATATGGATTCTGCTGCGCAATCAAATATGAATAACTCAGGTTTTCAAATTAATTCATCCTGATTTAAAGTCTCGGTATTATCGTTTGGCACTTCCGGGTCTGGACTCGCCGGAGCAGGAATCGAAATAATTTCTTTTGCAAAAACATTGGCCTTTCCGCGCCAGCTAAATTTCACATGACGCTTTACGTATCTGACTTTTACCCAATCACCGGATTCAACCGAAGCTTTCATTTTCTCTTCAAGCTCGGGAAATCCATCTTCAATTGAGAAAGAAAACACTTCCGAATCGGTCAGCACTTTTTGCTGTACCGGAGGCACTTTCACTAAAATTTGCCCCTCAGTAGTTTTGAACAAAGTACCTTCTTCTGAAATTTTATACGCCATTCCTTCCACTTCTCCTTTTTCAGAAAAGCCCAAATAAAAAAAGCTGAATATACCAATAGACGCTACTACAATAAAGACCGTAAAAATCAAAAGGAAATTTTTCATCTCGGTTATTTTAATAAATGTAAGAATTATCTGAAAACTTGTATAAATTACTGATACTGAAAATAATAACAGGTCGGCAATCCAATTTTTAAGAATAAACAATATCTTAATTTCATACTTTAAACATTCAAGACTTTGAATTGTCTTGTAAATAAAAAGGATGAGTTTTATTCAGGATATATATCTGCCTATTGCCAATATCGAAAATGATTTTTCGGCACAGATTATAGATAAAGCTTTAACCGGGTTGCCGGGAATATTGAATCACAAAGTTGAATTCAATAACAAGCGCGCTGTCATTTCTGCTGAAAATCAAAAAAGTATTCAGAATGCCATTCACGCGATAAAAAACCTCGGGTACGAAATCGTCACGGTCAGGAAAAATCTTCCCGTATTGGAATTATCCTGCGCCTCTTGTGCTGCAAGTTCAGAAAGCATGACCAATTCCATACCCGGAGTGCTGGAGGCCAATGTCAATTTTGCCACAACAACTTTATCTGTTCAGTACCTTCCAAACATGACCGATGTCTATCAGATACAGAAAGCACTTCAGGATATCGGATATGATTTACTCCTTGAAGAAGACAGTACCAACACAGTTACATTAGACGATATTCAGGAAAAACGATACAAACGGCTAAAGAAAAACACCTTTTGGGCAGTTGTTTTATCTATGCCCGTAATGATTATCGGGATGTTCTTTATGAATATGCCCTATGCCAATCCCATCATGTGGTTTTTCACAACCCCAGTGTTGATGTGGTTTGGAAAAGACTTTTTTATAAATGCATGGAAACAGGCCCGCCACAAATCTGTGAATATGGATACACTCGTTGCACTCAGCACGGGTATCGCATACGTGTTTAGTGTTTTCAATATGCTTTTACCTTCTTTTTGGGAAACAAGAGGATTGGAAGCCCATGTGTATTTTGAAGCATCCGCCGTAATTATAGCATTTATCCTGCTTGGAAGACTTTTAGAGGAAAAAGCGAAAAGCAACACTTCCGAAGCCATTAAAAAGCTGATGGGTCTGCAGCCCAAAGAAGTGACTGTTATTGACGAACACAATCAAGAATCTACCATCAGAATAGAAGATGTACAGACGGGAAATATTATTCTCGTCCGACCCGGGGATAAAATTGCTGTGGACGGCATCGTCACACAAGGTCATTCCTATGTGGACGAAAGTATGCTGAGCGGAGAACCGGTGCCGGTACTTAAATCTGAAAAATCAGAAGTTTTTGCAGGGACTATTAATCAAAAAGGAAGTTTTAGGTTTCGGGCTTCAAAAGTAGGAAGAGACACCATGCTGGCACAAATCATTCAAATGATACAGGATGCACAGGGAAGTAAAGCTCCCGTACAGAAACTGGTCGATAAAATAGCATCTGTATTTGTTCCGACCATTATTGCAGTGGCAATTCTCGCGCTTGCAGTCTGGTGGATATTTGGAGGCGATAATGGTATTACACACGGTATTCTGGCCGCAGTTACAGTCTTAGTCATTGCCTGTCCGTGTGCTTTAGGCTTGGCCACCCCTACTGCTATCATGGTCGGAGTGGGTAAAGGTGCCGAAAACGGTATTCTGATAAAAGATGCAGAAAGTCTGGAACTGTCGAAAAAAATTGACACTATAATTCTGGATAAAACCGGAACTATCACCGAAGGAAGTCCTGTAGTCAATGATATTATCTGGCTTAATCAGGACGACCGCAGCAAAAATATTTTACTGAGTATAGAGAAACAGTCGGAACATCCTTTGGCACAAGCCGTAATCGAATATTTTAAAGATACAAACACAGTGGACATCCGTAATTTTGAAAATATTACCGGACAGGGAGTGATGGCGGAGTATAACAGAAAAACGTATTATACAGGAAGTCCAAAGCTGATTCAGGAAAAAGGTATTGCAATAAGTCCGGAATTTTCTGAAACTATCAAGAAGTGGGAAACACAGGCTCAGACTATCATCTGGTTCACCGACGAACAAAAAGCTTTAGCCGCAATGGCCATCTCGGATAAAATCAAAAGCACTTCTGTCGAAGCGATCAGCCAATTAAAAAAGATGGGAATTGACATACATATCCTGACCGGAGACAACTCCGCCACCGCCAAAGCGGTAGCAGCCGAAACAGGTATTACTCACTACAAAGCAGAAGTCACACCCCAGGAGAAAGCAGAATATGTCAAAGACCTGCAATCACGCGGGCATACAGTCGCTATGGTCGGAGACGGTATCAACGACAGTACCGCTCTTGCAGTAGCAGATGTCAGTATTGCAATGGGTAAAGGCAGTGATATCGCGATGGACGTAGCCAAAATGACGATTATATCTTCCGACCTGAAAAAAATTCCGCAGGCGGTAAAGCTGTCCAAACAAACTTCCTCTACTATTCACCAAAACCTATTTTGGGCATTTATTTATAACATTATCGGAGTTCCGATAGCCGCAGGAGTACTGTATCCTGCATTTGGTTTTCTTCTCAATCCCATGATTGCGGGAGCAGCAATGGCGATGAGCAGTGTCAGTGTTGTCAGTAATAGTCTCAGATTAAAATGGAAAAAGCTGTAAGAAGTTTTCGTTGATTTCTCAGGAAACTTTGTCTAAATCTTCAACCCACGGATTGTATTCTTACAAAAAATCAATAAATTGTAATTAAACAATACACCAACAATGGCTGAATTTCAACTTGTCATGCCTAAAATGGGCGAGGGAATTATTGAAGCGACTATATTATCCTGGAGTAAAAAACCGGGAGATATCGTCAATGAAAACGAAATTATTCTGGAAGTCGCCACAGATAAGGTGGACTCCGAAATCCCCTCTCCCGTTTCCGGCACCGTAAAAAAGCTTCTTTTCAAAGAAGAAGATACTGTCGCCGTGGACAGTGTAATTGCAATTATAGAGGTTGAAGGAGAAATACCCGTACCTGTTTCGGATTCCGAAGAAGACACAATGGAAGAAAAAACTCAGGACACAGATTCTGAAGATACTCTAAAGAATGAAACAGAATCCGAAACCAAAGAAGAAAAAACAAAACATGCAGATCAGCCTGAAACTGTAGAAATACCGTACACTCCAAGAGTTGAAAGCAGTCCTTCGCCCGACAACGCTGGCCAAATAAAATCTGAATCTGACCGATTTTACAGCCCTTTAGTCAGGAATATTGCACAGGCAGAAGGCATCTCACAATCGGAACTAAATTCCATCCCGGGGACCGGTCTGGAAGGCAGAGTGACTAAAGACGACATTCTGAACTATATCAAAAAGAAACAATCCGGGCAAATTACTTCTTCTTCCGGTACCGTCAAACCTGTTTCATCTTTTTCCGGTCAGGATGAAATTATAGAGATGGACAGAATGCGCAGGCTGATAGCCAAAAACATGATTGACTCCAAAAGAATTTCTGCTCACGTATCTTCTTTTGTCGAAGTGGATATGACCGCAATCGTCAGCTGGCGCGAAAAACATAAAACAGCTTTTAAACAAAGAGAAGGTTACAGCCTGACTTATATGCCGATTGTTACGGAAGCAATTGTAAAAGCCATTAAGGATTTTCCAATGATCAATATTTCTGTCGATGGAGATAAAATCATTAAAAAGAAAAATATAAATATCGGTATTGCGACAGCACTTCCTTCCGGCAACCTAATAGTTCCGGTAGTAAAAAATGCCGACAGAATGAATCTGATGGGACTTGCTTCACAAATTAGACAGGTTACTGAAAAGGCACGAAACAATCAGCTCCGGGCAGATGATATTCAGGGAGGAACTTATTCCATCTCCAACATCGGCACCTTCGGAAATATTTTAGGCACTCCCATAATTCCTCAGCCACAGGTGGCCATCATGGCAATAGGTGCAATTACAAAAAAACCTGTTGTACTGGAAACCACACACGGCGATGTGATTGCTATACGGCACATGATGTATCTGTCACACACGTATGACCATCGTGTAGTGGACGGTGCATTGGGCGGAATGTTTGTAAAACGTGTTGCAGAATATTTAGAAAACTTTGATCTCGAGCAGGAAATTTAAAGTACAGAACTTTACATTATGAAATGGCAAGGGAGAAGGCAAAGCAGTAATGTAGAAGACCGAAGAGGAATGGGTTTCGGTACCAAAGCGGTAGCAGGAGGCGGTCTTATCGGAATAATCATTTTACTTCTGAGTATTTTTGGTGGGGAAAACGTACAGCAGCTTTTACCAGTTTTACAACAAATTGCACAAACCACTCAGGTTCAGACAGAGGACAGCCGGGAACTCACTGCCGAGGAAATACAAGTAGGACAATTTGTTTCTACTGTTTTTGGCGACACCGAAGATGCCTGGCACAAAATATTTCGGGATAACGGGATGAAGTATAAAGAGCCGGGTATGGTTCTGTTCACCGGAGTCGTGCAGACAGCCTGCGGAAATGCTACATCTTCGGTTGGTCCTTTTTACTGTCCGGCAGATGAAAAGGTCTATATGGATTTGGATTTTTTTGAAGAGCTAAGAGTTAGATTTGGTGCAAAAGGCGGTAACTTTGCTATGGCTTATGTCATAGCTCATGAAGTCGGACATCACGTGCAAAATCTGTTGGGCATCAACCAAAAAGTTCGTGAAGCTCAAAGAGGGCTGAGCGAGACACAGGCCAATAAACTGACAGTCAGACAGGAACTTCAGGCTGATTTTTTTGCCGGTGTCTGGGCACATCATGTAGAAGAATATCTGGAAGCCGGTGATATTGATGAAGCTCTCAGTGCTGCACATGCCGTGGGTGATGATGCTATTCAAAAGAGAATGCAGGGTTATGTAGTACCGGATGCTTTTACTCACGGTACTTCCGAACAGAGAAAGCACTGGTTTACGAAAGGTTATCAAACCGGAGATATACGGTATGGCGATACTTTCTCTGATGACAACATATAACCGGCAACAATTTTCAGCTCCAATCATGGATGCACAAACCGTTTGTTTTAAGCTCTGATAATGCTTACTTTTAGCGCTGCCACAAAAAATAGTACACTGACAGATGATTAAAGTAAAGTCTTTGAAATTGGAAGAACTGACCGGGTACAGGTTTTCTATTTTCAGATTTAATACCAACATGCAATCCGTTTATCTGTTTCATATAGGAGACACACTGATTGATACCGGACAAAGTAAAAGCAGAGAAGAAGTGGTCAAAAAACTTGATGCACTGAATATCAAAAAAATTATCCTGACACATCATCATGAAGATCATACCGGAAATGCGGCTTATCTGAGTCGGAGATATGAAGTGCCGGTATATGCCCATCCTAAGTGTGTGCAGATGCTAAAAGTTGGGCTTAAGTTGCCGCCTTTGGGTGCTATTATCAGTGGCGGCGTGGAAAAAGTAAGAGCAAAAAAACTTTTGGAAGATGAGATTATCGAAACTGGTGATTACACACTAAAACCTGTCTATACTCCCGGGCATACTTCCGATCATTACTCTTTTTATATGAAAGAGAAAGGATGGCTGTTTAGCGGAGATTTGTATGTGGCCGATAAAATCAAATATTTTTCGGATAACGAAAGCATGAAACAACAGATAGAAAGCCTCGAAAAACTTTGCGCACTTGACTTTGATGTGTTGCTTTGCAGTCACAACCCAAAACTGGAAAACGGAAAAAAACATTTAGAGAAAAAACTTCAGGGCTTTAAAGAGTTTTATGAAAAAGTGCTTTTTCTTCACTCCAAAGGATATAACTTTAATTCCATCCTAAAAGAGACCGGACGAAAAGAAAATAATTTTTACAATATCGTCACTTTGGGTTCCTTCAATGCCATCAACATGGTCAAATCCGTTTTGAGAGACGAGGGACTTTCTTCCGACAATGACTAATCGGCGGAACACACGTAATGATCAATTCCAGAAAGCAGGAAGTGCTGGATGAAATTGTCGCTCCCATTCGGGAATCGGAGGCAGCATAACCGCCATTGCCGATAATGATAACAGACGACATCCCCTATATAATACCAAAATAAGGTTTCGCTTTATCGGTCTATTTTGAATTTCAAATTGGTATAAGATACCTGAAAGTATGAGAACCTGCCAGACAACAAGTCGTCGGCTACATAACAAAAACATAAAGAATAGAAGCGCAAAATTGAAAAGAATCGCTATAGATTCGCACATTTTTAAATTTTAATATGAGATTATTACTTTCTACAGAATCCGGGAATTGGGGCTTGTTGTTTGTCCGCATTGCAATTGCAACAGCAATTTTCCCTCACGGAGCGCAGAAACTGTTTGGCTGGTTTGGTGGAGCTGGATACGAGGACACCATACAGGCATTTTTCGGCATGGGGCTGCCATGGCTGATTAGCTTCCTGGTAATTGTAATAGAAACCTTCGCACCGATATTTCTTATCCTCGGGCTTTTTACCAGAATTGCGGCTTTTACCGTGTTTGTTAATTTTGTCGGAGTTGTCTTTGTGACAGTAAAATTCATGAAAGGAGGTTTTTTCATGAATTGGCAGATGTTGGAAAGTACTCCCGAAGGGCTGGAGTATTTTGTATTGCTTTTTGGGCTGTTGTTTGCATCGCTTTATGGTGGTGGTGGAAAATGGAGTCTCGATTCTATGTTATCCGGGAAAAGCAGATAAAGGCACCGTGACTTGACAAAAAGTCTTACTACACAGTATTTCTTTTTTCCATCAGCACATTTCTTTTTTCCATCAGCACGTTGACATATCGGCATATCAATCACATCACTCTTTCTCCATCCACTGCTCATAAGTTCTGCCAAAAAGAATTGCCATCGCTAATCCATAAGGCTTTTGAGATTTATGCTTTCTACTCAAATAGTAGTTCATATCTCCTATACAAGTGCCTTTGCACACATTATTCAGTGTCAAATACCCTCGTTTCACCGGGATGACACTGTATTTTCTCAATCCATGATAAGCCAGTTCGATAGCTTTTTCATATTTTTCCCCAGAAAGAATATTTTGGTTTAAAGCGGTCAATATCCCATAAGCAAACATTGCCGTTGCAGAACTTTCTATAAAATTTCCTTCCCGATCAGGTCGCATAGGCAATTGATACCAATGTCCGGTGACAGTATCTTGTACGTCCGGTAAATGCATCAACATCTCTTGAAGATAGGTCGCTGCTTTTGCTCTGTATGGATTTTCGACAGGTAAAATATTGACAGTTTCAGCCAAAGTGACGATGACCCAACCATTCCCTCTGCCCCAAAACTCTTGAGACCTCTTCTCAGGATTTTTACTCCACCCTGTCTGTCCGCAAAAATTCACTCTGTTTCTGTTGTCTCCATCCCAACCATGATACCAAAGCCCGGTTGTCGGGTCTGAAAGTTTTTCCCTGTGGGCGTCTATTTGAATAAAAAGCTCATCTAAATACTTTTCATCTTGCGTCCATAAATACATTTCACCGAGAAAAATACCTATCATAAAAACTGTATCATCCCAAAGCTCTTTGAAAAATCTCTTGTGAGAAACGCCCTTATTTTTCGTGCGATTGATTTCGAGATATTCATTAAAAACTTTCAGAGCAGCAGTGCCATATCGTTCGGGCTTTCCATACCGAGCTAAAAATGCCATACCGAGACCGGAGGCAACGGCATTGGGGCTTTTACCACTTGCCCTCTTCGTTTTTCTCTCCATGGCAGATTTGATATAATTCATATACAAGTCCTTCTTGTCAGACGAAGCAAGTTCGTATTCTTTCTTGAATGCAAATAAGAGTGATGCATCCTGCCATTTCCAACTGAATTTCTTAGGAGGAAGATATTTTTCCCTTGCATACGCATCTAAAGAATCCACCCATGTCTGTGAATAAAGTAACGAAGTCGTCAGCAGAAAAAAAAAACAATAAAAATGAGCCTCTTCATGAAATGAAATTTTATTTGACGATGATTTTTTTTGTGAGGATTTCATCAGAAGTTTCTATGCTGAGCAGATACGCTCCGGCAGCTAAATGTCGCATAGGCAACTCTACCGTTCCGACTGGGCGATGAACTTCCCGACTGAATACGATTCCGCCTGTAAGCGCTATGATGGATATGCGAATGTTTTCCAGAGGTTTGACAGTATTAAAATTGACTTTTAGCACATCATCTACCGGATTGGGATACAATTGAATGATGCCGTCTGAGAGGTGTTTTTCTACAGAAGTGACTAAAGGTTCCGTATGCGCATCATCAGGCTTTCCGGTCAAATTTTCTACCCAGTTATACTCCAATTTCACGCCATCTACTTCCACCATTCCGTAATAATGCCACTCTACCTTATTAAATACATACACCCATTTCTCTTGGTACTTAGCATGGCGAATGATATCTTTAAAAGCTTCAAAGCTTCCGTACATCTCATGATTTCCTACTACACAAGCCCAAAGTTGGCCATCTTGATCCTGGCAAGCATAAGCACCGTTGACGATATCCATACAGTGTCTGAGAACTGCAATATAGCTGTCTCCTTTTCTGCCTATTATCCATTTTCCTTCTTCTCGGTACTCATCAAAATTTTCATCCTCCCAAAATAAAATGACATCATGCTTTTCTCTGCCAAGCAACTTCAAGCTTTTTTTCGGTCGATACATGATTAATGCCATATTTTCCTTTTGCTGCACATAAGGCAGATTAGAATTACTATAAATACTATTAGACCCCAATGATTGATTGGCATTACCCGATTGTGTGCTGACTGCAATATTGTCAATATTTGCCGACCAAGGCCATTGTTGATATCCGGCCCTGCCTTTCCAAAAATTTTGCAGAGAAGAAAGTGTCACACCTTTATTTTTAAAAATGGCAATATCTGCCTGCGTATTCACCGAGCTATAAGAAATCGAAGAGGCAAGTTTTGCCAATACCGGAGCCAAGCCAACAGGGATATTCTTAAAATCTTTAAAATCTTTAAATTCACCATGATTCCATAAATTATAGTCACTTAAAAGTCGTGCCGTCTGGAGAGCTGTTTCCGGATGAAAAAAAGCCCCTGCACTCCATTGAAATATGGTTTGATCTGCCGGTAATAAATCTTTATGTACCTGATGTATTTCACTGATAGAATGTCCTATATGCATCAATTTATTTTCTTTGGAAGACCATGACTCCGCCGCATGCTGCACATCAAAAGACGAAGTGGCAAGAAAAGCTCCCGCATGACTAGACTGATCAGGTTTTTCTCCCAATCCGGTCAGCAGATAAATCAGATGGCTGTGATTTTGTCGATATGCGCTCTCGTATTTACTCCTGTAATTTCTTGCAGATGCAGGGAAAAAGACACCTTTGTCATTGACTAACAATAAAATATCCCGCAGCAGCCTATCCGCCGCCACGGTAGCTTTTTGTTTAATTTCTTCATCTTGTGCAAAATCTACCAAATTGAGCAGTCCGCTTAAAGTATATGGCAAATACACCGAAGAAAAAAATTCGTAATATCCATATCTTATTTTTAAATCGAGGCAGTGCAGCAGTTTTTTCCTCAATTCAGAATCTCTGTCTATCCCATATTTTTCTTTTAACAACCAAGCTGAGGACAGCCACATTGTAATGTGATTTTCCGACCAATATACCCTCGTCGATTCATGAGGAGTCAGCCACATCGGCAAAGTATCTATTGCAGGTAAAATCAGATGCTCATACTCTCCGTGAGACAAAAACAGCACTCTTACCAATTGCACAAGCTTGAAGTCAAACTCTCCGTTTGTGGGAATCCCTTCTATAATTTCTTGCAGTGTGTTTGCATCTACCGGCACACCTAAATATGCCTGAATGGGAATCACACTCTCGTGAAAATTCGCTATCGCTGTCGTTCTGTAATCCTCTAATCGGTCATGATATACCTCAGACTGAAAAGTCAACTCCCCGGCTTTTAGGGAAAACACCATCACAACTGTCAATACCGATAAGAGCCAATTCTTATTCATGTGCAGCAAGTTACGTAAATAAAAATTTCGAAATTAAAATTTTCTAAAAAATAAAAGCAATAAATTGATTTTCACGGCAAACACAACTTTTTCGTTGGTTTTTTTCGTTGGCAGGAACTACTATCAAAGGCTTTACTGCCTTTAAAAGGTATGCAAATTGTGTCTAATCGTATCTTTTACTTCGCGCTGACTTTGATTATATCTTTATCCTGTTTGGAAAAATATGATTTAGATTTTGAGGAGGCAGGAAAAAATTTAACGCTCAATTCTGAACTTGAAATCAATAAAAAAATAAGAGCATTAGTCATGCTAACAAAATCACCTTTGGACTACGACCATTATTTCACCCGGCCAGATGCAGAAGTCCTGCTCTATGAGGACGGTGAACTTTTTGACATTTCGTACTATGCAACCAAAAATGGGCAGACAAGTATTTATCGGTCTGACCGACAAGTTTTGCCCGATAAGGAATATATGTTTAAAATCAAGTACAAAGATTTTCCTGAACTAAGAGCTGTACAAAGGACATTTGATTATCCGAATATTGAAAATATACTATCGGACAGTGTGAGAGCTGTTTGGTTGTACGTAGAAATCGGTGTAATGGACAAAGACACCTCCACGCCTCAAATGGTCAAGTTTGGCAAACAAGATACACATGATATTAGGAGTGCTGACTTTGATTTATTTTGCAAACGGCACAGCTCCTCATACACTCAAAGATGTTTAACTTCTTCGCACAGGTTTTGCATTTGTTGTAAGTCGGCAGTAAGCTGTTTGTAACAAGCTATTATTCTACCACCACCTTATAAATAAATGCCTCTCCCTTGTTTTCTATTTTCAAATGATACATACCTCTCACCAAATTTTTGGTATTCACCAAATTATTTCCATCCTGTAAAAGCTGACCGTAAACTAATCTACTAAGACCATCAAAGAGATACATCCGGGTTTCTTCTTGTACAATATCCTGTGCCAATACGTGGAAAGTCCCGTTATTCGGATTGGGATAAATGAGATACTGCGGTGTATTTCTTTTTTGTCCGAATGAGACCTCCACAATTTTGCTGTATTTGTAGGTATCATCAAAGTCTGTCATTTTCAGGCGGTAATAGTTGGTGCCTGACAATGGAGATTCGTCCCACACATCGTAATGCTGTTCTATGCCATTGAGGGCAGAGATGGTAGAGATGGTTTCCCAGTTTTTGGCATCAATGCTTCTTTCTATTCCGAAATGAGATACATTTTCTTCGTTGACAGTATGCCATTGCAGATAGGTATTGTCATCTATTGCAGCAGCTGTAAAACTCAAAAGGTCTAAAGGAAGTATGGCATCGTCCATCGTCATCGCCATCGTACCGGTACTGAAGCTGGTGACCTGAAACTCTGCGTAGCGAATATCCTGATACTCTCCGAAGATGTAGCCGGATGTATCTGCATGTTCGCCGTACTGATATTCTTTATAACCGGTAGCCTGAATATTCCAGATATCATTGCCGTCAACTTTATAAAGTGTAAGTTTAGACAGACTGTCAACTACCATCTGAGAGGAAACATCCGCACTATCTGTTTCATTGAAATAGAATCTGATGCTGACAGGATTTGTAAAAGTATTTTCACTTTCCAATGCCCAGCTTCTGTTGAACGGATAGAAGTTTTTAGTCTGTCCGTAAGGCATACGAAGTCCCTGCGCATAAGAACCATAATTTTCATGGAGTACAGTAGCAGCTGATATCTCTCCCAGATTCTGTCCCTGAGGGTGTACAGATACAAAGATTTTATCTTCATCATCATGGTGATAGAAATGTATCCATCCGTCAGGTGTTTCACAGCTTCCGCTGGCTGTCAGGGCTGTATTGGCGATAGCCTGCAATGAATATCCCTGATTTTCATAAGCTCCCATATCTACGATGTCATTCACTATTCTTGTATTTCCGCCTATATCAGCCGTAATCCCTGCCGGAATATCCACATTATTTCCGGCATTGATGGCGGGGGAGCAAGCCTGTAACCTGTAATCTCCTGCCGTGGGATTGACAAACATCGGGTCGGTAATGCCATCTATATTACCTGTACCGGAGCCGTCCTCACCCTGTATCAGGCTATACTGACTGTTGCTAAAATCATCATCATTACTACTTCGATATATACCATTACCCCAGATGATAGAATTGCGAATAACCGGAATACCAGAATATAGCAAATTGACATTATTATACCATTCGGCTCCCTGAGTGGCAGTATTCCCGGATATGGTCACGTTTGTAATTTTAATTGGCGAAGTTGAATTGTATATACCTCCCCCATTCTGAACGGCAGTGTTTCCCCAAAAAGCAGTATTTACCACGTCAGGGGCAGAACGGGTACTATTGTATATTCCACCACCGGAATTAGTAGCAGTGTTTCCCGAAAAAATACTATTTATAATTGAGAATGTGGTTTGATTGTACATTCCACCCCCAAATTGGGCAGTATTTCCGGAAAAGATACAATGCGATAGGAAAGGAGTACCTGACAGAAATATCCCCCCGCCACTACTACCAGATACATTGTCCAAAAAGATACAGTGTAGTATAAAAGGTGATGCGGATAAAATGGCCATTCCACCACCCAAATAACCAACATGATTTCCGGTGAAAGTGCAGTAGCGTATTATAGGAGCAGCACCTGCGATGGCCATTCCGCCGCCTTCATCTCTGTAAACAAATCTGCCGTTTACCGCAACAGTAGTAGCTCCTGCATCTGCATTTGCCGCAGTGATAGTAAATCCGTCTAATACAAGGCTACTATCTATGTCTGTGCCTGCTATAATGACTACGTGGTGGGCATTATCCGAGCTGTCGCCTGGAACTCCGATATCACCGCTGAGGATAGTTTTGTTCAATTCGTAGTTGCGTTCTCCCCCACCGGACGGATATCCGCCTAATACTTTCAGATTTCCACGGGTAAAGACAAAAGATTTATCCCTGTCCGTAGTACCGGCTCCTGCGATATATTCAGGATAGTAGGTGCCTTTTGCTACCAGAATAGTGTCCACGTTCATACAGATTTGGGCGTTATGCACGGCATCTGCCAGAGATGGATATGCCATCGCCCATGAACTGCCGTCGCCGGATACTGCTACAGAGCTGTCCACATACAACGTATTGCTAATGATATCCAATGTCAGCGTGACGGTACTGTCGCAACCATTTGACGAAATAAAAATTTCCGTATAAACTCCCGGAGCAGAGAGTGATTGCGTTCCAAAAATATAAGGCAACTCATTAGCGCAGACTGTTACTGTTGCGTTATTGAAAACAGGCGATACTTCCAATGTCAGCGTAACGATACTGTCGCAACCATTTGACGAAATAAAAAGTTCCGTATAGATTCCCGGTTCGGTCAGAGCCTGTGTGCCGAAATGATAAGGAAAGCCATCCTGACAAATCATTAAAAATTCGGTATAATCTGTAGAATATATCTCTAAAGTGAGTGTAACGGTGCTATCGCAACCACCTACGGAGATAAATATTTCCGTATAAATTCCAGGTTCGGTCAGAGATTTTGTGCCGAAAACATGGGGCAATTCATCAGGACAAAGCGCCAAGGAGACACTGTCTTTTTTAGGAATCGGAAGCTTATCACCCTGATATTCAAAAGCTCCCATATCTACCGTGCTTTCATATATGCGCAGGTTCCCTGCTAAATCGGTGGTGAGTCCTGCCGGAACATGTGTATTATTTCCGGCATTGATAGCAGGGGAGCAAGCCTGTAACCTGAAATCTCCTGTCGCAGGTTGGGCAAATAGCGGATCTACATCAATGTTATTACCACCATCAGTACCAAAATCAGTCCACGAAGAGCTGCCACTGCCACCGCTGCCCTGAACCAAACTATGATAGAATTCCGGAGTAGAGGAATAATTGTAGAAATTATCAACCCCGGATGTGGCCGTGTTTCCCCAAATAATGCTATTATGGAATTTAGGAGAAGAAGAATAAACATTACACATACCTCCGCCATTAAATGCCGTATTGCCGCTTATCGTCGCATTGGTCAACGTGAGAGAAGAAGGATTACTATTGTACATACCCCCACCATACATTGCCACATTTCCACTAATCATCACATTAATCATAGTAGCCGAAGAAGAACCGTTATACATTCCACCGCCATAGGATGTCGTATTGCCACTAATCGTCACATTAATCATAGTGGGCGAAGAAGAAGAAGAAGAATTATACATACCTCCGCCAGAGGAGCTTGCCGTATTACCACTAATCGTCACATTAGTCATAGTGGGCGAAGAAGAAGAATTATACATACCTCCACCAGAGTTATTCGCTATATTACTGTCGATCAGCATATGGGTCAGCACGGGTGAAGAATAATAATTATACATTCCACCACCATTGTTATCTGCCGTATTACCGCTTATCGTCACATTAGTCAGTACGGGTAAAGAAGAACCATTATACATTCCACCACCATTGTTATCTGCCGTATTACCGCTTATCGTCACATTAGTCAGTACGGGTAAAGAAGAACCATTATACATTCCACCACCATTGTTATCTGCCGTATTACCGCTTATCGTTACATTGGTCATAGTGGGAGAAGAAGAAGAATTATACATACCTCCGCCAAAATCCTTAAAAACAGAGATACCATATACTGTTATGTTCCCACTGCCATCCGCATTGCCGTCACTAATCGTAAAACCATTTAAGACAAAGGTACTATCGATAGCTGCCCCTACTGTAATGACTACGTGGTGAGCATTGTCCGTACTGTCTCCCCGGATTCCAATATCTCCACTGAGGATAGTTTTGTTGACGGTATGATTTCTTTCTCCGCCACCGGAAGGGTAACCGCCTAATACTTTAAGGTGGCCACGGGTAAATACAAAAGATTTATCCCTGTCCGTAGTGCCGGTCCCTGCTATAGACTCAGGATAATAGGTGCCTTTTGCCACTAAAATACTGTCCACACAAGGCGAGTTGCACGACATGGCTATCGCTTCATCCATAGTCTGAAAGGCAGTCCCCCAAGAACTGCCATCCCCCGATACAGCCACAGAGCTGTCCACATAAACCGTGGTATTTTGCAGAACATTCAATTCTATTATTGCAATATGATAACATTCAACACCAACAAGCAAAGTATCTAAATAGACTCCTGCATCAGTGTATTCATGATTCCAGAATGAAAATATCTGTCCATCGCAAATCTCTGTCTGTATAGTATCTGTCGAAAAATACTGCTGATAAGCGCTCTGAAATTCATATGCTCCCATATCTACCGTGCTTTCATAGATGCGCAGGTTCCCCGCTAAATCGGTGGTAAGTCCTGCCGGAATATGTGCATTGTTTCCGGCATTGATAGCAGGCGAGCAAGGCCGTAACCTGAAATTTCCTGCCGAAGGATTGACAAACATCGGGTCGGTAGTGCCGACAATATTGCCTGTGCCGGAACCGTTTTGACCCTGTATCAGGCTGTATCGACGGTCGAAAGAACCGGAGTTGACAAATACTCCGTTGCCCCAGATGATTGAGTTGCGGACAACAGGCATTCCTGAATTATTGTACCATTCTGCTCCTTGGGCAGAAGTATTGCCGGAGATAGTCACGTTGGAAATAACAGGATTACCCCCCATGTTTAGCCAGCCACCACCACCGCTATATCCATGATTACCGCTGAATACGGCATTCGTTATGGAAGGATTGCCCGAACCATTGTACCATCCTGCGCCCCATCTTGCCGTGTTGAATAGCAAAGAGACATGGCTCACATGAGGGCTTGCTCCGCCTGTATTGTACCAGCCACCACCATCGTGCTGATTGATAGTATACCCGTTCACCACGATGCTCCTGTCGGAGTTGTTGGCATTTCCATCTGTGACAGTAAATCCATCTAATACAAATGTGCCGTTTACGGACGCATCTGTCGTCATGACTACATGGTAGGCATTGTCCGAGCTGTCACCCGGAACTCCGATATCTCCACTGAGGATAGTTTTGTTCAATTCATAGTTCCGTTCTCCGCCACCGGACGGATAAGCTCCCAATATTTTCAGATTCCCACGGGTGAATACAAAAGATTTGTCCCTGTCTATAGTGCCGTTTCCTGCGAAATATTCAGGATAATAAGTACCTTTTGCCACTAAAATACTGTCGATGCCCATACATTCATGGGCTTTTCGTACCGCAACTGCCAGAGATGAATAAGCCTCCACCCACGAACTGCCATCACCGGACACTGCCAAGGAGCTATCCACATACAGCGTGCTGATGACATTTAACGTCAGTGTAACGACACTGTCACAACCATTCACAGAAGTAAATATTTCTGTGTAAATTCCTGGTGCGCTCAGAGATTGCGTGCCGAAAATATAGGGTAATTCATCGGGGCAGATTTTTACCGATTCAGCGTGATGATAAACAGGATAAATATCAAAATCAAGCGTAACGGTACTGTCGCAACCATTCACAGAGGTAAATATTTCCGTGTAAATTCCTGATGCTGTCAGAGATTGCGTGCCGAAAATATAGGGTAATTCATCGGGGCAGATTTTTACCGATTCAACATGATGATAAACAGGATAAATCTCAAAATCAAGCGTGACAGTACTGTCGCAACCATTTGACGAAATAAAAAATTCAGTATAAACTCCAGGAACAGTGAGTGATTGCGTTCCGAAAATATAAGGCAATTCATTAACGCAGGCTGTTACTGTTGCGTTATTAAAAGCAGGCAATACTTCCAATGTCAGCGTAACGGTACTGTCGCAACCATTCACAGAGGTAAATATTTCCGTATAAATTCCTGATACCGTCAGAGATTGCGTGCCGAAAATATAGGGTAATTCACTGGGACAGAGTGCTAGAGACAGGCTGTCTTTCGGGTCAAAATGTTTATCACCCTGATATTCATACGCTCCCATGTCCACCGTGGTGCCGTGTATTCTCGGACTGCCGTCTATATCGGTAGAGATTCCTGACGAAATCTCCGCATTATTTCCTGCATTGATAGCAGGCGAGCAAGGCTGTAACCTGAAATCTCCTGCCCTGGGATTGACAAACAGCGGGTCAGTAGTGCCGGCAATATTGCCTATGCCGGAGCCGTTTTGACCCTGTATCAGGCTGTATCGACGGTCGAAAGAACCGGAGTTGACAAATACTCCGTTGCCCCAAATGATAGCGTTACGGACAATGGGCGTTCCTGAATTATTGTACCATTCAGCTCCCTGGGTAGAAGTATTGCCGGAGATAGTCACGTTGGAAATAACAGGATCACCCCCCATGTTGAGCCAGCCACCGCCACCACCATATCCATGATTACCGCTGGATACGGCATTCGTGATGGCAGGATTACCTGAACCATTGTACCATCCTGCGCCCCATCTTGCCGTGTTGGATCGCAAAGAGACATGGCTCACGCGAGGACTTGCTCCGCCTGTATTGTACCAGCCACCACCATCGTGCTGATTGATAGTATATCCGTTGACCACGATACTCCTGTCGGAGTTGTTGGCATTTCCCCCTGTGACAGTAAATCCGTCCAATACGAACGTATTGTTCACCGCTGTGCCCGCCGTTATGACTACATGGTACACATTGTCCGAGCTGTCGCCCGGGACTCCGACATCGCCACTGAGGATAGTTTTGTTCAATTCATAGTCCCGTTCTCCGCCGCCGGATGGATAAGCTCCCAATATTTTCAGATTCCCTCGGGTAAATACAAAAGATTTATCCCGGTCGGTGGTGCCATTCCTTGCCCGAAGCTCAGGATAGTATGTGCCTTTTGCCACTAAAATACTGTCTATATCCATACATTCATGGGCTTTTCGTACCGCATCCGCCAGAGATGAATAAGCCGTCTCCCAGGAACTGCCATCACCGGATACTGCTACGGAACTATCCACATACAGCGTACTCATCACATTCAATATCAGCGTAACAGTACTGTCGCAACCATTTGACGAAATAAAAACTTCCGTATAAATTCCCGGAGCAGTGAGTGATTGCGTACCGAAAATATACGGTAATTCATTGGAGCAGATTTTCAAATATTCGGTATGTTGATAAACAGGAGCAATTTCAAAATTCAGTGTAACGGTACTGTCGCAACCGCTCACAGAGGCAAACATTTCTGTGTAAATGCCCGGTACTGTCAAAGATTGTGTTCCGAAAATATAGGGCAAATCACCCGGGCAAAGTGCCAGAGATATGCTGTCTTTCGGGTCAGAATATTTATCACCCTGATGTTCATAAGCTCCCATGTCCACGGCAGAACCATAAATTCTCGGTTTGCCGTCTATATCGGTAGAGATGCCCGATAGGTGCGAGTCGCTTCCTGCGTTGACGGCAGGCGAGCAGGGTTTTAATCTGAAATTATTTGCACTGACAAACATCGGGTCGGTATTGCCTTGGAGATTGCCGTCAGAGGTATTGGTAATGCCCTGCACTAAGCTGTGGTAATATTCGGGAATACTGGTAGGGCTGGCTCCTCCGCTGTTGAAAATATTGTTGATGTTCCCGTTGGCGGTATGGTTGCCCCATATAATGGTATTGTACAGTTTGGGATGCGAAGTCACGTTTCGCATGGCCGTTCCGTTGTTGTCGTTGGTTGCTCCTGTATTGTCCGCAATGGTGCTGTTCGTAAATATGGGCAATGAAGCGTTGTTGTAAACTGTTCCGTACGTTGCCGTATTGCCTGTAAACAGCGTATTCACGAATGTTGCGTTGCTGTTGGTGTGCGACACTACGCCCGCATAAGCCCGATTGCCCGAAAATATGACATTGCGTATCTGAGGCGAAGAATTGGAAATCGACAAGCCTGAGCCACGCTCATAACGTATGGCTGTGTTGTTTACGGTAATGGAGGTGTTGCCGTCTGCCGAAGTTTGGTATCCTCCGCTGACGGTAAAGCCATCCAATAGTGCCGAGCCGACATCTCCTGCCGAAATAATGACGTGGTGGGCATCATCGGCTGAAAGCCCTGATACGGCATCAATATCTCCGCTCAAAATAGTTGGGCTGGCTTGGTAGTTTCTTTCTTCAAGAGTGGTTTCTGTACCTTCAAAACCTCCGTAAATTTGTACGTTTTTGACCATAACGAAAGCGTTATCGCGGTCTTGCGGATTGCTTCCGTTGAGGTCGTCTGCCCGATAGAGCGGTTTGTAAGTTCCCTGTGCCACATAGATTTTTAGCGGAATGGCATCAAATACGGCAGGGTCTGCATCGCATTGTTCTTTCGCCCATTTGAGTGCGTCTGCGAGTTGGGGAACGGCATTTGCCCAACTGTTACCGTTCCCGGCCGATACGGAGCTGTTTACGTACAAGATATTATTGTTGTCAGGACCAAAGGGAAGACACGCTTCTAAAACTGCCTGTTCGTCTATACAGCTTGTTTTGTTTCCGCTTATGGTTTTCGGATTGCCCGGGTTGGAAAGATAGGTACAGAAGTTAGACAAGTTACAAACTTCAAGCTGTGGGTTATCGGTAATATACAAGCCGTGACCGCCTCCTATTCCCGTAGGATTGATGTTTGCCAAGCCCGAGATATCGCTTAGTAAATCGTGTTCCATTACGGCAATATAGCCGTTTATATTTGTGAGCGACGACAAACTATTGAGGTTGGTGAGTGCGTCATTGCTGCGTATATCAAGGTTTCCGCCTATTGTGGTAACGGCAGACAATCCGTTGAGGTTGGTAAGCAGGTTGTTGTCCTGTATTACCAACGACTCACCAATATTGGTAAGCCCCGAAAAGCCGTTTAGCTGTGTGAGTGCAGGATTATTTTTAATATTCAGGTATTCTTCCAAATGCGTAAGCGAGACAAATCCGTTTATTTTCTCAAGGGAAATGTTGTCATTGATTGAAATATAATTATCTACTGAAGCAAGACTGCCAAATCCATTTATTTCTTGTAATTGGGCATTATCAGAAATATAAAGATACCCTCCTATACTTGCCAAAGTAGGAAATCCGTTGATATTCTCCAAATTGGTATTACTAATATAAAGATATGCCCCTATACTTGCCAAAACAGGAAACCCGTTTATCTCTTCTAATTTGGCATTATTATAAATGTCAAGATACGTTCCTATACTTGCCAAAACAGGGAACCCGTTTATTTCTTCTAATTTGGCATTAGTCTCAATTCTTAAAAACGCTCCTATACTTGCCAAAACAGGAAATCCGTTGATATTTTTTAATTTGGCATTATTTTGAATAGTAAGATATTCTCCTATACTTGCCAAAGCAGAAAATCCGTTTATGTTTTCCAAATTGGCATTATTCAAAATATAAAACGTTTGTCCTATACTTGTCAAGGCAGGAAACTCACTTATGTTTTCTAATTTGGCATTATTCAAAATATAAAGATATTGTCCTATACTTGTCAAAGCAGGAAATCCGTTTAACCCGTCTAAAGAAAGCAGGTTAGGATTGTTTCTTATCTGTAAATATCCCGTAATGGTTTTTACATTTGCCAAAGGCGAAAGGTCGGTAATGTCGGATAAGATACCTGCTGAAGAAGCGTCACCTATCGTTACATTTCCCAATATAATATCAGGACAATTTCCGTACAAAGCCCCGAAGTCGTTTACCTCTGCCTGTGTGGTAAAGGTTTTGTTTCCCAAACTTGTCGTTGAGCATTGTGCGTTGGCCTGCCAAAAAGAAAAAGAGCAAAGCAACAGCCAACAAGAATGTAAAAATATTTTCATATTGCCAAGCCTCTATCCATTGAAAATTATTTAACGGGGCTAAAGTACATACAAAGGGGTTTTGAAAGCTTATTTTATGCCTTACAAAAACCTTACAATTTGACTTCCCCTTTAAAATAAGGGATTTTGGAGGCTTTCTGTCATTAACTTCGTTCCGTTCGAATAAAGCTCTCGGGGCTGAACGAAGCGGAGCGGAGTGAAGAATCTCATTGCTATTGAGAGCTCCCTCCTATCGTCGGAATGACAAAAGCACCTCACTCCTTCGGGATGACAGAACGCTTGTTTCTAAACAGAAGCAATAAAATCAGCAAGTGTAGTATCTTTATTGAGATTGAGCTTTTTTCTTATACGGTGCTTGGTGACCATTACGCTGTTTGGGGAAATACCCTGCATAGTTGCCATTTCTTTATTTGAGAAGTAGAGCTTTTCCATAGAAAGACATCGGATTTCAGCAGGAGTAAGTTGCGGATAACCTGATTTAAGGCGATATTGGAAACCAGGATATACCTTTCCAAACAGTTCACTGAACCGTTCCCAGTCTGAATCGGTCAGAATTACCTGATTGGCAAGCTGCTGAATCAGCTCACCGTCAGCAGGTGTGTCTGATTTGGAAAGTTCTTCGAGTTTTCGATTGTTTTCGGAAACCGTACGAGCAAAAATCTCTAATTGTCGATGGGCCTCCTGTAATTCTTTGTCAGCGGCCAAAAGTTTGAGGTTTTGCTCTTTGATTCGTAGTTCATTGACTTTTCGCTGTCGATAGATCAGAAAAACAGCAATCAGTATCAAAACCACCAACCCTGACAAATATAAATTCCTCCGCCCTATCTGCCTAGCACTTTCTGCCTGCAACTTCAATACCTCGGCCTCCCGTTGATTAGCTGAAATTTCTTGCTTGGCACGCATCAACTGTAAACTGCTGAATTTCAGATCAATTCGTTCTTTTGCCACCAACGCTGAATCTAAGTAACGTGCTGCCTGTATGGCATCTCCATTTGCCATATACCACTTGCTCATGACCGGATACAGATTGACAAGCCGGTCAGTTTCGTTGAGTTTCTGAATATATCGGTCTGCAAGGTCAATATTTGATTTTGCCAAAGATAGTTTACCCTCAGAGATATAAATATCGGCAAGAGAAGTCGCAGCTCCGATGACCAAGCCTTTTACATCATATTTTTCGGCTACTTCTATATCATATTTATAAAGTTTGACGGCTTCTTCGTATTCTCCTCTGAGATAGAAATTGTGTCCCAAGTTGCCGGAAGCAATACCGTCCCATTGCTCGGAAAGACCTGTTACGGTGGCGTTACCCGTCCGTTCATCAACAAGAGGAAAATCACCCCAATTTTTGCTGTCTTTTTCTGCCTGTTCGAGAATGATACGAAAACAATAATCCGAGCTGTCCAAATTGCCTATTTTACGATATGACAGCCCCATGGTATTCCAAGCATGTCTCCACGAATAAATATCACTGTCAAGAATAGGCAGTCGAGTTACTTTTTGAAAATACGTAATTGCAGGTTGGTAATCCCTAAAATGGTAATACGCATTGCCGATTTCCATATACATATTGCCCATATCGGGCATCACATCAAGACTTAAAGGCTTTAGCAAATCATCCAAGCGTAAAAACCAATAAAAAGACTGCTCGTAATGATTGGCATACCAATAATACAGGGCTGTCAAAAACGTTGCCCTGCAATTGATGGTTATTATTCCTTTTTCTTCGGCTTCTTTCTGTACAGCCTTGAATTTATCTAACTGTCGGGAGCGATAATTGTAATCGTACCAAGCCTCCATCAGGTCTGCTTCAAAGAAAAGTTCCAAATCATTATGACGTTTGGCTAATGTACGTATGCTCGCCAAAGTATCCTGCGCCAAATCCCAGTCCATGCGGTTATAGAGAATTTTCTGATGCAGTTTTTGTAAATCTTCTTTACGTTCTGTATAGGATTTTCCTACAAGTTTGTCATATTGCCCCTGTGCCTGCAACAAGCAAGAGGAAAGAAGACAAAACGAAATCAGCCATTTTCTCATCAGGTAAATATAATACCTTAAGTTTATACTGCTTTTTTTATCTTCTCCTGACTTGTCGCTCCATTCATTTAAAAATAATATCTGATTCAGATATTTATCGTATAAAATTTAATCCTGAACACAGCGGCAGGACGCACCATTTTCTACGAGAAAACTATACTTGGATATATCTCCTGTCATATAGTTTAACTTACGTATTAACATATTCCCACCACCATATACGAGATATGGTGTAGATGTCCAAAAGACTCCACTTTCCCCTATGTCATAATATTGTCCAGAGCTGTTTCTAAACCCTCCGGGGAAGGCAGAAAAACCACTTTCATTGGTTGCCGCGGCATATTCGCTATATGTCCAGCCGGAAGTAGATTTTAATTTTCCCCCAATATTTAATTTGTCTCTAAAGCCACCATATTCTTTTGCTTTATCTTCCGGTAACCCTAAGGTCATTTCTAACTGCATCCACTCCTGATCAGAAGGTAAATGCCAGCCATTTGGACAGGCAGTCTGTACAGAAGACCAAAGGTACAAACGACCATAAATATCACAGTTTGAGTCTTTTTTATCATAGCAATAGCTATTGCTTGTCTTATAATTCAAGTTTTCTGCAAACCACGTTTGATCTCCAATAGTAACTATTCGATACTTTTGACCATCTCTGGTATCTGTAAAATATCCGTAAACAGATGCAGTAAATTCAATTGGTGAACCGTTTATCATTTCTTTCCCTTCATTTTCAGCACTTGCCTCCATTTTTTGAACAGGCTGACTTTGACTGCCTAAAGTCCAAACCGTTTCAGCAAAACCATCCTGATCACTTAGCACTACAGAAGCAGAAACACTTCCTCCGCCTTCTATCACTTTAAAAGTTACTTGTACACCGCTGGCGGGATTCCCTTCTGCATCCAAAACTTGAATTACACACGGTTGCGCTAATGCGGTTTTCTCATCTCCACTTAAATTATTACCTGAAACAAGTAAAATTTGTGTAGCAATACTCTTCGTAATCTTTGGTTTTGTGTTATTTTCTTTTTTACAGCCGGTAATAGAAAATGCAATTAGAAGCAGTAGGTAAAAAATACCTTTATTTTGTTTTATCATTTGATTTTAATTTAGAATTATAAACAAAGTGTGAATGTATAATAAAATGAATGGTAAAATATAAATGATAGCTCAATTTTATATTTATTCTTTCAATAAAAAAGTATCAAGATTATTGTAAAACATAAGGCTGTTCAAGAGAAACAACCTACCTATTGAATTACAATTTGCTTGAAAATGGTTTCATCATTCGTCTGAAAGCGTATCATGTAAACACCTTTCCCATATTTGCTCAAATCATAGTGGGAGACACTTGTACCGGAAACGTTATTGAGCTTATCCGATAAAATTCTTTGTCCATATACATTAAAGATATCTAAGACAACATTCCTTGCCCGATTCATCTCTATTACCAAACTAAATCGTCCGTCAGTAGGATTGGGATATAACTGAAGCGATATTTCAGAAGAGCGATTCACCACTCCGGTAGGGACACCCATACACTCTGCATCCAATCCTGCATCATTCAGCACCCAACCATTGGTAATTAATACTTCTCTTGCCGCTTGTGCCTGCTGATTAAAAAAGATGTCTTCTGCTTCGATATTTACTGAAAATGATAAATCCGGCTGAGAAGCCCATCCTATTAAAGTTTGTGAATAATTTTCACATCCCATACCCGAGCCGCTCAAAGTCAGCACATCAAGTGAATGCAATTGCCAATCTCCCAATGATTGGTCAAAGCTTTCCGCCTTATATAGTATTCCATTCATATTTTGAACATTGCTCACATCCCAATTGCCGAGAGGCTGATTAAACGCTTTGGTGCCGGCAAACATATACGCCATATTGGTCACACTGCTGACATCCCAATTATTCAAAGGTTGGTTAAAAGTTTCTACCGCTCTATGTTCTTTCCCTATTTTACCGCCCGGAGCCTCACCATTTAATGTAGAATCGCCAAACATTCCTTCCATATTGGTAACGTTGCTGACATCCCAATCATCTAATGATTGATTAAATGCCGTAGCACCTGAAAACATCCAGGACATATCCGTTACATTGCTCACATCCCAATGTCCGATAGGGCTGTTAAAGTTTTCAGCTCCGTAAAACATGTAAGACATATCCGTCACCTGGCTCAAGTCAGGGGCATCTGTAGCTGAAATCACCAAGTTGTCACAATGGGCAAAAGCCTGTTTCATACTCGTCCATTTCACATTGCCCCACTGTGTAATCTCAACTAATTTAGCAGCATCACTCAATTCGTCTATTGGGAAAGAGATACGGTTAAAGCCACTCTCTCCGTTAATTTTCAGAATATATGTTCCGGGTTCATCAAAATCAGCTTCAAATGCATCTTGTGAATTGATTTTCTTCAGGAAAACCTCATCTTCATCATAAATATAGACATCTAGTTTTTCGGACATAGAGTTAATGGGAACAAACAATTTATGATTATCGGTTAAACCTTCATTATCTGTTTTCCAAATCATTTCAAAGCAATTCGGACCGCAGTATGATGTATCCGCAACACAACTACTCTCCAAATTGTACAGTGCCTCAACTTCGCAAGGCGAAATTTCACGATTGTGAATATAAATTTCATCTATCACTCCCGTAAACATTTTTCCGATAAATAAATCACCAATATCTTTGGATGTGGGTGTGTTGCCCCAATAATCGCATTGTACTTTACCGCTTGCCACTTCTGTAAGTACTCCATTGGCATATAATTTAATTGTATTACCCACACTATTGTATGTTGCAGTTACATGATGCCACTTGTCGGTCGGGTCTTCTACAAAACACGCATCGCTGCCCCATACGGAATTTTCTCTTCCAAAAACTGCCCCCCGACAGTCATATAGTCCTACCGACCACTGACCAAAACGATCCGGACAACTCAATCCCAAATCCCGATTGACCAATGCCTCATAATCGCCGGGGTCTCTTTCGCCTAAAGGCTTGTACCAGCACGAAATCGAAAACTCTGACAATCCATCTAAAAATTCAGTACTGGTCGTAGTCAAAAATTGGTCATTGGAATACGGCATATTATTAAATTCGATGGCACACCCAGAATTACCGAACCTATCTTCAACAAAAACAGCTCCGTTGACATTGGTCAAATGGTGACCATTCCCTGAAAAATCATGGACGCTACCGGAATTAAATGGATAATGTGCTATTAATCCCCGATCTAAGTCAGGTGTGTAGGAGTCACAATAACTAAACCTGTAAATATCCTGGTTGAAGTTGTCGTTTTCACGGAAACCAAAACCTGCATAAATATATTCATTCACACTAAATGTACTGGCACCGTATAGCGATATGGGAAAATCATATTCAGCAGGAGCAGGCGACCAAGAGTCATTTACAAAATCATATAGCCAAAAATCTTTGAACTCGCCCCTGCCCAAACCGACAAATCCTTTACCATATACCAAATTGACACCTGCGACAGCCTGATATCTTGTCCCGGAGGGTGAGGGCATATCTGCTAACTTTTTCCACGAATTTTCAACGGGGTCGAATCTCCAAAAATCATTTGTGCTTCCATAATATTCACCTCCAATTCCGACATATCCAAAACCATCATAAGAGAATCCGGAAGCATAATTAGACATAAAACCTGATGGAACAGATGCCATTTCTCGCCATGTATCTGTAGCCGGATCATATTCCCAACAATTTAAAATTTGTTTTGTACCGCCATCTCCTCCCACTATATACGCTTTACCATCGATTACAAATGATACGGCTTCTTTCTGATTAATTCCAGGGAAGTCTGCCATCCGTTCCCACTTGTCTGTAGAAGGAGTGTATCTCCAAAAATCGCTGTACTTAACCGTACCATAAGGCGCCCCCCCCGCACCTACATACCCATACTCTCCTATGGAAAAGCTGAACGGGCTGCGTTTAGGGACAAATGGTGGTGTTGCTTTTTCAGACCAGTAATTATCTTCCGGATAATACTTATAAAACGTCATTGTTTTATCCTGAGAGGAATGCTCTCGCTCACTTCCTATATACACATGATCATTGATGACAAAATGAAAAGGAAGAAATGTAAAGGAAGGGTGAGTAGTAATCTTTTCCCATTGAGCAAAGCTCGTTATAGGACAAATCATTATAGCCAACACAATGAATGTGTTGATTTTTTCAATTAATTTTCTTAAAAATGAGTAATGCATCATTAGAGATTTTGGTTTTAGACATTTCAAATATATACTTTTGGTTATACTAAATATTTTGTGAGACAAATGTAACGAAAAAGTTCTTTACTTTGTGAAATAAAAGTAAATAAAAATGGAGTTCATAGATTTTTTAGGGGAAATGCTGGGTATAACTAAGGACTTTGCTGTTACTAAAATTGAGAAAAACGAGTTTGATAAAACGATTAATATTCACATAGAGTATTTGCCTAATGCTTATTTAAAGAGCGGAAAGGAATATGCTATTTACGATCGTACTCCTGTTCGTAAGTGGCAACATTTAAACTGGTTTGAATACAGATGTTATTTGATTGGTTCTTTGCCTAGATATATTGCAGAAGATGGAAAACCAAAAGTTATTGACATTAATTTTGCTCCTCCTGGGAAAGGCTATACCCATTTATTTGCAAGAGAAATCATTTACGCATTAAAGAAAGTTCGGGTACAATCAATCGTTGCTGATTTATTCCAAACAACCGACTATATCGTTAGAAGCATAATGGAATCAGCAGTTGAGAACGGATTAGAGAAACGAGGTCAGGTAAAAGACTTTAAAAACATTAGTTTAGACGAAAAAGCTTATACCAAAGGGCATCACTACGCAACCATTTTGATAGATAGTGACACCAATACTGTGCTGGATATGGTTGAGGGGAGAAAAGAAGAAGATGTTAAGAAACTTTTTGTAAATGTGAGTGGAGAAACGAAACAACCGCAACTAAACAGAGTGAATATGGATATGTGGAAACCATTTATGAACACAATAAAGTCTATTGCTCCACAAGCGATAATAGTACATGATAAATTCCATTTATTCAAGATGTTATCGGAAGCCATTGATAAAACAAGAAAAAAAGAAGTTAAAGACAACCCTCAACTAAAAGGGCAGAAATACACTGTTTTGAAGAATGCTAATAATAGAACAGAAACTCAGCAAGCTATATTCGAACAGTTGATTAAAGACAATTTAAAAACCTCGCAAGCGTGGTTAATACGAGAGAACTTTAAAGGAGTATTTGCCGATAAACAAAACGTTGAAAGCAATTATAAACAGTGGAAAGAAAATGCACTAACTTTTTCAATTAATGCAGTAAATAAGGTGATTGCTACATTCGACAGACACTTAAATGGGATAATTAATGCAATAACCACTAGTACTTCTAGTGCAAAACATGAGAACAAAAATGGAGCGATTCAATCAGTTATTGCAAAAGCAAGAGGGTTTAGAAATTTTGAAAGATTTAGGATAAATGCATTATTCTATTTTGGAAATTTAAACCTCGCTCCACAAAATATTTAGTAATGCCATACTTTTATATTCTTTATGAAAATCTTTTTTATAAAGAATCTCCTATTGAAAAAACAGCTCAATTTCTCATACTCTATTTCATAATGGCTATCGCTTTTGTTTCTATAATATTCTTATCTGTTTTCAGAGTGAGGTAATACAGCTCCTTAAGCACAGTGAAACTGAGTTGGTAAAAAGAAATTTAATCGCCTACTGAATTTATTGAAAACAAGCTATGGAAAACAGATGTGTCTCTGTTAATTTTGTGATTGACAAAAACCTCATTAAATTCAATTTGTGCAGAGTCCGCTGTTTTGTGAAGTAATCATACCTTTATCTGTCAAAGGAACCTTTACTTATTTGGTCCCGGAAGGATGGGAAGAACTGATAGTACCGGGTATTCGGGTAGAAGTGCAGTTTGGAAGGCGAAAGCACTACACCGGTATTGTAAAAAATCTGCACTACATTCAGCCCACACAATACAAAGCGAAAGCATTAATCAGTATCGTGGATGATATGCCTGTCGTAACGGAAATCCAATTGAAATTTTGGGAATGGATCGCCGGATATTACTGCTGTGAAGAAGGCGAAGTCATGCGGGCTGCCCTGCCGACTTTTTTCAGGCCGGACAGCGAAACTATTTATATCCGACATCCGTACAGTACTGTGGATATTTTGGAGCTGCCGGATGATGAATATCTAATTGCAAGTGCATTGACTCAGCAGGATGCCCTCAAACTGGCAGACATTCAGGCTATACTCCAAAAAAAATCTGTTCAAAAAACCGTAACCAGTCTGATTGACAAAGGAGTATTGGTTTTAAAAGAATATATGGAGGAAAAGTACAAACCAAAGACCGAAATATATACTCGTCTGCATCCGAAATACGGTAGAAATCAGGATAGGATTAAGGAGCTTTTTGGGCTGCTTGCCCGAAGTCCGAAACAAACCGATTTACTGTTGGCCTATTTGTCAGAACATACTCATTCGGAATGGACGGTAAGAAAAACTCTGATAAAAAAATCAGAAGTTTCAGGTTCCGTGCACCGCACCATGGTTGAGAAAGAAATTTTCGAAAACGAGGAAAGAATCGTTTCCCGTACAGAGGAGGAGGATATTCACGACAACCCACCTCCACTCAGTAAAAGTCAGCAGGCTGTTTATAGCCAAATAAATACTATCTGGAACGAAAAAAGAGTGATTTTGCTGAGAGGTGTAACCGCCTCGGGGAAAACACATATCTATGCCGAGCTCATTCGCGACACATTGGCCAAAGGTCAGCAGGTACTATATCTTGTCCCTGAAATAGCGTTAACCACGCAGTTGATTCGTCGGTTAAAAAGCATGCTGGGCACAATCGGAGTGTATCATTCCAAATTTAATCCGGCCGAACGGACAGAAACCTGGCTAAAAGTACTCAAACAGGAATATAATATTGTGGTGGGTGCCCGCTCTGCCATGTTTTTGCCTTTTCAAAATCTCGGATTAATCATCGTGGACGAGGAGCACGACGGTTCCTACAAACAGTACGAACCTGCACCGAGATATCAGTCCAGAGACAGCATCATTTATCTGGCTCATCAGATAGAAGCCAAAGTTCTTTTGGGGAGTGCTACACCCTCAATAGAATCCTGGACCAATGCGCAGGCAGGTCGGTATGGCTATGTCGAACTGACTCAACGTCACGGAGAAATGAATCTTCCCGAACTGCACTTCATCAATATGACCGAGGCCCGAAAAAATAAAAAAGTGACCGGAATGCTTAGTGAGGTACTTCAATCGCAAATACATAAAACTCTAAAAAAAGGCAAGCAGGTCATTGTATTTCAAAATCGAAGAGGATATGCTCCCTATATCACTTGTAAAGACTGTGCCTGGATTCCGGAATGTCCGCACTGTGATGTCAATCTTACTTTTCACAAATATTCCGAACAGCTTAAATGTCATTATTGCGGCTATACTTCTCTCATGCCCAAATCCTGTCCTTCCTGCCAATCCACTCTGTTAGAAATGCGGGGAGCCGGCACAGAGCGGGTAGAAGACGATTTGCAGGCACTGTTTCCCGATGCAAAGCTTTTGCGGATGGATTACGACACCGCTAAAAGTAAAACGGCCTATGAACGAATCATAGATACTTTTGAGCAGCAGGAAGCCGACATTCTCATTGGAACTCAGATGGTCACTAAAGGATTAGATTTTAAAAATGTGGAACTCGTGGGAGTACTGAGTGCAGACTCTCTATTATATTATCCGGACTTCCGGGCCACAGAACGTGCATTCCAGCTTTTGTCACAAGTAAGTGGGCGTGCGGGTCGTTCAGATGAGCTCGGGAAAGTGTTTATACAAATCAGTAATTTGCAGCATCCGATTGTAACCTTTTTGAAAAAGCAGGATATTGTTCCCTACTACAAACGTGAAACTGCCGAAAGAAACAGATTTAAATACCCACCGTTTACACGCATTATTCACATTTCTGTTCAGGATCAGAAAGAACAAATTGCTCAGCAGGCTGCTCTGTTTTTGTTCCAGCAGTTGCAGCCTCAGATTGCAGGGGAATGTCTGGGACCTTCCATTCCGTCAAAAGGAAAATTAAAAGGGAAATATATTCGGGAAATTCTGATAAAATTGGATAGAGATGCCAATAAAATTTCTACTGCGAAAAGAACAATCGAACAGTCCCGGCTCCTGATGTATCAGTACGATTTATTTAAAAAAGTCCGGTTGATTATTAACGTAGATCCGTAAGGTTACTCCTGATTGCGTTCTGCCAATCTGTCTTTCACAAATTCCACTTCCGTTTTCCCGTGAGGCGCTGGTTTGCCGTTTTCATCGAGATTCACCATGATAATTTTTTCGACGGTAAGAATAACTTCTCGGGTCATTTTATTTCGAGCTTCACATTTGAGCGTAATAGAAGTTCGCCCGAATTTTATCACCTCAAATCCTATTTCCACAATATCCCCGTCTTTAGCCGAGCTCATGAAATTAATTTCGGACATATACTTTGTGACAACACGTGGGTTTTCAAGCTGAATAATCGAATATACCGCCGCTTCTTCATCAATCCAGGCGAGAAGATAGCCTCCAAAAAGTGTCTTATTGGGGTTTAAATCCTGAGGTTTCACCCATTTTCTTGTATTAAATCTCATTCTACTTTTATTTTAAAACATCCTTAGAAATCCCAAACTCTGCGTTACTTCAAATTTTAAAATACTCATTTACAACAGTAAATCCCGCTTTTAAAATTTTAAAAAGTCTTGATTTTAGTATTTTTAGTGATGCCATTTCAATATCGTTTAATTAACAAAATGAATTGCTTTAGTTCCACCAAGGCGGATGACGCAAATCAATCCATTTAGTATAATAGATGTCATGCTGCGGTCAGTGAGCCTGCCGAACTGAAAGCATCTCTTTTCAAAAAACCTTAACTAAACGACATTGGATGTCATTTATTAAGTATTCAAACCATTTTCTATTCTTAAAACAAATTTAACTCACTTTCATTACTATAAAAACCCTGTTTAAAGACTAACTTTGTACTGCACAATTAACAACTACAAACGATTTAAGTTGCACTTCGACACACAGTCTTTTGTACTCTATATATTCTGTATGTAATGATTGAAAAGTTTCTAAAATATCAGGCACAAACCACCACTCACCCACTCTGTATAGATGTGGATTATGCCAAAGGTTCCTATATATACAGTACGGACGGAAAAAAATATTTGGATTTCGTTGCAGGAGTATCCGCATGCAGTCTGGGACATTGCCACCCGAAAGTAATCGAGGCCATTAAAGCTCAAGCGGAGCGGTATATGCACGTCATGGTATATGGAGAATTTTCTCAGGGTCCGGCAGTAGAATATGCCAAACTTTTAGCCGAAAACATTCAAATTCCCAATGCAAAGATATACTTGGTCAACAGCGGTACCGAAGCTACTGAAGGTGCTTTAAAGCTGTCAAGGCGATACACAGGCAGACAACAAATTATTGCAGCAAAATATGCCTATCACGGCAACACGATGGGGTCGCTGAGCCTGATGGGACTCGAAGAAAGAAAAAAGCCGTTTCTCCCTCTCATTCCGGAGGTATCTTTTATAGGATTTAATAATGAAGAAGATTTGGCACTTATCACAGACAAAACTGCATGTGTCATATTAGAAACTATTCAGGGAGGTGCGGGATTTATCGAGCCTCAAAACGGTTGGTTGCAAAAAGTAAAAAAGCGCTGCGAAGAAACCGGGGCTTTGCTTGTACTGGACGAAATACAACCCGGGTTTGGACGGACAGGAAAACTTTTTTCTTATGAGCTTTACGGAGTAGTTCCGGACATTCTTGTTATTGGAAAGGGGATGGCAGGAGGTCTTCCGGTCGGCGCATTTGTGGCACGTACAGAAGTCATGAGTGTACTTAGCGAGAATCCGGAAATGTCACACATTACCACTTTTGGCGGTAACCCGGTGATTGCGGCTGCCTCTCTGGCTACTCTTAAAGAAATTCTCGATTCCAGTCTGATGCAGGAAACCTTAGAAAAAGAAAAACTTTTCAGAAGTCTGCTTCGGCACAAGCTTATTCAGGAAGTTCGCGGACGCGGTCTCATGCTCACATTAATTTTAACAAACCCTGACATTGCAAACGAACTCATCTTGAAATGTATGGACCAGGGACTTATTCTGTTTTGGTTACTCTTCGAAAAAAGAGCTGCACGCATTACTCCGCCCCTAACCATATCCGAAGATGAAATCAGGGATGGATGCCGGATAATTACAGATACATTGGACAGGATAGCCAATGACTCTAACGGCATTTATATTTAGTCGCTCATACGATAAGTTTAAATCACTACAAGCCAGGTAAACTATAATACATCAACTGGAAAATCCATAAACTCTGCTAAGAAGGAGGCGCAGTAAAATTTATCAATACTACTGTTAAGTTATATAGATATAAGTAAAAAAGCAAATAAAATGCTAAGCCCCGGTTGGATTGTTAGAACTTTTAATGCCCATCTATCCACAACTTGGAGATTTAATCCGGATTCAGCATTAGAAATTTTATTCGGACCAAAATAGCTTCAAATCAGTCGTTTCACTGGTTTATTCTATGTTTTGATGTTCTATGGCATTTGACTCGCTTGGCGAAAGTGCCGGGCTTTTATCGATAATTCCTATGCCTATCGGAATCAATCGAAGAACATATTTTCAATTTATCGGAAATACTTTTTTGATACAAATCTGTACGAAGCATATTAATAGCCATTTTGCAAAACCCTGTTAGGTGCTTTGGAATTTTATTTAAAGTTAAGTCTTTTTTGTTTTAAATGGGGTTCAATTCTCTTATTCGCTAGGTCTATATATTCCTCTGAAATTTCATAACCAACAAATTTTCTATTAGACTTTAAAGCTGAAATAGCAGTTGTCCCACTACCAATAAATGGGTCTAGAATAATATCGTCCTTATAAGATAGAAGTTGTATTAAACGATAAGGCAGTTCTTCTGGAAATGGAGCAGGATGTCCGATTCTTCTTGCACTTTCAGCGTTCATTGTCCATATAGATTTTGTCCATTCCATGAATTGTTCTTTTGTAATGGTGTTTTCCCTCCCTTTTCTTTCATGCTTATAATCTCCTTTTGAAAATACTAATATGTATTCGTGAACATCTCTTAAGGTTGGATTTGAAGCACTCATCCAACTGCCCCAAGCTGTTGATGGACTAGCACTTGCAGCTTTGTTCCAAATGATTTCGCCCCGCATATTAAAACCAATATCATTCATCATTTTTGAGATGTAATCAGAAAGAGGAATATAAGGTTTTCTCCCAAGGTTAGCAACATTTATACAAGCTCTACCGCCATTAACTAAAACTCTATAAGTCTCACTAAAAGCATCTTTTAATAAATCTAAGTACTCTTTTAATGATAAATCTTCATCATATTCTTTTGAAACGTTGTATGGTGGAGAAGTTACCATAAGATGTACAGAGTTGTCGGGAATCTCTTTCATATCGACAGCAGTTCCTAAAATTATCTTATTAAGAAAGTTAGAAGGGAAATCATTTTCCTTTTTTGATACTACCTTTTTATTACTCAATTCTTTATAAAGTTTAGAATCATAAAATTTTGAACTATCGTGATTTATCCTTCCAGTAGTTCCAAACGCACTAGTTTCTGTCCCTTTATTCATATTATTTTTGTATTAATTGCAAGAATTTTTCTGCTCTTGCTATATCTGATTTTTCATTGTTGGAAATTCGGATTATTTTACCAAGTTTTTGTTTAGAAATCATTGAAGAAAAATAATTCATTTCAGAAGTAATCAATTCATTACATACTTCAAATAGATCGTCTTTGTTTGAAAAAGTATGGAAACCTTTACCTTCTGTAGAAACAATAAAGTCAGCATTAGTAGGGTTTGGGCATAAAGACCAAAAACCTTGAATGACTCCCGATTTTTTAAGAAAATCGACTTTTTCTTTATAGCTTTCCGTAATCGGTGTATTACCTAAGATTATTATAGGAATTTTTGTTGATGAATTTCCAGAAACTCTAATATTTATTGATTTACCAATTGCTTTTAGCATTGAATCGGAGCGTAACAATCCTGGATTACCTTTATGTGATTTGTAGTCACCAATAAATTTAATTTGATTAGGTTCAAAAAATTGGTAGTTCGAAACAATACTCATCTTTATTTCAAAGATAACTTTAATATTTTCGGCTTTTTGGCTTGTTTTGTTTGTCGTACAAAAAGCTAAGTCTGCACTTGAACGTCTTGAAAGTCCCAGTTCTTCACATACAACTCCATTTACTGCATATAAACCTAACCTTTTTGCTATTGAGTCAAAAATTGTTTTACTCCATCTTTCTGTATATTGTCCTATTAATGAATTCCTGCTTTGTAAAGTTTGACCTTCGGCATCTATTCCCTTTGGAACATAAGCAAAATGACCTTTTCGAAGATTATAAAATAGTTGTTCTGGAGAAGCAAAGTTTTTCAATGCTTCTTGAAAGAAATTGATTTCTGTTTCAGTTGTCCAAAGTGTCATATTCTGGTTTAAAAATTACATATACAAAAGTAGTCATTAATTTCGATACATATGAATTTGATCCATTGTACCTAACGTCTGCCTCGCTTGACGAAGGCGGCACTTTTAAGCAGTAATTTTCGACAAAAAATGAGACTTTAAAATTAAACAAAAACTATAATTTGAAGCCATTTCCTGCCACTATTGTCAAACGAGCTGATATGGTCTCATCACAATGAAACTCTATTTCTTTATCAATAATACAGAAATATCTTATATAAACCGACGAAAAACCATAGAGAATTACATTGCAAACTCCTTCAAATATCGCATTTGCCTCCAGTCAACTTCAACTCCGCACCCCATATTCTGTGTCGGATAGCCCGGAGAAGATGCTTAATATTTACGCTTCATAAACACCTAATTAGGGTTTGGGTTTAACACCAAGATTTACAAATAATCTTCTATCGGAGGACAACTGCAAACCAAATTTCGGTCTCCGTAAGCATTATCTACTCTGCCCACAGCCGGCCAAAACTTATTGGTCTGAAGACTTTTAACAGGATAGGCAGCTTCTTCTCTGCTGTACACATGATTCCAATCTGAAGAAATTACCTCTACTGCCGTATGCGGGGCATTGACCAAAGGATTGTCCTCCTGAGTGGTTTTGCCTTCACCGATATCCCGAATCTCTTGCCTGATTTGGAGCATAGCTTCCACAAACCGATCTAACTCTGCCTTGCTCTCACTTTCAGTCGGTTCTACCATCAGCGTATTGGGTACAGGGAAAGATAAGGTAGGGGCATGAAAACCATAGTCCATCAGTCTTTTGGCTATATCGGTTGCCTCTATTCCGTAATCTTTCTTAAACGGTCGGATGTCCATGATAAACTCATGCGCCACATAACCATTTAAACCGGTATATAAAATCTCATAACTGTCCTGCAATTTAGATTTCAAATAGTTGGCGTTTAAAATTGCATATCGGGTGGCATTGGTCAGCCCCTCGTCGCCCAACATCTTTATGTACGCATAGGAAATCAGTAAAATACTGGCACTTCCGTATGGAGCCTGAGAGATTGGATGAATAGCCTGTTCCCCGCCTGTCTTCACAAAAGGATTTCCCGGTAAGAAAGGTGCCAAATCTTTCGTCACACAGATAGGTCCCATACCCGGACCGCCACCGCCGTGAGGAATAGCAAAAGTTTTATGAAGATTCAAATGGCACACATCTGCTCCTATAATAGCCGGCGAGGTCAGTCCTACCTGAGCGTTCATGTTTGCACCGTCCATATAAACTTTACCACCGTTGTCATGTATGATTTCACAGATTTCAATAATTGTATCTTCAAAAACTCCGTGAGTAGAAGGATAAGTAACCATCAAACAGGATAGCTCTTCGCGGTATTTTTCTGCTTTCGCTTTGAGATCTGCTACATCAATATTCCCTGCCTCATCACATTTGACGATTACAATCTTCATCCCTGCCATAGAAGCCGATGCAGGATTTGTACCATGAGCCGACGATGGAATCAACGCCACATTTCTGTGTGTGTCACCTCTTGAATGGTGGTATGCCCGAATGACCATCAGCCCGGAATATTCTCCCTGAGCACCAGAATTTGGCTGCAAAGATGTAGCTGCAAATCCGGTAGCTTTAGATAATTGTTCTTCTAACTCGGAGATTATCTCTAAATATCCGTTTACCTGATTTCTTGGGGCATACGGATGTATATTGGAAAACTCTTCCCAGCTCAAAGGAGCCAGTTCTGTAGTCGCATTCAGCTTCATCGTACAGGAACCCAAAGGAATCATGCCGTATGTCAGAGATAAATCTTTAGCTTCCAAACGTTTTATATAGCGAAGCATTTCCGTTTCGGAATGATAAGTATTAAAAATCGGATGAGAAAGTACAGATTCTGTTCGGGCTGCATACTCGGGAATTACAGGATTTCCATGTCCCGTTTTTACCGTATTCACCCTTTTTGCCCCTGCAAAGATATCCGACAAATCCTGTACATCTGATGACAGAACAGTTTCATCCAATGAAAGAGAAACCAAACTTCCGTTATACCTCAGATTAATACCTTTCTCCAAAGCCAATGCTTCGATTTTATCAGTCAGATTTCCGGTTTCTATTGTAAGCGTATCAAAATACGTCTCATTTACCACAGAATACCCCATTTCTTTTAAAGCAACAGCCAACGCATTGGTGTGCTGATGAATGGTTGCTGCAATATTGGTTATTCCTTCACTCCCGTGATAGACTGCATACATTCCTGACATAATCGCTAATAGAGCCTGAGCCGTACAAATATTTGAAGAAGCCCGCTCACGCTTGATATGCTGCTCCCTAGTCTGAAGTGCCATTCGCAATGCACTGTTTCCGTGCTTATCAATTGAAACCCCAATAATTCTTCCCGGAATTTGTCTTAAATATTCTTCCTTACAGGCAAAGTATGCGGCAGAAGGACCGCCAAATCCCATAGGCACTCCAAATCTTTGTGTAGAACCGACAGCCACATCTGCACCGAGACTTCCCGGGCTTTTTAACAATGCCAGACTCATAATATCCGCAGCCATAACCACATAAACCTCCTGCTCTTTGCAGGAAGCAATCAGTTCACTATAATCGCTCACTGCTCCCTGCACATCCGGATATTGGATTAATATCCCGCAAAATTCATCTGACGGAGTGAAATCTTCCGTTTTACCGACTACAATTTCAATATCCATTGGCAAAGCTCTCCCCCGGATTACTTCTATCGTAGTGGCGGTAACCATATCAGACACAAAAAACTTAGAAGATTTATTATTTCTTCTCCTTTTATTTTTCACTTCATACACCATACTCATGGCTTCTGCAGCAGAAGTCGCCTCGTCTAACAATGAAGCATTAGCTATCGGCAGCCCGGTCAAATCCGACACCATAGTCTGATAATTCAGCAGAGCTTCTAATCTGCCCTGAGAGATTTCGGCCTGATAAGGAGTATATTGGGTGTACCAGCCCGGATTTTCAAAAACATTTCTCAAAATAACTCCGGGAGTAATCGTACCGTTAAAACCCAATCCTATATAACTTCTGAACACCTTGTTTTTGGCAGCTTTCACTTTCAAAGACTTCAGGTATTCATATTCACTGATTTCACTTCCGATACCCAAAGAAGTTTTCATTTTTATGTTATCCGGTACGGCTTTTTGAACCAGGGTGTCCACACTATCAATCCCAATGGTTTTCAGCATTTCTTTGGTTTCCATCGAAGAAGGTCCAATATGTCTCGAAGCAAAATTCCTGCTCATGTTCATCAAAATTTAGGAAGTAAAATAAATTGCGCAAATATACGATTTTGTAGTTTGTGAAACGATTTTACTCACCCAATTCCAATTCCCTCCAAGTCAAAATGTGGACAAGTACAGAATTATGACAGGTTGTGGACAATTCTGCTTTTACATTGTCCTGATTTCATTCCTGCCAGCCTGAAAAATTAATGTCTGCCTTTCATCAAAACAATACAGGTTCTTACAATTTAAATCCCTCCTCTGATATTTGAGATTATGGATAAATAAACTATTTTTATTCTTTGAGAAACCGGGCTGAGAGAAGTTTAATGAAATGAGACAAACGACTTCAACTCCTGCTCTGTTTTGATATTTTATAATTTCAAAACCATAACTATATGATTTCTACACGTATTATCGAACCTACCCAATCAGCTTACAACCCACCGTTGCTGATTAAATCTATTCTTGAACGTTCTTTAAATTACAATTTAGACACTGAAATTTTGTACCGGGATCAGGTGCGAATGAATTATAGGCAGCTGTACAAACGAATAGCTCAACTGGCGCATGCTCTGACCAATATGGGTGTAAAACCGGGCGACGTGGTCGGAATCATGGAAGTGGACAGCCATCGGTATCTTGAACTGTATTTTGCCATTCCCATGATTGGAGCAGTTCTGCACACCATTAACTTCAGACTATCACCGGATCAGATTGTCTATACCATGAATCATGCGGAAGATAAGGTTGTGTTTTGCCATCAGATGTTTGCCCCACTTTTAGAAGCAGTTCGTCCGAATCTCAAAACTGTTGAAAAATATGTTATGCTGAAAGATGCGGGACAAGAAGTTAAAGTCAGTTTTCCAATTGTTGGAGAATACGAAGAAATTATTGCAAAAGAGTCGGATACGTATGATTATCCTGACTTTGATGAAAATACAATGGCGACTCTGTTTTATACGACAGGTACTACCGGACTTCCAAAAGGAGTTTGCTTTTCGCACAGACAACTGACTTTGCACACATTGGGCGTAACCGCATCATTTTCCGCTGTGGACACACCTATCGCAATTACTGCAAAAGACGTATATATGCCCATGACTCCTATGTTTCACGTACATGCATGGGGAGTTCCTTATATGGCGACTCTTTTGGGTATGAAACAAATTTATCCGGGAGTATATGAACCCAATATGCTCATGAAACTGATAGAGGAAGAAAAGGTTACGTTCTCACACTGTGTGCCTACTATACTGAATATGCTTATAAATCACCCAAAAGCCGCAGGTGAAGTAAGTTTGGAAGGAATTAAAATGGTCATTGGCGGGTCGGCACTTCCAAGAGGTATGGCAAAAGCTGCTACTGCTAAAGGTATCAGTGTGCTGACCGGTTACGGAATGTCCGAGACCTGCCCTATCCTGTCTGTGGCACAACTTTCTTCTTCCATGCAGGACACACTTACCCCGGATGAGCAATTGGATGAAAGAATCAAAACGGGAAGAGCAGTTATTTTCGTGGAAATGAAATTAATGGACGATGACGGAAACTTCCTGCCTTGGGACGGCAAGAGTGTCGGAGAATTAGTAGTCCGCGCTCCGTGGCTTACACAGAGATACTACAAAGAAGAGGAACGAAGCGAAGAATTGTGGGAAGGCGGTTACCTGCATACAGGAGATATGGCTGTAATGGAGCCAAACGGAACAGTTATCATCGTGGACCGTAAAAAAGATGTGATAAAATCCGGGGGTGAATGGATTTCATCTTTAGAACTCGAAAGCCTTATTTCTTCCTATCCCGGTGTAAAAGAAACCGCTATCATAGGTATTCCTGATGAAAAATGGGATGAGAGACCTTTGGCATTAATTGTATTACATGACGGACAGAATATTGGCGATGAAGATATCAAACAGCACCTGGGCAAATTTGTAGAAACAGGAGAAATCAGTAAATGGGCTGTTCCGGATATCTATAAGTTCGTATCTGAAATTCCAAAAACAAGTGTAGGCAAAATCAATAAAAAAGAGATTAGAAAGCTATACGCAGAAAATAAACTGTAAGATTTTATTTCCAAATTAAATCTTTTTCAGGCAGGTCACTCAGCCACTGGTACGCACCCGTATCATGGTTGAGTTGTACCACAAAATGCTGCGCCCCACTGGTCAGTACAAGATACGGGACACGGAGTACCTGATTGTACAATGTAATCTGTTCCATCGTTTTTTGGGTGATTTTCACCTCAGGCTGCTTGCATTCAATTAAAATGTAAGGATTGTGATCCTCATTATACACCACAATATCAAATCTTCTCGCTTTTTCGGCATATTGTATCTGCTTTTCCACCGCTATATAGCTCATCGGATACTTTTTCACTTCAACCATATAGGCCAAAATCGTCTGTCTGACTTCTTCTTCGGGAGTTAAAACCACAAATTTCTTACGAATCGGATCAAAAATCCATTTTTTACAATCTAAAACTTTAGTTTTGAAGAATATTGATGCCATGAATTCGTAAAAATAGACTCTTTACAAATGAAATGGAAATGCAAAATCTAAACTCAAAGAAATAAATGAATTGGATTATCAAATTACTTTTTAGAGCGGCTGCCATACTGTTAATCAGCCATCTGACAGATATCATCAATTTCACGTCTATTGACCCTTCCTATATCATTGACCCGGATGTTCCTTCCGATATTTTGGAAGCCACCAAACAAAATTTTATTACTGCGATTGTATTTGCAGTAGTATTAAGCCTGCTCAATACATTTATCAGGCCGGTGCTTTCACTGTTTGCTTTACCCATCACTTTTCTGACTTTGGGATTGTTCCAGTTAGTCATTAATACTTCCGTAGTTCTTTTGGCAGTCAGATTAGTAGATGGCATTGGTCTTAAAGGAGAAGGCTGGATGGGCTTTTTCAATGCATTTCTGTTTTCCATTCTGTTCTCGGCAATAAGTTGGGCTATCGAGCAGGTGGTCACTGACAAAAGGTAGTTGCCACGCAATCTTATAATGACATTTTGTCATATTTGTTTCATTTAACATGCTGTTTTTTCCTGTTTGAAAGAAAAGCCTGAAAGATTATTCTTCGGTATATTTCTTGAGTAAAATGAGATAAAAGACTAAACTTATGAATCCAAATCAATTTACCATCAAATCACAGGAAGCAATTGCTCAGGCACAGCAATTGTCCTTTGACAGAAAAAATCCTTCTATGGATACTTGTCACCTTTTGAAGGCGATTTTGGAAGTAGATCAAAACTATATCCCTCACGTACTGAATCAAAATAACATAGATTCTCAGAACGTAGAAGATAAAGTCAACCAGATTATCAGTAATCTTCCGACAGTCACAAATGAAAGTGTGAAATATCCATCACAAAATATGCAGCAGGTGATTATGAAGGCCACCAGTCTGATGAAAGAAATGAAAGATGAGTATGTCTCTCTGGAACACCTTTTACTGGCTTTGATGACCGTGCGGGACAATACCAGCAAAATTTTGACAGATTTGGGACTGACCGAACAAAAACTCAGAGAAACCATTCTTAAACTCAGAAAAGGAAGTAAAGTGGAATCAAGCAGTTCGGAACTTACATTTAATGCATTGGATAAATATGCAAAAAACCTGAATGAGCTGGCCAAAAACAACAAACTCGACCCAATAATCGGTCGGGACGAAGAAATCAGAAGAGTCTTGCACATACTTTCGAGAAGGACCAAAAACAACCCTATTTTAGTAGGAGAGCCCGGCGTAGGTAAAACAGCTATTGCCGAAGGAATCGCACACCGTATTGTCACTGGCGACGTACCGGAGAACCTCAAGTCCAAGATTGTCTATTCTCTCGACATGGGTTCCCTGATCGCCGGCGCCAAATACAAAGGAGAATTTGAAGAAAGACTTAAAGCTGTCATCAAAGAAGTCACCTCCTCTGACGGAGCAATCATTTTGTTTATTGATGAAATTCATACACTTGTTGGTGCCGGAGGCGGGGGCGAAGGAGCTATGGATGCCGCCAATATTCTGAAACCGGCCTTGGCAAGAGGAGAACTGAGAGCTGTCGGAGCCACTACATCAAACGAGTACCAGAAATACTTTGAAAAAGATAAAGCCCTTGAAAGAAGGTTTCAAAAAATAATTGTTCTCGAACCTTCAAAAGAAGACAGTATTTCTATCCTGAGAGGATTAAAAGAAAGATACGAGACTCATCACAAGGTGAATATTAAAGACGAAGCTATTATCGCAGCCGTGGATTTATCTGTGCGCTATATCTCCGATCGCTTTTTGCCGGATAAGGCTATAGACCTGATTGATGAAGCTGCCGCTAAATTAAGGCTGGAAATTGACTCAGTACCGGAAGAAATTGACGAGCTGGAAAGAAAAATAACCCAATTGGAAATTGAAAAAGAAGCGCTCAAAAGAGAAAATGAGGAAAGCAAATTAGATGAACTGTCTAAGCAAATTGCAGACCTCAATGAAAAACGTGTGGAATTGCGTTCCAAATGGGAGTTTGAAAAAAATATCTTAGACAATATTCAGCAACAGAAACTCGAAATTGAAAATCTGAGACTACAGGCAGAACAGGCAGAGAGAGACGGTAATTACGGGAAAGTGGCCGAACTCAGATACGGGAAAATTAAAGAAGCCGAAGATGCATTGAAACACAGTGAGCAAAAACTGAAAGAAATGAAACATGGAGATCATCTGCTCAAAGAAGAAGTCAGTGCAGATGATATTGCTGAAGTCATTTCCAAATGGACCGGAGTTCCGGTGACCAAAATGCTTCAGACCGAGAAAGAAAAACTTTTAGATTTGGAAAGTCATCTCCACGAAAGAGTCATCGGTCAGAATGAAGCTATACAGGCAGTCTCAGACGCAATACGAAGAAGTCGTTCAGGGCTCAGTGACCCCAAAAGACCTATTGGTTCTTTCATATTTATCGGCACTACGGGTGTGGGTAAAACTGAACTCGCAAAAGCTTTGGCAGAGCAGCTCTTTGACGACGAAAAATCAATGGTCAGGATTGATATGTCTGAATATATGGAAAGGCATTCTGTTTCCCGACTTATCGGAGCACCTCCGGGATATGTGGGTTACGATGAAGGTGGTCAGCTGACTGAAGCAGTGAGACGAAGACCTTATTCTGTAATTCTGTTAGACGAGATTGAAAAAGCTCATCCGGATGTATTCAATTTGCTGCTTCAGGTATTGGAAGACGGCAGACTGACAGATAATAAAGGGAGAGTGGTCGATTTCAAAAATTCAATTATCATCATGACTTCCAACGTTGGCTCACACATGATACAGCAAAACTTTGAAGATGTCCATACAGATTCGGATTTATTTACTGCTACGGAAACTTCTAAAGCACAGGTTTTTGAAGAACTAAAAAGAACCATGAGACCGGAGTTTTTGAACCGAATTGACGAAATCATCATGTTCAAGCCTCTGATGAAAGATGAAATCACAGAAATCGTGAAACTTCAACTGAAAGGTTTACAGAAAACTCTTGAAGATATGCATATTGAAATAGGGTTTTCGGATGAAATCATCGAATGGCTGGGTGAAGAGGGATATGATCCGCAATTTGGAGCCAGACCTCTCAAAAGATTAATCAACAAGGAACTGATTAATGAGCTGTCCAAAATGATTATTGCAGATAAAGTCAGTAAAGACACGCCTATCGTCGCAGATGTGATGAATGAAGAAGTCATTTTCAGAAATAAAATTGATATTGATTAATTTCTTTCAGGAAATATACCATGTTGTAAAAGCAGTCAGGACAGAACTTGGCTGCTTTTTTATTTTACCCGAATTAATCTTATGAAAAAGGATAATTAATACAAATACAAAACACCTGCTACTCTATTCTTAAAAAGTATATTTAGCTTTGGGATTAAGTCACAAAAGGCGGATATGAAAAGCTGTAAAAGCATAATGAGTTTTTTCATTCTTTTTGTTCTGATGCTGAGCATTATGAAGAATAATATGCTTTACCTTGTCTATGAATACGACAGCCAGCTGTTTGAAAATTTATTTTGCCGAAACATTGATACACCGGAATTAGAATGTCACGGACAGTGCATGCTGGATGACATGCAGAAAGACAGAGAAAATGATTCCCATGCGGCTATTTTACTAAAACAACTTCAGACCGAAGTTCTGTACTTTCAGGACTTTCATGAAATCAATGTTTCAAATAATCTTTCCACGGAATATTCAGCCAATCATTTCAGCCCTTACGAAAATAGTTACTTCTATTTGTACAGCAAAGAAGAACTCAAGCCTCCGATTAGTTTCATTTCATAGCTTTTTCTGTTTTTTTAAACAGGATTAGCCACACATTTTCAGCCATTATAAAAATATTCGGTTCTCATTTGACCGGACTTAAAATGGTGCAGAAATCTATAACTTCTTAAAATTTAAACTTTAAAAAAAATGAAACTTAATACTATAATTCGATACGGTTTTATCTCTTTATTCGCAGTACTCGCTGTAGCTTCCTGTAAAAAAGATGATATAAAAATTGAGGACGAGACAGATAATCTGAAAAACCTCAAACTGATTACCACGCTTAAAAACGGTCATCACGACATTGAACTCTATAACAAAGATGGACACTTAAAAACAGGTTACAATGAAGTATTTTTTCAGATAAAAAATGAATTTGGAGCCGCATTGGTCATCGAAAAGGCTTCCTGGACGCCCATGATGGATATGCACGGCATGAGCCATTCCAGTCCGGCTTCGGCTATTGCAAAATACAATGCGAATCAATTCATCAATACAGGTTACATTATTTTCACCATGCCGGGCGGCGATATGGGACAGTGGCATCTCAAAATAAATTACACAATCAACAGTGAAACACTATCTGCAGAAGGACTGATTGACGTGAATCCGACAACAAGACGAAATGTCCAAAATTTTACAGGAACAGATTCACTCGACTATATACTGGCGTTGATTGAACCCATACAACCCAAAGAGGGTTCAAACGAAATGAAAGCCGCACTCTATCTGAATGAGCATACAGATACTTATACTCCTTTGGAAAATTACACCATCCTAATTGACCCGAGAATGCCGGGTATGGGCAATCATGGTTCACCTAACAATACAGACCTCGTTAGTACCGGAAAAGGAATCTATGAGGGGCAGGTGAATTTTTCCATGACCGGCTACTGGAAAATTAATCTTCAGGTAAAAAATGAGCAGGGCGACCTCATCAAAGGCGAAGAGGTCAATGAGGAAAATGAAAGCAGCAGTATTTTTCTGGAAATAGAATTTTAATCTGCCTGAAATAAATCCCTGCGGTTTTGCAATCAAAACTGCAGGGCGTTTTTTACAAAAAAGGAAATAAAATATGCTCAAAATTGCAGTTTTTATAATATCTGCGGTACTCCTGTCCGGTAGTCTTTCAGCCCAGACCGATGATACTCATCACAGTTTAGATTCTCTCCTGATGTACGATTTGGAAGAAGTAATCGTGATAGCTCCGATTAAGACAGCTTCTGACAGAGCAGAAAAATCACTTGCCAGCATAGACGAATATCTCGAAAGAACTCCGAGCATCAATATGATCAGAAGAGGCGGTTATGCCTGGGAGCCGTTTATCAACGGAATGGGAACGGAAAGAAGTGTAGTGACAATAGACGGGATGCGCATATACGCAGCCTGTACCGATAAGATGGACCCGGTTACTTCCTATATAGAGATTTCAAATTTATCCAAGGCTGAAGTCAGCAGTGGGCAGACGCACTCAATTGGAGGAGCAGCTATTGCCGGAAGTCTGGATTTAGCAAAAAAGAAAAGCACTTTTGGGAAGCGGAAGCTCTCCGGGGCAAGTTATGCCGGATTTGAAACCAACAACCTTCAAAAAGTTTTTGGAACCAGCCTCTCTTACAGTCATCCGAAATTTTTTACCGATTTCGATTTTACATACAGAAATGCTTCCAATTACAAGGCCGGAGGAAAGAAAGAAATCGAATTTTCTCAGTTTACCAAATACAATCTGTCGGGGGTAATAGGCACAAAAATCAATCAGAATCAGCATATAGAAGCTTCTCTGATATACGACCACGCGATTGATGTGGGATATCCTGCACTGCCAATGGACGTATCATCTGCCAAAGCCTTTATAGGGGCATTGGAACATTTTTATCATCCTGCTTCGGGAAAAATAAAAGCTATAAACAGCAAACTGTATTACAACAATATTGCGCATGTCATGGACGATTCACAACGACCGGAAGTTCCTATCAGAATGGACATGCCCGGATGGAGTCGCACCGGAGGATTTTTCACTTTAATCAGAGGAGAATCCGGTAAAAACAATTGGAAAACGTCACTCACCGGACATCACAACAGCTCGTTGGCCGAAATGACGATGTATTCCAACGATCCGGAAGAAAAAGATATGTTTATGCTGACCTGGCCAGATGTGCGAACAAATTATTTCGACGCATTCGGAGAAGATATTCTAAAAGTATCCGAAGTCTTAAAACTTACTTTCAACGCCGGGATTGCAGCTCATCACAACCTGATTAAAAGTGATTTTGGGTTAAACTCTCTGAAAATATTTTATCCTGAAATGGAAAGAGACCGCACCAGAGTTCTCAAAAGACTTTCTGCTTCACTCAACTACCATAAAGATTATCGGATATTATACTCAGCCGGAATGTCATACGGCGAACGGGCTCCGTCCGTTTCGGAAGGATATGGATTTTATCTGTTCAACAGCTTTGACCGTTACGATTATATCGGTAATCCTAATCTGAAAAACGAAAAGTCTCTGTCTTTTTCTACCGCTCTCCAATATATCGGGCAAAGAGTTTCACTCAAGCTCTCTGCCAACTACTTCTATATTGCAGACTATATTATTGGCCGGCCTGATGACAACCTGAGTACCATGACTATCGGGGCTTCCGGAGTGAAAATATATGAGCAGGTCAAACAGGCACATATTGCAAACGTATCATTTGATGCCAAAGTAGAAATTGCGGAAAATATTTTTTGGAACAATATGTTTTCCTACCGAAAAGGGAAAGGCGCAGAGGTCGGCAATCTTCCGCTTATTCAGCCATTTACTTATCTGTCAGAAATGACGTATCACGTGAAAAGTTTCACTGCGAATATTTCAGTTCAGGGTTCTGCAAAACAGAACGCAATCAATAAAGAATTTGGGGAGACCAAACTTCCGGCTTTTACCATTTTAAATCTTTCACTTTCTCATAGCTTCAGTTTTGAGGACAAATCTTTGGTACTGAAAGCAGGTGCCGAAAATCTGTTGGATAAAAACTACACTACTTTTGCCGATTGGAACAGAGTCCCGAGAATGGGAAGAAATTTCTTTTTTAATTTAATCTGGAAATTTTAACTTCCGTCCAGTTCAAAAAATGAAAGGCAGTCCGTATTTGAGACTGCCTTTCATTATATACAAAATAGAAGTTGTTATTCTTCTTCTCTCGGCTTGTTTTTCTGAGGTCTTGGTAATAGAGCTTTGTGACTCAGTTTGTGTTTACCTTTTTCAATGCCAATCAGTTTTACCTTCAGAGAGTCGCCCTCTTTGATGACATCTTCCATTGCATTGACACGGGAATGAGACATCTCTGAAATATGCACCAGGCCTTCTTTTCCGGGAAGAAACTCTACGAAAGCACCAAATGAAACCACTGATTTCACGATACCATCATATATTTCACCCACTTCAGGCACCGCAACAATACCCTCAATTCTGGCAATGGCAGCCTCCATATTATCCTTGTTATTGGACAAGATGATTACACGCCCCACCCCTCTTTCCTTGATTTCTTCTATAGTAACTTCCGTGTTGGTTTTATCCTGAATATCCTGAATAATTTTTCCGCCAGGCCCAATGATAGCACCAATAAATTCCTTATTCACTTCCATCACATGAGCTCTCGGAGTATGCGGCTTCAGTTCCGGTCTCGGAGAAGGAATACATGCTTCCATATGGTTTAAAATATGAAGCCTGCCTCTTTTGGCCTGATCCAAAGCTTCGCGCATGACATCCATAGAAAGGCCATCTACTTTAATATCCATCTGACAGGCAGTAATACCTTCTTTCGTTCCTGTTACTTTAAAGTCCATATCTCCCAAATGGTCTTCATCGCCCAAAATATCAGACAGAATCGCATAATTATCTCCTGAAGATATCATCCCCATTGCAATACCGGACACATGTTTTCTCACCTGAATACCGGCATCCATCAGAGCAAGTGAACCCGCACAGACTGTTGCCATAGAGGAAGAGCCGTTAGACTCCAAAATATCGGAAACCACACGGATAGTATATGGATTTTCTTCTTCTGCCGGAAGCATATTTTTCAATGCCCTCAAAGCGAGATTTGCATGACCTATTTCCCTTCTCGAAGGGCCTCTCATCGGTTTGGTTTCCCCTGTACTGAAAGGAAGAAAGTTATAGTGGAGAAGGAATTTTTTAAATTCTATTCCTACTGCTTTATCCACCAACTGCTCATCCTGCTTGGAGCCCAAAGTTACAGTTGTAAGAGACTGCGTTTCTCCTCTGGTAAACAAAGCAGAACCATGTGGAGAAGGCAGATAATTCACATCCATATAGAGTGGTCTGACTTCATCAAGCTTACGCCCGTCTAATCGGATTCTGTCCTGAAGCACCACACTTCTGATTGTTTTCCATTCCAAGTTGTGATATATTTCACCAAAAGCTTTATAGTCAAAGGTCTCTTGTTCTTCTTCAGGGATTGAATCCAGGAAAGATTTTTTTATTTCTTTTAATCCTGCACTTCTCTCCTGCTTTCCCAAAGCGGATTTTGCAATTTCCAGAATACCGGATTCGCATGCAGCCGCTACTCTCTCTTCAAGTCCTTCCGGATATACCGGAGCCGCAAAATCTCTTTTGACGACTCCAATTTCCTCCGCAAGAGCTTTAAGTGCACGACAATGCACTTTCACTGCCTCATGTCCTTTCAGAATAGCTTCTATGAACTCTTCCTCCTGTGCTTCCTTGGCCTCGCCTTCTACCATCAGAATATTTTCTTCCGTGGCTCCTACCACAATGTCCAAAGTAGCCCGGTCTGTATCTGACTGTGGCGGATTGACCACATATTCTCCATCTATCTTGCAAACTCGGACTTCAGAAATTGGCCCGGCAAAAGGAATGTCCGAAATAGTCAGAGCGGCAGAAGCTGCCAGACCTGCAATATTTTCTCCCGGTATTTCGGGATCCTGTGAAATGACATAAATGAGCATCTGAGTCTCATTCATATAGCCGTCAGGGAATAACGGACGAATCGCCCGATCGACTAATCGGCTTATTAATATTTCAGGATCGGAAATTCTTCCCTCTCGTCTTAAAAATGAACCGGGAATTCGACCGCTTGAAGCAAATTTCTCTCTATAATCTACAGATAGTGGAAAAAAATCCTGTCCGACTTTCGCTTCCTTAGAAGACACTACTGTAGCCAAAACCATCGTTTCTCCGCATTTTACCAAAGCGCTGCCGTCTGCCTGTCTTGCAAGCATACCGGTCTCAATTGTAACATTTTGACCATTTCCGATGTCAAATGTTCTTGAATGTAAATTAAAATGCATTAAGTATTTATTTATAAAAGCACAAAAAAGCGAGACCACTTTAGCCTCGCTTTAAATTATCAAATTAAGATTTATCTGCGTAGGTTGAGCTTTTCAATTAGAGCCCTATAGCGCTGAATATCTTTTTTAGCCAGATATCTTAAAAGTCTTTTTCTCTGACCTACAAGCTTATAAAGTGAGCGGGTAGTTGAAAAATCTTTTCTGTGTGATTTCAAATGTTTAGATAAATCACTGATTCTGAAGGTGATCATGGCTACCTGAGACTCTACCGAACCGGTATTAGTTTCAGCACCTCCAAACTCTTTAAAAATTTCCTGTTTTCTTTCTGCTGTCAGCATTTCTATTGTTTTTTCTTCTTAATTTCTGTGCAAAGTTACACTTTTCTTTTTTAAAACGTATATTAAGAAAAAAATAATCCAATCCGTACAAATAACTGTATAACCTGAGAGCTTCAGAACAAAGCTTTAGTTTTTCACGGCGCGAACGACTTCCTCGGTATCCATATCATTCATACACTTAAAATGACCTTTTGGACAATCGTTTCGGCCATATTTAGAACAGGGCCGGCAGGAAAGATTTTTGACCTCCACAATCCTAGAAAGTGCTTCATCTGTTACGTAAGGAGAAAAACCCAAATACGGCACTGTCCCGCCCCAAACGGATATGACTTTCTTTTTGAGCGCAGCCGCGATATGCATCATCCCGGAATCGTGTGTTATTACAAACAAAGACTGCGACATCACGCTTGCGGACTGACCTATAGAGTACTGTCCGCACTTATTCAAAATCTTTATGTTGTCTGTCGATGCAAGTTTTTTCCCAAATTCAATTTCTGCTTTACCGCCAATCAGTATAATCGGAACTTCCAGCTTGCGGCAAATCTCTTCCCATTTTTCCAAAGGTAATTTCTTGGTGTAATAAGTGGCTCCCAAAGCAAGTACCGCATAACCTGCTCCATGTGTCATGGGCAAATCTTTCTTATAAATCTGATCTCTTTCTGGAATATAAAAATCCAGACCTTTTCCGTCATTTGACACCTCAAGTACTGCAAGAGTTTTCAGATATTGTTCCGGCACACGTTCTCCTCCGTACAAATCTCTTCTTAAAAATACACTGAGTGTCCGTTTAATAGATTTTTTGCGGTAACGAAGTATTTTGACAGACTCCGGCAAAAGCTGCTTAAGTATCCGGGAACGCACGTTCAAGTGAAAATCAATCACATAATCATATTCATTGCGGGCTATTTCTCTCGCGGTTTCCCACAAACTCTCTTTCAGTACCATCACATTTGAAACCTGCAAATGCTTTTCTGCCAACTCCCGATACATCTCCTTCGTCAAAAAATCTATTTGCGCATCGGGATAGGCATTCCGCAGACAACGCAATGCCAAAGAAGTCAAAACTATATCTCCTATCGAACTAAATCTTATGATTAGAAACTTTTTCACCCATGTAAAGATAAAACTCCTTCATGCTTATAAACGAAAATCACCCGTTTACTTTTCAGTATATTGCAACCTTGCAAAACTCAATTTGAAATTGAGTTTTGCAAGGTTAAATTATGAATTCTCCAATTTATTCAGCCTCTCTTCTATGATTTTGAGCCTTTCTTCATTGTAGATATTGATGACTACGTGATTTGAAGCTGCCGCTACACCATTACAGTTGTTGTTGATAATCGTTTTATCATTCCACCCCAAAATATCATTGGGAGTAAGCTTATAAACCTCAGATAGTTTTGCCAAATTTTCTATGCTTAACTGAGTTGCACCGCTTTCAATTTTAGAGTAGGCAGCCTGACTAATGTTGAGTTGAGAAGCAATGTATTCCTGACTGAAGTTATTAAACTCTCTCAGTGTCTTTAGTTTGAAAGCAATGTTTTGAAGGCTCATAGCAATGTTGTTATAACGTGAAGTTATAAATATATTTTGAATGAATAAATTAAAAAGGGTGAAAATCCATTTGCTTTGATTATCTAATTATTATTGCGTTTGCAGTTATACAAAAGTAGATGATATTATTCTTTGCACTTTTCGTTGCTATACTTATACTATTTAATGGTTTTTCTAAGTTTAATAGTATGACAAGGTACTATGAAAAAAAACTTTTTGAGATAAATAACAAAATCTCTAAACACCCTGAAAAACTGGAATTACTGTATATTAAAGCCGAATGTTTGGTTTTTTTACAAAAATATGAAAGTGCTTGGAGGCTGTATAAAAAAATCACAAATCACCCTGAAAAGCTTTCAAATTACAAATCTGAAATATTAAGGGACGTAGGACATAACATGAACTATTGTATTAAGCCATTGCCATGGACTCTTGCAGGTCCATTAGATATGGATGGCAGCTATATTCATTATGTTTTACTTAAGAACTTTGGAAACCCTTTTATAAAATCTTCACAAAATTTAGAATAGCAATGAGTCTTGTATTTGTAATTGTTATAATAGTTGTCGCTTATCTTATATACGACAAAATAAATGTGGATACTAAAATTGGAAATGCAAAAGCTGTGTTAGATGGTCAGAGAGTAAGTGATAAATTCAAAACAGTAGTCAAAACGATATCTGAAAATAATTGGATGTTTAAAAAATATGAAATTGTAAATGTTCGCTCTTTTCAAGATAATATATATTCAATTAATCATCCAAACACAGTCATTATAATGCGAGTCTTTGATGGAGAATTAAATCTAGAATGGAAGTTTCAAATTAAGTTTTTAAATAAAGAAGTAATCAAACATTTTAGGCATGATATCTCAAATTTTGGTACCACGGAGCAAGTGAAGTTCGCAAAAAATGCCTGTGAAGTTATGCGAAAAGAAATATTCAAGTTGCAAGGAACGGAAGATTTTTTATAGGAAAATATAATTGTAGAATTCTCTGACATAAAAAATTCTACATGAATAAAATTGCTTATATAACTATTGCTCTTATACTAATTTTTTCGTGTAAGGAGATGATAAAAGATCAAATAAAACATGATGCTATTAATGATTCATTAGGATCTATAATGTCTCTTTCAGATTTTGATGAGGTTGCAAATCAGAACTGGTTCACAAATACGCAATATGGGTTGTCTTTTGAGAGCCCTAAACGGATGAGAGAAGCCTTATTCTATTCCAAATGGAACAGAAGAGTATGTATATGATGTAACTTTTTATACATTTCATGATGATAATAGGCTTAATTCGTAATCTGATATTTAAAGGTTACACTGTTGTTTTTAAAATAAATAGAAATCAAATAGAAGTTTTTGGATTGACTAAGTACCAAAGTAACCCTACTGATACTAGCGAGGATTTTTAAGATTTAAAGCATTGATTTTTCGGCGCATTGAGTCCGATTTTCTATAATTTCAAAAACTCATGGAAGTTTTCTCTGTGAATGACTTTTACCTCTGCATCATAATTCCGGGTGACAGCCATTACAAGAATAAAACTCCCTGTGCTTCAATATTTTTCATTATCTTTAATTGAGAATGAATAGCAATGAGTACCATAGAGTTGAAAAACAAACTGCACCATCTCATCTCAGATACTGAGGATGTAGGCTTATTGGAAGAGGTGCTGAAAGTTCTTACGTATAAACAAGCTCAAGAAGATTGGTGGAATCAAATTCCTCATGCACTTCAACAGCGTATAAGAGACAGTGCATCTCAGGCAGATGCAGATAATTTGATGCCTCATTCTGAAGTGAGAGAAAGAATTAACAACCTGCTATACAAAAATGAGTAGCAGGAAAGAGACTTATCATTTGTTATGGACTCCCGATGCTGAATTATCATTTTCTGTAATCCTTAATTGGATAATTGATAATTGGGGTTTAATAGCTGCTCAGAAATTTGACTCGAACATAGAGAACAGCCTGGAGATATTAAGTACCAACCCTTTTATAGGAGAAGTCTCTGAACGAACTGGATTTAGGAAGCTTGTCATACATAAAAACACATCCATTATTTATAAGATTATAGAAGATAAGGTTGAGTTGGTATTTTTTGTTGATAATAGGATGAATCATCTTTTTTGATTCTGTCCGAACTTCCCAATTCACCAATTATTATAATATTATGTGAATTAACTCACGTAAAAACATAATATTTTGTGAAACCTCAAATTAGAAGTTACATCCTTAGAGGGTCAGCACCGCCTATAATTTTAAAAACTCATGGAAGTTTTCACGGTGAATCACTTTTACCTCTGCATCGTAATTCCGGGTAAAAGATTTTGAAATCTTTGCTTTTTTGCTCGGATTCCATTTGAATTCGTAGGCAGTAATTTTACCATCGCGTTCTTCGATATAGTCTATTTCCTGTTGTTGAGTGGTTCTCCAAAAATAACTTGCTGCATAGTTATTGGCATAATGATTTCTTTTCAGCCGTTCAGAGACTAAGTAGTTTTCCCAAAGTGCACCAACATCATCTCTCAGTTGAATTGGATTGTAATTGTAGATGAGTGCATTTCTGACTCCGTTATCATAAAAATAAAACTTTCTGCTTTTCTTTATTTCGTTTCTGAGATTTCGGCTAAATGCATTTAAAGGGAAAATAACATAACTCAACTGCAACAGATAGTGTTATGTTAACTGTAAATTGACGGATAAAGTCGTCTGAGTTTTTGCCTTGCATC
>CAZZEH010000014.1:0-80652 GCA_964653095.1 uncultured Chitinophagales bacterium
AAAAGTACGCACCTTGTTTCGCAAAGGATAACTAACCATTACCAGATAGATTCGTTATCAGGGAATAAAGAGTTATTCAAAACTACGGAGCAGAATTTCCCTTATATTCACGATGCGGAAGCAAAAACCTTAGAAATTGCCGGATTAAAGATTTGGTATGAGTTTGTGGAGTGACAATCACCATATTTAGCAACAATATTTTTTATATAAATCTCTTATAAAATGATTATACGTCAAGTTTTAGTTTTCATTCTTTGTGTCTTGGTCATCAGTTGCCAATCCGACGGATACACGTTGTCAGCCGATTCTTCTGCAGCACAAGTGCCGGGATATCACTTGATAGACATAGGGCAATATTCTGAAAAAGAAAAAGCTATTGCCCTGAGTCCTGAAAGTAGATTTGGGCTGACGGTAGAAGTAGAACTCCAACCGGAAACTTATTACCACATCACAGCCAAAGTAAAGTCTAAAAAGTATTCTGTCAATCTGACTGCCGAATCTCCCTGGCAAGGATGGAATTTTTCCAGAGTACCCGAACTCCAAGATGGCTCGACAGATTGGTATTATCTGCATCTATTGATAAAATCGCCTTCGTCGGTATCGGAAAAAGGCATGAAAGTATATGTTTATAACTGGGGAGCAGATACATCGTACGCTGAAAAATTACAAATTACCGAGCACAAAAACTATCCTTTTCGGGATACGCTCCCGGATTTTATTTTTCAGCCTATCACCTATCAAATACTCAATGAACTTTCGTTTTATACAAAAGATATTACGCCATCGAATTATCCGCACTTGCTGAAAGAACCTGTCTTAGACACCGTTTTTAACAGTAATTCTCTTAGCAGGGAAAGATATCTCAAGGAGGTGAAAAGGCGGAATCTTACGAATTCTTTCGCTAAGATTGTCAAGGAAACAGATCGGTTGCAACATCCGAGTGTGAGTACAAGCCCCAGAGATATCTATATAGATTCCCTGTCAGGTTATACGGAAAAAGTAGTCTATACGCAGGGAGATAAAATTATAGTCCATCTCCAAAACTCAGAGAGTATCGAATCGGCTCAGTTGTTAGCTCCCATCCAAGATTATCAATTTAAAAAGATAAAAGATATACCCATCCGGGATAAAAAACAGTTGGAACTGACAAGTGACCATTTGCCGCCGGGTACTTATAATGTCCAACTTCGGGATTCTAAAAATATTTTCAATGTACCTGTGATTATTAACAGTAGAGATAAGTCAAAGCTTGTGATATTGGCACCCGTCACAACGTGGCATGCATACAATCACTACGACGGTAAAAGTCTCTATGTGAATACACTGGATGACAGCTGTGTATATGAGATTTCTACTCAGCGTCCGTTGATTTCCTGTTTATTTGATTCGGTGTTTACAGGACACGATTTATTTATTTTTCATAATATCTACCAATTTTTCTACGATAATTATGGGTGCAACGTTTATCCCGATTCCTATTTGGAACAATATCCGGAACTGTTCAAGGAGGTGAATACCATCGTATTTGCTCAGCATTGTGAATATTTTTCACCTAAAATGTTTGATGCTTTACGAGAATATTCTCAAACAAAAAATATTATTTCATTAGGGGGAAATCAAGCGTATTATAAAATACGATTCAAAGACAACTTCAAAACCATAGAATGTCGTAAAGATGGTACTTTCTTTAGTAATACACTGATACCTGCCGGAACATGGCGCACTCAGTTTTCTAATGAGGCTCAATATTGGGGCAATGCTTATACCAATACCGGATATGCTACTTATAATAGTTATCGTGTAGTGAAACCTGATCACTGGTTGTATGAAAATACCCAAGTGGAAGCGGGTACCGAATTTGGAGAGAAAGGCATAGATGGCAGAGGCATAAGCGGAGATGAGTTGGATAAGGTCAATAATCGCAGTCCGCAAAATACGGTAATACTCGCAAAAGGAACTAATCCGAATAACGGGGGCGGAGAATTGCTCATTATAGAGAATCCTCAAAATGCGATCTTATCTTTTGGTTCCATCGCAGCAGGCAGCGGGCTCAATAATGACCGGATAACAAATCAGATAGTCAATAACTTTATGAGAAAATATTTTAATCACCGATAGAGCAGATGTATTTAGAATTTACCGGAATGGCTTGATTTGAATCATAGAATACCGCGAATCAAAATATACCGCAATATTATCCCTCCGCCAAGAGTCTGAAAACGCATCTCAAATGAGACGCTTGCATGATATTGCAGTAAGATATCACCCTGAAAGGAACTCCTCCGATAATGTCATTCTGTTTCTGAATCTGTATGCAATTCGTTTCACTAAACGATATCGATTTTGCCTGTAAGAAAGATACTTCTACTCTTCTCAAAGATGATGACAGGGATATCAGAATACTGAAAGCCCAAGATTTGGTACGAGTTTATGGAGCAACGAGAACTTTTATTGGAACAATCACTTTTGCGGATATTTCTAAAATCTCAGGTGCTTGACGGTCTGTTTCTCAAATTGTATCTGCTGTAAGGACATGATTCCTATCCTCAGGTGATGATCGACAAAATCACGGGATACTCTCGAATCACTTTCTTCTGTTTTTACCCCTTCCGGAATCATGGGCTGATCGGACACAAGCAGCAGCGCACCTGTAGGAATTTCGTTGTGAAAACCGACCGAAAAAATTGTAGCGGTTTCCATATCTATCGCCATCACTCTTATCTCACGCAGATATTTCTTAAAGACATTATCGTGTTCCCATACTCTTCTGTTTGTAGAATATACTGTCCCCGTCCAATAATCCATATGATAATCCCGAATTGTCGTGGAAATGGCTTTTTGCAGCGCAAAGGCAGGTAAAGCAGGGACTTCGGGAGGAAAATAGTCGTTGGAAGTTCCCTCTCCCCGAATTGCGGCAATGGGTAAAATCAGGTCGCCAATATCATTTTTTCGTTTCAGCCCTCCGCATTTGCCCAAAAACAGTACCGCTTTGGGTGAAATCGCTCCCAATAAATCCATAATTGTCGCGGCTACAGGGCTTCCCATACCAAAATTAATGATAGTGATACCATCTGCTGTCGCGCTCTTCATGGAATGCCCGATTCCCTGCACCGGTACGCCATGCCATTCTGCAAACAAATCTATGTACTGCTGAAAATTAGAAAGCAAAATATATTGCCCAAACTCCTCCAACGGCACCCCGGTATATCTCGGCAGCCAGTTTCTTATTATATCGTCTTTTGTTTTCATAATCTATTCGCAATTCATTTTTCAGCAACTCACTCACATCAAAAACTTACAATAATGCCTTATCACTCACTAAAATTCCGTCTTCATCGGAATATAAGAAAGCTCCCGGTGTAAATACAACTTCGGCAAAACGCACGGTCTCATTAATGACTCCGGCATTTCTTTTCACCGAGCGGGTCGGATTGGTATTTAATGCCTTAATTCCAATATCCATTTTACTGATATCGGCACTGTCGCGAATACAGCCATAGACTACGATACCTTCCCATTCGTTGCGAATCGCGGCTGCAGCTATCTGATCTCCTATTAATGCACATCTCAATGAACCACCGCCGTCTATGACCAAAACCTTCCCTTTCCCGTTTTCATTTCGCAGCATTTTGCCTACAAACGTATTGTCCTCGTGACATTTAATCGTGACAATTTTACCGTAAAATTTCCTTTTTAATCCAAATGACCGGAATATCGGCAGGCAAACTGAAACATTGCCTTCGTGCTCATCATGTAAATCTGCTGTTTGAAAACTCATCTGATACTTTTTAGTTGGTGTACTTAAAATTTTATCTCTGAAGATATACGAATATAGGGAAACTTAACTTTTTAACATATATATACCTGTTTCAGAGATATTAATTTTTATTTTTAACCAAAACTTCCCAAAAGTGAGAAAAGCTCTGAACGCAATAACTATTACAGCCGTACTGATATTTCAAAGTCTGCCAACGCTGTGCTTTTCAGAGGAAAACTTAGAATTCATTCAAAACAATATCAGAGTCTTTGACGAGACAGGTTCCTGGCATATAGATATCGGCATGAACAACCACATCGAGCTGTTTATTTATCCCGACAAATATATTTCAGCAAATATTTACAATATTAAAGAAGAAAATTCGCAGACGTTGTACTTTGCGAAATTTCCGCAAGGTAATATCCAGCTTGAACTGTATGACTATGACTGCGTAAATGGAGCCAGTACGTCGGGTCTTAAATCGGCAGTCGTACATTATCACGACACCGAAAACTCAGACTACTTATACTTGGAAGGCTGTGCAGAGGAGATACCTGATTACAGGTTACACGACATCTGGATTTTATCGCGAATTGAAGACAGCACCGGACACTCCGCCCGAGTAGAAGATTTTCATCCGAGGCTCGAGTTTTTAGTACCGGAAAGAACGGTGTACGGTTTTGATGGCTGTAATGAATTTGAAGGAGAATTTGAATCAAACAGAAGAAGTATTTCACTTAAAAATGTTCATACATTATCAGACCGAAACTGCAATTTATCGGAACCTGAACAAACTTTTATCTTTGATTTGACACATCGCACTTTTGATTTTTTAATTGATGAAAACATTCTAAGATTAAGTCTTGAAAACATAAGCTATCTGTTTCAAAAAACGGATTAGACAAATATCAATTTTTTTTCTGAGACTGTAAAAAAGTCATTCCGAAAACTGTATATAATGAAAAGTTTTTAACTTTATGGTGATTATGGCAAGCTTTAACAATCAGGCAATAAAAGGCATGAAAAAAATTGGCGATATTTTTCTGCCGGGTAATAATGAGTTTCCTTCTTATTCAGAAGCTGCGGGTACTTATAAGCTAAATGATTTGGTACGATATGCTCCCGAAGATGATATAAGTGCACTCAATCTTGTGCTGATTATTTTTTCTTTTTTGCCTAAGTTTATTTTAAAGTGGTTAGTCGGACTGATGGGTAAATATACCGACAACAAAAAAGACGGCCTTATTCCGACAACTTTTCGACAATTGGATTTTGGTATCAGAGGATTGTTGTATGCCACCTACTATGACGAGTTTACCAATCCCGATTATAAGGGCAAAACTCCCAAAGAGCTGATAGATTATTTCCCTCAAAGAATTTCAAAATAAGTCTGTTTCAGCAGATTTTATTCTCTACTCATATTAATACAGCAGGTTGTCTTAACGGGAAAAACTTTTGAAATAAAGCCTGATTATCAAATCAAATCATCAAAAGAGCGTATGCCGATTTGTCTGTCGGTCACAAAACCTTCCCCATATTTAACTCCCGATTGCCTTCCGGTATCTTTCATTCTCGCCTGAATAAATTCAAAAAAATCATCTCCGGATATGGGAGTTTCAGGTTCTGTAGATTTTGGGTCATAAAACTGGGAGCCAAATGCTTTTAATACTTCAAACTTCTTTTCCGTATAGTCCGTAACATCTACTACAAAATCCGGTTCCATATAATAATCCTGAATGTAATAATATACTGCCCGCGGCCGCCATTTTTCCTGCATAATACCACTTACAGAAGTTTCCACTTTTACCAGACCGGAGAGAAAACAGGCATCCGACACTAATTTGCTGGCTCTGCCATGATCAGGATGCCGATCAGAAGGTGTATTCGCCAAGACAATTTCCGGTTGGTATTTGCGAATCATTTTGATGACTTCCATAAGATGTTTTTCATCATGAGTAAAAAAGCCGTCTCTGAATCCTAAATTTTCTCTTCCGTGAATACCCATTATTCCGGAAGCTTCAGCCGACTCTTTCATACGCAAATCCCCGGAACCTCTGGTACCCAATTCTCCTTTCGTAAAATCTACTATAACCACTTTTTTCCCTTCATCTACATGTTTGCATATTGTCGCTCCGCATGAAATTTCAATATCATCGGGATGTGCGGCAAATGCCAGTATATCTGTTTTCATACTTTATTCTAAAATTACCTGTCAATTAAAAATAGTTTTGGATTTACCTTTTATAAAACTTCATTTTCAAAGAAATGTTTAAATTATCGGGATATGAAGTTCTGTCAATTTTTCAGTCTGAAGTTATTGCTTTTTCTTTTTCATTTGAGAAGGTGTCAGAAACTCTTCTTTTTGTATATCCTCTTTCACTCCATCCCGATTATAAATTTGGTCTAAATATCTTACATACCTTTCCATCTCACAGTCTTCGCCATCGGGGTTATACTCCATTTTTAAATCCTGAGCATACAGTTTGCCCAACATATTCCACCAGCCGGCCACAAAACCGCCCCGATATCCTTTTATCAAATCGTAAGCTGTTTCGCCTGTTTCTCTATACACTAATTTGGTCAGCATCTGCCCCTGTATTCTGGTTAAATCTTTCACATCCGCGGTGAAGCGATTTTTAAGCATAGCTTTCATCTCTTTGATATAGTTTTTCTTTTTTCTGTTTTTATTCAGGGATGCAAGTTCTCTGTCTATCTGCTCAGTCAGATGGGCGATTCTGAGAGCATAAGGATAGACTTTTCTCAGATAGATTTTGTCCCGTTCGGTCAGTCCGAGATTTTTGGGCGGCACAATTGCATATACTTCTGTCGGCTCAAGAGTATAACCCATAAATACAGTATCTTTTAGTTGTATGTCCGGTACAGTAATGTTTCCATATTCGTCATCCATTGCATATCCCTGCACGGACACAAACATCAACAGCCCAAAAAGTACTTTTTTCATATACATATCTGCATCACAAATCTTAAGCCTAAATTACTTTATATCAAATTCATTTATGCAGAAATAACGCCAAAGTATAAAGCATATTTCAATATTTGCAGTGCCGGACGAATAGAAAATTACAGAATGATGAAACTGAACTTGTTGCCCTTAGACCATCGGAGAGGATTATATTGTAAGCACCTATCAATAACAAACCAAGCCAGTACATTTCTATCAACTTACCGGCTCAATTTGGTCTGATATTTTTCGAAACTACAACCCGCCTACATAGCGCTCGGCTTCCAAGGCTGCCATACAACCGGTTCCGGCTGCAGTAACTGCCTGTCTGAATACGCTGTCCTGAACATCACCACAGGCAAACACTCCGGGAACATTTGTCGCAGTAGAATCCGGCTTTGTGAGGATATATCCCTGTCCGTCTGTTTCGACAAACTCCTTAAACGGCTGAGAGTTAGGAGTATGCCCTATGGCCACAAAAAATCCGTCGATGGCAATAGTTTCCGCCTCTCCTGTCTTATTGTTTCGCACCTTTACAGCTTCTACCTTATCTGCTCCTATCACTTCTTCGACTTCGGTGTTCCAATAAATTTTAATCTTTTCTGTTTTAAACACTCTGTCCTGCAATACTTTGGATGCACGCATTTCATCTCTTCGGACAAACATGTGTACAATTGGTGCCAGATTGGACAGATATAAAGCATCTTCGCAGGCAGTATCACCACCGCCCACAATGGCTACAGGCATATTTTTATAAAAGAACCCGTCGCAAACTGCACAGGCACTGACTCCTCGACCATTTAATTTCTTTTCTGACGGAAGACCAAGATACTTCGCAGTGGCACCGGTGGCAATAATTACACTGTCCGCATGTACTTCTTTTTCGTCATCCACCCATACTTTGTGTACAGGTCCTGTAAAGTCTGCCCGGGTAACTGTTCCAAAACGGATATCTGTTCCCATTCGCTCCGCCTGGATTCTGAACTGGTCCATCATTTCAGGTCCCATTATGCCATCCGGATATCCGGGGAAATTTTCCACATCTGTCGTGGTGGTCAGTTGTCCGCCCATTTCAATTCCGGTATAAAGAACCGGTTGCATATTGGCCCGGGCTGCATAAATAGCCGCCGTGTAACCGGCAGGACCGGAACCAATAATCAAACACTGAACTTTTTCTATTGAACTCATAATTACATTATTTACTTCGTGATCTCATCAGCAAAAGGTGATGTAATTCCACCACCTGAGAAACCAGACTTTGGGAGCCGTCATTATAAATAATATGATCCACCAGCTCCATTTTTTTCTCCTCAGGCATTTGTTTATCCATACGGGCTATGACGGATTGCCTATCCACTTTATCCCGTACCATAGTCCTGCGGATACGCTCTTCGGCGGGGGCATAAACCAAAATATTAAAGTCCATATTCTTATACCCTCCGGTTTCGAACAAAATTGCGGCTTCATGCAGAGTGTAGGGCTTGGTCTGCTGTTTCGCCCATTTCATGGAATCTTCCCACAAAGCAGGATGCACGATACTGTTAAGTGTTTCCAGTTTATCAGGATGATTGAATACCACAGATGCGAGATAATCTCTATTGAGTTGTCCGTCCCATAAATAGGCTACTTCGCCAAATGCCTGGATCACTTTGGATTTTACACTCGAACTATTCGTCATAAGCCATTTGGCTTTGGGGTCAGAATGATATACCGGTACTCCCAAAACTCTGAACATCTCAGATATTAGAGATTTTCCGGCACCAATACCTCCTGTGATACCTACTTTATACATTTTGCTGTTTATTGTGCTGCCGGATAAGCCGAATTGGTCATATCCAATGAGACTGCAGATTTATCCATTTTCACATTGGTGTTTGTGGCTATCTGAACGACTACTATCGGATTGTCCGGACTGACCTGAGTCACCACACCATGAATACCTGATACCGTCACTACTTTATCGCCTTTTTGAAGACTGTCCACCCACTTTTTTTGATCTTTGGCCTTTTTTTGCTGCGGTCGTATCATAAAAAAATACAGTACCGCAAACATTGCCGCCATAAATAATAGTGGTGTAAATGAGCCCGCTCCTCCCGGAGCAGCCTGTAAAAAGAAACTTGTTTTCATCATTTTAATTTTCCTATTGACTAAAATACAATTATTTAGAAATATGGTTTAATAGATTGGTTTAATTCTCTTTTAATCCTCTTCCTGTTTTTACTATTAAATCTTTTTCTCTCATGTCTCTGTGCATTCTGTCGAGAATTCCGTTGACAAAATCCTTACTCTTCGGAGAACTGTAAGACTTGGATATTTCAATATATTCATTCATGGTTACTTTGACAGGAATGGAAGGGAAGTCTGTAAATTCGGTCAGCCCCATGCGAATAAGAATTAAATCCAGCACTGCAATTCTTTCTACTTCCCAATTCTTCAGATAGTTTTCAATCTCCATGGTATGCAGCTCTTTCAAACTTATCACTTTGCCAAATAGCTTTTCTCCAAACTCTCTCAGCTCCAGCATTTTGCCCTGTACTACAGGTTTCACAGTATGTAGCTGAAAAGATTTACCGCTCTTATGTATTAATTCTCTTACAGCCATTACTACCATTTCGGCATCGTCTTCCCAAGAAGGGAAACACTCTTCGATGTACTCAAAAAATGCTTCATCTGACAGCATCACATTGTTAAGTATAAATTTGACAATATCTCTGCTCTCTGACTCATCGAACTCTAATCCGGATGTTGTATAATTCTGATATTCCGGACTTTGGTACATGGTCTCGTACAGCTGCTGAATCATTTCTTTTGAAAGAAATTGAAACACACCGGATTTTCTAAGTTCTTTTTTGAAAACTTCATCATTATTCAATCGCAGAATAAAAGGATTGGACAACAACTTGGTACTATAGGTAAGGTCTTCCTCGGTTGGTAAATATTTAGAAGACTTAATTTCATGATTCACCCTGACTTCATCTGCAATCTCTCTGATAACCAGCAGGATAAAAAGATACAAATTATTTACGGAATTAATATTGGACTGGAGTCTTTTTAGAAATGTAGCAGGTAATGCATCTTCGGAACATTCATAACTATAAATAGCTTGCATTACTTTGACTCGTACACTTCGTCTGCTAATCATATACAGGAACTGTTAAGCGGGCAAAGTTAAGACATCATTTTAATTAATAAGAGTCGGAAGGTTTTTAAATTCTTAATTAATTTCGGATGTAAACTCTCTAAAATGAAATTCTACTGATATATTTATATTCGCAGAAAACATATTTTTTTGGAGACTCACATGCTTTTTTATACTCTTGACATTGTCGGAACCGCAGCTTTTGCCATTTCGGGAGCTTTGACAGCCATTGAAGAAAAATTTGATATTTTTGGTATCGCCATTATTGCCATTTGTACAGCTATGGGCGGCGGCACTCTCAGAGACATGATGATCGGCAATACTCCGGTTTTTTGGATGGTAGATTTGCAGTATTTTTATTTAGTCATTGCTGCTGTAGCCGCTTCTTTCTTTTTTTACCGTACTTTAAAGAAAAGCTCTGAATCTCTCATGCTTTTTGACACAATAGGGTTGGGCATTTTTACTCTTATTGGGATTCAGAAAGGTTTATTTATTCATCTGCATCCTTTAGTTTGTATTTTACTGGGTACGGTTACTGCAAGCTTTGGCGGTGTCATTCGGGATGTGTTGTGCGGAAGAGCACCTATTATCTTTCACAAGGAAATTTATGCTACCGCAAGCATTGCCGGCGGGTGTATATTTTTTCTGCTTCGATATTTAGATTTATCTATGGATATAGACTACATCCTGACAATCATAGCAGTCATTTTCATACGCTTAATGGCTCTGAAATACCATTGGGAATTACCTCAAATAAAGATTACCTGACACAGATAAATTAACGTACCTGACCTGTACCCCTTGCAATCCATTTTTCAGTAGTAAGTTTTTCGAGTGCAAAAGGACCTCTGGCGTGCAGTTTTTGTGTTGAAATTCCAATCTCGGCACCCAAACCAAATACTCCCCCATCCGTAAACCTGGTGGAAGCATTCACATACACAGCTGCGGCATCCACTTCATTCAGAAACCTTTCTCCGAGTTTCTCGTCAGATGTCACGATGGCTTCCGAATGTTTGGACGAATGATCGTCGATATGCTCCAACGCCTCATCCATGCCGTCCACAACTTTGACAGAGCATTTCTGACTCAGATATTCAATTCCGTAATTTTCTTCGGTAGCATGCTGTAAATTTTGATAACCTGCCTGTTTGAGAACTTCATAAGAGGTTTCATCCGCAAAGACCTCCACATCAAAATCCAGGAACCCGGGAATTAATTTAGGGAGAAAATCTGCCGCAATTCTGCGATCTACCAAAACAGTATCTAAAGCATTGCACACACTCGGACGCTGTGTTTTGGCATTTACGACAATTTTAGCCGCATCATCTAAATTTGCACTGGACTCCACATACGTATGACACACTCCTGCACCGGTTTCTATTGTAGGTACTTTGGAATGCGTTCGTACAAAATCTATTAGGGACTGCGAGCCTCTCGGTATAATTATATCTACATACTTATCGGCTTCTAACAGCTCTTTTACGTGCTTACGATCTGTCGGTAAAAGTTGTACCACATCTTTAGAAACTCCATTTTCTTCCAATGCTTCATGAATAGCTTTTACCAAAACCAAATTAGTAAACTCTGCATCCGATCCACCTCTCAGTATTACTGCATTACCGGACTTTATACAAAGTGCGGCCACATCTACCGTTACGTTAGGTCTTGATTCGTATATAACTCCTACCACACCGAGCGGAACTGTTATTTTTTGAATTTTCACCCCCTGTTCTGTGGTGTATTCAGAAAGGACTTTTCCCGTAGGGTCCTGAAGCAGTGCCACATCATGCAGACTTTTGATTAATTGTTCAACTCGTTCCGGAGTCAGCAAAAGCCGATCTTTCTTCGGATCAGAATCGTCCATTCTGTCTAAATCTTTTTGATTTTCTGTCAAAATAATATCCTGATATTTATACAGTTTACCCGCCATACTCTTTAAAATCGCCTGACGACCCTTATCATTCATCAGCCTGACCTGTACAGAAGCTTTTCTTGTTGCTTTTAACAATGAAATAACACTCTCCATTTTCAAAAAATTAAAAATCTAATATCCATATACTTATTTTTACTTAGTTAGATATAATGATGAAAAAGATTAAACTTCTATCTCTTTTACTTTTTATCGTACTAATCAGTATAGTGCCGATAAAGTTAATGAGTTTAGGCAAGAAATTAGAACCGGATGTTCTCACTCACTACTTTTATTCCTCTGACACCGCCAACTCTAAAGGTATTCAGATAGGATTTTACGGTACGTCCTGCCTCTCTGTTACTTATAAAGGAGAAACTTATCTTAACGATCCTTTTTTCAGTAACCCAGGCTATGCGCAGTTAATTACGGGAAACTATCCTGACAGATCTGAATTAATTCGTCCATATATTCAAAATTTTGGAAAAACGAATTTAGTGACGATTACTCACGGACATTATGACCATTGTTTAGATTTGCCTTCTTTTAAAGATACGTATCACAACGAAACGAAATTTATTTCTTCTGCCAGTACATTGTACTCCCTGTCAGAATGGCTGAATGAAAATACTCACTGGAAAAAAATAAAGATAGACCACCCCGAATTTGAAAGCCAGTGGATATACAGTGAAGACAGACATTTCAGAGTATTTCCGATACCTTCTCATCATCACCCCCATATCGGCAAACACATCAAATTCTCTTCGGGACAATACGATACTCCGTTAGACAAAGTTCCCGGTCCGGTATGGCAATGGCAGGAAGGCGGAACCTACAGCTTTTTTGTTGATGTACTCAATCAGGATGAAATTATTTCACGATTTCTGATTGCTTCCGGGGACGTACCAAAGGAAAGTGCCGAGCTAATATCTGCTATCAGTAAAGCAAGAAATATTGATATTTTATTTGCCCAGTACTGGCATAAGAAAAAATGCTATCCAACTCTCGAGAAAATGTACGAAGAACTCAAGCCAAAACAAATTATCTTACTTCACTGGAATAATTTTTTCAGGAGTACGGATAAACCTCTCCAAATGATTCGAAGTTCCGACATTGAATCCGAAATAAAAAAGCTTAAATCACAAGGATTGCCTGTTTCCGTACTGATGCCTTTTTCAGACATTATAATTTAAAGAAAATCAAAGTTAAATTTGCTATCGCTCCAAGTGTATATAGCCGCTTTTTCTCATTGTCTGAGTATGTTCAAATGAGATTCCTTCCAAAACATAAAAATACACTCCTTCCGGTGCAGGCTTATCTTTATACAATCCGTCCCATCCGGTATTTGGTGATTGCGTCTGAAACACCACACTACCCCAACGATTAATAATTTTAAGCTCGAAACCGGAGAGACAGTTAAGACCTTTTATATTCCATATGTCGTGTACTCCGTCCTGATTGGGGGTGAAATAATTGGGTATTTCCAAATTGCAGGAAGTCAGAGATACTTTTATTTCTTTGGTTTCTGTACAGCCTTCCCTGGAAGTACCCGTAACGGTATAGACAGTAGATTCTGTCGGCGTAATCACAATGGCAGGGTTCGTCTGTCCCGTACTCCACATATAGGACGATGCCCCGCTTGCAAAAAGTGTAACTAAACTGCCCGGCCGGATTAAAGTATCAGAACTTACTGTCATTTTCAATTCCGGTAATACAAAAACTGAATCAATTACAATGCTGTCACAGCCGTATATATTTGTCAGATGTGCCACCAATACAGTATCACGAGTAATTTTCATGCTGCGATAAGTGCCTCCGTAGCAAATTTTCACCGTTTTTGAATTGACCGATAAGTCTCCGACTGTCACAAAAACATCTGTAATGCTGTCACAGCCATAAGAAGAAATAAGATTAAAAGTCAAAACAGTATCTTTTTTAATTACTACACCCTGATATTCACCTCCCTCACAAATGTCTATAAAAACCTGCTCATGAAATTTCGGATAAAACTTAAGTAAATATCTGACTGTACTGTCACAGCCAAACTGGTTTTGCATGACAATAGACAAAGTAGTATCCTGCCAGTATTCTTTTTCGTTAATTACGACAGATTCTCCTTCACAGGACTGTTTGTGTACCGTATTAAAGTCAATCGGAAGTACAGACACCGACAAGCTAACCGTACTATCACAGCCAAAGTCAGTTTGAAATACTGAAGTGTATGTCCCTGCTTCTCTGACGACCTGATTACCAAAAATAATACTGTCTCCTTCACAGATTGAAGTACTATATTCCAAATTAAAAACAGGACGAACTTTCAGATGTGTCGTGACGATACTGTCACAACCGCCAAAGCTCACCAGCGTATCCAAATATGTGCCTGTTTCTTCATATCGGGAATTTGCAATTTCATACTGCTGACCTAAACAGATGCTCACATCCTGCTCAACAGTAATTTGATTTTGCACAGACAGTCTCAACACAATAATACTGTCACAGCCATAAACAGATTGTAAGGTATCCCTGTATAATCCGCTTTGAGAATAAGTATTTTGACCTACTGTATAGGATTGTCCTTCACATACGGCTACCGCTAATTGCTCAACAGTAGGCTCCATTACGGTCAAAAAAGTAGTAACTATGCTGTCACAAAACAGATTATTGGTTAACGTATCGTTATAGGTGCCGGACTCCGAATACACACTCCTTCCAACTTTGAATGTATCACCTCTACAGATTACAGGTTTTAACTCTGTTCGAGAGGATAGACTGATCTCTAAATTTAAGTATATAATGCTGTCACAACCAAATGACGAAGTAAGTATCTGAGAATAATTGCCTGCTTTCGTATATATACTGTCTCCCAATACATAGCTTTGTCCCTCACAAACAGTGACATTGATATTTTTACGTGAAATCTCAAATATTGTCAATGATAAATAAACTGTACTGTCACAACCCTGAGATGAAGGAAGTGAAACTACGTAATCCCCTGCTTCACTAAACACCTCATGACCAACCTGAAAAGAACTGCCTTCACAGACAGACTCACTTAGCTCCGTCACTATAGAGTCCATTACCGTTAGACTTAAATTGACCAAACTGTCACAACCGACAGAAGATTTCAATCTCACTTCAAATTCACCCGATTCAGAAAAAGATAAAGTATCTATTTCAAAGGATTGTCCCGAACAAATCACCTCATCAAGATAAGACACTAAAAGATCGGTTACAGTCAGACTCAGAAAAACAATACTGTCACAACCAACAGAAGACCGAAGCTGAATTTCATAATTGCCGCTCTCATTAAAAGATAAAGTATCTATCGTAAAAGACTGACCAGAACAGATTGTTTCGTTCAGATAAGTTTCCAAGCGGTCGGTTACAGTCAGACTTAAAAACACAGTACTATCACAACCCGATTCAGATACTAATCGAATCTCATACTCCCCGCTTTCTGTAAATGATAATGTATCAATGTCATAACTCTGACCTTCGCAGATAGTCACAGCCAATGCAGATTCAACTGTCTCCATTACAGACAAATTCAAATGCACAATGCTGTCGCAACCCGATTCAGATACTAATCGAATCTCATATTCTCCGCTCTCACTAAATGATAATGTGTCGATATCAAAACTCTGGCCCTCACAAATAGTGACAGCCAATGCAGATTCAACCGCCTCAATTACAGACAGATTCAAATGCACAATACTGTCGCAACCCAATTCAGACACTAATCGAATCTCATATTCTCCGCTCTCACTAAATGATAATGTGTCGATATCAAAACTCTGACCTTCACAGATAGTCACAGCCAATGCAGATTCAACCGTCTCTATTATAGACAGATTCAAATGCACAATGCTGTCACAACCCAATTCAGATACTAATCGAATCTGATATTCTCCGCTTTCAGTAAATGATAATGTGTCGATGTCATAACTCTGACCTTCACAAATAGTGACAGCCAATGCAGATTCAACCGCCTCAATTACAGACAGATTCAAATGCACAATACTGTCGCAACCCGATTCAGACACTAACCGAACCTCATACTCTCCGCTTTCTGTAAATGACAATGTGTCGATGTCATAACTCTGACCTTCGCAGATAGTGACAGCCAATGCAGATTCAACCGTCTCTATTACAGACAAATTCAAATGCACAATACTGTCGCAACCCAATTCAGACACTAACCGAATCTCATACTCCCCGCTTTCTGTAAATGATAATGTATCGATGTCATAACTCTGACCTTCGCAGATAGTCACCGCCAATGCAGATTCAACCGTCTCTATTACAGACAGATTCAAATGCACAACACTGTCGCAACCCAATTCAGATACTAACCGAATCTCATACTCCCCGCTTTCTGTAAATGATAATGTATCAAGGTCATAACTCTGACCTTCGCAAATAGTGACAGCCAATGCAGATTCAACCGTCTCTATTACAGACAAATTCAAATGCACAATACTGTCGCAACCCAATTCAGACACTAACCGAATCTCATACTCCCCGCTTTCTGTAAATGATAATGTATCGATGTCATAACTCTGACCTTCGCAGATAGTGACAGCCAATGCAGATTCAATGGATTCTAATACCGTCAAATTTAGGCTGATAATACTATCACAACCCAATTCAGATACGAATCGAATCTCATATTCTCCGCTTTCAGTAAATGATAATGTGTCGATGTCATAACTCTGGCCTTCGCAAATAGTTGCCTGAATTGTCTCATAAACTTCACAGGCTGCCGCATTTTGAGAATAAAAATTAAATATCGGTAAAATCAGAAAAAGACAGAATCGAAATGATTTAAGTGACCACGGCATGTTAAAACAAAATATTGAGCACCAAATTAATAAAACCTATGTTCTAACTGTCATGAACATCACTAAAAAAGGTATTTTTTGTACGGTACTATTCAAAATCTGTATCCAATTGAAGCATAAAAGAGCCATTCCCGATCATTAGAGGCCCGAGTCAGATTAATTTTAACCGGACCAAGAGGAGTTTTGTAAGCCAACTCCGCTCCTCCTCCATACACCCATTTTAGAACTTTAAAATTATTAATGAATATTTTATCACTTCCGTATGCATCAGAATCTGTTTCATCCTGCAACAATACAGAAAACCTCGGAGTTAAAAATAGATTTTTTATAATTTCAGATTGCAGTGCCAAAGAAACAGAAGCAAAATTAAAAGTGTGCGTAAATCCTTCCCGATTGCCCCAAAAAGGAATGTAATTATTAAATCTCTCTTTCTCTCTCTGGTCTATTCCTCCAAATAAATAAGCGTCCTGTCTCGGATATTCAAAAGTTCTTCCTTTCAACCCATGAGTTATTAAAGTCAATCCTCCATCAAGACGATAGGTTAATGTTAAAAACTTTGCCAAAGGAATAAACTGTTCATATTTGACCTGTAATTTTGTGTAGGGTGCAAACTTGGGCTTGGTCTGAATGTATTCCTCAATAAGCTCTTCGTCATTTTCATTTCTGTCAAACAATGTCATGCTCCCGCCACCATAAGGTACAAATTTTAAAAATCCAAAAACATGTACACCTTTCACCGGAAAAGATTTATCGTGAAGTGTGTTTCTTTCGAGTAGTAAGAAAAAGTTCAAATTATGGTAAGGCGATTTGACCAGCATTCTTGCCAGCGTTTCATACATAGTTCTGTCTTTTTTCTTCAAAAAAGACTTTCTGTTGAAATACTCTATTTGTGCACCCGCTGAAATCAAATTATTCTGTCCAATTGTCCAGTTTACAGCTACATTATTCGCAGCAAAAAAGTGGTTGTATGTGCCCAACGCACCATCCCGGGCATAACTGATTTGGCGAATAAAACTAAAAAACTGCTCTGTACTAAACCACCAGCTGGATTTCCCGAAATAAACCTGATATCCGCTTCTCCATTTGGGATTGTCCGACACATCCAGACTCATGAGCGTCCGCGAAGTAAACTTCCCTAATTTTCTGTATGTGAAGTTCAGGGTTATTCCTGCTGATAATTCCGGATCATAATGCAGTCCAAGTTTATAGTTAAATCTGTTGGCTCCTTCTGTTTTATATACTAAAGCAGATACACTGTCTGCATCCCGGTCAAAATAGTAATACACTCTGTCAAAAAACCGGGTACCGTATATCCTGTCCACCGCCCTGTTAATTTCATAATTGGTCGCATGATCAGAATCAACAAATTCAATTTTATTTTTAATTATAGATTTAAATTCATTGTCAAAGACACCCGTTCTCACGTCATCTAATTTCAAAGAATGAATTTCTCCCCATTTCAAATACTCTTCAGTTAATTCAGGTAAATAAAGCTTTTGCTGTTCTGAAACCTGTACCAACAGCGGAATAAAATTTGAAACTATCTTTTCACCTATGTCCAAAATTTCCGATACTTTCGAAAAATCTGAACTTCCAAGATTCAAATACTTCAAGGATTCAGAAAAATCCATGAGTATATCACAGAGTTTTTTTTGCTCTTCATAATTATCCGCCGCACTAATATTAATCATCCGCTCAAAAATTTTGAACATAGAAGTCATTTCTTCACGGTTCATGCCCATGCTGCTGCAATTAGCTCCTATGATAAAGTCTGCCCCCATTGCTTTCACTTCGTCCACAGGAAAATTTTTGACTAAACCTCCATCTGCCAATAACATATTATCAATTTCAACCGGAGAAAAGATTGTCGGAATTGACATAGTTGTCCGAAGAGCAAGCGGAAGACTGCCCTCACTTAATTCAACAGACGCACCCGAGACCAAATCAGTCGCAAAACATTTGAAAGGAATTTTAAATTTTGAAAAATCCTGCAAATAAAAAAAGTCGGAAGTTAATCCATTTAAAAAATTTAATATATTCTGCCCTTCTATCACGCCTTTGGGTAAGCTGGGCTTAAAAGTATTTCCTTTAAACTCCACTAAATATTTATCGTACTCACTCTTTTCCTCCATGTTGACCTTGTCCAAAGGAAGTTTATCTCTCAAAACAGTCGCCCAATCTACCGCTCTTGCAAGTGAATCTAATTGCTTGCCCGAATAGCCTATTGCATAAAGACCGCCAATTATGCCGCCCATACTGGTACCGGTCAGATAATCTATTTTAATATTCAGAGAATCAATAGCTTTAAGTAAAGGTATATAAACTAAACCTTTAGCACCTCCACCACTTAATGCCAAGCCAATCTTAGGTCGATAATCTGATGTATCTGAAGCAAGACTGTCTTGAAATGGCAATAGATAGAACGTCAGAAATATAAAAAGGATAAAACGCATGATAGAAATAAAGCAAAGTCCTTGACAAAAAATAAAATCGAGATAGAAAGCAAAGTTAGATAATTACTCCAAATTTTATTGCTTCCTTACCCCACTAAGGTGTTCTTTCATACAACGAAAACTAATGCATAATCCGGGTTAAAGTTGGCTCATCCGTTACGGCATGGCTGATGTATAAGAATAAAAAAAGGTCTGCATAAGTTAGCAGACCCTATATTATAACAGTTTGTATCTAAAATTATGGTATCAAATCACAAAGTGCATGCAGAATACCTGTAATCACTGTAGTAAGTCCGGTACAAAGCACTCCGCCTACAATTGGAATTGTCGTAACACCTACCGCTGTACAAAGAGCACCTCCACCCAATAGACTCGCTAATGAAACTACACCTTTACAAATTTTGGCTCCATCACTGTTTGCTTTGCCATGAATCGTCGCAAAATTTAGCTGCAATTCCGGATTCAAATCAAAAGCACCTTTAATAGTTGCTTCTAATTCTGTTGAACTCAACTTGGAGAATTCGTATTTAACTTCTAACTTTTGAATGGACTCCAAAAATATATTTAATTCAGTAGTGATTCCGTCCTGATTGGCTTTCAATTTTGCCACAAAGGACTCTTCTGTAATATTTTCTAAGTCGAAGTTTTTTAGCAGAACTCCGGCAGAGTTCAACATTTTAGCAAAATCTTCATCTGCTGAAAGTTTCGATTCTAACGATTGTTGGATAATCGGTTGAATTTCTTTCTGACAAGAGGTCGTAATAGCTACCGTAAAAAACAGCAGAAATACTGAATAAAATAGTTTTTTCATAAAGTTTTAGTTTTGTTAATTATTGATAAAATTATGATAAATACTTTACTAACAAAAACATTACGTAGCCTGCATGATTTATTAATGATTTCTTAATGACTCTGGTTATATCCTTTTCCTAAAAAAAGGATTCAAGTTTTCTCAGACTCAGATATTTTTATGACTATTCAGAAGCCATAACTTAAAATCTTCAAAGCTCTTACTCATTGGAATGCTATTTTTTTCTGTACCGAGCATTTTTTCGAGTCTTTCAGGAATTTCAATTTTTTTGTTAATCAGAGGTTCTACTACCTCTCCAAATTTCACCGGATGGGCTGTAGAGAGTACAATGGCATTCGCCTTTTCATTTTTATTTTTTAAAAAGTCTTCCATCGCCAAATATCCGACTGCCGTATGCGGACAAATCAGATAGTTATACTTCTCATAAACTCTTTGAATACACTGAGAAGTTTGCTCGTCTGAATAAGAATATCCTTTAATATCCTCTTTTATAAGTTCCCAGTCACCGTTGTACATATCCAAAATTCTCATAAAATTACTTGGATTTCCTACATCCATGGCATTTGAAATGGTGCTGACAGAAGCTCTTGGCTCAAATACGCCTGAAGACAAATACTGAGGAACCACATCATTGGCATTTGTGGCGGCTATAATTTTATCAATCGGGAGTCCTAAAGCCTGAGCAAAAAGGCATGCCGTCAAATTACCAAAGTTCCCGCTCGGAATAGAAAAATAAAGTGGCAGATTCTTGTTTTCCAATTGCTTATATGCCCAGATATAATAAAAAGATTGAGGTATAAGTCTGGCTATATTTATCGAATTCGCAGACGAAAGAACCATTTTTCTGTTAAGCTCTTCATCCAAAAATGCTGTTTTAACCAATCGCTGGCAATCATCAAAAGTGCCGTCCACTTCTATCGCGGTAATATTGGCCCCCAAAGTAGTAAACTGTTTTTCCTGTATTTCACTCACTTTACCTTTGGGATAAAGAATTGTAACTTTAATCCTATCTACATTAAGAAATCCATGCGCAACTGCACTGCCGGTATCTCCTGAAGTGGCGACCAGTATATTAACATCTTCATCAGAATCTTTTAAAAAATATCCCATGAGCCTTCCCATAAAGCGGGCTCCAAAGTCTTTAAATGCCAATGTCGGACCCTGAAAAAGTTCAAGAATATCAATCTCTCCCAAACGAATCAAAGGAGCATCGAAATTAAATGCATCGTTTACAATTTTTTCAACATCCTGAGTCTGAATATAATCCCCCACAATATGTTGAGTAATGTGCTGAGCCATTTCATTAAAACTCATATCCGGCAGTTTTTTGTAGAACGACTCCGGCAAATGAAACATTTCATAAGGCATATACAATCCATTGTCAGGAGGCAAGCCTTTCAATACCGCTTCTCTTAACTCCACATCCGGCGATACTCTTTTGGTACTGTATAATTTCATAAGCTAAATGCAATTTCGTCTATCACAAAAATGATAAGATTTTTTGTAATGATTACAATTTCATAAAAAATCTTCGTTAAGTCTTCACCTGACTTGCATGGTTGTTGATAAGTGTAATGTTTTAAATATTAATTTTGGTTTTTAAAGTGAGTCGCCCGTTTTTTATCATATCTGTCAGAATTCTATCCGCCTGGATTTTGCTTCTATCCCCTTTCTATCTTTCTGCACAAAAAATTGAGCTGAGAGGCACTGTGATAGACAAAGACATGCGGGAGACCCTGCCTTTTTGCAATATATACATCCCTCAAATAAAAGAAGGGTTGGTAGCGGATGAAAACGGAGAGTTTTATGTAAAAATTCCAAAAAGAGTGGATAGTCTCGTATTTTCATATTTAGGGTTCCAGCCTTTCACACTCTATTTACCTGTCGAGAATCCTGAAGAGCTCCTCATAGAAATGGAAGAAGCGTCCAGTGAGTTGGAACAAATCGTAGTTTATGCTCCCAAAAAGAGAAAAAAAGATAAGCCGGCATGGAGAATTTATAATAAAGTAGTAGAAAACAAGTCGAAGAACAGACCTACAGCGCATGATTTTTTGCAATATGAAGAATATTTAAAAACAGTATTGTCTTTTTACAATTTCAGCCCCAAACTTCTAAATCGGAAAATTATCCAGCCTTTTAAGTTTGTATTGGAAAACTACGATACTACAACGGACGGCAGGCGCTATGTCCCGCTAATCCTGAAAGAAGATATCTATCAGTACTACTATCAGAAAAAGCCCAAGAAAGAGAGAAAAATTACTGTGGCTCAAAAAGTTTCAGGAATAGAGCAGGCTCAGATTTCCAGCCTACTGGATATAGCCGTAGATGAAATGGACGTGTATTCCAATGAGCTTTTGATCAGCGGAAAAAGCTTTATGCTGCCGTTTGCCGAAGGAGCCTGGTTTAAATATCGTTTTTACATCATTGACAGTGTACAAAATGAACAATCAGAATGGATTTATCACCTTGGTTTCTCTCCTTCTATAAAAGGAGAACTCGCTTTTTTGGGTGAAGCATGGATTCACGCTCCTACGTATGCAATACAAAAAATCATTTTGAAATTAGATAAAGATGCCAACATTAACTGGGTAAATGATTTCAGTGCCGAGCAGGAGTTTACACTTCTGAAGGAAAAACACTGGATGCTTTCCAAAGACAAAAGAACGACAGGGATTGCGGTTACACAAAGAAAAAAGAGCAAAATGGCTCATGTCGAACAAGTCAGGTCTTATAAGAATTATGTTATTGGCGAGCCTATACCCGACAGTATATTTGCAGACGACAGAATGTATGCAGCAAATTATAAAAAACGATCTCACGACTATTGGACAGAAAATCGACACGACAGCCTGCCCAACTCCCAAAACAACGTTTATCATCTTATAGATTCACTCAAAACCACAAAAGCTTACCACAGATATATGAATTTCGGCAGGACTATGGCTACAGGCTATTATAAAGCCGGCCCTGTGGATATAGGAAACTTGTGGTATGCTGTGAGTAAAAACCCGATTGAAGGATTAAGGCTCAGACTGACTATAAGAAGTAACAGATCCATGAGTCAAAAATTCTATTACAAAGTTTATGGGGCTTACGGATTAGAGGATAAAAAAATCAAATACGGAGCCGAGCTCAGGTATAAATTTCCGCACAGAAACTTCCTCTTTAATGAACTCGGAGTCAGATACACAGATGATTATCAAAGATTTTCTCTTGACAGTAAAGTTTCAAATGATCATGATTATTTGCTTAATACGCTACTGAGAAAAGGCGGTTATCGGGATTTGGTGTATGTCAAAAACTTCGGACTGTACAATAAAAAAGAATGGAACGCTATTTTCACCACTGACATTAGCCTTAATTACAAGAAATACAAAACTCTTCCCGGACTCATTGAGTTTACCACTACCAATCCTGAAGGCGAAAAACAGTTAGTAGATAATTTTCAAATGCTTCATCCCGAATTCAAACTGGAGATTACTCCGGGAGCCAGTTTTATCAGAACAGAGGATAGAAGAATCTTTATTAAAGGAAAGTTGCCAAGATTTACCCTGAATTATACTTTCAGCAAAAAAGGGTTCTTAGGAAACGATTTTAACTTTCAGAGTTTAGGTTTATCCGTTGACCATATCCTGCCGAGCCCAATAGGTAAGACCAAATATCTGTTTAGTGCAAGTAAGCTCTTTGGTGAGATACCTTATCCGTTATTGACCATTCATCAGGGGAATGAAAACTTCCTTTTCCAGTATTTCAAATTCTCCAACATGCTTGAAGGAGAATTTGCAGCAGATCAGCAGGTTTCTCTTTTATTAGAACACAATTTTGAAGGCTTAATCTTAAATAAGATACCTTTAATCAAAAAGATGAGACTCCGTGAAGTATTTATGTTTAAAATGGCTTATTCTTCTTTAGATAAAAACAAGACTGCCTTTTTGGATATGCCGGAAGGACTGAAAGGGCTCAACGGGTTTTATTCCGAAATAGGATTTGGAATACATAATATTTTAAAAATGTTTCAGGTACAGTTTAGCTGGAGACTGACCCAGAGAGATTATCCGGACGCACACAATTTTGCAGTAAAATTTTGGATTTCTCCTGATTTTTAATTCCCTAATCTGAAAATCTCATACGCTGTATCCTGATAGCATTGAAAATAGCCATCAGCGCCACGCCTACATCGGCAAAAACAGCCTCCCACATGGTAGCAAGTCCTCCCGCTCCGAGTATCAGAACCAGAGCTTTAACTCCAAAAGCCAAAGAGATATTTTGCCAGACTATCATTCGGGTCTTTTTCCCAATCTTAATTGCCATTGGGACTTTGGAAGGCATATCATCCTGAATGACCACGTCCGCCGCTTCAATCGTCGCATCACTGCCCAAACCGCCCATCGCTATTCCTACATCACTTATGGCCAGTACCGGCGCATCATTAATCCCATCTCCGACAAATGCAACTGTTTCACCGGCTTGTTTAATCTCTTCTAATTTGTGAACCTTATCTTCAGGCAGCAGTCCGCCGTACGCATGTGCTATACCCAGTTCTCTCGCCGTGATATCAACCACATTGGGCTTATCTCCACTCAGCATAGTGAGATTTACTCCAATCTTTTTTAATTCCTCCACCGCATAAAAAGCATCTTCCCGGATGCGGTCTGCTATCGTAATATACCCGACAAACTTTCCGCCTTCCGCCATGGCAACAGTTGTATAATCAATTTCATCAGGATTGACATCATACGGAATTTTATATTTATCCAGCAGCTTAAAATTTCCTGCCAAAAATTCTTTCCCCTCAATCCAAGCATACAATCCGTGTCCGGGAATTTCCTTCAGTTGTTCCAAGAGTTGAGCCGAATCAGGTGTACCCACATATTCATGAATAGCTGTTGCAATCGGATGAGAAGAATGGCTTTCAATCAGATTCACTTTTTTAAGTATCGTATCGCGGTCAAAGTCATCTTTGATTACTACTTCTTTCACCGCAAATATTCCTTCTGTCATCGTGCCTGTTTTATCGGCTGCCACATGCTGAATCTTAGCTAAAACATCTAAGTAATTACTGCCTTTAAACAATATACCATTTCGGCTGCCGGCTCCAATCCCGCCAAAATAACCGAGAGGAATAGATATCACCAAAGCGCAGGGACAGGAAATAACTAAAAATATCAATGCCCTGTACAGCCAGTCTGTAAACACATAATTTTCTGTAAATAACCAAGGCAGGAAACAAATTGCTACCGCCAAATAAACTACTATGGGCGTGTAAACTTTTGCAAACTTACTTATAAAGAGTTCTGTCGGTGCTTTCCTTGACGTGGCTTCCTGCACCATTTCAAGTATTCTGCTGAGTTTGCTGTCGGAATATTTTGTTGTAACCTGAACCTGAGCGATTGTCTGCTGGTTAATCATCCCTGCAAGTACCGCCTCACCTTTATACTTTGTGTCAGGCTTACTTTCGCCTGTAAGAGCAGAGGTATTAAAAGTTGCAGAATCCGAAATAAGAATTCCGTCCAATGCCAGCTTATCTCCCGGTTTTAATTGGATGACCGAATCTACTGCTGCATCTTTGGCTTTAATAACTTCGACCTTCCCTTCTTTCAATACAAAAACTTCATCAGGACGATTATCCAACAGATTTTCAATATTGTTACTGGCCCGGGTAACTGCCAAAGACTGAAAGATATCACCGACCGTATAAAACAGCATAACCGCAACCGCTTCAGGATATACACCTATCGCGAAAGCTCCGCCTGTAGCAATAGTCATTAAAAAGAACTCAGAATACACATCTCCCTGCCGAATACTGTGAAAAGCATCTTTTATGACAGGGCCTCCGACAGGGATATAAGCCGCGAGATACCATAAAATTCTCAACCAACCCTTAAACCATTCAGGAAACAGCAAATGATCAAAAGCAATTGCAATCAACAAAAGAATAAGAGAAAAAACAGCCGGCGCAAAAATTCTCCATACCCCATCCTCAACAGACAGATGGTGGCTATGTCCGTGATGCTCATGCGTATGCACCTCAACCTTCCCGTCCATTTTATTTTCCGAAGAACAGCACTGTTTTTGCATCCTTACCTGAGTTTAATGAATAAATATTGATATCAATCCGGTGATTATCAACACTAATCCGGTAATTATTCCGGCACTGTGTTCTAATCTGTGTGAATCAAAGTTTAACAACCCTTTATATGCTTTGTTCACAAGAAGTACCATGCCCGATATTGTAATAATCGAATAAATAAAAGCCATACCAAACAAAAGCCATATTGAATGAGTCCCGGCTAAAAGAAAATAAGCTTCAATTTCTAAACAAGGCGATAAAAACATAGCCAAAGTCAATGCTAGGACAATATTTTTTTTGCTGTACTTTTCCAATCCGCCTCCATGTATATGAAAGTGTTTATGTCTGTGATGTCTGACAATAAAAACCAGTCCCATTACAATCAGAATTGTCGGAGCAGCAATATGGGTAATGTGTTCAATATTTTCTGAAATCCTATATCCGGCAAGTCCCAATACCAGACCTATAAGCACAGTACTTGCGGTATGGGATAAAGCTGTAACAAAAGTTATTCTTTTCACTTCGGGGCGGGACCAGCCCTGCTGTTTGGCCAAAGCCAAAATGGGCAGCCAGTGACTTGGGATTGCCGCATGCAGGACACTGATTATTATGCTTCCGATTATTAAACTTGTCATTGAGAAGACATTTTCTAAATTTAATTTTTAAATCTCATAACCGACTGATACTCTTCTTTGAATTCTAATAATTCCTTTTTTGAATCTTTTTCAGACCTTTTTAGTTTTTGTACTATATGCTGATGTATTAGCGGATAAATCTGTTCCAAAGAAGGTCTTTCAAAATAAAGCCTTCCGGTTCTTCTGATTACAAAATCAGATATATTTTGGCACATTTCATTTTCAATGGAATAGTCTATTTCAGATAGCAGTAAAGGATACTCAGAGTTTTTGTACTTGTCTGCATTTTCCAGTATCTCCAAGGCATTAGAACCATACTTTAAGGTTAAAGACTTCACCTCTTTTTTATCATATTGTCCGTAAGATGATACAAATTTATTTATTAAGCTTCTTATAGACTGCTCGCCAAGAATATCACCTCCTGAGAGAACCACATTTTTAGTGGAAGAGCGCACAAACGGAGTTCCATTTTCTCTGCTCATCTGAATCAAGGCTCTGTCCACTGCACGTTTGGCCATCTTTCTGTATCCGGTAAGTTTTCCTCCTGCCATTGAAATCAGACCGGACTCCGAAATAAATATTTCATCTTTTCTGGAAAGTTCAGAAGGAGATTTACCGTCTTCATGTATCAAAGGTCTGAGACCTGCCCAGGTGGACTGTACATCATCCATAGAAAGATTGGCAGACGGAAAGATAAAGTTGGTCGCATTGAGAATATATTCTACATCCTCTTTTTCGGCATAGCACTTATCTGTATCACCACTATAATTCGTGTCAGTTGTTCCCAAATACACGATATCCTGTCTCGGAATTGCAAAAACCATTCTCCCATCCGTTGTCACATCAAAATATACGGCCTGACCTATCGGAAGTCTGTCTTTTGATATTACTATATGCACACCTTTGGTCAGATGTAATCTTTTACCTTCAAGAGATTTGTCGGATTTTCTCAATTCATCTACCCATGGCCCGGCTGCATTAATTACTTTTTTGGCTTTAATGTCAAAAGATTTCCCGGAAATTTTGTCTTTTACTTTCGCACCAACAACTTTCCCATCACTATACAAAAGACTTTCCGCCTGAATATAATTTAAGGATAAAGCACCTTTATGCTGAGCAGTTTTTAGGACTTCAATTACTAACCTTGCATCATCCGAACGATACTCAATATACACTCCCCCACCTAATAAAATTTCTTCTTTCAGCATGGGTTCACGGCTGAGTGTTTTCGTTTTGTTCAGCATGAATCTTCTTTCATCTCTCTTTACTCCCGCCAGTCGATCATACATATACAATCCCAAAGAAGTAGAATATCTGCCCAAAGAACCTCCATCTATTATGGGTAAAAGCATTTTTTCGGGATATACGATGTGTGGAGCGTTTTTATACAATATCGCACGCTCATGCCCTGTCTCTCTCACAATGCCAAACTCCAATTGTTTTAAATATCTCAGGCCGCCATGAATAAGTTTGGTAGAGCGACTGCTGGTACCGTGTGCAAAATCATTTTTTTCTATTAAAGCCACTTTCAGGCCTCGAATCGCAGCATCTAAAGCTATGCCGGCTCCGGTAATACCGCCACCTATGACTAAAATATCAAATTCCTGATTGTTGAATTGCGTAATAAATTTATCCCGATTCTCTGAAGAAAATTCCATTGCCGTTATTAAATTTTGCACAAAGATACCTTATTAAATAAAGTGAAAAGAACTGTTTTTTAGGTTTAATACTTTCACAAAGGACTCCCTATTTAGTCTTCTCACGATTAACAACTTTCCTTTGAAGTTGTTCCCGGCTAAAAATTCGTAACAGCAGTACCGAAATATATACTCTCAGAATGCGGAAAATTAAATCAATAAGTTGAAAAGGAACGGATCATCATTAATAACAGAAAATTTAATTCCAAATTGCTCCATCCGATCTAACAGAGGCTGGTAATCTTCGGGCTGTTTCAATTCTATTCCGACCAGTGCCGGTCCACTTTCTTTATTATTTTTCTTAGTATAGGTAAAAGATGTAATGTCGTCATCTGGACCTAACACATCATTCACAAATTCTTTCAAAGCTCCTGAACGCTGGGGAAATGAAACCATAAAATAATATTTCAACCCTTCATATATCAGAGAACGCTCCTTGATGTCCGGCATGCGTTCAATATCATTGTTTCCTCCACTTAACACACACACTACATTTTTCCCGCGAATTTTATCCTGGTACATTCTTAGTGCGGCAACTGATAATGCTCCGGCCGGCTCGGCAACTATGGCCTCGCGGTTATACAGACGAAGTATCGAAGTCGCCACCGCTCCCTCCGGAACAGTAAGAATGTCGTCCACTCCGTATTTTTGAATAATCTCAAAAGGAATACGCCCAATTTCTTTGACAGCCGCTCCATCCACAAAATTATTTATTGTATCTAATCTGACTATCTGACCCGCATCAAGTGAGGTTTTCAGAGATGGAGCTCCTTTGGGTTCAACTGCAATAATTTTAGCATTTGGGTATTTTTTCCTAAGATAAATAGACATTCCGCTGATCAGCCCGGCACCACCCACCGGAATAAAAAAATAATCCGGTTGAGTTTGTTTTAATTGCTTGGCAATTTCCATAGCCACTGTACCCTGCCCCTCTATTATGAGCTTGGAATCAAAAGGCGATACCATGACACTATTATGCTGCTCCACATATTTTACAGATGCGGATTTGGCATCATCGTAAGTATCCCCGGAAAGTACAACTTCAATCCAACCCTTTCCAAGCCTTTTTACTGCTCTGACTTTTTGTTTGGGAGTAGTAGCCGGCATAAAAATGACTCCTTTAATCTGTAATTTTTCACATGAATATGCAACCCCCTGCGCATGGTTTCCCGCACTCGAACAAACCACACCCCTCTTTCTTTCGGATTGAGACAGGTTGGAAATAAAATTATAGGCTCCTCGTATTTTGTAAGACCTTACAATCTGCAAATCTTCTCTTTTCAAATACACCTGTGCATGATACTCTTCCGTGAGATAAGTACTTTTCTGCAATGGGGTCACGGTAGTAACTCCGGCTAAAAGTTCTGCTGCTTTTAAAACACCTTCGTATGTAGGTAATTCTGTCACTTTATTTTTTTTCAAATGTAACTAATCCTTTGATTACAACAATCCAAGCCTTCAGATTTCTCAGAAACTACATAGAATCTTAACACAGTCCGGCTGATTTATAGATTGTTAGTATTAAATAATATGTTATAGATAGAAAAAACAGTAACTTTTCGTCGAATATAAAATTCACAAACCAACTTGAATTAGAAATATGATTTCATCTAAAAATTTAGGATTAATCTTCTTTCCATTTTTACTTATCTCCTGCAATCAGAATGAGTTAAAATTGCAGGAAGATACTACGGCGAGGGAGATTGACAAGACCGCTAATCTTTTAGAAAGTGCTGCTCCCGTTAACACCCAGTCATTTATAAACTATACTTCCGCCGGCACTCAGGGCGAAAAACTCAATCCTGAGCATGGAATGCCCGGGCACCGATGTGATATCCCCGTCGGAGCACCTTTAAACGCTAATTCCTCAGACTTTCAGTTTGCGGAAGGAGATGGAGAACATATCAACTTGACGCAACTAACTAACAATCCAAAACTTAATCCGGAACATGGAATGCCGGGACACAGATGTGATATCCCTGTCGGAGCACCTTTGGATTCCAAACCGGTGGAAAAAGCAGAAACACAACAAATCATTGCCACACCTCAAGCCAGCACGCCTATCAAACCGGAAGGTCCCAAACCCAAAAACAATCCCGAACACGGGCAGCCATGGCATAGATGCGATATACCTGTTGGAGCACCTTTGGATTCTAAACCGGCAGAAAAGGCAGAAGTTCAGAATATGACTACTTCGCCTCAGGCAAGTGTACCTGCCAAACCGGAAGGTCCTAAACCTAAAAACAATCCTGAACACGGACAGCCCTGGCACAGATGCGATATAGCCGTCGGAGCGCCTTTAGACTCCAAGCCGGAGGAAGAAACCATTACAATACAACCTGAAGAGACCGACATACAAAACATTGAATTAGAACCAGTTCAGATTCCGGGTATAGAATAATCAACCTTCAAATCTTTTAAACGGTATCCTAAGTTCAATTGCATTATTACTTTTTAATTGGCGGCTTCTGCACAGAGCTAATATCTCTAAGCTCTAACAATAAGGAACTTTAGCCCTTCTGTCAATAGAAAAGATATCTATAATAACAGGGGCAGGTAATAAAAAATATATGTCTAATCTATTTAATAATACACATACAAGACAAACGCTTTGTCACCTCTATACAGCGATCTTTAAACAAGTATAAAAGGTGGAAAAGGTTACCAAACCGGACAACGGTACATATTAGATTTAAACTTACCTTTCATGGCTCCCAAAACAAATAGGAATGATGCCTGAACGCGGAAGAACTGGTCGTTATCATCTTTATCGCCTCTAATCTCACCGGGCCTGGTAATCACATTTAACCTTGGGTCATTCATATTTAATTCTAACGACCTGTTATGAAGTCTGTATATTTGAGCTGCAGTTTCCGGACTGTAATAATTGTAAAGCAACATCTGATCAATAAAATCCGTACTTACATCATCTAAATAATCTGTAAATGTCTGATGGTAAACTACTTCAAAAGTCATTGACAGAGCCGGACCTGCATTAAACTTTAATCCCGCAGACCCTAATAGCTGTGGCTGAATCAGCTTGTACTTATCGGGAAAGCCGGGCAATCCCTGTCCTTCTGTACCCAATGGCTGTAGTCTAACCTTCTCACCAGTCAATGGATCAGTAGTTCTCGGATCAAACCAAAATGCTCCACCTCCAATTCCGACAAAAGGAGCTACTCTAAAGTTTTCATTATTGCCGGGTTCATGTTTATAGAGATTCAGTTCCAGCATTCCGCCAAATGATATAATCGGGCTGGTAAAATTAAGATTTCTGTATCTTCTTGGATAACCTCTGTCCACAAACCATTCTGCTTTTGAAAACTTGTCGTTACCAGTGATTTGGGTATATGCTAATTCTGCTTTTAAAGCAAGAAAGTAATTGATATTATATTTATAAAATACTCCTACAGCCGGTCTTGTTACCTGTATATTCAAATCGTGAATAAAACCCCTGCCAATATTTTTGGACCCTCCCAAATCTCCCAAAAAAGAAGATACTCCCGCTGAGAAGCCTAACGAATGTGAGGGCAAAAAAGGTTGAGATTTAACATTTTGTGCTAAGGCTATTAAAACTAACAGCAATAGCACACGTGTGAACTTAAAACTCTCCATCTTTTATTTTTAAATCTTAACCTTCTTATTGTTTAACAAACGTATTCAACTTAAAAAAAAGTACTATCTGACTTATCATATACTTAAATGAATTCTAAAAATATGACTATTTAAGAATTTCACAAATTGTTTTTAAAATTAATTAATCTCAATTCAATTATTGCCACGCGCCTAATCATACCTTTTCTGTCGATGAATCATCCTATCTCTTTGCATATACAACACTTGTCCAAACTATGACCTCTTGCAGGGCAATACGTTCGACCATAGTATATAATTTGCAAATGTAGCTTATTCCAACTATTCTTATCAAAAATCTCTTTTAAATCTTTTTCTGTTTGAACTACATTTTTTCCATTAGTCAGCTTCCATCTTTGAGCTAACCGATGAATATGGGTATCTACAGGGAAAGCCGGAATATGAAAAGCCTGGCTCATTACCACTGACGCTGTCTTATGTCCGACACCCGGCAAAGCTTCTAATTCTTCAAAAGTTTTGGGTACTTTCCCATTATACTTTTCTACTAAAATTGCAGACAATTCGGATATAGCCTTTGACTTCCTCGGAGACAGACCACAAGGTCTGATAATTTCTCTGATTTTATCCACGGGTAGTTTGGCCATATCAAACGGATTGTCAGCTAAAGCAAATAAATGCGGTGTGATTTTATTCACTCTTTCGTCCGTACACTGGGCAGAAAGCAACACAGCTATCAATAAAGTATAAGGGTCTTTATGCGACAAAGGAATAGGGGTTTCCGGGAAAAGTCTGTCTAAAGTCTGTTGAATGAAGGCAGCTCTTTCTTTTTTGGTCATTTTTTCTGACATTTGGACAATTTAGTTATTTTCCCATAAAATGCCGCAATTAGTAGAAATATATACAGACGGAGCTTCACGAGGGAATCCGGGACCTGGTGGTTTTGGCGTGATTTTAAGAGCTAACGGGAAAGAAAAAAGATTATCCGGAGGCTTTAGAAAAACCACAAACAACCGAATGGAGTTGTTGGCTGTAATCGTTGGCCTAGAGGCTCTCAAAAAAGACAATTTGGATGTAATTATTTATTCCGATTCTAAATACGTAGTGGACAGTGTATCTAAAGGCTGGGTTTTCAAATGGGTTCAAAAAGAAAATTTTGCCAAAAAAAAGAATGAAGACCTCTGGAGAAGATATTTAGTCTCACATAAAAAACACAACATCCGATTTGTTTGGGTAAAAGGTCATGCCGATAACTATTACAATAATCTATGTGACGAATTGGCGACAGTAGCTGCTGATCATGATGCGACTCAAATTGACCATGGATTTGAAAATTCAGCTAATGACACTGCATCACTATTCGACCGGTAGTCACCTTATTGCTAAACAAACCTGCCCGGTCTCTTACCTGTATTTCAAACTCTAATGTGTCATTTTGGCGATCCGGGAAAAGCGGGTTACAATAAATCTTTGACAGCAAATTTAAACTGATTTCTCCGGATATATCTTTCACGCTGCCTTTGGCCGGAATATGCGGAATGGAAAAGCTTAATGAATCTGTGATTCCAAACCGTTTATCTGTTATGAATAAATTAGGAATTGTGTCAGACTGGTTTTTCTTACCTAAATCTCCGTTTCCATCTCGAAACTCAAGTACAACTACGACCGAATCTCCGGGCATCGGAACAGCTCGCGACATGTAAACCCCCTGAATGGCTATATACGGTTCATCCGGGTAATTTGGCGCTTTGTAACAGCCCGCGAGAACTAAAAGAGTCAGAGCAAAAAAAGAAAAGAATTTTATGTTCATATACGAATCACTAACTTTATATTTTTACTTTCATTCAAAAAAACATGCCGGATTATCTCCAATTATATTCTAAGATTTTTAGCATAAATAAATACAACTTTGATAATCTTGCTTTGGAAGTTTTCGAATATCAGTATTTGCATAATCCAATTTACAGGAAATTTGTAAATTATCTCAATAAAAAAGACTCCGTCAAAGATATATATTCTATCCCTTTCATGCCTGTGGAATTTTTCAAAAATCATATCGTACTGTCCGATGAATTTAAACCTATTGATTTTTTTGAAAGCAGCGGTACGACAGGAAGTATGCCAAGCAGACATTATTTTGAAAATTTAAAATATTACGAGTCGAGCTACTTATTGGGATTTGAACAACAATACGGCAATCCGTCTGACTGGGTTATTCTGGGGCTGCTTCCCTCCTACTTAGAACGTCAGCATGCATCATTAGTGTACATGGTACAAGGGCTTATGGAAAAATCAGGAAACCCCGAAAACGGCTTTTATCTTTATAACTATGCCAGTCTTTATCAGAAACTGAAACGACTAACAACTCAAAACCAAAAAGTGCTGCTGTTTGGAGTAACTTTCGCGCTATTGGATTTTGCCGATCAATACTCAGGAGATTTTGATCATATCACTATTATAGAGACGGGTGGGATGAAAGGTCGGGGCAGAGAACTCACACGAGAAGAAGTACATAGTATTCTCCATAAAAAACTCAATACAAAAAATATTCATTCGGAATATGGTATGACAGAAATGTTTTCTCAGGCATATTCCACTCACTCGGGCGTTTTCTACAGTTCTCCCACAATGAAGGTATTAAAAAGAAATCCCTATGACCCTTTTGATGTTCAAAGCTCAGAGGGGAGAGGTAATATTAACGTGATTGACCTGTCTAACCTGCATTCTTGTGCATTTATCGCCACCATGGACATTGCAGAATTTCAAAGTGATAACGGCTTCGAAGTTCTAGGCCGCTCAGATTATAGTGACATACGAGGGTGTAACCTGATGTTTGAATAATTATCGCATCAGGATTTGAATTTTTTCCGGCAGAGAATCAACGGGAACCTCTACTTCTTCCAACTGAATATCCTTATTCAGCATAACTGCTCCTTTGGAATAAATCGTATCATTCTTATTATACGTTTTTCGTCCGTGAGATGGAGTGATTTCTATATGAGCCTCCTCTTTTTCAATATCTGTTATCACTCTTATCTCAGAGTTTATCGGAATAGTATAGTCGTTTTTAATCAGTAATTCTGCCGTAAACTGAACGGATTCCTCCAATTCTTCTCTATGAATTTTATGCACTTTTCCTACTTCTTCAGATTGGTCATACACTAATGCTCCCGGCTTTAAATCTCCTACACCCTGAGCACTCAGATAGATTTTATAGTAACTAAAAAATACTATCGGATTACAGGAAACAGATACCAAAGCGAGAAAGATTATATAAATAAAAGTCTTGAACATGCGCCTCTTTAATTCATTAGTTTATACACTAATTCCAGCATCAGTTCAGATTCACTGATATTTTTGCTGCCCAAACCTTTTGATTTCAAATCATATTCGGCCAAAATCGCTATAGCCTGTTCTGACTTTCGGGCATTATAGTATTTGGAGGCATTTCTGACACTTTGTACACGATAATAGCCGCCTAAAGTTTTATTTAAGAAAGCCTGATCTTGTTTTTGGTTCTGTGGAAAAGTATGAAAAAGCCATAGTTTTGAAAAAAAGCTGTAGAGCAGTCCAATGACAAGCGGAAAAGGAGCCGACTTGGGATTTTTTGAAAAATAGTCTATAATTCTTATTGCTTTAGGCAAATTATATTGTTCTATCGCAGATGAAAGTTCTAGTGTATTATACTCCCTGGAAATACCAATATGTTTTTCAACCGCACTGCTGTCCACAACAGAATTCTGAGGTAATACGAGTTTTAACTTATCGAGTTCATTCGTAATTCTGGACAAATCATTGCCTAAATTTTCAGCTATCAGTATGGAGTTGGTCATATCAATGCTTAACCCTAATGATTCGGTGTGCGACTTTATAAAAAAGCTCAACTCCTGTTCTCTCAGTTTGCTCAGTTCAAAATACAGAGAATGTGCAATAAGAGTTTTGGTTACTTCCCATCTCTTATCAGGTTTTTTGTTTTTATACAAAACTATCAGAACAGTGGACTCCACGGGATGTTTCAAATAAGTAAGCAGGTGATTCCAATTATCTTTCTTATTCAGATGCTGGGCTTCCCGAACCACAACTACTCTTCTTTCTGAGAACGTAGGATATTGCCGGCAGATGCCAATTACTTCTGAAAGATCACTGATATCTCTGCCATATACAATGTCCAGATTAAATTCCTCGCCTCCATTGGGAAAGGCATTTTTCAATATCGCCTGTTCTACTTCATCGATAAAAAAAGGCTCATCTCCCGCCAAAAAATATACTGGCTTAAACTTTCCCCGATTAGCTTCCTGAATTAACTGCTGGTACGATACAGACATGTCAGCAAAATAAGGAGTTATTGCTTATCCTTCAAAGTTTAATGAAAATAAAAACATTCTGCTCCTTAAGGTTTGCAGTGCATTGGAATATTTCAGTTTGCTGTCGGGGCTGTGGATGTCTATAATACCATTGGATACTTTAAATTCCGGCGCCAAAATAAACAGCGGGAAATGTATTTCAAAGCCAATACCGTAATCAACAGCCAAGTCACTCCGATTTAATTTTATCAAATCTTCCGCTCGCCTGGCTTTCGAGTTGGAGGCCATATCGTAACCATATTTTATTCCGGCATATACATATATCTTAAAATCCCGTATCGGGTCGGACTTAAATTTTATATGCAGGGGGGTTTCCACTACAATCGATTCTATCTTTTTGTTTTCTATCCCCTGGTCCCGTATATCATACTGCAGGGACTTCTCCGAAAATGCCACACCCGGCACTAATCTCAGCTCAAAATGTTTAGATAAATGAAGGCTTCCTATAATATGCAAATTAAATCCGGGGCCGCTCTTTGGCGTAACTCCCAGAATTTCATCGTCATAAATAAAGTCTTTGCTGTGTTTAATCTTAAAATCAGACACATTAAAACCGACATGAATTCCAAAGTGAAAAGGTCGCCGTTCAAACTTTCTGTCGTTGATTGCTACACGCTCCTGAGATTTTACGAGCAAGGGAGTAAATGCCAGCAGTATTAGAATGTATTTATAACCACTTGTAAAGTGCATATTTCAATAGTAAGTTTTTACAGTAAACGGATTTAAAACCGATTTCTTTTATACCGTACGATTTTCCCTTTCCGTATTTTTGAGTGCAAAACTAAAAGATTGGTTGATTAGTATGTAACTTTGATGAAAGAAAGATTTTGAACAGGATACAAGACACGCAATTTATCGGGAGTTTTCAAAGAACTGAAACGTGTCCGGATACAAATATTCCTGAATACGCCTTTATTGGCAGGTCTAATGTGGGCAAATCTTCTCTAATCAATCACATAGCAGACAGAAAAGGATTAGCTAAAGTGTCCGGCACACCCGGAAAAACCAGGCTGATAAATTTTTTCAAAATCAACCAAAGCTGGTTTTTAGTGGATTTGCCGGGGTACGGATACGCCAGAGTTTCAAAAAAGGATCGTGCGGATTTTGACAAAATGATTCGCCACTATCTCAAAAACAGAGTACAGCTGACCTGTTTATTTGTACTTTTAGACAGCAGTATCAGTCCTCAAAAAATAGATTTAGAATTTATAGAGTGGTTAGGAAAAGAAGAAATCCCGTTTTGTATCATTTACACCAAAACAGATAAAGAAAGGCAGCACATCATTGCTAAAAACATCCGGTTAATTAAAAAAGCTATGCTCGAGAAATGGGTCGCAATGCCTCTGCAATTTGTAACTTCTTCTGCTAAAAATCGGGGACGTACTGAAATTTTAGATTATATTGAACAAATAAATCGGGAATATACGGTTGAGAATATCGAATCTGAATCCTAAAAATTTATGAGCTGAATATCATCAGCCGTGTGATAAACTTTATTTGAACCTCTCCTCTCCGTCAGGAGAACCTATAGAAACAAAAATTATTCGGCATCATTTTCGCTGTACTTTTAAAAATCGCAACTATGAAATCAAAACATTTTATCATTGGACTTTTTAGTTTTGTCACAGTACTTTCTGCATCTCTTGTACTGGGCAATGCTTATAAGTATAAATTCAGGTCTGTACAGACTATAAATGTGACCGGAAATGCCAAAATGGACTTTGAAGCAGATATTGTAAAATGGTCTGCACTGTTTTCCCGACTCAACTTTGATTTAAAAACAGCCTCTGTACAGCTCAAAGAAGACAGAAAAGCGATTGAAAGCTATCTGAAAGAACAGGGAATCTTGGAAAACGAGATACGATTTGGAGCGGTAGAAATTATGAAAGACTATAAGTACAGCTATGATTCTCAGACAGGAGCAAACTATTCAAAGTTCAATGGATACGTACTTTCTCAAAAAGTCAGCATAGAATCTGACCGATTGGATATGGTGGATAATATCTCAAGAGAGATTTCAGATTTAATTTCCCAGGGAATAGAACTCAGCTCACAACCGGCCAATTATTACTATTCCAAGTTAGAAGACCTGAAATTGGAACTGATTGCCAATGCTTCAGAAAATGCAAGGCAGCGCGCAGAAAACATCGCTCATAAAGCCAACAGTAAAATTGGCGAACTTGTAAAAGCGGATTTAGGTGTGTTTCAAATTACCGGGCAAAACGATGATGAGGACTTCATGTACGGCGGCACATTTAATACTACCTCAAGAAAGAAAACTGCTCAGATTACCGTAAAGATGCGGTTCAGAAGTAACTGACGCTTATACAGTTCTCTTAAGAAACACGCGAAAGTTAAATTCCCTTTTGGTCTTTCTTTTTCCCTTCAAACAGTTCGTACAATTTGAAATCGCATTCTAATTTACCGTTGAGCAGGTGATAAGTTTCATTAGAATTCAGACCGATGGCGTGAACAGCTTCTTTGTTGCTGCTGATTACTCCGGCTTTCCAGCCCGGGAAAGCATGCTTAAAACTTGTACCGATTTCCCGATAAAGCGTTTCCACTTCTTTGAGCTCGATTCGCTCGCCATAAGGCGGATTTAGTAAGACGACTCCATTTTCATGCTTGGGACGATAATCCAGAAAATCCCCTTTGATAAAGCGGACAAACTTTTCCACTCCGGCCAGTTTAGCGTGCATTTGCGCAGTTTCGATAGCTCTCGGCGAAATATCTATCCCGACAATTTCCGGCACAGTACTCCGGCTTCTCTGCACCAGCATTTTGCGCAAATCCTGAAAAAGTCTGTCGTCGTAATCCTTCCAGCTTTTGAAAGCAAAATATCTTCTCTTCAGATTAGGAGCCCGTCTGGAAGCCATCAGTGCCGCTTCAATGGCAATAGTACCCGAACCGGTCATACCGTCCACAAATGGGGTATAATCAGGATTCCAGCCGGAAAGATATATCAGTCCGCACGCCAGTACCTCATTAATGGGTGTACCGTGGTATCCCCGCTTATAGCCTCTTTTATGGAGTGAGTCTCCCGAACTGTCCAACGAAATGGTCACTTTTTTATCAAAAATGTGCAAATTCCAATAAATATCCGGACGGCGGGTATCCACATTGGGGCGTTTGTTGAATTCTTTTCTGAACGCATCACACAAAGCGTCTTTAATTCTGAATGAAGCATACTGACTGTGTGTAAAAATAGAAGAGTTCACTGTATGAAATATCAAAAAAGTCTGATGCACATCCTGATATTTCTTCCAGGGTAATTTCAATGCTTTCTTGTATAAATCATCTGTATGCTCTGCCTCGAATGTAAACACAGGTACTAATACCCGGAGAGCTGTCCGGGACGAAATATTAATTTTGTACAGGTTTTTTTTGGAATAAGGAATGACTACTCCTCTGTTGATGACCTCTGTCTGCTCTATCCCAAAAGACTGTAACTCTTTTTCCAATACATTTTCAAGACCTTCCAATGTGGTCACCACAAGCTGTGTTCCGTAAACTTCCTCCATATTCTTACTTCCTGCCTTCGATTTTTTCTGCTTTTTTTAATACTTCCGACTCCAAATCCTTCTTGTACTTAATCATTTTGTCCAATAAACCTGATTGGCTCACCGCAAGAATCTGCACCGCAAGCAATCCCGCATTTTTGGCACCGTTTATTGCCATAGTTGCAACCGGCACTCCACCCGGCATTTGAGCTATGGAAAGCAGAGAATCCCAACCGGAAAGAGTTCGCGACTTTACGGGAACACCTATCACGGGCAATGGACTGACTGCCGCAACCATTCCCGGCAGGTGAGCTGCTCCCCCCGCTCCGGCAATTATGACCTGTATGCCGTTTTGATGGGCATTGCGGGCAAAATCAAACATTCTCTCAGGAGTCCGGTGTGCCGATACAATAGTGTACTGATAGGCAACACCAAAATCATCCAAAACTTTGGCAGCTTCTTCCATGACCGGGCTGTCACTGTCCGATCCCATAATGATTGCGACCTTTGGCTGGTTAGACATAAGAACGAATTTTAAAATTCAAATCAAAAATACAGAACTATCTGTACTTTATTTGGATGTAATACGATTTATTCATTTTTGCACCCGTTAAAACAGGGCGGAATTTTCAGAGTAATACGATATGAAGTAACTCTTTTACCCGGTCAGCCTTATTTTTGGCAGACTGTAACGTATCGCCCAAAACAGTGACGTGTCCCAGCTTTCTGTCCGGTTTTGAAACCGCTTTCCCATACAGATGAATATATACTCCGGGCATCTCCATGACCTCAGACATATTCTTTAAGGTATAAGCACCGCTGCCTCCTTCAGGTCCCACCAGATTTATCATTACAGCCGGCTGTCTGAACGAAGTATCCCCCAACGGCAGGCCTGTCAAAACTCTAAAAAACTGTTCAAATTGAGAAGTGTAAGCTCCTTCAATGGTATGATGCCCTGAATTGTGCGGGCGGGGTGCTACTTCATTCACAAAAAGGTTATCCTGTCCGTCTAAAAAAAACTCTACCGCAAACAGACCTGCACCTCCAAAAGCTTTCACAGTTTTTACCGCAAGTTCTTGTGCTTTCTGTTCCAAAATACTGCTTATTTCAGCAGGCGTATAAAGGTATGTAACCAGATTGGATTCCGGGTCGAAAGCCATATCTACTGCCGGGAACGATTTAATTTCTCCGTCCTGTCCGACTGCCACCATGACTGCCAGTTCTTTTTTGCACGAAATAAATTTTTCGATTACTACCGCATCTTTAAACGGCATCTCACCCGATGATTGAGCTACAGTCGCATAGTCAGTCAGCAAAACACCTTTCCCGTCATACCCGCCGGTACAGGATTTTACGGCAAATTTCTCTCCGCCCAGCTCATTCATCGCAGTGATCCATTCTTCAGGATGGTTCACAACTCTGTATGGAGAAGTCGGGATATTATGCTCGGTATAAAAATTTTTCTGCAGCCCCTTATTCTGAATAATTTTCAGGATTTTTGATGATGGGATTACTTTTTTTCCGCTATTCTCCAATTCGAGTAAAACATCTGTATTTACATGCTCAATTTCATACGTAATAACTTCACATTGCCCGGCAAGCTTTAGAATAGCCTGAGCATCCGTCAGGCTTCCCTGTACAAAATGATGTGTCAACTGACCGGCAGGAGAATCCGGACTCGTTTCCAAAATCACAATTTTATTTCCGTAACGGCTGCCATTTTGCAAAAACATTCTTCCTAACTGACCGCCCCCTATTATCCCGATTGACGGCAGAGGCTTTAATTTTTCTTCCATTTAGGGTAAAAATAAGGACTTATGGCTTATAGTAGAGCAAAAACTCCAAAGGATTATGATCGGAAAGATGTTTTCTGTTTTTTTTCCATTTTTTTTCGATGACAGGCACAATTCTTTTGACCTCATGCACATCCAGTTCGCCGGGATGATAAAACACATAATCTATCTCATCCGATATCTTTCCGTATGCGAGTGAATTATTTTCATAATCATAGGTGTATGGCGTATTGCCTTCCAATTTGTAATCGTCCATCTCAAGTACTGCAACCACACTATCCACACTTCCCGGTTCTTCATACCGATATACATTATAATCTCCTGCTACTATAACCGGGACATCTGTCTGATTATATTCATCAATTAGTTCTTCTTTAATTTGTTTCAGCTGATGCAGACGGAGTTCAAGCCTGCCCAAATTATTCATATGTGTACCTATGATGTCAAACTTTTGTCCGTTTTTATCTATTTGTACCATTAAAGCACCTTTCCTTGCCATACGGTTATCAAATCCCGATTTCCTCTTAAAGACAATTTTCCCCATCTCTTTCATCGGGTGTTTTGATGCAATCCATATTCCACTGGACGTTTTTAAAGAAAATTTCTTTCTGAATGCCGGGCCCTGAAAGTATGGAAAGCTTTCGCGGATTCCTTCTTTTATGCGCTTTCTCGCATGACGGTTAAATGCTTCAGAAAACACAATAACATCATATTCAGATTCTGAAAGCTTTTTCGCAATGGCTTTGGCTCTTTTCTTTTTCCCTTTAAAACCAATCATGGGAGGCAGCATATAAATATTCCAGGACAGCAGTTTCAGACTGTCCAATTCCAATTGAGATTCCTTTCTCGGCGGTTTGGCCAGACTGTTTTCTGTCATAAAAAACGAGAAGCAAAAACAGATAATTAATATATATGCGATCTTTTTCATAAAATAAATTCGAGTGAATATAAAAAACAAAAAGCACTTATACCTATTTACTGGTATGTTTTTACAATAAAACTAACTGTTTTCAGCTATTTATTTCATTTATTAGGTAAATGATATCAAATAACAAGGAAGAATAACTGTTTGAATTACTTATTTTTGATAATAAAAAAATATGCGTAATATATCTAAACATATTCGACAAGCACTTACGACTGCCTGCTCGCTTACCCTATTAGCCGTAGGATGTAAAGACAAAATTGTTTCTGACGAAGAAACCGCCTCAAATTTTCATCCGGAATACGAAAGTCCTTTATACAATTTTACGATGAAAGATATTGACGGGAACAATGTGTCTCTTTCTGAGTATAAAGACAAAGTAATACTGATTGTTAATGTCGCCAGCAAGTGTGGTCTTACACCTCAGTATGAAAGCTTACAGACACTCTACTCCAAATACAGTGATAAGGGTTTCGTTATACTTGGGTTTCCTGCCAATAATTTTTTGAGTCAGGAGCCGGGTACGAATGCCGAAATAAAAGAGTTTTGTACTTTAAAGTATGAAGTAACTTTCCCCATGTTTGCGAAAATATCCGTAAAAGGTAACGACATTCACCCTTTGTACAAGTATCTAACCCAAAAGGAATTAAACGGTGTACTTGATGCTCCTGTTACCTGGAACTTTCAAAAATTCTTAATTAACAGAAAAGGACAACTTGTGGCAAGTTTCAATCCCAAAACTACTGTTATAGAAAAAGATTTTTTGGACATCTTAGAAAAGAATCTAAAAGAAATATAAACTACAATTTGTGTATATTATTTCCTGCTGAATTGAAAGAGTCACTAAACTGCTTCGGTTTTGATTAAATATATAAAATGGCTAAAGATTTTTATAGGCATTATTATCGTGCTGCACTCTGTTATTTTCATTGCATTAATATTTCAGAATCAAATTATTTTTCGTTCAAAATCAGTTCCAGACTCTTATAAACTTAAAATATTAATTCCGCATCAGGAATATTTGTGGCAAGAACAGGATTCGACAAAAGAATTTCGGCAAATTCACAATTTGATTTATACACCGCGGAAGAAAAATGCCGGTTATATTTTCTTTTTGCACGGCCCTATTCAAAATGCTGAGTACCATACACAATATGTATCTTATTTTACTGATCTTGGATATACAGTCTGGATGATGGATTATATGGGATTTGGCAAAAGCAAAGGAGACTTAACCGAAAATGGACTGTATGAGGACGCTTACATGATGTTTGATACATTTGCTCACCAGATAAACATCAATCCAAAAGATATTATTATTATCGGGAAAGAATTAGGCTCAGGCATTGCTGCTAAAACTGCAGCAGAAAAAAACGTTCAGAAACTGATACTTATTTCGCCTTATAGCGACTTAGTCAGACTTTTAAAGGATTACATTCCTTGGTTTCCCTTCAATTTATTTATTAACTATAAACTTCCTACAGATACTTTTCTAACAAAGTTTGAAGGTGAAATTGGAATATTCGCAGGAAGCAATGATATGCATATACTTCTTCGCAACAGTCGTCGGCTTCAGCCTCTGCTCAAACCCGGAGATGAGTTCCATGAGTACAGCAAAAAATCCTATCCAAACGTGATGTATGATCCGAGCTTCAAAGAGGATTTAGAACTTTTTTTAAAAAAATAAAAAAAATTTTATGGAATCTTTCTAACCGATGCGTCTCATAGGTGTATTTTATTTATTTACTATTTAATTTTTATCGACATGAACACAGTTAGAAATTTTGTACAGTTAATTGGAAATCTCGGCAGAAAGCCGGAAATCAGACACTTTGAAAGCGGAAATTCACTCGCAAAATTCAGTTTGGCAACTTCCTACTCCTATTTAAGCAAGTCCGGAGAAAAGATGCAGGACACTCAATGGCACAACATCGTCGTATGGGGCAAAAACGTTGAGTATGTGGAAGAGAATCTGGACAAAGGCAAAGAAGTTATGATTAAAGGAAGAATTCAGTACAACGTTTACGAAGACAAGAACGGTGTTAAAAGGTATTCCACTGAAATCATAGCGGAAGAAATTGAGTTAGTGAACCGAACTCAACTCGCAGTAACAGCCTGATTCAAAGAAGTTAAATGAAAAATGGGGCTGTCCAAAGTTTTGGACAGCCCCATTTTTTCGTGGAGAATGTCGGAGTCGAACCGACGACCTCTTGCATGCCATGCAAGCGCTCTAGCCAGCTGAGCTAATCCCCCAGTCTTATTTCAAAGGAGTCGAACTGACGACCTTCCCGATATAAATCGGGACACTCTAGCCTCCCGATAGTTCCGATAGCTATCGGAATCGGGATGAACTAATCCCCCGTTATACCTTCACACAAAGAACTATTTGCCGGGCAACTTCTTTTGAAGCCTTATAATGCCCTAATAATTTTCGGAGACGAAGATAATCATTTTGTATGGAAAGATTATCCTGCATGACAGACATTGTTACATTTTTTAAAGACAAAGGAGTAAAATCATTTTGTATCATCTCCGGAACTGCCGGAGCTTTTAAAATAAGATTGACTAAAGAGATATAATTTATTTTTATCAAAAACTTTGCAACCCAATAAGTTATAGGATGCACTGCATAACATACAACCTGAGGAACCCGCAACAAGGCCGTTTCCAAAGAAGCCGTTCCTGAAGCCACAACTGCAAGCTTGGACTTACTCAACACCTCATAAGTTCTATCCAGCACCAGCTCTGCCCTACCCCGAATAATTTTCTCATAATACTCCTCCCCTAGTTCAGAGAGACCGGCAACGACTAATTCACTTTTCACTCCTTCTATATGCATGGCGTCCAACATGACCGGAAGCATTCTGCGCACTTCCTGTTTACGGCTGCCGGGAAGTATAGCCACTTTATTTTTTTCAACTGTATCAGAATATTCGGGTGTAATCTCCAATAGCGGATGTCCCACATATACCGTGTTGATTCCGAATTGCTCAAAATATTCTTTCTCAAATGGCAAAATTACAAGAAGCAAATTGACATTTGTCCGTATTTTCTTCACCCGGCTTTCCTTCCACGCCCAGACTTTGGGAGCCACATAATACACGACCTTAAACCCTTTTGCTTTAGCCCAGCCTGCCATCCTCAAATTAAAACCGGGATAATCCACCAGAACAATTACATCAGGCTGAACGTCCAAAATAGTCTGTTTAATTATCTTAAAGTTTTTACGTATTTTAAACAGATTCAACAAAACTTCTATCAAACCCATAAAAGCCATTTGTCGAATGTGGAGGCACAAATTGACTCCCTCCTGTTCCATGTATTTACCTCCCGAACCAAAAAACTGAGCTCCTGAATCCAACGTTTTTAGTTCCTGCACAACCTTAGCAGCCAGCATATCGCCTGAAACTTCTCCTGTAATAAAAAAATATTTCAAAGCAGGTATTTAATAATCAACATTGGAGTAATAAAAAGAACTGAGGCTGAAAAAATCCCCTGACAAATCATAAACTTCCTGAAAAAGTTAAATGCCAAAAATACAGGCAGATTTGGAAAAACTACAGTACGAAGTATGATAGGAGCAGTATTTTTCATTGTGGACTGGTGCAGATAATCTGAGAATTCCCAATGGCTGTACTGTACAAAATATAAAATAAAATAGGTTAGTACGGGAAGAACGATACCTATAAGGAAGCCTACCCAAGGTATGTCTGCTTTATCCCAAAAATCCAGCTCTTTTTTCATCACACTAATTCCCAATATTTGTTCAAGAATCTCATACCATGCTGGTTAGTCAAATCGTACTGAACCGGTACAATAGAGATATAATTGTTTGCCAATGCCCATTCATCCGTATCTTCTCCATTGTCTTTGCACACAAATTCTCCCGTAAGCCAGTAATAAGTGCCGCCTCTCGGGTCTTTTCTTTCATCATAAGATTCTTCCCATTGGGCAATTGCCTGGCGACAAATCCTCATTCCCTCAATTTCTTCAAGAGGAGCCTTGGGGATATTGACATTTAACAGACAGCCGCTCGGCAATCCCTTCTCTATGATTTGTCCGATAATAATTCTCGTAAAGTGCTTAGAAGCAGTAAAATCAGCCTCAAATGAAAAATCTTTTAAAGAAAATCCAATTGCTTTTATACCGTTAATAGAAGCTTCCATTGCAGCAGACATAGTTCCGGAATATATTACATTAATAGAAGAGTTGGAGCCGTGATTAATTCCCGACAGGCACAAATCCGGTTTCCTTTTTAAAATTTTATCTGTGGCTATCTTCACGCAATCCACGGGAGTACCACTGCATTGATAAGTCGGAATTCCTTCAAACAAATCTATTTTTTCTACTCTCAATACACTTTCTATAGTAATCGCATGTCCCATTCCTGATTGCGGACTATCGGGAGCCACCACAATCACATCTCCAAATTCAGAAGCTACTTCCACCAATGCCCGAATGCCCGGGGAAATCACCCCATCATCATTGGTCACCAAAATTACAGGTCTTTCTTTCGTCATACGTCAAAAATAGATTGCAAAATTCACCAAACAAAGTAATCAAAGAGGTATTTTTAAGTTTTGTAATTAGATTGCCGGTTTAAAAACATTAAAACAGGAGCAATGGAAGCTTTAATCATCACATTGGGTATCATACTAATAATTGTAGGATATGTCAGCTGCGTATTGCCCCCGTTTCCGGGTCCTCCCATAGCTTTTTTATCCCTCTTACTGCTTCATTTCAGTATAAATAAAGTTTCATTTTCCTGGACTTTCCTGATTATCGTGGGAGTCATCAGTATCCTCTCGACAGTTTTAGATAATATTGTGGCAGTTTGGGGTACACACAAATTTGGCGGTACAAAGGCGGGAGTCAGAGGAAGTTTTATCGGAATGTTCTTCGGGGTCTTCCTGCTGACACCTTTTGTGGGGCTTTTTTCAGTAATTTTGGGACCGGTCGTCGGAGCAGTTACAGGGGAGCTTATCGCCGGTCAAAGTTTCAATCGGGCACTGCAATCGGGCTTCGGTTCGTTTTTAGGCTTTATCATAGGTTTAGGACTCAAATTCATTATTGTTTCGTATATTACGTACAGTTTCATCAAAGCCTTATTTTAATTATGAGGGAGAATTATTTCACTAAGCTCTGGGCAACTTCTAAAGGACTTTTTTTCGGAGTAATGCTCTTCATTTTCGGGCAAGCTTTTTTTATGTACAAAGGGATTCTCAATTTCCCTTTCTTCCCATTTCAGATGTATGCTTTTCCGTTTGTTGAACCCGGGGAAGTCTCTCAGACTGAAATTTTAGTGAACGGGAAATTATTGGATTATACCCGACTCCCCGATTGGAATGAAAGTACAATTGTACGCACCGTAAAGTTCTATGAAAGACAGCACACACGCGGCAATTGGGCAGGCACCGCGTGGAAAAAGCGATTTGGTACACCAGAAACCGAATTTGAACATCTTATTTATAACAGGCTGGTTCCGACTGACGAGCAATTGGCGACATATCCAAATTGGATTGCAAATTATATAGGCACTCAAACCAATCAGAATGTAAGTACCTTAAATATAAGCCGTAAATATTATCAATATGAAAATCAACGACTGGTTCCAACAGGCAAAGAGACTGTCATACTGGACTACAGAAGATAGGCCCAAAGATTCCGAATTTATCGGAAAATTGGTTTTTGGCGGTCTTATACTTTTGATGCTTTACCGTGTGTATATCGGCAAAACTATTACCGCACTATCCCTTTCACCAATTATGGATCCCGAGGTGGACAATACTTTTTGGCTGGCACTGGCCACCGGCATCCCCGAAATGCTGATTAACAACCCCACTTTAGGTTTAATTTTTGACATCATTGTTTTTGGATTGGCAGGAATTGGCTTTATCAGAAAGGATAAAGTCGCTGTCACCTGGCTTTTCCTGATTTTATTCTTTTTCCATACCATGACTGTAGAAGCATACAGCGGCTCACATTCCAAAACTGCACTCTGTATTTTTATCACAGTTCTGCCTTTTGGCTTCAGAGGAGACAAATGGGTAAGATTGTGGGAGTTTGCCCGATATTTTGCAGTATTTGTAATGGTCAACTCGGCTTTTGCCAAGATATACTTTGGCGGACTTTTTGCAAAAAATGAAATGACCAACATCCTGCTCATGCAGCACATTGATTTGCAGGTGATGGCACCGGATAACTGGCAGACCAAATTTATACAGTTTTTAATATCCGTCCCCTACCTTACCAACATTCAGTATTACCTCGGTTTTTTAGCCCAGTTGGTTTTTGTAATTGCTTTTTTCACAAAAAAATATGATAAAATATTTACAGTTATTGCTGTCGCATTTATTGTCATTACACACCTAACCATGAGGATTACTAATGTGGACCTGAGCTATATGGTACTCCCGCTTTGGTTTTCTGTAGTTTATTATAAATCTGCCTGAGACATTGTTTTACGTTTTTGAAACCCTTTTAAACTTAATTTAAAATTCATACACAGCTAATCCGATTGTGGAAATCTTTCAGTCGGTTAAGAGGTGTTTTTTTGCTATTTTTGTACGTTATTAAATTCATAAAAAATTATGGCTGAAGAAGAAAGTCACGTTCCTAAAATTATACAGATTAATATAGAAGAGGAAATGAAAACCGCATACATAGATTATTCTATGTCGGTTATAGTTTCCAGAGCACTGCCGGATGTAAGAGACGGATTGAAACCCGTACACAGAAGAGTTTTGTACGGCATGCAGGAATTAGGAGTTTATTCCAACCGACCATATAAGAAATCTGCCCGTATTGTGGGGGAAGTTTTGGGTAAATACCACCCTCACGGAGACTCATCTGTTTATGACACTATGGTCAGAATGGCTCAGGAATGGTCACTTCGCTATATGCTCGTGGACGGTCAGGGAAACTATGGCTCTGTGGATGGCGACAGTCCGGCAGCCATGAGATATACTGAAGCAAGGCTGAGAAAAATTGCCGAAGAAATGCTTGGAGACCTGGACAAAGAAACGGTTGATTTTCAATTAAACTTCGACGACTCTTTGGAAGAGCCTACTGTACTTCCGTCCAAAGTACCTCAGCTCTTAGTAAATGGTGCTACGGGTATTGCGGTAGGTATGGCAACCAATATGATGCCGCATAACCTTTCGGAGGTTTCAGACGGAATTATCGCATACATCGACAACAAGGATATCACCATAGAAGAATTAATGGAGTATGTAAAAGCTCCTGATTTTCCTACCGGAGGTACGATCTACGGGCTTGAAGGAGTAGTAGAAGCCTATCATACCGGAAAAGGTCGTGTAAGAGTCAGGGCAAAAGCTACCATAGAAGAAGACGAAAAGAGTGGCAGGACACAGATTATAGTGACAGAGATTCCTTATCAGGTAAACAAAGCCAATCTGATACAAAAAACAGCAGATTTAATCAACGACAAAAAGATTGATGGTATTGCAGACATTCGGGATGAGTCTGACAGGCAAGGTATGCGAATCGTGTATGACCTCAAAAGAGATGCTATTCCAAATGTGGTTCTAAACAACTTATACCTATATACCGCACTACAGTCCTCATACGGTATCAATAATATTGCTCTGGTAAACGGACGCCCGGAAGTTCTAAATTTAAAAGATTTAATCCGGTATTTCGTAGAGTTTAGACACGAAGTAGTCATCCGAAGAACAGAGTTTGAACTCAAAAAAGCAAAAGAAAGAGCGCATATTCTTGAAGGTTTTATGCGTGTAATCGGCACACAGGATGATTTGGATAAGGCTATTGCTATTATCAGACACTCCTCTAATCCTCAACAGGCCAAAGAAGGTCTGATAAAAGAGTTTGAACTCTCAGAGGTTCAGGCCCAGGCTATTTTGGACCTAAGATTAGCCCGGCTCACCGGAATGGAACTGGATAAAATACGCCAGGAATATGAGGATATCATGAAGACCATTCAGCAATTAGAAGATATTCTGTCCAACCCGGAACTTCAGTACAATATAATTAAAGAAGAAACTCTCGAAATCAAGAAAAGATACGGAGACGAAAGGCGTTCCGACATCATACCTCACGGAGACAATATTTCGATGGAGGACCTCATACCTAATGAGGAAGTCGTCGTTACTATTTCTCATCTCGGTTATATCAAGCGTACCAGTCTGGAAGAGTACAAAGTACAAGGACGTGGCGGTAAAGGTTCATTTGGAGGTAAAACAAGAGATTCCGATTTTATAGAACACTTGTTCGTAGCATCGACACATAACTATCTCTTGCTTTTTACTGAATTAGGTAAATGCTATTGGTTAAAAGTATATGAAATTCCCGAAGGAAATAAAACTTCTAAAGGACGACCAATACAAAATCTTCTAAACCTGCCTCAAAATGACAAAGTCAAAGCCTATATAAATATAATAGACTTAAAGGATGAAGAGTTTTTAGACACACACTTCGTTGTGATGGCGACTACCGGAGGAACCGTTAAGAAAACACCTGTCCGTGAATATTCCAGACCGCGCTCTAATGGTGTGATTGCTATTAATGTACGGGAAGGAGACGAATTACTCGCTGCAGAACTGACTAACGGAGAGTGTGACATCATTTTAGCTTCATCTTATGGATATGCCGTAAGATTTAATGAAAAAAATGCCCGCCCTATTGGTCGTACAGGAATGGGCGTGAAAGGTATTACATTGCGGGGTAAGGACGACAAAGTGATAGGAATGATTTGTGTGGACAGAACTCAGGAAGTCATTCCGGAGATTATGGTAGTCTCTGAAAATGGGTTTGGGAAAAGAACTTATTTGGACGATCCTGAGACCGGAGAAGCGGTGTACAGAATTACAAACAGAGGTGGCAAAGGTGTAATAACCCTAAAAACTACCGAAAAAACAGGTAAGCTGATTTCTATTACAGCCGTTACCGATGAGGATGATCTGATGATTATCAATAAATCCGGCATTACGATTAGATTCAACCTAAGCGAATTGCGTGTGATGGGCAGAAATACTCAGGGCGTGACTCTGATAAATCTGAAAAACGACGATACCATTGCGGCAGTTTCAAAAGTTGAGAAAAATGAGGACGAAGAGGAGGAGGAAAATGGCGTAAACGGGGAAGAGGAAGAAAACGGTAACGATACACCTGAAAACGATTCCAATAACAACGAAAATACCGACGACAAAGACAATTCTTAATTTATGGAATGATTTTTGAAAATCATGTGCTAAACAATTTACAATCATGAAGAAATTACTGACACTTACAATTGTATCATCTCTTACTCTGGGCTGGGCTTTTGCTCAAAAGGGGAAGGTAAACACTGCGGAATACAACCTGATGAACGGAGAAGTTTATAAGGCAAAAGAAAATATTGATCAGGCTTTTAGTGATGAAAGTATGGCAAATTGGGCAAAAGCCTGGTTTGTCAAGGGAGATGTGTACAGAACCATATATGAATCTAAAGATATGGATCAGGCGCTCTACTCTTCGTCTCCAAATGCTTTGTCTTTGGCAAAAGAAGCCTATCTAAAAGCTTTTGAATTAGAAGAGAAGCCCAAAAAGAAAGCGAGTGTAAAAGACGGATTACACTCTGTCGGAGCGTATTTCTACAATGAAGGGATAGGCTCATACAGTAAAAACGATTGGGAAGGTGCGTATTCAAAATTTAATGAGGCATTGAGAATCAGTGAGTTTTTATACGAAAACAATCTATCAGACACGCCGGATACCAATGCTTATTACGTAGTACTTCTTTCATCTTACAACACTCAAAGACTGGATCAGGCTCAAAAAGCCGGTGAAAAACTTCTCAGCCTTAACACAGACAGACCGGATGTCTATAATGTACTGATAAGCGTCTATCAACAAAACGGAGAAGACAGCAAATATGAAAAAACTCTGAATACCGCAAGAACAAAATTCCCGGGAGACGGAGACATCTTATTTCATGAAATAAACTTCTATCTCAAAAAAGGAGAGTTGGATAAATTGGAAGGCAAACTTCAGCAGGCATTGAAAATAGACCCGAGTAATCCTTCTCTTTACTTAGCATTAGGTAATATTCAGGATAAAAACGGAAACTCCGAATCTGCATTAGAAATGTACAATAAGGCCATCAAGGCAGACCCGGACTACGTAGAGGCTTATATCAATATCGCCGGTATCTATAACAATCAGGCTAACGAGATTATCGAAAAAATGAATAATGAGAATGATACCAAAAAATATAACCTGCTCAAACAGGAGCGTGATAATATTTTCAAGGATAAAATGATTCCTCTGCTTGAAAAAGCACATGCAATTGACTCAAATAACGAGAACGTCAAAATCGTACTTAAAGAAATCTATGCAAGGCTTGAAATGTTTGACGAAATCAAAAGATTAAAATAAAAGTACGCGCTTTATACGCACAAAATAGGCTGCCTTATCAGACAGCCTATTTTTGTATGAGGCTTTACCGAGCTTTGCATAATCACCTAAGATAATATAGGGCCTAATGGACATTTTTTAGGCTAAAAAGTTCTGTAACCATTGCTATTATTAGCTTAGAGCTCAATTAAAGGTTATGAATAAAGAAGTGCTTTTATTGCGGTAGGAGTTTTACCAAGAAAAACGGTAAAATAAACGGTGTTCAGCTATATAAATGTGCTAATTGCGGTAACCAATTTTTAGGTGGTGTCAGGATAAATAATTCAGAACTTTGGAGTGAATACACACAATAGGCAAACAAATTTACCCCCAGCTGCACAGAAGTACAACTACTCACTAAAGAAATGACATCTGACAAAATTAAAAAGCTCTCTCAGTTAAAAGCGTGGAGTGTAATTTCAAAATACAGGTAAGTATTTGGCTTGACAGAACCACTTTCTTTATCTCCGTATGCCAATGAAGGCGGAAAATAAAGATGTATTTTCCCTCCCTGCCCTATCATCGGCAAAGCCTGTTGCCAGCCCGCTATTGTATTATACAGATTGAAAGTCACATCTTCTCCCTGATCAAAAACAGTACCTTCAATAGAAGGAATGCTAGAAAACAACGGGTCGCCAAACCTTCTGCCGATATAATCGACATTGATCGCCGAACAGGTCATAGGTCGCCCGGCTCCTTCTCCTTCTGTCTCTATCACATAATAAAATCCGTTGGCATGCAATTCGGCCCGAATATCGGCTCCGTGTGCATTCCTTATGTCTAAATATCTTGCTATTGAATCTGTTTCTTCCCGAACAGCCTGCGTTTTATTTTCACTACAGTCCACCCCGTACATATTTACATTTTTTTTACAGGAAAAAGTAAAGAGCAAAACAGTTAAAGTAATTATATAGTATCTCATTTCAGGTGGCAAAGGTAATGATTATGTCCTTGTTTTAAAATCGTATTTTTTAAAAATTCCAATCATAAAATAAGTAGTAACCGAATAATCTGCAGTAGATGAAAGTTAACAATACCTCCACAAAAGCTTTTGCAATTAAAAGAAATTCAAAAGAGAAAATTAAATTAAAAAAAAATCAGTTTTCTGTTTGGTAAATTCAGTTTTTTCAGACTACATTTATCCGCACAACTGAAATCGCATCTATGGCAAAGAAAAAAATGATTGTAGATTACAAAAATGTACCTGAAGAGGTTTTACAATTATTGGCAGAGAAGTATCCTCACGGCTATCAAAGAGCTATTATTAAGTTTAAAAATGCAAAAGGAGAAACGGTTTCTGCCGTTCCTATTGAAACTGAAGAAATCTCTTATTTAGTCAAAGTCAGTATCCAGTTAAGAAATATGGTGGATAATGTTGATTTAGATGATTTCGAGGATGAATTTGAATCGGACGATGATTTGGAAATTGAATCTGATTATGACGGACGGGATGATAGTCTGGAAGACAATATGGACGAAATAGAAAACATCGCAGACGACGATTATTAAAGATAGTCTGCTCAAAGAGTCAGGGAGAGCCTCAGGCTCTCCCCTTTTATTTCAGGTCAAAAAAGAGAAATCAAATAATATATTATCATTATCAGACCGATTATGCTGAGAACAAAAAAGAGTACCAAACCCAATATAATCGGTAAAATTACCGTCCATGCACTTCCCTGATTTTTCCCGTATTGAAAATGCTCTACTGCTAAGGTTAAATTTCTCTGATTCGTTTTCACAAAGAAGTCCAGCACATTGCCCAAAACGGGAATAACGGATAGAATAATATCCACTAAAATATTCAGTCCCATCTTTGCGGCCACCTTCCCACTCCCGTTATTTCGGAGCAAAATCACCATCACTACCATTTCTACAATAAATCCAACCGAGTCTCCCACAACAGGTATCAGCCCAATCAGAGGTTCTACTCCAATAGTCCTGCTTGAAAATGGAATTTTAATGGAGCTGTCCATCAGCCTGACTACACGGGCTACGTCAGTCAGTTCTTTTGGGACCTGCCCGTATATCTTTTCTTCTCCTTTTCGCACCCGGTCATTCCGTTATAATCATATTGAGTCCCATCACATCCTGCTCTTCCGAAGACACAGACATAGTACCCAATATTCCTCCCGAGGCTCTTGCTACTGCAGTGGCAAGTCCCCGCCAGCTAACCGTCAGCGCATGCGCATATTTTTTCTCTATCTTAGGCAAAATGTGATTTACCAAAGCAATTTCATCTGAGACTTTTTGTGTGCGCTCTTTTGTATTCAAATTTTTAAATCTTACCCATTCCGAATCAAAAACCTCGTCATAATCTTCTGTGACCCAGGCAAAATAATCCTGCACAAGTTTTTCTCCGTTTTGTTTTCTAAACTCAGTAGAAAGTCTTCCTATACGTTCTTCCTGACCGTCCAGATTTCCGTCTGCCGAACCTACTAAAATAGTCACTAATGCAGGAATTTTTCTCAGTAACTCCTGCTCATTCTTTTCAAGCTTTGATAAATAATTTAATTTCATAATGTATTTATTTAAAAATTTATAAATTCAATTTTACTTTGTTTCAAACACCGCAAAGGGAACAATTATTTCCTCTAAAGATATTCCGCCATGCTGAAAGGTGTTTCTAAAATAATTGACGTAGTAATTATAGTTTTTCGGGTAGCAGAGATAAAAATCTTCTTTAGCAAAGATATATGAACTGCTGATATGATTCTGAGGCAGCATCGCATCCGCAGGTCTTCTAAACTCCAGCACATCTTTCGAGTTAAAATCCAGGCTTTTTCCTGTTTTATACCTCAAATTGGTCGTTGTATTTTTATCTCCAATCACTTTGGAATGTGAGCTCACGCGAATACTCCCGTGGTCTGTAGCCACAATTATACGCACCTTTCGGTCTTTTAGTTTCTGCAGAGCATTATGTAAAGGCGAATGATCAAACCAGGAGGCTGTCAAAGAGCGGTATGCTGCTTCATCGCTGGCAAGTTCTTTTAGCACTTCCATTTCAGTCCGGGCATGCGACAGCATATCCACGAAATTATATACAATCGCATTAAATTTCAGATTGGCGAGATTCAGAATATTATCTTCCAATTCTTTTCCGGTTTTATTGGTCGTAACTTTGGTGTAAGAAAATTTTTCATCGCAGCCGAGGTTCTTCAGTTGTCTTTCCAGAAAAAACTCTTCACTCAAATTCTTGGATTCCTCATCATCGTCAAAATACCATCTGTCCGGATAATTTTTGAAAATCTCCAAAGGTGTCATTCCCGAAAAAATGGCATTCCGACTATACTGTGTGGTGGTAGGCAAAATAGAATATATGTGATCTTCTTTTACCTTTTTAAATATGTTGCTGAAAAATACTTCTATTCTTTTGAACTGATCATACCTGAGATTATCAATCAGCAGAAAAAATGTAGGCACCTCATCCTCAAGATATTGAGATATTTTGTCCCGAAAGAGGGTATGTGACATAGTAGGTGCATCTTGAGATTTTGCCTGAATCCAGTTTAAATAATTCTTACTGATAAACTTAAAAAATTCTTTATTGGCTTCTGCTTTCTGCATGTTCAGAATCTCGTGCATTTGCTGATTGTCGGTTTTGTCCAACTGAAGTTCCCAAAAAATAAGCTGACGGTACAAATCCGCCCATTCCTGATGCGTCATCTGATTGTTAATCTGCATCATAATATTCTGAAACTCCTGCCTATATGTATCCCCAGTTTTTTCAGAGACTAATCTTTTATTATCAATCAGTTTTTTGAGAGAAAGTAATATCTGCTGGGATTTTACGGGCTTAATCAGATAATCGCTGATTTGTGAACCTATGGCTTCCTCCATTAAGTCTTCTTCTTCATTCTTGGTAATCAGCACCACGGGCGTATTGGGATGAATCTTTTTGATTCTGGACAGAGTTTCCAAGCCTGAAATCCCCGGCATAGACTCATCTAAAAAAACAATATCATAGGCATTTTGTCCAAATTTGTCCACTGCATCAATCCCATTTGAAACCGGATCTACCTGATAACCTTTTTGCTCCAAAAACATAATTTGAGGTTTGAGCATCTCAATTTCATCATCTGCCCACAATATTTTTACATCTGACATACGCATTTATTTTTACAGAAAAGATAACAATTTTTACGCCATAAAACGACATCTGAAAGGATATTTAAAATTGAAAAGAGAAGTACTTACCGCCTTTCGTTCTTTTATTCTTTCGTTGGTTTTATAACGCATAAAAAAGAGAGAAAGTACAAATAATACCAATTTGAAATTCAAAATAGACCGATAAAGCGAAACCTTATTTTGGTATTATGCCGTGGTTACAAACAAATAGAACAACGAGATAAAATCGAAATTGGCCATGTTGTTTGTCCAAACGGTATAAGCAGTGATTAGACTCCGCAATTTTAAAGGAAGGATTTTTGTAAATAAAAAACGGCTCTTACCGTAAAGCAAGAGCCGTTGATATAATGCTGAATGAATTTAATTACATCATACCGCCCATTCCTCCGGGCATTCCGCCGCCCATTGAAGGCATTGGACTTTCCTCCGGTGCTTCCACAATAGCACACTCGGTAGTCAGTATCATGCTTGCAATAGATGCTGCATTTTCCAAAGCTACGCGAGTTACTTTTGTCGGGTCAATCACACCGGCTTTGAGTAAGTTTTCATATACTTCCGTGCGAGCATTAAAGCCAAAGTCTTTTTTGCCTTCTTTCACTTTGAAAACTACTATAGAGCCTTCAACTCCTGCATTCTCAGCAATTTGACGAAGGGGTGATTCCAAAGCAATCTTGATAATATCTATACCGGTTTGCTCATCCTCATTATCTCCTTTCAGTTTGTCAAGAGCCGGGATTGCGCGAATCAAAGCTACGCCCCCACCCGGAATAATGCCTTCTTCCACAGCCGCGCGGGTTGCATGTAAAGCATCATCCACTCGGTCTTTTTTCTCCTTCATTTCCACTTCGGTAGGCGCACCCACATACAGCACAGCTACTCCACCACTCAATTTTGCCAGTCTCTCCTGAAGTTTTTCACGATCGTAGTCAGAAGTGGTCGTGTCTATCTGAGCTTTAATTTCATTAATTCTTCCTTCGATGGCAGATTTTTCACCTTCTCCGTCCACTATTATGGTATTGTCCTTATCTATGGTGACATTTTCAGCCACACCCAACTGGCTCAACTGTGTATCTTCCAGTTTGTAGCCCAATTCTTCAGAAATGACCTGTCCGCCTGTCAGAATAGCAATATCCTGAAGCATAGCTTTTCTTCTGTCACCAAAACCCGGTGCCTTCACTGCTGCAATTTTCAACGATCCTCTCAGCCTGTTTACCACTAAAGTGGCCAATGCTTCACTTTCTACATCTTCTGCAATGATTAAAAGAGGACGACCGGTCTGAACAACTTTTTCCAAAATTGGAAGCAAGGACTGCATGGTAGAAACTTTCTTGTCATACAACAAGATGTACGGTTTCTCCAACTCAGCTTCCATTTTCTCGGTATTTGTCACAAAATACGGAGAAAGGTAACCTCTGTCAAATTGCATACCCTCTACTACTTTCATTTCAGTTTCCGTACCTTTCGCCTCCTCTACGGTGATGACTCCTTCTGTAGAAACTTTTTCCATAGCCTGAGCTATGAGCTGTCCGATAGCTTCATCGTTATTTGCGGAAATTGTGGCCACCTGAGTAATCTTATTGTAATCACTTCCTACCACGGTAGAAGTTTTCTTTAACTCTTCCACCACTTTTGAAACAGCTTTGTCAATACCTCTTTTCAGGTCCATTGGATTAGCACCCGCAACTATACTTTTGAGGCCCGGAGCTATTATCGCCTGTGCCAAAACCGTTGCGGTAGTGGTACCATCACCTGCTACGTCGTTGGTTTTAGAAGCTACATCTTTAACAAGTTGAGCACCCATATTTTCAAACGGGTCTTCCAATTCGATTTCCTTTGCAACCGAAACTCCGTCTTTTGTAATTTGAGGGGCTCCAAACTTTTTTTCTATAATTACGTTTCGCCCTTTAGGTCCTAACGTTACTTTCACTGCATCTGCCAAAGCATCTACTCCTGCTTTAAGCTTGTCTCTGGAATCCCCAGAGTAATTAATTAATTTATGTGCCATTTCTTAAGTCGTTTTAAAATTATATAATCGCTAAAATATCAGACTCTCTCATCATCAGATAATCCTCTCCTTCAATGTTAATTTCAGTTCCGCTGTATTTACCATACAAGACCACATCACCTACTTTTACAGTTATAGGTTCGTCCTTTTTTCCGGGACCAACTGCCAATACAGTTCCTTTTTGAGGTTTTTCTTTTGCAGTGTCGGGAATAATAATGCCCGACTTAGTAGTCTGTTCAGCTTCTGCTGGCTGAATCACAACCCTGTCCGCCAGCGGTTGGATGTTTAACTTCTTTTTTGCCATAATTTCAATTGAATTTAATGTTTAAAAAATTCTGTTTACTCTTGAGCATAATATATGCCAATCCCCTTTGAGGTCAATTTGTCATGGCATACTTGTGGTACCCACTGCAATTTTTGCAAGAATTTGAAAAGAATGTGACATTTTTTCACTTTAGGGACATCTCATGAAAAAATCTGTTAGCTTAGTTGTCTATTAATCAAAACGTAAGATGCTAAAATCCCTTCCAGTTTTAGATATTTCCCTTTTAGATCAGGGGGAAGAGACTGCTCAGGAATTTAGAGATCAACTCCTTGAAGCAACTCATAAGGTTGGTTTCTTTTACCTGACCGGACACGGTATTCCAAATAAAGTTATAGACGCCATTTTTAGTGAAGCAAGAGCATTCTTTGCACTCCCCCTTGAAAGAAAGATGGAAGTGGAAATGCTTAGGAGTCCTCATTTCAGAGGTTATACCCGAATGGGAGGCGAATATACCCAAGGAAAAACAGACTGGCGCGAACAGATTGATTTCGGACCCGAACAGGATGTCAGAACCGGGAAAAAGTTGCCGGATTATATCCGATTAGAAGGCCCCAATCTTTGGCCTAAGAATCAACCTAACCTGAAAACAGTATTTTTAGACTGGCAAAAAAGATGCAGTGCTTTGGGCTTAAAACTGATGAGGTCCTGGGCTTTGGCTTTAGAAAACCCTGAAAATATTTTTGACTCTGCTTTTTCTTCAAACCCTTATCCTCTAATAAAGATTGTAAAATATCCCGGACGTGCCGAGCGCGGGCAAGGAGTCGGAGCTCACAAAGACCCGGGAATCATGACTCTGCTTATGATTGAGCCTAATAAGGGCGGTCTCCAGGTACTTTATCGGGATAAATGGATAGATGTGGCACCCATGAAGAATGCATTTATCGTTAATATTGGTGAACTAATGGAGTATGCTACCAACGGATACCTTAAAGCCACTACACACAGGGTAGAATCTCCTAAGCAAGGTGATTCACGTCTTTCTATTCCTTTTTTCTTTAACCCGGCATTAGATTCCACAGTTTCGCAATTAAGTCTTTCTAAAGAACTTGCGAAAAAAGCTCGCGGAGTTACTCAAGATCCTTTAAACAAGATCTCCGGCACCTTCGGAGAGAATATTTTGAAAGCCCGCCTCAGAGCACATCCGGATGTGGCCGCAAGATATCACGCGGATTTGCTGTTGGAGAAAGCAGGTAGTTCTAACCCTGTTTAATCAAAACACTTTGACTCCGAAATAATGATAGGAGAACAGCGCTTTTCACTCCACTACAAAACCGCTTAATGTCTGCATTGTGCCTGAATCTTAATCAAGCTTTTAGCCCTTTATATAATTTTTAAGTATTAACTTTGCGACATCTTTTACTAACAAAAAAACATATATTATGAAAGTCACTGTAGTAGGTGCCGGTGCAGTCGGTGCCAGTTGTGCAGAATACATTGCAATCAAAAATTTTGTATCAGAAGTTGTATTGTTGGACATTAAAGAAGGTGTAGCCGAGGGGAAAGCTATGGACTTGATGCAAACAGCTTCTCTTAATGGTTTTGACACCAGAATTATTGGTTCTACAAATGATTATTCAAAAACCGAAGGAAGCGATATCGCTGTAATTACTTCCGGGATTCCGCGTAAACCGGGAATGACCCGTGAAGAACTTGTAGGTACAAATGCAAAAATCGTCAGGTCTGTGGTAGAGCAATTGGTTAATCACTCTCCAAACATTATAGTTATTGTGGTGAGTAACCCGATGGACACTATGGCTTATCTGACACATAAAACTTCAGGGCTACCTAAAAATAGAATTATAGGTATGGGTGGGGCTTTGGATTCTGCCCGTTTTAAATACAGATTAGCAGAGGCCCTGGAATGTCCTATCTCTGACGTGGACGGAATGGTTATTGCAGCGCACTCCGATACCGGCATGGTGCCTTTACTATCCAAAGCTACCAGAAACGGGATACCGGTCGCTGATTTCATCAACGAAGAACAAATGGCTTACGTGGAACAGGAAACCAGAGTCGGCGGTGCTACTCTGACTAAACTTTTGGGAACTTCTGCCTGGTACGCACCGGGAGCAGCAGTATCGTCAATCGTTCAGGCCATTGCATGCGATCAGAAAAAAATGATTCCTTGTTCGGTCTTGCTGGAAGGAGAATACGGACTAAGTGATATCTCTATTGGGGTGCCGGTAATTATTGGCAGAAACGGAGTAGAAAAGATTGTTGAAATTGAGCTTAGCGAAGATGAGAAATCTAAGTTTAACGCTGCGGCAGATGCGGTCAGAAAAATAAATGCAGCTTTAAACCTGTAAATAAAACATTTTTAGTAGAAAGGCTATTCTGAATGGGATAGCCTTTTTTAGTTTAATTAATACGATGCTCCCCTTCTGTTTTTTCGGGCTTCAATCCGAAGTCGAATCTTTTCTTGTTTCGCTTCTTTTTTGAGAATACCTTTATAATAATGGCTGTCAAAATGTGCAAATGCTTCCGCTAAATCATCTGAAAACACATCCGGCTGATCCTCAATTAAAGATTGCCTTTGGGACACAGATTTCATCAGTTCATCAACAACTTTAGCGGATTTTTCCTGAAGTGCATTTAAAGACCACTGCCCAAACACACAATGTCCCCCTTCATACATTTGAAGTTGATATTCTTCGTAAGTCGTAATGTATCCATTGTACGCATTGGCATAAGGGGCCAGAATTACGTGCGCTATACCTTTACCCGCAACTCTTTCTCTTATTGTTTCTACTAATCTTTTACTGGCAATAGTGGTAATTTCAAAAGGAATTCCCAAAATCAAAACAGCTCCTACCCGCATGGCATGCACCGGGAGTACCTGAGGACTTAATGTTATCTGGTCATATATTCCTATTCTGTCAAAATGTTTTAGATTTCTAATCAGTTCATCTGAAAAATCAGGAAGCAGCATTTTCTTTGGTCGGGTTCCCATCACCAAATTCTTTCCGGTTTCCAACATGACGGCTTTTCTTCCCTGTGCCCGAATCATACGATCTACATACTCTTTTTTCTCACCCCGGCTGAGCAGTTCTCTTGATTTAGTAATAATTTTGGAAAGCACCCAGGCTCCTTTGCCCAACAGTTCAGGCATGCCCGGTCCATCCATTATCGAACCCGTTAAAAAAGCCACTCCCATGCACGAAGGACTGGTGACACATCCCTCTTTCCCTCCTGTAAACTCCGGAGAGATATCAATTTTTCCAAAATCTGTGTATAATAACTGTGCATCTACTCCAGACGCACCCAAGTCTTCTGATGTATCAATATTTCCGATTATTTCTTTGGCTTTTTTATACTGTATATTTCCATTGTATTTAGAACTTTTTAAATCATCTTCAAAAGGACCTTCCCAGTAGCCTCTTTGCCTATGAAGTTTTGAGTTATATTTTACTCTTGCAGACACATCGCCGCACGCTCCCTGCGCAAAAGCAGATATATAGTCTTTGTTTTCCTCCTGAAAAGATTTTTCCAGCTCATCCGCCGCAAAGCCTTTGTTATCCGAGCATATCTTCGACCAATTATTGGGTAAATTTGTAGTATGCACCGCAAACCAATTAATTGACCCTCTCGGATTGCCGTTTTCATCTGTAATTTGAAACAGGGTCATACGCTTGTCCGCTGCAAGATGCCGATTGGCAAAAGATATCTTCTGTTCTACCTCCGGATTTAAATTATAGGCAGCAATAGATCTGTTATAACTAATTGAAACTTCCGGCTCAAAACTACCCTCTCCCACCTGTATTTTCCCAGGAGCTTTATTCTGTTCTGCCTGTACAACAGCCTCAATAATTCCATCGACGACTTTATCATAGATCTCCTTTACAAATCCCGGTGAACTGATACTGTACAGCGGATGCAGAGAATATCCGCTCGGACCGGTATGTGTATGCTGCGCTGTCAGCATAAAGTTTTCATGGGTATAATTCCATTCGGGATGCAATCGATTTAACTTGTTTAAAACTCCGTCTTTTAAAGATGGATTTATCATACAAAGTTCTGTATTGACAAAGGTTACTCGCTTTTCAGCTGAAGTATCGTAAAATACAAAAGCTCTGGCATACAACGGCGTTTCTATATCGAGCATGACCTGAGTAGCCAATCCGTAGCCCAACATCCCAACTCCCCTTTTATACCCGGTGATATCACCTTTACCTATTCCTATTTTCAGCATGTTTTCTTTTTGATATTGTTCTGTTTGTATAGAGAATAGTAAATTTAAAAGTTAATTACCGAAACTCTGTTCCCTGAGAGTAAATAAGTTTTGATAAATGTTAAAACATAGTATTAATGACAACACCGCTAAAGTCTTTCAGGCAGACACACACATCATAATATTGATACACGTATCACTCAGTCAAAAATGATTTTACTATCTTGGTACACAATTCATATTTGCATTCAAAACTTGAAATCTGTGAAGTTAAGCGCTTTTTTTACTTTTGTTTTTTATATGCTTGTTCCGGTATCTGTCTGGGCACAATCAGCTACGGACGAACTTATTGAATCCAAACAGGACAAGCTCAAAAGTCAGCTGGAAGAATTAGAAAAAATACAGGAAGAATTAGAGGAGCTAAAACTTCAAAAAATCAGAGAATCTCTCTCCCAATACATTCCGGAGGACCCAAAAGAATATGAAATCGTAACTCACTCGGCCATGATATTAAGCTACAACGAAGAACATGAACAAGCCAATTGGGTGATGCACATTATTCCGAAAGATGTGATAACAGGTATAAATACACGCTCCAATGACTTCAGACCTGATCCAAATGTCAGTACCGGGACTGCCGATGTGGATGATTATTGGGACAGTGGCTACGATCGGGGACATATGGCACCTTCTGCAGATTTCAGATGGAGCAAAAGGGCTTTGAGTGAGTCTTATTACTACAGCAATATCAGCCCTCAAACGCCCGAACTGAATCGTGAAGCCTGGAGCAGTTTAGAGACTCAAATAAGAGAATGGGTGATAGAATATGGTGATTTATTGATATTGACGGGGCCAATATTAAAAGATAGTCTTCCTAAAACTCAACAAGGTTCATATCGGCTCAGTATTCCGGAGCTGAATTTTAAGATTGTAGTTGACCTAAAACCGGAGAAACCAAAGGCGCTGGCATTCCTTTTTGAAAACACAAAAGAGGTTACTTATAATCTTAAAGAGAAATTAGTGACCATCGACAGTATAGAAGTCCTGACAGGAATAAACTTCTTCCCCAACATGCCCAATGCGGAAGAATTTGAATCCGTATCTGATTTAAGTGAATGGAGTGTCAGCACGACTAAGATATCCGAAGCCCCAAGTTTTAAATATGACTTAGGACATGTACCCAGCAGACAAGCCAGTTATTTTATAGGAGCTGACTGTACTATTTGCGGAAAAGTAGTGGCTACCCGATACAACAAAAACACTCAAACAGGCATCACTTATCTCAATTTTGACGAACACTTTCCAAATTCGCCCTTTACAACCGTGATTTTTGGCAAAGACAGAATTAATTTCTCATACGAACCTGAGATATACTTAAAAGACAAAATGATTTGTGTCAACGGGAAAGTTCAGTTATATAAAGGCAAGCCGCAAATTGTCGCGACCAACGAAAAACAATTTTCCATTTACAAAGAGTAAAACCGGTTTAGACTGCTCTGTTTTTGAAATGGATTGAATCTTTTTCTAAATTTTCATACGACTTCTTTAGTAAAAACTTAGACTATCTTGTTGAAATAAAGACAAAATGGCACTCTGTCTCCGATGGCACAGCCTTTGAGTCAATGGAGGTAAAATTTAATTATCCATGGAAAGAGGTCATATTAGTGTACAGACGGAAAACATTTTCCCAATTATTAAGAAATTTCTTTACTCAGATCACGAAATTTTCCTGCGTGAATTAATCTCCAATGCAACAGATGCCACAAAAAAAATAAAAGGATTGGCGCAATTAGGAGAATTCAAGGACGAACTCGGGGATTTGACAATCCAGGTAGAGATAGACAAAGATGCCAAAACTCTAACTATTACAGACAAAGGTATCGGAATGACAGCCGAAGAAGTAAAAAAATATATTAACCAGATTGCATTTTCTTCAGCGAGTGAGTTTGCCGACAAGTTTAAAGACATAGATGATGCTAAAAGCATTATTGGTCATTTCGGATTAGGATTTTATTCCGCATTCATGGTTTCTGATTCCGTAGAGATTCATACCAAATCCTATCAGGATTCTCCTGCAGTCAAATGGCAGAGTGACGGCACCACTGAATATACTATCGAAGAAATTGACAAAACAGACCGGGGTACGTCTATTATTTTACATATAAATGAGGAGTCTGCGGAGTTTTTGGAAGATGCCAGAATTTCAGGTTTGCTCAGAAAATACTGCCGTTTTTTACCTTTCCCAATTCAGTTTGGAGACCAGTATCTTTCAGAAGAAGATAAGAAAGAGGGGAAAACAGCGGAACCGAATATCATTAACATTACCGAACCGGCATGGATGAAAGCACCTTCTGCGCTCAAAGACGAAGACTACTTAGAGTTTTACAGAGAGCTGTATCCTTTTGCAAAAGACCCGCTTTTTTGGATTCATCTGAATGTAGATTATCCTTTTACTCTGACAGGTATATTATACTTCCCTCCTTTAAATCAGGGATATGAAATTCAAAAAGACAAAATACATTTGTACAGCAATCAGGTTTTCGTCACAGATAATGTAGAAGAAATAGTGCCGGAATACCTGACCCTGTTGCACGGTGTCATAGACTCTCCGGACATCCCTTTAAACGTCTCGAGAAGTTATTTGCAGTCAGACGGTAATGTCAAAAAAATTAATCAGCATATATCCAAAAAAGTTTCTGATAAGCTGTCTGAAATTTTTAAAAACGATCGGTCATCATTTGAAGAGAAGTGGGCAGATATCAGCATTTTTGTAAAATACGGCATGTTAAGCGATGAAAAATTTTATGACCGTTCCAACAATTTTTGCCTAATCAAAAGCACAGATCAAAAGCTGTACACTATAGTCGAATATCAGGAAAAGATTAAAGACAATCAGACGGACAAGGGTGGCAATACAATTATCCTTTACACTAATTCCGAGTCAAATCAGCACGCGTATATCAAAAATGCTCAGGACAAAGAATATGATGTGGTCATCATGGACAGTATGATTGATAACCATTTCATGCAATTACTTGAAAGTAAACTTGAAAAAACTCAGTTTAAACGAGTTGATTCGGATACATTAGATAAACTGATTGAAAAAGATACTTCCTACGAGAGCGTGTTATCACCTGAACAGCAAGACAGTCTTAAAGCTATTTTTGAAGAACAGGTAACAAAAGACACCACTATCGTGGAAATGAAAGCCTTGTCACCGAATGATGCACCTGTTACCATCACTCGCAATGAATTTATGAGGAGGATGCAGGAAATGAGTAAAATGGGTGGCAGCAATGCTATGTTGTTCGGAGAAATGCCTGAGAAAATAAATCTCGTAGTCAATACTAATCATCCGGTTAGCAAGAAAATATTAGATGCAGACACGGAGATTCAAAAGAAACTAAGCAAACAACTCACTGATTTGGCACTTCTTGCCCAAGGCATGCTTAAAGGTTCCGACCTGACAGAATTTGTCGAAAGAAGTATAAATTTAGTTGCTGAATAAAATTCTAAAGAAAATACAGAGATTACACACTTAAATAAAGGGATGGTGTCGCCTAAGTTAAAATTTCAAATACAATATATTTTTTAAATTTTCGTCCATCCATATATTCGCCGGACATCCTGAGTGTCACTTTAGATACTTTTATCTGAAAGGGAAATTCGTGAATAGACTTCGCCTGTTTGAGGTATTTATTCCAGTCAAATTCACTCTGCGTAGTTCTGGTTTGAAGAAAAATATAATCCAGCACAGATTGTATTGAAGTAGATGGAAATTGGTTGGTTTCATCCAAAGTGATTGCACTCTTATTATAGACGTTGTACACCTTAGGTTTAATCTCTTTCCAGGGCGAAACATATTTCTTTATTCCGGTAAGGTCTATACTGTCACTTGTCGTAATCACAGACAAGAGATTTTCAAACTGTTCTTCGACTATAAGCTCTTTGGTAATATCTACATTAATTGAAAAAGACTTTGAAAGTAAAATCTCACCTGTTCTGTCTTTAATTACTGCACTATCTTTTCTGTATTCGGCTGCTCCTCTTTCCTCCCAAACTTCTACAGCGGGAAATAATACCCGAATCAACTCAAGCTGAAAGACCGTACTGTCCTCAATATTATCTATCACATCCACATTTGTTGGTCCTAAATCTTCATTTTGATTGCAAGAGGTGAGTGCAATTGAAATTATAATTGCAGTCAAGAAACCAAAAGTAATTTTAAAAAATGAGTTCATGCGAAATGTTCATTCGTAAATTATTACTCAAATATAAAAATTAAGTTTAACAGTGCTTTATCTTGAAAGCAGACCTTTTAATCTTTTAACAAGTATCCGCCAATGAAAATAAATTGTCTTTATTAGGCCGTAATGTCTGCTCATCACTAAAAATCGCTCTGTTAACGTTGATATTTTATGCTTATCGGTAGCATCTCCTACAACAAATTCAGAAATAATATCGTCATATCTCGACACGAATTCGGCATCTCTAATTCCTCTAAGCATCCAATCTACATCACTGCTCCATTTATATCTCAAATCATATTGCCCTGCAATCTTGCGATGAATTATAAATGCCTGATGAGACACATTCGTCCCTTCTCGAAAGGAATAATAATCTAACGTCTCGGGAAATGTTTGATTTTTAAACTCGCTCCGCTTCTTTATGGGATTTCTATTTTTATCTACTAATAAACATTCTCCAAAAACCAAATCCGGCCATTGGGGTTTTGATATTACAGAATGAAAGACTACCTCCTCCAAAGTTGCTTTATGATGAAAACTATCGCCTCCATTGAGAAAAACCACATAATCTCCTTTCGATAATTTTAGCCCTTTATTCATTGCATCATAAATCCCTTCGTCTTTTTCAGACACCAACACATCAATGCAATCCCGGTATCGATGAATAATATCTAACGTCCCATCCTTAGACTGTCCGTCAATAACTATATATTCAACTTTTTCATAGGTCTGTTCACAAACGCTTTTTAGAGTATAGCCAATATCTTCATACCTGTTTAAGACCACAGTGACAACAGATATTACCGGCAATTTTTCTATAAGCATTGCTTATTATATAAAATCTAATCTGACAATTTGCGATATCGAAAACCAATCATTAAATCGCATCAACTGACGGTCTATGAAGTTTGCTTTTTTCAATGCAAGAATATCTTTAAAATAAGGTTCTGCACTGACTTTTACATGTGCACTCCATTTCTCAATTTCTTTAGTATCCAAAATCTTCCACAGCAAACGTGCATTTTTCATACCCGCAGCATGAATCAATGGCTCTACAGAAAGAGCTCCAAAATTTGACACTACATCAAATAACATTGCTCCCCCGACCAGTCTCGGTGCAATTACTTTGATTAAATTCATTATATCTTCCTCCGGAAGGTAAGGCAAAACTCCCGGTACTATAATCAGTAATCCGTTTTCTGTACTGCCTATATCCTCAATCCAGCTAATATCAAAAAGTGATTTCTTCAGATAGTGTACTCTTTCATTTGGTATCGGGATTAATTTCTCTCTCAATTCTATACTGTCCTCCAAATCCAGATCGTACCAAATCGCTTCTCCATTGTCACATCTGTAAAAAGTAGTGTCAAGTCCCGCTCCAAGGGTTAAAACTTTGCCCTGAGGATGTTTCTCCAGAAATTCTTTTATCTTAAAATCAAAACGGACTGCCCGAACGGCCAAACTGAATGCTCCAAAATCTGTAATGTCCCGAACCACTTTTCTATAATTAAAATCTATCTTTCGTGCTACTTCCAAAGATTTTGGATCATAAATAACACCGTTACGCTTCTTAGTTTCAGCAACTCTTGATGCCAACGGAAGCAATAAAGTCTCCTGTACATGCCCCAGTTTATATTCTACTTTTTTTGTCATAGACGATTTTGCCCGGTTAAATAATTGATTTCAAGATATACTGCACTAAACTATTATAAAAGCTTCATCTAATTTCAATAACTTGTGTACAATTTATATTAAATTATGTCGAATGAAACTTTTGTAGTTGGGAGGCAGCCGGTTTTAGAGGCTCTTGAAAATGAGAAGCGAATTGATAAGGTAATAATATCGAGAACTGCAAAAGGCGATATTATCCAGCAAATTAAAAACCTTTGCAAAGAAAAAGATATCTATTTTCAGAGTGTCCCGGAAGAAAAACTGCGTCGAGACTTCAAAAGCTTGAATCATCAGGGCGTAGCTGCTCTTATAAGTATTATTAATTATTATGAATTACAAGACTTAATAAATTATGTTTTAGATTCGGGCGAACTACCATTTTTTATTGTACTCGATGGTGTTACAGATGTGAGAAATCTTGGAGCGATAAGCCGAACCGCATACGGGCTGGGCGTACATGGCATAATTATCCCACAAAAAAAATCCGCTCCTATACGGATGGATGCGATTAAATCTTCAGCCGGAGCTTTGCTGCACATTCCGGTTTGTAGGGTAAACAATCTGTCTGTCGCCGTAAAAGATTTAAAACTCAATGGAATCGAAGTCATAGGAATACACACTTCTACAGATTTTCATATTTCAGATATTCAGGGGGATATTCCCATAGCTATAGTAATGGGGGCAGAAGACACTGGGATTAGCAAAAGTTTACAGAAAGAGATAAGTCGGTTTTATAAAATACCTATTCAGCATATAGATTCTTATAATGTCAGCGTAGCAACAGCTTTGACATTGTATCAGATTAGTATGAACAGGAATTTTTCTTACGGTAATTAAAATCACATTTTGTATAATTTTTTCTTCCTATTTTAGATAAAACACACAAATATTATGGCTCAGATTTTAGTTCCTTTTGATCATTCGGAGAATGCATTTATCGCTCTGCAGCAGTCTTTATTAATTGCTCAAAAAAGTAATGCAGATGTAGAAGTTTTTCACGTCATTAATCTGATGGCTTCAGGTGACTACCCTATGGTATGGACAGAAACAGATCAGGAAGAAATCAGGCTTTCTTTACAGTCGAAGATTGACAGTGCCAAAAAGCTCTTAAATATAGGCAATGAAGTCCGTGTCTCAGTAGAAATCCAAAAGGGTGTGCGAGTCGTGGACGAAGTCTTATTGCGTGCTGCCGAATCAGATACCATTTTTATTGTGATGGGTACTCATGGCATAACCGGATTAATTGACAGAGTATTGGGCACAAACAGCCTTGATGTAATCAGTAGCTCTAAATGGCCGGTTCTTCTAATTCCTCCACACTGGAAGCCTGTCAAGATTAATGAATTAATAATAGCAGTAGAGTTAAGTGAATTTCTATCCGTTACCGATTCTGTAAAATCACTTGAAACATTCTTTAAAGCTCCGGCTCGTGCCATACAGATGGTCAATAATATTGATTCTGTTGACATTAAAGAGAAAGAAGTCGATGGAATACCTTTTGAGTATAAGCCGTCTAAAATAGAACTAACTCTCGCAGAAAACCTAAGAGATTATACCACTACTCTTCAAAATTCAATTATGGTGATGTACACGCATCCGAGAAAGTTTTTCCGAAAACTATTGGGCGTAAGTTTTACCAGAGAAGCTGCCAAAGTCATTGAAATTCCTCTGTTGTCTATCCGAAAAGAAGCTTCAAACGCTTAAACCGATTTTTTACAAACAGAGAAACTCCCAATCTCCATCCGGTATCTCTTCACTATCGTGGGTGACATACAAAATGGTACGATTTTGAGCTATCATACTAATTCTGGCTTTAAAATGTGTTCTCCATTCCACATCCATTCCCTGCAAGGGTTCATCCAAGATTAGAAGTTCAGGATTCTTTATTAATGCACGGGCAATAAAAATCATTTTTTGCTGCCCTAACGACAAGTTTCCCATAGAATACTCCAATAAAGACTCTATCCCGAGCCAATTGGCAATATCAATTACCTTTTGCCTTAGCTCCTCTGTCAGGCCCGCCACTTTGCCTAATATATCACTGAAACCGGAAGCAATTACCTCATCTGCCTTTCGATGCAGAGCATAAAATCTTAATAACTCCGGCGAGAAATATCCTATACGCCTTTTTATTTCCCAAATACTTTCACCTGTTCCCCGCCTACTTCCGAATAAATATATCTCATTAGAATAAGCCTGAGGGTGGTCAGCCATAATTACAGATAACAGAGTAGATTTCCCCGAGCCGTTTTTCCCTTTAATTATCCACTTTTCACCGCTGCGAACTTCCCATTCATTTAGGTTCAATATAATCTTCTTACCATATTGAATCTTTATGTTTTTCATTTTAATGACAGTACCGGTATAAAAATCTTTAGTGTCATAAAATAGTTTGGGTACAGGATTGCTGTCGTCAATCCGCATGACAGGAGCCAACTCCAGTCGATTGGTGATAAAATCCAAAGTCTTTAATTCATGAGCATGAGCAGCCATAAAAATATGTACGCCTGAACGGATAAGTTTTTTTATAAGATCATTGAGTTCGATACGCGCTCCCTGATCAAGCCCTGTATAAGGATTGTCCAAAATAAGTAAAACAGGCCTTTTTATTAATGCAATGGCTATCATTAACCTTCTCGTCTGTCCGTTGGAGAGTTGTACAAAAGGTTGTTCAAGCATTTCGGTCAAATTCATTAATCGGGCAGCTTCAAGAATCTCAACACTCTTTTGCTCTGCGGCATATTCAAGTATTTCTCTTACTGTGGGAATTTCATCCTGCTCGGCAGCCTGAAATCTCCTCTGATAATATAAGTCTTCAATGTATAATGAGGGAATTTTTATCTCCTGAGGGACAAATGCAATCAAATCACTGATAAACAAATCAGCATCTGATCCTTTTATTATTTTATCCAAAATCGGATAGCTTATTTCCCCCTCGGAAGTATAATTTATTCCTGCCAGTATTTTTAAAAAAGAAGTTTTCCCACTCCCTGTCGGCCCGGTTACACACCAATGCTGCCCGACATCCCAATCTAAACTTACTGGTTTCTGAAGCATTGTGCTGCCTCTTTTAATTACCAAGTTCTTAATTACCGCTATTTTACCCGACATTTTCAAGATGGTATTTCCGGTCAAAAGTCTCCGAATAAATATTTATCTAAAAACAAAACGTACTAATTGGTATCTGCTTTCTGAGCTAAAAACTTATTTTGAAAAATCAGAATGGTTGCCACTCCAATTGTAATAGCTGAGTCTGCTACGTTAAATATGTATTGAAAAAAAGACAGTTCATTCCCTCCCAAGAAAGGAATCCAGGCAGGCCATCGAGTATGAATCATAGGAAAATAAAACATGTCCACTACTCTGCCCCGCAAAAGTGTACTGTAACCTCCTGATTCAGGAAACAGAGTGGCCACCTGCCCCATACTATGGTCAAATATAACCCCGTAAAAAACACTGTCAATCAAATTGCCAAAAGCACCCGCTACAATCAGACCTACACAAAAGATTAATCCGGTATGGTAGTTTCTCTTGATTAAATAGAAGACAAAATATATTCCGACAGGCACTGCTATCAGTCTGAATCCGGTTAAAATCAATTTTCCCAAATCCCCTCCCAAAAGCCACCCAAAAGCCATCCCTTCATTTTCGACAAATTGTATCTTAGCCCATGACAATCCAAGAATATCAAAGCCACCCCCTTCCGGATAAGACAGTTTTATCCAAAATTTTGTCACCTGATCCAGCAATATCACGCAACTCATCATAAGGGCTGCGTATGCTCCGGTTTTTCTCACAGTTCTTTATTCTTGTCTCTCTGTTCTTTCGCTTCTACGCTCAAAGTGGCATGAGGTACTACTCTCAGTCTCTCTTTTGGAATCAGCTTTCCGGTCACTCTGCAAACCCCATAGGTCTTGTTTTCAATTCTGATTAGTGCATTCTCAAGATGCTGAATATGCTTAATCAGACGGGAAGCTACCTGATTCATTTTCTCTCTTTCCTGAGTCAAAGAACCGTCTTCCAAATTATTGAAATTATGCTCACCCTGGCCGGTAGAACGGATTTGATCCTGATAAAAATCTAACTCTTCTTTTGCCTTGGCAATTTTATCCAAGATAATTTCCTTGAACTCTTCCAAGTCTGCATCACTGTATCTTATGCTGTTCTGTTCACTCATTTTATTTTCGTTTAATTTTCATAAATATTTTTTGATCATTCAATTCGTATTCATCAAAGCTAACTTCTTGAGTTACAAACTCTAATTCATCAGCAAGCGTTTCAGTACAAATATATTCTTTAAAAGAATTGATTGCGTTTTTTACAGCTTTATTCTCAGCAATTCTTACGCTTATCCTATCCGTGACCTCGTAATTATTCTCTTTTCTTTGGGTTTGAATTTTATTAATTAACTCTCTCGCATAGCCCTCACTTTTCAACTCTTCGGTTATTGTAATATCAAGCGCTACTGTCTGTCCTTTTTCGCTTGCCACCAACCATCCCTCGATATCTTCAGTTAAAACTTCCACTTCTTCAAGCAGTAAATTATATACTTCTTCTGACAACTGAATATCAATCGAATTTTGGGTTTCTAAAGATTTGATTTGCTCTGCGGTCATGTTCTGTATAATTGCAGAAGCTTCTTTCATTTTACTGCCCAGCTTCTTCCCCAAAACTTTAAAGTTTGGCTTCACTTTTTTGGATACAATGCCGGAAGTATCTTTTACAAATTCTATCTCCTTCACATTCACTTCTGATAATATCAGATTCTGAACCGCCTTTATCATTTCTTCCTGTTCCTGACTAATTACAGGTATCAGTACTTTTGCCAAAGGCTGTCTCACTTTTATATTCTCTTTTTTTCTGAGTGAAAGCACCAGAGATGAGATTTGTTGAGCAGCTTCCATCCTGCTTTCCAGATTTTTGTCTATTCGTGCAAAATCTGCTTGGGGAAAATTTGTCAGGTGTACTGACATATCACCTCCCTCTTGTTGTTCCAATGCTCTGTACAGCCAATCACTGTAAAATGGTGCTATTGGCGACATGAGTTGAGATATCGTTTTCAGACAGGTATGCAGGGTCTGATAGGCCGAAAGCTTGTCCTGAGAATCTTCTGTCTTCCAAAACCTTCTTCTGCTCAGACGTACATACCAATTGCTCAGTTGGTCATTGACAAAATCCTGAACCGCCCTCGCCGCTTTGGTCGGTTCATAATCATCCATGGTGTCATTCACTTCCTGAATCAGAGAATTGAGACTGGAGATAATCCATCTGTCAATTTCCGGTCTGTCTCGATAAGAAACCTGCTCACTATTAATATCAAAACCGTCAATATTTGCATACAGAGCAAAAAATGAGTAGGTATTAAACAGAGTACTGAAAAGCTTTCTCTGCACTTCTTCCAAACCTTTGAGATCAAACTTCAGATTATCCCAAGGCTGAGAGTTGGATATCATGTACCATCTCGTAGCGTCTGCACCGTATTCACCTATTGTCTTGAAAGGATCTACGGCATTGCCCAAACGCTTAGACATTTTATTGCCATTTTTGTCCAAGACTAAACCGTTGGACATCACATTTTTGAAAGCCACTGAATCATACAGCATTCCTGCAATCGTGTGAAGGGTATAAAACCATCCTCTTGTCTGATCCACTCCTTCTGCAATAAAATCAGCAGGGAATGACTTTTCAAAAATATCTTTATTCTCAAACGGATAATGCCACTGTGCATACGGCATGGCTCCCGAATCAAACCATACATCTATCAGGTCAGCTTCGCGAATCATCTTCTTACCGGAAGGAGATACCAGATAGACTTTATCGACAAATGGCTTGTGTAAATCCAAACTTTCTTTGGACAAATCTATTTCTCCCATTACTCCGGCGGTCTGTGCTTTGGCAATTTCAGTTTTCAGTTCTTCTACAGAACCAATGCAAATTTCCTCTTCACCGTCTTCTGTACGCCAAATCGGAAGTGGTGTACCCCAATATCTCGAACGGGAAAGATTCCAGTCCACAAGATTTTCGAGCCACTGCCCAAACCTGCCTTCGCCCGTTGATTTTGGTTTCCAGTTGATTGTTTTATTGAGTTCTACTAAACGGTCTTTTACCGCAGTAACACGAATAAACCAAGAATCCAGCGGATAGTATAAAATCGGTTTGTCCGTTCTCCAGCAATGCGGGTAGGAGTGCTCAAACTTTTCCGCTTTGAAACACTTATTTTCAGTTTTCAGTTTGATAACAATCCTGTCATCTACCGACAGATATCTGTCTCTTCCCTGCTGAACACGGGCTGCTTCCTTTTCTTCATCAGTCAGATAAGCTTCTTTGACAGGCTCCCCTGCAAAATCTGTCACAGCATTGACAAACCTGCCTTGCCTATCCACCAGTGTCAGTGTCCCAATACCGTTTTCACCTGCAACTTTCATATCATCCGCACCGAAACTTGGTGCAATATGGACAATGCCTGTACCATCACTGGTTGTCACAAAGTCACCTGATATTACTTTAAAAGCATCCCCTTCCTCCGGCTGTGCATAGGGCAGCAACTGTTCATATCTCCAACCGAGTATATCACTCCCCTTAAATTCTGCCAAAACAGCGTAAGGAATATTTTTACCGTCGTTATTATAAGATTCGGATGGAATGTTTTCATTTTCCACATTGAAAAGACTGCCAATTAAATCTTTAGCCAGAATTACATTGATTGGCTGATGCGTATATCTGTTAAAGGTTTTTATCAGGACGTAATCAATTTTGAGTCCTACTGCCAAAGCGGTATTGGACGGTAAAGTCCACGGAGTTGTCGTCCATGCCAATGCATGGATATCTCCGGCACCGACTTTAGGTTTCAGTTTTGAATAAATCGGCAAATCAGACTCCAGCATTTTGAACTGAGCCACTGCCGAAACATCTTTCACATCGCGATAGCAACCCGGCATATTGAGTTCATGTGAACTCAGTCCGGTTCCCGCAGCAGGTGAATACGGCTGAATCTTCAGCCCCTTGTACAGGTAATCTTTTTCGTAAAGCCTTTTGAGCAGAGACCAAATACTTTCTATATAATTATTTTCGAAAGTGACATAAGGATTATCCAAGTCCACCCAATAACCCATTTTTTGAGTCAGGTCATCCCAGACATTCTTAAACTTCATCACTTCTGCGCGACATTCCTTATTGTAGTCTTCGACAGAAATTTTATCCCCAATATCTTTCTTGGTAATACCCAGTTTCTTTTCTACCTGCAATTCAACCGGCAGACCGTGTGTGTCCCAACCTCCCTTACGCTCAACGCGATAACCTTTCAAACTTTTGTATCTGCACACCAAATCTTTGATAGTACGTGCCATGACGTGATGAATCCCCGGCATTCCGTTGGCAGAGGGAGGACCCTCATAAAAAACGAAATTATCGTCAACACTTCGGATATGAATACTCTTTTGGAAAATCTGCTGTTTATTCCAAAACTCAAGTATTTCCTCTTCTATTTCAGAAGGTTGATATCCTTTCGACTCTCTAAATTTTTTTGACACTTTTTCAATCATAAGAAATCACACATTCTTCTTCCTTAAAATAAAGAATTGTGCAAAAATACGAAAATAAGCACACATTATAAGATATAGATTCATAACTATTTGTAAGGAAAAACAAATCGCCTCACAATCAAATCGCCCATACAATTGAAGAAATAAAGTACTATTTGCTTACAACCATTTCCTGATAGGATATCCAGGTGTGATAGCCCTTTTGAGAAAAGTACTGCTGGGATTGGTTCGAATCCTCAAAAGTAACAAGTATAAAGTCCCCGCCCCACGCGCCGAGAGATTTAATTACGCCGGAATAGTCTTTAAAATATAAATCCTGCACCTTTTCCTGTTCTAACATTTGTGCGGTCAGATTCTCATGTCTGGCAATGAGTGTTTCAAATTCTTTTAATTCCTCACAATCTAATATTTGTTGAGTTATTTGGCTAATCTGACTGAGCCAATTTTCTTTGTTTTTTTTAATCGCCCTGTATGCCTGAATTCCTTCTCTGCTGTTCTGTTTTTTCTCCAAATAGACAAATGCCAAATGTTTTTGAAATTTAGGATAAAAATTCACCTCACGAAAAAATGGTTTTCTATTTCTAAGCTGATAAATAATCGGGCTGCCTGCCTCCGCGCATGCTACATCATACCCCGAACCCCCAAAAGAATTTTGCAGCAATGTATAAGCATCTGTTTTCCACCATTGTGACAATAAAGAGATTAGGCTGGAACTACTCCCCAAGCCCCACTCTGTCGGAAATTCCAAGTAAGTTTTTACATTATACCCCGCCAAATTAATTCCCAAATTTATTTTGGCGTAAGTCAGTAGCTTTTGTAGATAATGAGCCAGATTAGAATTATTAATCTCCACCCATTCGCAGGTCTCAGGGTTCCAAACTCCTTTGAGCCAAGTGTCTCCCAAATAATTTATACTCTCCCAATAAAGCCATTTCGATTCCAAATTGGGACTAACGTACATACTTTGCCCTCTTTGGGTAGGGAGCGCCAAAGCCTCTGCCCCGTCCAGCACAGCATATTCAGCTGTAAGCAGCAATTTCCCATGAGCATAATACCTTTGGTGCACCCTTATGACTTAGCTGGTTTATTTGAACGAATTTGTTCCAGCATGACGCGAACATTCGTAAATGAAACAATTTTATCCTTAAAATATTCAAGAGCATATTCCTTTTCTTCTTCGGTGCTTTCGAGATGTTTTAGAATATTAAAAAGATGCATTTTCATATGTCCTCTCTGAATACCGACAGTAACCATTGCCTTGATAGCTGCAAAATTTTGAGCTAACCCACCTACAGCAGCAATCATCATCAGTTCTCTCGCGGAAGGATTGCCCAGCATCTGAAGGTTCCTTTTTACCAACGGATGCAGCTGGGTCAGACCTCCTACCGTTCCTACGGCCAACGGCAGGTCAATCCAAAATTTAAACATTCCGTTTTCTATACTGCAATGTGTCAGACTGCTGTATGAGCCATTCCTGGATGCATAAGTATGTCCGCAGGCTTCTACTGCCCGGAAATCGTTTCCGGTGGCTATAATCAACGCATCCACTCCGTTAAATATTCCTTTATTATGAGTTGTAGCTCTGTGTGGGTCAACCTCTGCCACACGAATAGCCATTTTAAATTTTTCAGCAAATTCTTCCGGCTGAGTTCCATTAATGACACCCAAATCAGCTATCGGGCATTCAACCCAGGCTCTGGCCAAACAGTTAGGGGTATAATTTGACACGATAGACATGATAATATAAGGCTTATCGCCATATTTTTCGACTGTAACGTAATCCTGTATCAAATGAGCAAATTCTTCCAAAATCGTATTGATATAATTTGCTCCCATGGAATCACATGTCTCAAAACTCGCTTTAAGCTGAAAGAAATAGGGTTCTTTCTCTCTCAAATCTACCAACTCCACATCTAATACTCCGCCTCCTCTTTCGATCATATTCACACTGTGATAAGCACTGTTTTCCAACAGAAATGCTTTAATTTCAGAAAAGTTGGCTTTCAATTTTTCTGCATCACCCTTAAAAAGAAAGTGTACCTGACCTATTTTGGCTGTGTCAATAATTTCTGCCTTAAAACCTCCTCTGTCTAACCAGAATTTCCCTGTTTTGGACATTGCAGCTACTACAGAACTTTCTTCAATAGCCATTGGCAGAGCATACATTTTCCCATTTATAAGAAAATTAGGGGCTATCCCCAGTGGCATATAATAATTTGTAATCGTATTTTCAGCAAACTCATCAAAGGATTTTTGAATACTTTGATTCTGATGCCAGAACCCGCTTAATTCTTCTTTTACAGTAATATCTCCTGCAAAAAAATTCTCAATAAGCCAGTCTATTTTCTGTTCTTTATCCAACTTTGAAAAACCCTCTACTCTTTTCATTTTTATTGTTTTATTTTAAGATAAGCAAAAGCCATGTCTAACCCTTTTCTCTGGCTTTCAATAAATTCGTGCAATACTTCATACGATTCCGCAGCATATTTCAACAAGGTAGAAGCCTGGCCATAAATAGCAGATGCATTGATTTTTCTTATTCCATAATACCCGTCAAGAAAGTTTTTTATTCCACCCGATACTATAAACTGTTTACACTTTAATTCTTTTTCCTCTTCCAGAATCTGATTTACGAACTCTACCATCTCCTGTGCAGAATGGCCTATTCCGGTAATGTTTTGATAGAGTTTCTGCTGTATTTCATCGGCTCTCAATAATTCAAGTTTTGAGAAATTTGTTCCTCCATGAGCTGCAAATTCGATTGCATCAATAGGTAATTTCATCAATTCTCTCAGACTTTCTTTTCCCATTCCCTGTCCTACCTCTTTGACAATCACAGAAGTATTTGAGTTTTCCAAATATTGAGCAATCGTTTCCAAAGGTGTCTGATATAACTTGTCTCCCTCCGGTTGCAGCCATTCCTGAAGCGGGTTAATGTGAATAATCAATCCGTCCACTTTCAATTTATCAAGGAGTTCCTGTATCTTATTTAATTGTTTTAAACGAATCAGTTCTTCAATTTGAGCAATTCCAAGATTTGCATAAAAAGGTCGATCATCGCCAATTATTTCTCTCAAATCAAAATCTCTTAAGCGCTCATCACTGTTTAGCAGCTGCCTGCAGGAACCCAAGCCCATACCCATTTTAAAATGATTGCATGCTCTCGCCAGATTTTTATTGATTTTTTCCGCTTTTTCTGTTCCTCCTGTCATACTTCCCACCCATATTGGCGTATGGATTTCTTTACCAAGAAACGAGATTACAGGAGTCTTGATATCCGAATGCCCAAAAAGAGGCTCATAGGAAAATCTTTTATCAATGGCTGTGCTATCCACCTGAGAGGAAAACGCCAATTCAATATGCTCTTTTTTTCTTCTGTCGGCGGTCGGATCTTTTTTCAACATCTGCATTTTAAGTAGTCTGTTCTATAAAATAATTATTCTCTCTTTAGAAAGTATTTAAAATATTTTGTCCGTTATTTAAATTACATCCAAAGTAAGCTTTTTCGTTCTTATATGCGACATTGTACAGAGTCTTAATTCTGGTACATTGTATCAATATCCTTCACAATGCTACATCATTTTGCAAAAACTCAAAACTGTATTTTACAAAGGTAGTCTTTAAAAAGCTCGAATATATTATTTTAAGGCTAAGGTGGGACATAAAAGCACAAAGCCCTGAGTACTTTTTGTCCTCAGGGCTTTGTGTTT
>CAZZEH010000015.1:0-79378 GCA_964653095.1 uncultured Chitinophagales bacterium
TCATTCAAAGATTTTTTATAAATACCTTCACCAAATAATTTTATGTAGTCATCTTTACTCGTCTCAAAGGAGTTTTTAAGATTTTGCCATTTTACATAGAAATCTGTAATAAAGCTATAAAAGCTTTGATAATGAACATTGGTCCAAGAATCAGTAAAATCTTCAGATGAATTCATAGGGTTTAATACTTTAAACTTATAACCCCGATTAATAGTACTTAAATAGTCTTCTTTTATTCTTTTTGCAACATTATCGATTGTTTCAAAAATCGATTCTTCTTGCTGGTAAAAATTTGCTACTAAAGTTGTAATTACTATACTTGACACAGCATAATCTTTGTCTTGAAAATAAATATCTCTATACCTTTTGAATAACTGTACAGCTCTTTGCAAAGGAGTTTTAAAATATAGTTCTTCTGGTAGAGGTTCTGTTTCTACTTTTGTTTCAAGTAACATTTGAGAGTATTGTCTCAACATAGGTTGTTTTACAGAATTTGCAATATCTAAAAACCAATTACCATATCCTTTAGGGTTCCCTGACGACCAACTTTTTAATGCTTTTTCTGGAATCCGAATATTTTCTTTATCATAACTATTCGGCATACATGCTGGCAAAATATCCATGTGAAAATCACTTTTGTAATTCAACCTTACACATCGCTTCTTTTTCTCCATAATAGTTTTATAATAACTATCTTTTTCTAATGCTTTTACTAAAGCATTGTAAACTTGCTCTGGAGAATGGTTGGAGTATATATCATAGATATGTAATACTGTATCCAAATCGAAATCCTCATCATTTATTGGCTTAACAGTTGTGCCGATACGTTTTGAACCTTGAGCATAAACTTCGATCTCTAAATCATTAAAAAAAACATCATCTTTTTTCAAAACTTCTGCTACCGCATTATATGCAGTTTCCATTCTCTCTAATCTTGTTTTATCAAGCTGTAATTCTTGTGCGATTCTCGCTAGTAACTCCTCTCTTTGAAGAACATAATTTTTAAAAATATCTATCATTCTCTTAAATTTTTATTTATTAGTAATCTTGTATGCGCTCCAATACGAGCTATTTGGTTTCCATTTTCCATAAATCTTAATTGTTCAATATCATCACATTCAACAATTGCAAATCCTTTACTAAGGTCTGGTTTCCCCTCAGATAACTCAATCAAGCACTGCTTTTGTTTTTCGTTTGGAATAAGTTCAAATACATCAAAAATTAATACTTCATAGCATTTAAAAAACATACTCCATATAAGGTTTTCAGAATATCTTCTAATATGCTTATACTTGATATTCTTGAAAATATTAGGATCCAAAATACCTGTATCTAAAAGTTCCTCATTAAATTCTCGGTTTGGGTCTGTTTCCCTTTCTTGTTTGCTTTCAAACCAATTCATTACCTCAATCACCCATTTCCCTTTTACCATAAATCGTAAATCAGAAGCGCTTTTTTCGTCTACATCTAATCCATTCCGTTTATTATCAGGTTTATATCCCCATTTGTTAAAAAGCGAATCGTCGCCGTATCTTTTATAAGCTCCTCCAACAGGCTGTAATTGATTCTCTATTCTACGATTCATCACGAGTAAATACTTATTTGAATTTGGAATTTGAATTTTGAACAAATAGCTGATTGAAAAACGTATATCCTTGTTTTTATAACTACCTACTTTAGTTTTATAATAGGTAGTTAAATGATTTCTATTTTCCCATAATATAGTAGCTCCTTTTGTCAATAGTGGTTCTAATAAGGGAGTAAGCATTTTTGTCATTTTATTATAATTTTAAAAAAAGTAGAGGCGTTTCACTCAAGCATAATAAAGTGCTGGTTTATAAGCTTTTCTACATTGTAATGCTATTTATTTTCCATAAATTGCCACGTTACCGGAAATTTTTTAAAAACTTTTAGCATTACATAGTAAATGAGTTTAGATAACCGAGAAATAGCTACTTCTGAAGAAATACGTGTTGCGATTCAGGAAGCTCTGACAAAAGAGTTTTATGAATCGTTGATAAAATATTCTCTAAAAAGATTGAGTGCTTTTTTCGATATCAAATATGATTTTGATAAAGGAATCAGAGGAATTATGGTTCAAGATATGATTCAAGAAACTTTAGAAAGTTTAATAAAGAAAGATGGTAGAAATTGGTATAAAGATAAATATGATGATATTAAGCGACAAATCATTAGCTCGCTTGACAGTGTAATATCAAATACTGTTTCTACTCATTTAGAAAAGAATAATAAAACATTTGAAATCTTTGATAATGAAGAAATAGAGAATGCTGATAATGAAGAATACGACAACCTTCTTGAAATTTGTTACGAGGAACTTAAACGATTAGACTGTAGTGATGAAGAAATACTATTGTTTGAGCCTTATATTATTCAAGGAATGAAAAGACAAGTCTTGTCAGATTTATTTGGAATTTCATTAAGTGAACTAACGAATATCAAAAAAAGGTTAGACAGAAAACTACCGTTACTTAAAGCAAAATTAAAGGAGTTGGGATATGAGAAATAATTTCATGAAAAAGATAGATAAAGCAATCATCAATCAAACTTTGGAGAATGATTTTACAGCTTTAGATGCTGAATTGGAGTTTTTGGGGTATAACATTGATGAATTAAATAGTTTTTCTGAAAAAATGTATAAAAGGCAATCATTTCTATTGAAAGGAATAATTAATAAACAAAAAGATATAAATCTTTTAGAAAAAGCATCTCTAATGCTTCAAAAAGCAATTGAAGAAAATATTGACAAACCTATAAGCTACTTAAAAAGTTTAATTCAAAATAATCAATTTCAAGTTCAGTATAGGAATTTGGAAAATCTAACTATTGATGAAATTAAGGAAATTATAAAGGACCAAAATCTGTTAGAACTTTTAGAGAAGTTAGAAAATGAAGACCAATAAAAGAGGTTCTGTAAAAGCAAAAGAATTACTTAGCGAAATTGGCTTTGATGAAATTTCTGATTTACCAATGGATTTGTTGGTCTCAGGACTTGGTGCAACTTTAATTATGGAACCTCTAAAAAAATCTGATGGTAAAATAATTAGAGGTAATAGTAAAACATTAATCAAAGTTAACTCGAATATTCCCTACGAAGAAAAAATTAGGTTCACTATTGCTCACGAAATAGGTCATTTTCTACTTCACGACAAATTAAATTTAGAGATTCACAACGATAATAGCAACACATTAAATTGGTTTAAAGCAACTGAACAACAAGCAAAAAAAGGATTACAAGAGTGGGAAGCAAATGATTTTGCTTCCGAATTATTAATGCCTGAAAAATCATTTAGAAAATTTGCCGAGAATAAAAGATTCTCACCTAATTTAATAAAAGAAATTGCTTCGCATTTCAAGACAAGTCTTACGTCTGTCGCTTATAGATTGGTCTCATTAAATATCTACCCATTATTTATCGTGTCAATTCATAATGGTAAAGTGTCTTATTGGAACAAATCTGAAAATTTTTGGGTTAAGATTAAAGATATTACGAAACTAGCGCCACCTGAAGATTCTGTTGCGCAAGAATATATAGAAGCTGACTATGATTCTATTTATAAAGAATTTGAAAAAGCACAACTTATTTCAAAATCTGTATGGTTTGAATTAAAATCGTATGAAAAGGATTCTGACTTTTATGAATATTGCATTCCTACAAAACAATACAAGTCTATTATTAGCATAATTTGGGAAGACTAATATTGATTTATGATGCTTTTATCATTCCAAACACAAAAACGCCACAAGTAACCTAAAACTTCAAAGAGTCATATTAGGCATTGTAATACTAATTTCGACTGATTTACATAAAAAATATTACTGCAAAATAATCCGTATCGTTTTCAATTTGCTTTAGAAGCTAATCTAATAGCGTCAGTGTCCCACCGCAAACAATCATTTCCCAATACAAAATTTGGAAAAAATATTTCCCAAAATGTCGTCCGGTGTCACCTCGCCCGTGATGTCACCGATATGATAGATAGCCGAGCGCATATCCTGAGCGACTAATTCCAAGGTCAGACCGGACTCCATACCTACTATCATCCGTTCAAGAGATTCGGCAGCCAGACGAAGTGCTTCATAGTGGCGGATATTACTCACCGTAACATTGAGCGGAGTGGTATGCTCGACACTAATTTCTATGAGCTTGTCTTTGAGTTCATCTATATGGATGTGCTTGAGAGCAGAAATAGGCAATTCGTTCGGGTACATGTTTCCATCTGATTTGTCAGCCTTATTTCTGACCAGCAGGTAAGGTTTGTCGTACTTATTGACTTCGTCGATGATTTCATTGATATATGATTTTTCGACAGAAGCGTCATACAGTACCACGACAGCCTGTGCTTTTTTAATCATCTTTTTGGATCTCTTGATACCCAGAGCTTCTACGTAGTCTTTGGTTTCACGGATACCGGCGGTATCTATAAAGCGGAAAAGCACACCCTCTATCACTATGGTATCTTCGATGACATCGCGGGTAGTTCCGGCGATATCCGATACGATGGCCTTTTCTTCCTGCAGCAGATTGTTGAGCAAAGTACTTTTTCCTACGTTGGGCGGACCGACTATGGCGATAGCTACACCGTTTTTGATAGCATTACCATATTGAAAGGTGTCGCTGAGCTGATTGACTTCTTTGAGAATATTTTTAGCGGTTTCTGACAACTGTTCTCGATTGGCAAACTCTACGTCTTCTTCTGCAAAATCCAATTCTAACTCTAAAAGAGAAGTCAAGTCCAATAATCGGGTGCGCATTTCTTTCAGTTTATTAGACACACCACCTTTTAACTGGTGCATGGCCAATTGCAGTTGTGCTTCGGATTCACTGGCGATAACATCTGCCACCGCTTCCGCCTGCAAAAGATTAAATCTGCCGTTGAGAAAAGCTCTTTGAGTAAACTCACCCGGTTTGGCTTGTCTGGCACCAAGTCGGATGAGCAGCGCAATGATACTTCTTTGTATATATATAGAGCCATGACAGGATATTTCTACACAATTTTCTTTGGTGAATGACTTTGGAGCCCAAAAGCAGGACAGCATTACTTCGTCGATAAGTTTTTCGCCATCGTAAATATGTCCGTATGCCAATGAGTTGCCTCCGTCTTTGATATGACCCCGAAAGCACTTTTTGATAATATTATAAGTATTGGACCCTGAAACTCTAATAACAGCAATCGCACCTATTCCGTTGGCTGTGGATAGGGCTATTATAGTATCATTTATAGAATATGAGTGCATTTGCAGGTTGAAGTATTAAATATTGTTAATAAAAATAAGGTTTCTTGCTACTTTATATTAAAGTATGTGTTATATTTGGGTTTATAATTTGTGATTAAAAGAATAAAATACAAAGTAATTTACTGATTTATGTAAGATATATATATTTTTGACCGATAAATTGAATTCGCAAATTGACATTAAAACTACAAAACCCAATATATCACATGAAGATTTTAAAATTAAACTTGAAAAATGTAACCAGCTCGTTATTAATAATGGGGGTTATGGTCGTTCCGCTAAGTTCATTTGGACAGGATGCGGATGAAGGAGAGACGCCGGTCATTATCTCAGTTCAGAACGTTGAAGAAGAGACTCCGGTCATTATCTCAGCTCAGGATGAAGAAGAAACTCCGGTGATTATATCTGCCAATGAAAGTGAAATAGATGAAGGAGCTGACTCAGAAGTTGCTCCAAGTAGTGGTATTCAACTTGATAAACTATTGAAAAACTATTCCGTAACACTTCATGTCGGTGCTACGATGCCATTCACTGATGTCCGTTCATATGATTTTACCGGAAGATTTAAGAAGCCGGGTGATATTCAATATGGAATAGGAGTTGGTATTACAAGAATGTTTGGAAATGTGGTAGGAGGACAGGTACAATATACCTATGGTAAACTTCAGGGAGTTTCCAGACCGCGTTCAGGATATCATGATCAATCAACTTGGTTACAACTTGGATTCCCTAACCCGTTTTACTTTAAAACGCAATTCCACCAATTGACAGTCAATGCGTACATTAACTTCTCCAATATGTTCTTAGGTTTAAACCGAGTTGTAAGAGCAAATCAGGAGAACAGACCTATTAATGAGAGAAAGTTTTCAGCGTACGGAAAGGTTGGAGTTGGATTTATCTTTTTTGACTCTAAACTGTATGACTTGGAATCAGGTATTGCTTTGAGAGAAATCGATCCGGGTAAATACAAATATATGAGAGGTTACACAAATAAAACCACTGAAGTAGCAGTGCCTATGGCTTTAGGAGTGAAATATAAAATCAACCACCAATTTGATATAGGTTTAGAAGGTCAATATACTTTAGTAAATTCCGATAAATTGGATGCCTTGGTATTTGACAGTCCAAAGACAGGACGATTTGACAAGTGGGCTTATGTAAACGCCAATGTTACATATAAGTTTGGTGCAAGAGAAACACAAAAGGAACATTTGGAGTGGGTGAATTCTTTAGAGAATTATATGACTCTCACAGATGCGAAATTGGCGAATCTATATACAGTGAAAGATTCAGACAATGATGGTGTAATTGACGAATTGGATTGGGAGCCTGATACAGAAGAAGGAGCTATTGTGGATACACACGGTAGAACTTTGGATAGTGATGGTGACGGTATTCCTGATCACTTGGATCCGGAGCCATATTCCACACCTATGTTGCCAATTGATGAGCACGGAGTGAATATCAGACCTGACGGATTGACACAAAAAATGATTCAGGAAGTTAAAGATATTGTCAGCAAGGAGATATCAAGCTGGTTCTTATCTATTGTGTTCTTTGATTTGGATAAATCCAACATCAGAACAAGTGAAATCCCTGAGCTATACAGAGTGGCGAAATTTATGTTGAAATATCCCGAAGCTAAGCTAAACATTAAAGGATATACTGATGTAAGAGCAAGTGAAAGCTATAACATGGGCTTGTCTGAAAGAAGAACAGATGCTGTAATCAATTATTTGGTTAAAACATACAATATTGATCGAGACAGATTTGTGGGTTCTTTCTTTGGAAAGGCAGACAATATGTTTGAAAATGCCAGAAATGAGCATCAGCACCAGTTAAACAGACGTGTTGAAATTACTATTGCTCAATAACCGAAATATATAAATTATTATAGAAGAGAGCTGCCAATAATATTGGCTGCTCTCTTTTATTTTAACTAAAAACTATTTACAAGGTTTAATAAATTTACTATTTTTGCCACTTCTCAACCATAAAACTTTATAATGAAAAGACAAATTGTCCTTGCATTTCTTGCACTAATATTTTCCACATCAGCACACGGACAAATTGCAGGTGTTAATCTAAATCAGCTTACTAACTTAATTAGCCCGTCAAAAATGATGAGCATGATGCCTCATCAGGGTCAAATGATGGGTTTGGATCAGAATGTACTAAAGAAATTGAGGGGAAGCAGTGAGAACATTCAGGCTCAAGAAACAGATTTTTTGGATCCTACATTTGTAGTACCAAAAGAGATATCTGCGCCTGAAGCCGGAGATGAAACACCCCGGGAGTATTCTGTAGATGGGAGTGAACTTTATGAGAGGCTATATATGCAAACACTTCGTATGAGGACCTTACAGGATTCTATGGGGCTGTTAGGGCTAAAGCTGGACTCTTTTAGATTAAGAAATGACAGTTTATATGTTTGGGGACATGAATTATTCAGAAGTAACCTTATTGAAACGTTTATCAAATCTACGGATGCGAAAGTTCCGGATTCTTATGTAATCAATGAGGGCGATGAGATTACGTTGGCGGTTTGGGGTTTTGCGGACTACAACGGGAAGTTTACAGTAAAGCAGGATGGATACATTCAAATTCCAGAATTTGGTAGAGTCTATTTGAAGGGGCTGACTTTCGGAGCGGCTAAAGGCTTAATCGCCAAGCGATTGGGTTCGTTTATCAATCCTCAAAACACCCAATATGAAATCACAATGAACTATGTAAGGAATATTGGGATAAATATCCTGGGAGAGGTTAAAAAACCGGGAACCTATCAAATTCCGGCAATTAATTCAGTATTTAACGCTTTAAATGCTTCAGAAGGACCGACACAAAAAGGAACTATAAGAAATATAGAGGTTCGAAGAGACGGTAAGCTACTCAAAAAATTTGATGTGTATGAGTATCTTTTGAATGCCAATTCTAACCAGAATTTTTATTTACAGGAAAATGATGTAATCTATGTACCAATGCTGGGCAAGGTTGTGGAACTGACGGGAGCAGTTAGAAAAGAAAACCGATATGAAATAAAAGAAGGCGAAGGATTTAGAAAATTATTGGAGTTCGCCGGAGGACTCAGACCAAATGCTTATACTGACAATATCAAATTAGAGAGGTTTGTTAACCAAAAACTTGAAGTAATTAATTTAAATCTCACTGAAATTCTAGAAGGAGGAAGAGATTTGGAGCTTCAGGATGGAGACAGAATTTATATTCCTAAGCTGAATATACGAAGTGAAGAGTCTGTTGAAATTGCAGGTGAGGTATTGATTCCCGATGTATATGAGTATAATGAGAATGACAGAGTCAGTGACCTGATTAAAATTGCCGGAGGCTTGTTGCCAACGACCTATATGGACAGAGCATATATCTCCAGAAAAATGGAAGACGGCTCCAAGGTGTTAATGCCTTTAGATTTGAAAAGTATTTTTATGGATGAAGATTCACCGGAAAATATTTTGCTTAAAAAGGAAGACCGGCTGGAACTTTTTCCCAAGAAAAATTTCATAGAAAAATTCAAAGTCTCTATTACAGGATCTGTTCGGAAACCGGTCAAAATTGATTATTCAGAAGGCTTGACCTTAAATGATTTATTGTTTTTTGCCGGAGGTCTAAAAAAAGAAGCCGCAAATAATAAAATCGAAATATCAAGAGTAATCAATGTGGCTAATGATGACGACAGAACCTATACGGCACAGCGGGTTACAGTGCAGACGATTGAGATAGGGCCAAATTTGGAATTGGACAATTTTTCCAAAAACTATGAACTGTCCCCAATGGATCAGGTATTCGTGCGGAAAAGTCTGGATTTTGATGAGCAGATGAATATCCATATAAAGGGTGAAGTCATGTATCCCGGAACCTATCCAATTCTGTCAAAAGATGAAACAATCTTGGATGTGATAGAAAGAGCCGGAGGATTAACTCCATACGCCCATATCAACTCTGCCAATCTGTATAGAGAGGATAATGAGAATGCCATCGAAATTCTTGATTTAAAAGCCGCATACAGTGATAGTACCTCTTATGCAAATTATGCATTAATGAATGAAGACATTATTGAAATACCAACTATGAATCCTATGGTTTCGGTTCGTGGAGCCTTAAGATATCCCGGTGCCGATACCAATAGGTTTATTTCCGGCACTTATATCCCAGGGAAGCGGGCTAAATACTATATCAATCAGTATGGCGGAGGTTATGCAACAAGATCCAAACGTAAAGCTACAATGGTGGTGCACCCTAATGGAGATGTGGGCAGGACCAAAAGTTTTTTGGGAATAAAGAGATATTCCAAAGTAAGAGAAGGCTCGAAAATTATTACATATTATAAGCCACCTAAACCGCAGACAGAGCCTGTACCAAAGCAACCTCTAAACTGGAACTTAGTACTGCCGAGTATATTGGTCAGTATGTCCACGGTAGCTTCAACTATAGTTTTAATCAATCTTTTGAAAGATTAAATTTTAATCAGGTATGGATCCGTATTTCCAGAGTGACGATATCAAGCTAACCGATTTTCTAAGAGGGCTAAAGATTTACACTTTATATGTTCTGAAGAGGATTTATATTGTTGTCATTGCGGGTGTAATTATGTTTTATGCCGGTAGAGGTTTTGCTTATATTTCAAAGAAAATGTGGGTGGCCAATGTGTCATTTAATGCGTATGACTCAAAATCGGGAGGCTTTGGAAGTTTGATGTCTTTTGCAAGCTCATTTATGGGTGTGGGCGGTGAGACTTCCAATGATGTTCTTATGGGAGTATTCTCTTCCCGTAATGTGGTCAAAAAGTCGATGTTGGAAGAAGTGGATATTGACGGGAAAAAGGATAAAATAATAAATTTTTATCTCGAATCCTTCGGATATATGGATGAGTTCAGAGAAACCCCGGGAATGGAAAATTTTAAATTTACTGCACCGGATGTATTCCTTTTGTCTCCGAGAGAGGACACAATAATGGCTTTGGTTTATGATGATTTTATAGATGATTACTTAGAACTGGAATTTGACCCACTGGCAGGATTAATTAGAGCAGGTGTGTTTACTCCTGAAAAGATGCTCTCCCAAAAACTGGCGGAAGCCATGATAAAGAATACTCAGAGGTATTACGTTATGAATGCCAACCAAAAGGCTTATGATGGTTATGTAAAACTGACCAAAAGAGTAGATTCCATTTCTTCGGCTATAACTTATTACAACACACTTCTCGCTACAGTCAGAGATCAAAATGTTTTCAATAAGAAAGAAGAAGGAATACTTGATATCAGTTTGATAGAAAGGGAGATGACTGTTCTGACAATTCAGTATAACGATGCGGTGTCTGCATTGGATGCAGCTAAAACGGCATTAGACTCGGAACCTCAGACAATCAGATTAGTAGATATACCGGCTTTTTCGACCGAGCTGGATGAAAGAGATCCGGTTTTTTGGGGATGGATTGGTCTCGGAGTCGGACTGGGCATGAGCATTCTCATTTTATGTCTGGTAAAGGCTTCCAAAGATGCATTTGAAGAAGAACGCATAGAGTTAGAGACCAAGAATAACTCAACATCTTTATCCTAAAGGAATTTTTTAATCCGCAGGTTATTATCTTTATAGAAAAACCTGTGTATGAGGATTTCAGATCTTGCCGATAATTCAAAAAGAAATTTTATTCAGCAGGAGCCTATAGCTATTATAGGTATCGGATGTAGATATTCCGGAGATATAAATAATCTGGATGATTTTTGGAAAGTGCTTATAGAGAAAAAAAGTACTTTAGAAAATATTCCTGATGAAAGAATTTCCGATGAGAGTATCTATGATGAAGAAAGAGGATTTAGAAAGATAGTTACCAAACAAGGGGGATGGCTGAAAAATCTGAAAGAATTTGATGCTAAGTTTTTTAACATTTCTCCGAGGGAAGCCGAAAAAGTAGATCCGCATCAGCGGATTATGCTCGAAGTAACTTATGAAGCTTTTGAAGATGCGGGTTTAAAATTAGAAGATGTTTGGGGTACCCGAACCGGTGTGTATGCCGGAATGTGGTCCAGTGATTTTGAACATGTACTTTCTAATTCGGGTGACGATATAGATGTCTATTCCACTACCGGAAGCGGTCGGTATGCCGCCGCAGGCAGACTGGCCTATTATTTTAATTTACAGGGCCCTACGTTTACTATTGACACGGCCTGTTCCACTTCTTTGGTCGCGATTCATTTAGCCGGGCAGAGCCTTCATCTTAAAGAGTGTGATTTAGCGGTGTGTTCGGCAGCTAACTTGCTGTTGTCTCCTTTCATTTCTATTGGTTATTCCAGATCAAGATTGCTTTCCGATTATGGAAAATGTCGATTTGGTGCCAAAGACCCAGGTGGTTATGTCAGAACGGAAGGTGCCGCAACTGTCATCTTAAAGCGGTTGAGCGACGCTCAGAGAGACGGTGATTTTATATATGGGATTGTTCCGGGTAGTGCCTGTAACAGTGATGGACAGTCTAATAAGCATATGCTTGCTCCAAGTGCTATCACGCAGGAAATAATGATTAAGGACGCCTTGAACAGAGCGCGACTGAAGCCCAAGGATATACAGTATGTGGAAGCTCACGGGACTGGAACAAAGGCAGGAGATCCGGTAGAAATATCGTCTATCTCTGAGGCTCTTAATGAAGGGAGGAGTCCGGAAGATGTTTTTTATGTAGGCTCTATTAAAACCAACCTGGGACATACTGAGGCGGCCTCTGGGATGGCAGGACTTCTTAAAGTTATTTTATCTATCCAGAATAGGATAATACCTGCCAACATATACGCAGATGAAGAGCGTAACCCCAATATCCCCTGGGAAGAATTACTGTTGGAAATACCTGCGGAAGCTACACCTTGGCCAAAGCCTGATCAGCCTCTGACGGCAGGACTCAATTCTTTTGGTATTTCCGGAACTAACGGGCACTTGATTATACAGGAAGCTCCAAAGAGGGAAGCTAAAAGTATCGGTGTGGAGAGGAAGTATAATATTTTACCGATTTCGGCAGCCAATGAAAAGGCTTTGCAGGAATACTGTAAACTATATCTTCCACTGTTTGAAAAAACAAATGACTGGGCAGAGCTTTTGAATTTAGTCAAAAATATTTCTATTCGAAAAGCAGATTTATCTTTCAGAACCGCGATTATTTTTGAAAACAAAGAAGATATAATCGATGCACTGAAAAAAATAATTGACGGAAAGTCTGCGGATAATATTATTTCCGGTTACAATGAGGAGAAAAAGCGCACTGCATTCGTCTTCCCCGGGCAGGGAGCACAATGGAGGGGCATGGGGAGGGCGTTGTATCAATCGGAGCCTGCGTTTAGAAAATCCATAGATAAATTTTCGACAGCCTGTGAAAAATATACTTCTTGGTCTGTAAAAGATAAAATTCTCAACTCGGAAGAATGGGCAGATATTGATGTGATTCAGCCGGTATTACTGGCTGTTGAAATTGCGTTGGCAGAGTGGTGGAAATCGATAGGACTGGACTTTAAAGCTGTAATCGGACACAGTATGGGTGAGGTGGGAGCCGCATATATTTCCGGAGCAATCAGTTTGGAAGATGCCGCTGCCATTATTTGTACGCGCAGTCAGCTTATGAAACGGACATCAGGTCAGGGAGCTATGGCATATATTGCGCTGCCTCCCGATGAAGTGGAAAAACAATTTGCGGGGATAGAGCGTGAGATTAGTATCGGAGTTCAAAATAGTCCGTCGTCCTGTGTGATTTCAGGCAGTCCGTCGGCAGTGAACAAAGTTTGCGAATATTTTGAAGATCAGGAGGCTTTTGTACGAAAAGTTAAAGTGGACGTAGCTTCTCACAGTTATCAGATGCAGCCTTTAATGGATGAGCTGGGAAAATCTTTGGAGGGAATTCAGACCAAGTCCACAAATACTGAATTTTTCTCTTCCGTGAAAGCTGATGCACTCGACAGCAGTACCTTGACAGCCGATTATTGGACAGAAAATCTTCGAAATACAGTACAGTTTGCTTCTGCAATTCAAAAAATGATTGCGGAAGGATACGGGCATTTTGTAGAAGTAAGTCCTCATCCTACACTTTTACAGCCCATACGTGAGAATGCTGAGTTTATGCAGACAGAAGTATCTGTCTCAGGAAGTTTAGAACGTGAAAAAGATGAGCAATATACGCTAATCTATCAGACTGCGCAGTATTATGCACAGGGCGGGAGGATAAGCTGGAAGAAATTTTACGATTTAAATTTCAATAAAGTTTTATTGCCTGCTTATCCTTGGCAAAGAATAAAATATTGGGTAGAAGAAAATGTTTTGGCAAGAAATCTGTCCGGCGGTATGCCTGTGTCAAATCAGCCTTTCCTATCCGGTCAGGTGGATGTTTCAGGTACAGATGATATTTACATACTGGAAACAGAAATAGGACTGAAAGAGTTTCCTTATTTAAAAGACCATAAAATTCAGGACACAGTTGTCTTTCCGGCAGCGGGGTATATAGAGATAATATGGGAGGCTGTAAACGAGATATTCGGTGCCGGCAGGCATTTAATACAAAATGTCAGACTTGAGAATGCTCTTCCGCTTGAGGATAATCATTCTGCTTTAATACAAATTTTACTGACTAAAGAAATAGCTGATAATTATTCTGTCAAAATTAGCAGTCTGAATAATAAGGAAGATACTCATTCCTGGACGGTACATGCTACGGCAGAGGTTTTCCTGAATGTATCATCCCATCGATTACTTTCGGATTTAATTGATGTAGAAAACGCAAAAGATATTTTAGACAGCAATCTATCTGCAGACGATGAACCGCATTATATAAATACTGAAGCAATTAATCTTCCGTACGGACCTGCATTTCAAACAGTGAAAAAACTTGCAGAGAAAGATAATTTGATTATGGCTGAAATTAGTGCGGGACAATCTTTAGAAAAATCTTTGGCAAAATATTATGTGCATCCTGCTGTTTTGGACGGATTTATTCAGGTGTTTCTTTCCACTATTTACACAAAATCAAGCAGAGGTACTTTTGTTCCGGTATCGGCAGGAGAAATTCTGCTGCATCAGTATGAGAAGAATATATCCGGAGGTACAATGATTTTGCAGACAGAACTTATTGGTAAGGATACTATAAAAGGCAGTGCTACAGTGTTTGATCAATCAGGAGAGGTAGTGTTAGAGTTGAAAAACTTTGTATTGGAACGATTGGAAAAAGAGTATTCTGACGAAGAAAAATTAAAGGATATACTTTATGAAACTGTAGGCATAGAAACAGACCTGCCGGAGTTGAAAAACAAAAAGGTACTGTTGTTTGCAGCAGATGATTTAGCGGAGGACTTTATAGAGAAACTTCAGCCGGTCTTTATTGTGAGAAAAGGCAGAGTGTATAATCAGGCAGGCAATGAATTTGAAATAGATGTGACAGAATACGACCATTACACTCAGCTAACAGAATCTGTCAAAGGAAATTTTGACACGATTGTACATACCTGGAATACGGATGAAAAATCTGTAGCCGGTCTTGAACCTCAGGAAAATACGACCTTATCTCTTGTACGCATTCTCCAATCTCTGACCAAATCAGAAATTCAGGCCAGATTATGGGTGGTCACAAATCTTTCAGAAAAATTCCCTGCTCAGAGTACTGCGTTGGGGATGCTGAATGTTGTAAGAAACGAATTGCCTGAATTTAATGCATCCTCCATTCAGATTTCAGGAAGCCAATACTTGAAGGCTATTCCTATTCTGAAGAGCGATACTGAAGAGAATTCCTGGATAATAAATGAAGATGTGGTAACTGTCGAAAGGCTTAAGCCGATTACGATAGAAAGACCGTCGGAAGAAGTGCCAGAGGTCAGGAGAGCGCTTGCAGAAAATCAGCCGTTTGAAGTGATTACAAATGAACCGGGACTGCTTTCCAATCTTACCATCAGGAAAAAACACCTACCGAGATTATCTGCCAATCACGCCAGAATAAAAGTAAAAGCTGTAGGGATAAATTTTATGAACCTCATGTCCGCTTTGGGCATTTATCCGGGGAAGAAAAATGGTTTTGCGACACTTGGAATTGAATGTGCGGGAGTAGTGGAAGAGATTGGGTCAGAGGTAACGAACCTCAAACCCGGAGACAGAATTTTCGGAATGGCATATCACACCATGAGTTCACATGTAGATGTGAATGCTTCGCTTATGCAGCCTATTCCGGATAATTTGAGTTTTGAAGAAGCGGCCACAATTCCTGTAGTGTTTTTGACGGCTTATTACGGATTAATCGAGCTGGCAAATTTACAAGAGGGAGAGCGGGTACTGATTCATTCCGCAACCGGAGGAGTAGGGCTTGCGGCTATACAACTTGCTCAATTTGTGGGTGCGGAAATATATGCTACTGCAGGGAATGAAGAGAAACGTGAACATTTGAGAGCATTGGGAATCAGCCATATTTATGATTCAAGAAGTCTGGATTTTGCCGATCAGATTTTGTCCGATACTTCCGGGGAAGGTGTAGATGTAGTCCTCAATTCACTGACAGGCAGTGCGATGAAAAAAAGCTTAGAACTGTTGAGAGATTTCGGACGGTTTGTTGAAATTGGGAAGAAAGATGTTTATGAGAACTCAAAAATAGGACTCGAAGTGTTCAGTAAAGGACTGAGTTACTTCATGATAGATTTCGAAAAAATGATTTTTGAGCGGCCTCAGTTTGTTGGTGAAATACTTGGTGAACTGCTTGATTATTTTGAGAATGAAACTTTCAAACCGTTGCCGGGCAGACTCTTCCATATCTCAAAAGCGGAAGAAGCGTTTGAATATATGACTAAGAGCAGACATATCGGAAAAATTGTTGTCAAGGTGGATTCAGAAGAGGTATATGTAGAAGATACTTCCAAAAATACTTTTGATTCCGATGCTACTTATTTGATTACAGGCGGATATGGAGGTTTAGGACTGACTTTTTCACAGTATCTGATTGATAAGGGAGTCAGACGGCTGATTTTGACCGGGAGATCTGGGCAGTCCACACACCCAAAAATTAAAGAGTGGCAAAGTGAAGGGATAGAAGTGATTCTGAAAAAAGCTGATGTAAGCGAACGGGAAGATTTGGAAAGTGTATTGCAGTCCACTTCTGATGAAGATAAGCCGTTAAAAGGTATTTTCCATCTTGCCGGTATTTTAGAAGATGCCTCCATTTTGAATTTGGATGAGGACGCATATTACAGAGTACTCAGTCCAAAAGTATTGGGAGCATATAATCTCCATATTTTATCACAGGCATACGAGCTGAAACATTTTGTACTGTTCAGTTCTTCTACTGTGTTATTTGGTTCGCCGGGGCAAGCGGCATACGTGGCGGCCAACCATTATATGGATGCTCTAATCAAGTACCGGGAGAGATTAGGTCTGACAGGTACTGCTGTGCAGTGGGGCACTGTGTCAGACATCGGACTTGCTGCATCTGCCGACAACCGTTCAAACCGTCTGGAAGAAGAAGGAATTTCTCCCTTAACTCCTGAAGAAACGACAACGATTTTTGATTTGACACAAACTTTGGATCAAAATGTAATTGGCGCATTCAGGTTTGACTTGAGAAAATGGCAGGATACTTATCCTTCAGTAATAAAAAATCACTTCTATGATATTTTGAGGGAAACCATTTCAGAAGTACCGGGAGAGGAGAAGGACGGCAAGAAAAGTTTAAAAGATATTTTATTTGAAATAACAGACCTAGAACTGAGACAGTCCGCCCTTGAGGAACAGCTTAAGGAAATTGTGGGTAAAGTCGTCAAGCTCCAGGCAGAAGACATCCATGTAAAAACGACATTTAAATCCCTCGGAATAGACTCTTTAATGTCAATTCAATTGAAAAATCAATTGGAAAAACAGTATGAAACCGGATTGTCTGTTACTGCATTCTGGACGTATTCCAATATTAAAGACTATGCAAGATTTTTGTTAGAAAAAATTCATTTACACGAAGTCAGTCAGTCCGAAGAGACAGAAAAAACATTGTCTGAAAATATAGTAGAATCTGAAACGGATATAGAGAAAGAAATACCGCAGCCGGAAATAAAAACAGAAGACACCAAGTCAGAAACAACTGAAGTGTCCGAAACAGATATCGAATCGGGAGATTTATCTATTGATGAATTGAGCCGGCTGTTGGATGATGAACTTGACGGTTTATTGGATGACTGATTTAGTTATTAAGCCAAATATCGTGAACCAGCTTTTCTAAATGAAGGTATTTGTGAATGCTCAGATATTCCATCACATTGTCCCAAACATAATCAGGTAAATCTTTGGTCGCATGGTTTTCTATCAGAAGATCTCTGTATGATTCGCTGATTTTTGTAGATGCTAATACATATCGGTTGTCTTCGGCATCGTATTCTAAAATGACCTTTCTGTTATTGCTTGATAACGAAGGTAAAAGAATATGGCTTGGGCTTTTTACATAAAACTGATAGTTCGTCATAGATAAAAATCCCAATGAGTAGTACGGATATATTTTGTATTCGTATTTGATTTTTATCTGTTCCAGAGCCTGAGTCAGCTCAAAGAGTTTATGCTTTATGGAATCACCTACTGTCGGGAGCTGAATAACTTCTTCTTTTTGTTTCCATGCATTTGTGGTCCAGTCAAAAAACTCATATTCCCCCAATCTTAGTTTGTAATCAAACAGAGGATTGTTTTTGATTACATAGCCCGGATAATAATAATCGAAACCGTTTTGAATAGCCCATTTAATTTCGGCATACATGGTATAAATGCCAAGGCTGTATGATTTATATCTTTCGTCAAATACACCTAAGATACTTGCGATTCCTTTTTTTCCTAAATCAAATAAGCTGTAGGCAATCAGTTCATCTCCGTCATACACATTAATTTCGTATGTGTCAAATAAGTTAACAGGGCTGTCTCCAATTAGCATCTGGGTAAGTGATTTAAACTGAAAACCTTTAAATCTTTTTTGATGTGTAATATAAAGCTTATCTTTTATCTCATTGAGCATCATCTTTTGGATCGAAACCTGAAATCTGTTTTCAACTTTACGGGCTATTTTACGAATGCTTTTGGAAGGATGATATTTTTTGAGATTCAAACGAATGTTTAATACATCGTCCAGTGAGCCGTCAAGACAAATCACCTGAGATTGAAACATAATATTGGCATTCCTGAAATAGCCTGATTCAAGCAGTCTGTCTAATTTTCTGTGCGACAGTTTATTGATAAATATGTGATTGGCTATACGCGGGAAATACATATATGCTTGCTATTTGATTCTGAATGTTTTCAAACCACTGATATTACAAAATAAAATACTTACGGACAAAATAAAAATTTTAAAATAAGACATATTGTCATCATTTTTCTTGCGAATAAGACATATTGTCGTAGATTATTCTGGACGGATGTCTTTTTTTCTTAGAATTTAATTAGAAATCCGTGTGGAATAGCATTTGACCATTAGAAAGTAAAAACAAATAATTATTCACATAAAAACTTAAGATTATGACACTAGTAAGAAAAAGATTCGGACGTAATGCATTTCCAGTACTCTTTGACGATGCATTTTTCAAAGATTTTTTTGATGTTTCGCCAAGAACATCTGCCAATGTACCGGCAGTGAATGTCAAGGAAAACGAAAAAGAGTTTAATGTAGAGCTTGCTGCACCGGGATTGAGTAAGGAGGACTTCAACATTTCTGTTGAAAATAATATCCTGACAATCTCCAGTGAGCAGAAAAGCGAAAAATCTGAAACTGATGAAGAAGGGAAATACACAAGAAGAGAGTTTAGCTACTCTTCATTTTCCAAGAGCTTCAGTTTAGATGAAAGCCATGTGGACGTTGAAAACATTAAAGCAAGTTACGATGCTGGTGTTCTGAAACTCAGTATTCCTAAAACAGTGGAGTCTGAGAAAGTAAAGAAGTCCATTACAATTGAATAAAAAATGAGCATTGGCAAACAGAGGGTGTGATAAATAATATCACGCCCTTTTTATTTATTAAAACTCAGATAACTTCGAGAGGATATTGCATGGTGACACAGTGTAGTGATCCGTGCTGCAGAATTAATGGAAAACAGTTTATCCCAATGACCTTTCTGTCCGGAAAAATTTTAGCGAGAGTATCAAATGCCTCATTATCCTGTGCAACCCCATAAACAGGCACAAGAACTGCTTCGTTAATAATTACGAAATTGGCATAGGTTGCAGGCAGTCTGTTACCGTCGTTATCATAGCAGGCATCCGGGAGAGGAAGCGGAACTAAATGATAAGGCTCACCTTTTAAATTTTTAAATTCTTTCAGTTCTTTTTCCATCGCTTGCAGAGATTCATAATGAATATCGTTTGGATTATCACATTTGACATAAGCAATTGTTTTGGAATTGCAGAATCTTGCCAGAGTATCAATATGTGAGTCGGTATCATCCCCTTCCAAATAACCATTTTTTAGCCAAAGAACTTTTTTGGCTCCGAACAAAGCCTTAAAGCTTTCTTCTATATCATCCTGACTGAGATGCGGATTTCTGTTGGGCGAAAGCTGACAGGTCTCAGTCGTCATAATGACTCCATTTCCATCACTTTCTATTCCGCCGCCCTCTAATACCATCCCGACTTTGTACAGAGCGTGTGTTTTAAAAAATCTTTTTTCAAAAAGTTTGTGAGTAATCAGGTTGTCCTTATCGGAAGCAAATTTTAATCCCCATCCGTTGAAGATAAAATCCAAAATAACCGGATCCCCGTTTTCTTCTACTGTAATACCTCCGTGATCCCGCGCCCATGTATCATTTGAATCAATTTCTGCAAAAACCAATTGCGATTCAGGAATATGTTTCAAATGTTTTTCAACTTCTTCTTTATTATGGCAGACAATGAGAACTTTTTGAAAGTTACTGATGGTTTCTGCAATTTCTGTGAAACACGGAATAACTTTATCTAAATGGGGTGCCCAATCAGAATTCTGATGCGGGAAAGTAAGTTGTATTGCACTTTGAGGTTCCCATTCGGCAGGCAATCTGTAAGCCATGTCAGTTTTTTGACAAAAATAACCCAAAAGACGGAATAATATTAAGAGATAGAAATTTGTATATGATTTGAAATAGGTTACTTACTGCATACTTTTTTAAAAATCTGTATCTTGAGCGTGATATGAATACAATGAAGTTTTTGCTTTCAATGTTTATAGGAGTGATAGCGCTTTTTACGGTTCAGGCGCAAAAACCGATAAATGTGCTGGATACAATTAAGTATCAGGGGAATCCTCCGCAATTTTACGGGGGTGAGAAAGTGAAAAAAGAATTTCTTCATCAGAACTTTGTTTATCCTTCAGAGGCAAGAGATGGCGGGATCGAAGGTGAGGTCATTTTGAGGTTTATTGTTGAAAAAAATGGTGAGCTGACTGAGTTTCAGTTAGTGAAAAATCCGGGTGGCGGATTAGGTGAAGAATTAATGAGAGTATATAAATTAATGCCTCCCTGGGTTCCCGGAAGCCTTGAGGACAGAATACAGAGAGTACCTGTAACTGAGACATTAAATATTAGACTGAGAGAGTCAGATAGAGAATCGGTACCGCCCAAAATAGACAGAAAAACTTTGATGAGAATAAACTTTCGCGGGCGTTAAATTAAAGTGATTGTGTTTACAATAGCGCATTATAAGCATTGAATGTTTTTTGAGCATCAAATTTTTGATCAATTGTTCTTAAACTGTTCTCAATAATAGGCTCGAAATAAGAAGGTTCTTTCTCCATCAATTCAATAATTTTTTCGGCTAATTTTTCCGGATTGGCTGCTGGGACTAAAAAGCCATTTTCCTCATCGACCATATAATCTACAATACCCTCTACTTCACTTGCAATCACCGGAACTCTTTTGGAGAATGCTTCCAAGACAGTCATTCCTACTGTTTCCCCAAAGGTGGACATCACAAAAAATTGGAATGTAGCGCATAATTTTTGAGCCTCATCATATTTTAAATTTCCTGTAAATGTGACAGAGTTTTCAATTTTCAGATGTTTGACAAGTTCATTGCATTCCAGGAAAGTATCGCCATCACCAACCAAAAAAAGATGGGTGTCTTTTCTCTTTTTTAAAACTAAGGCAAATGCTCTTATCAGAGACTTTTGATCTTTTTGCATGGAGAATCGTGCAATCATCCCTATTCTTCCCTGTACATAATTTCTTTTTTCTGATTTTAGATAAGTGATACCGTTCGGGATAACTGAAAACTTATCTTTGTGTTTCGTATAAAATTTATCTCTGTCGGTCAGTTCTTTGTATTGCTGACTATTAAGAACAATTACATTATCTGAAAAGAAAGTCATGATTTTAAGAAATATAAACGCTGACTTTCGCTTATGAATATTTGCCATGTGATCGACTGTAATCAATCTCGGTCTGTACAGAAAAGTATAAAGGAGGGCTGCAATAAAAATTGAATGATTGTGAATGATTAATACATCCGGTTTGACTTTTAGAAAGAATCTGAAAATTTTTATATATCCTTTCCAGTCAAATTTTAATTTTTTAATACTCGAATCATAAGAGACATTGTTTTTTTTGCAAAACTCCTCATGACCTTTTTCAAGAGGCTCTATTCCGTAAAAAAATAAATGATTATCCCAATACTTAAGGCCGCCATTTTCTAATAGATTGAAAACGACTGTGGCGTGTCCGCCTGTCCCGGAATAAAGTGTTTGTACAACTTTTTTCATTTGAAAAGCCATAAATTTAGCAAATTGAATTATCTATAAAATATTATTGGAATAAAAGATGCGAATCGTATTGCAAAGAGTAACCCGGGCTCAGGTTATCTCAGACGGAATACTGACCGGAAAAATCGGACAGGGATTATTGATTCTTATTGGTATTGAGCAGGGAGACACAGATAGTGACATTCACTGGTTAGTTAAAAAAGTAACTCAAATGAGAATTTTTTCTGACAGTGAAGGTAAAATGAATCTTTCTGTAAAAGATATTAGTGGGAATATCCTGGCAGTCAGTCAGTTTACTCTCTATGCCTCCACCAAAAAGGGGAACAGACCCGGATTTACCAATGCGGCTCCTCCTTCAATTGCGATACCACTCTATGAAAAATTTATAGAGGAATTAAAAAACACAGGATTTGAGGAGGTTCAAACCGGAGTTTTTGGTGCGGATATGCAAATTGAACTCGTCAATGACGGACCGGTCACTATTATACTGGACTCCAAAAATCCGGAATAGTTTTACCCGCGTCTAAAATTTAATTGGACTGATAAAGAGGAAACTTCTGCATTTTTGCATAAACCTTATTCCTGATATCCCGGATTACAGAATCGTTGTCCGGTTGCATGAGAACAGTGTCTATCCATTCGGTTATTTCTACACAGTCTTCTTCTTTAAAGCCTCTCGTAGTGATTGCAGGCGTACCGATACGAATTCCTGATGTCACAAACGGTGAACGCGTGTCAAAAGGCACCATGTTTTTATTAATGGTAATTTCTGCAAGTCCTAAAACTCTTTCTGCTTCTTTTCCGGTAATATTTTTGTTCCTCAGGTCAATTAACATCAGGTGATTCTCTGTTCCGCCGGAAATAATATGATATCCTTTGGAAATAAAAGTTTGAGCCATAGCCTGAGCATTCGATATAACCTGAGTGACATAGTCGTCAAATTCTTCAGTCAGGGCTTCATTAAATGCTACGGCTTTAGCAGCTATTACATGTTCTAACGGACCTCCCTGCATACCCGGGAAAACTCCGGAATTTAAAATTTGCGACATCATTTTCAGATTGCCTTTAGTCGTTTTTTCACCCATAGGATTTTCAAAATCTTTTCCCATGACAATGACACCTCCACGCGGTCCTCTGAGTGTTTTGTGCGTGGTGGAAGTGACGATATGGCAATGAGGTATTGGATCGTTAAGTTTCCCCTTTGCAATCAAAGCAGCCGGATGCGCAATATCTGCCATAAGCAAGGCTCCTACGCTGTCTGCAATCTCTCTGAATCTTTTATAGTCCCAGTCTCTTGAATATGCTGATGCTCCGCAGATAATCAGTTTGGGCTGATGCTGTTTGGCGAGTGCTTCGACTTTGTCCATATTGATAATGCCGGTATCCTGCTCAACTCCGTAAAAAACCGGATTATACACTTTGCCCGAAAAGTTGACAGTCGAACCATGAGTTAAATGCCCGCCATGAGACAGGTCAAATCCCAAAATTGTATCACCTGGATTTAAAACAGCTAAAAAGACTGCCGAATTAGCCTGAGCTCCTGAGTGAGGTTGCACGTTGGCATATTCAGCTCCAAAGAGTGTGCAAAGCCGGTCAATTGCCAATTGTTCTATTTCATCCACAAATTCACAGCCGCCGTAATATCTTTTTCCGGGATAACCTTCGGCATATTTGTTGGTCAGACAACTGCCCATCGCCTCCATCACCTGAAGGCTGGTGAAGTTTTCTGAGGCAATTAGCTCAATTCCGTTGCGCTGTCTTTCAAGCTCTTTTTGTATCAGATTAAAAATCTTTGTATCTCTTTGCATACTTTTGAATAATGTCGTACAAAGATACAATTTATAGACTTTTGTATCTCTTAATAAGCAGATTTAGCCGCAATCTTTTATTTTAGTCATTCAAACTTTGTGATATGATTGCAATTATACCCGTAGCCGGTGCCGGGACCCGACTCCGCCCTCATGCCTATACTCAGCATAAATCTCTTATTCCCATTGCCGGAAAACCTCTGATTGGATATATAATTGATCAGCTGATGAATGCCGGAGTGGATGATTTTGTGTTTGTGATTGGATATCTTGGTGAAAAGATTAGAGAGTATATTGACTTTGCGTATAAAGACATCCGGAAGTCTTATGTGGTACAAACAATTAGAGAGGGTGTAGGACATGCTGTGTGGTTAGCCAATCAGGTGATTGAACAGGACAAAGAAGCTATTGTGATGCTTGGCGATACTCTTATTGATATCGACATACGCAAGGTTATGGAATCTCCTCATTCTGTGTTGGGGGTCAAAAAAGTAGCAGATCCGAGATTATTTGGAGTGGCAGAATTTGGGGAAGATAGTATCATTACAAGCCTGTCCGAGAAGCCCAAAATTCCCATGTCCAATATGGCTCTGGTCGGATTGTATATGGTAAAAAGCTATAAAAAACTGTATCAGGCTCTTGGATATAACATTCAAAATGACATTCGCACGCATAATGAGTTTTTCTTAACGGATGGGTTGCAGCGTATGATTGAACTTGGGGAAGTATTTAGAGCCGAAAAAATTGAAAACTGGTATGATTGTGGTCAAAAGGAGGTGTTACTGGCAACGAATAAAATGTTATTGAAAAAATCTGCCGGTAAAATTAAACCGCACAATCATAAAAACTCTGTCATTATAGAGCCGGTATTTATTGGGGAGAACGTATCCATCAAAGATTGTGTGATAGGACCAAATGTCACGATAGGAAATCAGGCTGTATTAGAATATGCTATCTTAAGAGATTGTATTGTTGGGAATCACACACACATCAGGGATGTAGCCTTACATCATTCTTTGATAGGAGGAGATTCTAAAATTTATGGAACCAAACACAGTTTAAGTGTAACGGACAATACTGAATTGGAACTGTAATTTTAAACAGCTTTTTTCCAGTTTTATTCATGGACAAAAGCTGTTTAAGTCTGCATTTTATACACCCAAAAGTCTGTCCACCAGTTCTATATACATTTCCATGGCCTGGTCAGAAGAAGTGCCTGCAAGGTCTTTCCATGTTTTCCATTTGAACTGTTCTTTAATGTCAAACATCCCCGGCTTTTTAGTATTGTTATCCCCTTCTTTTGCCTGTTTGAAAAGAGCATACAATTGGAGTAAGTCTTCATTGGATGGTCTGGTCGTGAGGGTTTTAACTCTGACCTGAGCGTCTTCAAATTTTTCTTCAAGTGTCATAAAGTGATTTTTAATAGTTTTAACATTAAATTTGACCTATGAAGATAAGAAACTTGTCCCTATTCCTGCTAATATCTCTATCGCTAAGTTTTTTTTATTTCTATATCACTCCGGGATATTTACATCCGGCCGAAGATGCTGCCATTCTTTTCAACTATGCTCAAAACTTCCGCGAAACAGGCGTGATAAGCTATTTCCCGGGAGGACCCAGAGTGGACGGAAGTACGGATTTTTTGTTTATGCTGTTAGTGTCTCTCGTGATGCACATGACTTCTGATGCATATCTGGCAGCTATGCTTGTTTCTGCTTTTTCTTCTGTCATATTGGTATTGTCCGTTTTTAAGCTTTTAGATACGAAATTTCTGTCCCTTCAGTATTTGACTCTTTTTCTGATTTATTTTTCCCAGCAAATTTGGGCTGCAGTATTAGGTTACGGCACATTCTTTTATGCCATGACTATTGGTTTGGTCGCATTAGCTTTTTGGAAAAGGAACCTCAGGTTTCTTTTAATTGCTTCCGTTTTTGCGGTGATAAGTCGACCGGATGCGCTGATTACTGTTTTGCCGATGATAGCTTATAGGCTTTATACACTTTGGGATGAGGACCGAGAATTCAGATTCCATGCAGTGTTGATGTATTTTGTCCTGCCTTTGATGGTGTATGGATTATTCCGACAGTTGTATTTTGGAAAAATTTTGCCACTGTCTTTTGATATTACTACCGAAAATCAGCATAAGGTCTTTGGTCTGTTCCTTGTCAATTCTTTCCATCATGTGAAGTCCTATATACTTTACTTCGTGTATCCCGGGATATTGGGTATTCTTCTTTATATAATCAAAGAGAAATTTAAAATCAGGAAAGAGTATTATGTACTGTTGTTTTCTATGGTAGTGTTTCCTCTGATAGCTTATATAATGGTACGCGAAAATCTGGATTTCTCAAGAAGATATTTCATTGTTCCTTATTTGGGAATTGTCCTGACTCTAGCACTGTTTATTCGAAATTACAAAAGTATTATAGCGAGTGTATTTTTAGTATTTCTTTTATTAAAAGTTGGACACACATCTATAAATCAGGGTGTTCAGAGCTTGAATCATTATTACACGAACGTATATGATTTTGCAGAAGAGCTTTCGGAGTATCCTGAGTTGATTCTTGCTACTTCAGAGGCCGGAATCATTACCTGGAAAGGCAGGCTGAGAACAATGGATTTGTGGGGATTAAATACAGCTGAGTTTACGAATAAGCTGGTTTCTCCCGAAGATATCCGGAGATGGAATCCCGATTTGATTTTTCTGCATGCGGCACAAGTAGATTATGTATATCTACAGGAAAGTGAGATGGACACCCAAAAGACTTGGCTGAATATGACTCACCGGGTAGTGCATACGATGTATGAGGATGACTATCTGACCTATCTTTTCCCTTATGACTCGAGATTATATAAAGAAGAAGTTTCTGATAATGTAGGTTTGTTTAAATCTTTTTTGAAGTTTCTTTCTGAGAGTAACCCAAAGATAAGCAGGAGAAAAGATTTAATAGCGATTCATCCCGAATCTGCCCGAAAGGCCGAGCTTATACAGTTAATTGAAAAATATGGAGGAGAACGTCTGATAATTAGACCTTAAATTTCTTTTGGATTTGGTATTATAAAAAAATCACTATCTTGTTGTAAAGCAGTTTATAATGCGGCGTTTGTCAGATCAGGAACTTATAAATGCTTATTTGGATAAACAGGATAATGACTATGTAGGCGTTCTGTACAAAAGGTATATGGGGCTGGTTTACGGGGTGTGCTATAAATATTTGAACAGTCATCAGGATGCAGAAGATGCGGCGGTCGAAATTTTTCTTCTAATCATGGAAAAATTGAAAACGAACAAAATCACATATTTTAAGTCCTGGCTGTATATTGTCAGCAAGAACTATCTCATTAGTATTATCAGAAAGAAAAAAGGGAATCGCACAGATTTTTTTGAAGAAATTCAGGAAGAATTTATGGAAAGCCCGGATGATTTTCGTCTCAATATTGAAGAGCTGAAGAAAACAGAAAATTCTGAAAGCTTGCTAAAATTAGGTCTGGAAAGTTTGAAAGAAGCTCAACAGGTATGTCTCGAGCAGTTTTATCTCCAAAGCAAAAGTTACGTTCAGGTCGCAGAAGTTACAGGTTTTGATGTCAGACAGGTGAAAAGTCATATCCAGAACGGTAAAAGAAACTTAAAAGCTTTTCTTGAATCAAAAGGTTACGGTCATGAATGAGAACCAGCATAATGAGATAAAAAGGAAAGTTTTCTCACAAAGTCAAAAATCAGATTTTGAGCAGGAAGCGGCAGACGGGTGGAAAGAAATTGGCGAAGACCGATGGGATTCTGTCATGCAAAATCTTAGTGAAAAGATAGATCAGACTTTAGAAAAGCAAAATGAAGTTCGGGTAGAGTCTCCGATAGTCCCAATTGAAAAAAATCGCTGGCGTACATTTAGCGTTGCCGCGGCGGTATTGGTTTTGGTGGCTCTGGGCGTCAGTCTTACTCTGATGTGGACTCAAAAAGAAACGGGAGAAGATTTGTTTTTGGCGTATTATAAACCTTTAGAGAGTCCCGAAGATACCTACAGAGGAGATGAAGGGCGTGAAGATGCGGAGAGTCTGAGCAGACAGGCATCTGATGCGTATGAAGATTTGGATTATAAAAGAGCCATTGCTTTTTATTCTGAATTACATAAAGAGTTTCCTGAAAGCTCTAAGTACGTTTTGTTTTTGGGCCTTTCATATATCAATGATGGAAATTTTGACGATGCAATAGTGCTTTTCAACAGCCATCAGGTCGCAGGAGAATCTTATGACGAAGATATAGAGTGGTATCTTGCTTTAGCACATCTGAAAAAAGGTGAAATTCAGACATCCAAGATTCTTCTGAGCGGTATAGCTGAGGACTCGGAAAATTATTATTCTCAAACTGCAACCGAGTTGGTACAGAGAATTTCCAAAATCAAATAGTCTGATTTTTCAGACTACCCCAAACTATGAGAAATTGTGCGGTTGCATAAGTACTCATTACAATAAGTCTGTCATTCGGAATAATATCTATGAATTTATTATAGGCTATAATTAAATCACTGAAGATAAAAAGCAAGCTCCCTGTGATAACCGCCAACCAGGATATTAGGCTGACTGCATACTTGCGATTAAAAGCAAATACACTCATCAGACAGATTACAAATCCGTACAGATAAATTGGGAAAGCGGGCGATGGAGCAGTCTTGCCGGAAAATAAGGTGATAAGATAAATCCAAAATGCAACAAAAGGCACTATCAGAAAGGGTTTTTCCATCACAAAATGTGTGTGCCGGGATAAACTGACTTCCGAGGAGAAGAGAGTTATGTAAAAAATATGCCCGATTAAAAATGCGGATAATCCTGCGGCAAAGTACCCGGTACCGTTAAACATCAGAAAAATATCTCCTAACCATCCAAAAAACACGCCTGCAGCCAACAGCTTGGAAAGTTTAGAAGAAAACCTCGTACGGAAGAATATTGCAGCCATCAAAACAGGCATCAATAGAGGTTTGGAACTCATCATCCAGGAAGTCTCTGAGCTTGTAATGGCAAACAGATGAAAAATTAAAATTCCGAAATAAATCAGCCAGAGCATTTAAAATAAATTGAACAATTAAGGAAGTGAAAATAAAGATATATTGTCCGAATTAAAAGAATAATCAAGTCTTTATCTCAAACAGTGCGAGAAGATATTCTTTAAATTATTCTTACTTTCACACGCAGAGAGGATAAAGAGGACATTCATGATGAAAATACTTATTGTCGGCGGAGGTAATATGGGCAGTATGCTTGCGGAAAGAATTTTACAGGCTGAACTTACGACACCGGAACAATTGATAGTGCTTGAGAAAGATAAAAAGCGCGCGGAACAATTGAGAAAAAGTGGTTTTGTGAAGGTGTTTTCCGAGGCGAGCCCCAAATTCAAGGCTTCTGATTTAATCATTTTTGCAGTAAAACCACAGGACACGTCTAAAGTTTTTTCTGAAATAAAGCCTTTGATTGCTGATAATACTATAGTGGTGTCTATTATGGCAGGGGTAAAGATTTCTGATTTATCTGAAGAATTGGACACCGGGAAAGTAGTTCGGGCGATGCCTAATCTTCCCTGCAAGTCGGGCAAGGGTTTGATAGGTTATTTGTCAATCGGTCTGAATGAAGGAGAGCAGGAAACTATTCATACGCTTTTGTCATCTACCGGAATTGCTCTTGAAGTGAAGAATGAAAATAAAATAGATGCGGTGACGGCGATATCGGGAAGCGGTCCGGCGTATGTGTTTTATTTTATGGATGCAATGATTCAGGCAGCTTTACAATTAGGATTTAATGAAAAAGAGGCTGTAGAAATGGTTACACAAACTTTTGAAGGCAGCTTGTCTTTGTTTAAGGAAAATAACCTGAGTGTGAGAGAGTGGATCAACAGGGTAGCATCAAAAGGCGGAACTACCGAAGCGGCCTTGTCTGTCTTTGACCAGTTTGATATAAAAAACAACATAGGGAAGGGGATTCTAAAGGCAGAATCCAGATCGAAAGAGCTGAGTCAAAAGTAAAAATTGCAGAGAATAAATAATTTTTTTCAAAAAAGGTTTGGAAATAAGAAACTCATTTCTCTATATTTGTTGCCGTGAGAATTAATAACATAACAATGGGTTTTTGCTGTATGATGATGCACAGGATGTGTAGGAGAAACCTTATTGTATAAAGTAAAGGAATAATCAAAAATAAAATACAAGGGCTTCTCAAAAATGAGAAGCCTTTTTTTTTACATGAATGAATAAATTTTTCATCAAAACTTTTTAAAAACAACAAAATTATGAGTCAAAAATTTGAAACCCTTCAGGTCCATGCCGGACAGGAACCGGACCCGACAACTGGCAGTAGAGCAGTGCCTATCTACCAGACCACATCGTTTAATTTTAACAGTGCCGAGCATGCCGCAAATCTTTTTGCACTGAAAGAATTCGGAAACATCTACACCCGTATCATGAACCCAACTACGGATGTATTAGAAAAAAGAATCGCCGCATTGGAAGGCGGTGTGGCCGCTTTGGGTACGTCATCAGGTATGTCAGCTCAGTTTTTGGCTTTGTCCAATATTTTAGAGGCAGGTGAAAACTTTGTGACAACTTCCTTTTTGTATGGTGGTACACATAATCAATTTAATATCTCTCTCAGAAGATTAGGTATAGATGCACGTTTTGCAGATGGCGATGATGTAGATTCTTTTGAAAGATTAATCGACGACAAAACCAAAGCTATTTACTTAGAGGCACTGGGAAATCCAAGAGGAAATATTCCTGATTGGGACAGATTCGAAGCATTGGCAAAAAAATATGACTTGCCTTTAATTGTGGACAATACATTTGGTGCAGCAGGATATACCTTCAGACCTTTTGATCACGGAGCCAATGTGGTCGTGGCAGCAACTACCAAGTGGATAAATGGTCACGGCAACAGCATAGGAGGTGTTATTGTGGATGGCGGTAACTACAATTGGGGTAACGGTAAGTTCCCTCAGTTTACAGAGCCATCGCCTGAGTACCACGGACTAAATTTCTGGAATGTATTTGGAGCGGACGGACCTTTTGGCAATATCGCATTTATTATCCGTGCCCGTACAGTAGGATTAAGAGATTACGGTAATGCACCGAGTCCTTACAACTCTTTCTTAAACTTAACCGGTTTGGAAACCCTGTCACTGAGAATTGACAGACACAACGAAAATACGATTGCTCTCGCCAACTGGCTAAATGAACATTCGAAGATTGAAAAGGTAAGTTATACCGGTCTTCCTGACAGCCCGTATCACGAATTGGCTAAAAAGTACCTTAGAAAAGGTCATTACGGTTACGTATTCAACTTTGAAATCAAGGGCGGATATGATGCAGCAGTAAAATTTATTGATAATCTCAAGATGATTAGCAATTTAGCCAACGTGGGGGATGCCAAAACTTTGGTAATTCACGCTGCTTCAACTACACATGAGCAGCTAAATGCTGAAGAGCAGCTGGCAGCAGGTGTACTTCCGGGTCAGGTTCGTATTTCAGTAGGTATTGAACATATAGACGATATCAAGGCAGATATTGACCAGGCTCTGGCAGCGATATAATAAAAACACGGTAAGAGCGGGGAAATATTCCCGCTCTTATTACTTTTGCAGACGATGTCCTATGAAGTATTAAAATATCCATCTCCTTTTCCGCTTGACAGTGGTGCTGTATTACCTTCTGTTGAGATAGCCTATCACACTTTTGGAGAACTCAATAAAGATAAAAGTAATGTGGTGTGGATTTGCCACGCATTTAGTGCAAACAGCAATCCGGTAGAGTGGTGGCCGGGAATGGTGGGAGAGGGTAAATTATTCGACCCTGCCAAGTATTTTATTGTCTGTGCCAATATGCTGGGATCCTGTTACGGTTCTACCGGTCCGTTGAGTATTAATCCCGCGACCGGCAAGCCTTATTATGGAGATTTTCCTGTCATTACGGTCAGGGACATGGTGCGGAGTCTGATTATCCTGAGAAAACATTTGGAGATTGATAAGATTTGGTTCTCTTTGGGCTTTTCAATGGGTGGTCAGCAGATGTTGGAATGGCTGATACAAGAACCTGAAGCTTTTGAGTATTCACTCTTGGGAGCTACCAATTTTCAGCACTCGCCTTGGGGAATTGCGTTTAATGAAAGCCAGCGAATGGCAATTGAGGCAGATCAGACGTTTGGAGAAAAACGTCCGGATGCAGGAGCTAAAGGTATGGGTGTTGCCCGGAGCATCGGACTGATTTCCTATCGGAATTATCAGGCATATAACCAGACACAACAGGATGATACGGATGAACTTTTGACTGATTTCAGAGCTTGCAGCTATCAGAGATATCAGGCCGATAAACTCATCAAACGGTTCAATGCCTATTCCTATTACAGATTGTCTCAGGCTATGGACAATCACAATATCAAACGGGGGCGGTCAGGCAAACCGGAAGATATTTTGGCAGTAGTTCGGGCAAAAGTCATGGTGTTGGGTATCGATTCGGATAACTTATTCCCTTTGGAGGAACAGAGAGCTTTGGCAAAATCCATTCCTCACAGTAAGTTTATCACGATCAGCTCCGATTTCGGACATGACGGTTTCCTGATAGAATTTGAGAAAATAGGACACCTGCTGAAAGATTTTCTTAATATTTAATTTTTAACAGCGTCTCCGGCTTTCAGCCTTCCTTAATAATACGAGCATCGTCATTTCGATTCGTCGCAATGCGAAGAGAAATCTGACTCAGAGAACAACGCCACAACAAGCGGTAATTGAGGCGCATTGAGGATGCCCGAAGTACACGAAGCCACAAACTGCTCCGCCTTCGAGTCCGCTATCGCTCCCTCAGGCATCGCTTCATTACGTGGTGGCTGTGGGCGAAGCACTCGAAGCTTGGTGGTTGAGCGGAGACGAAACCACGAACCGCTCTGCCTTCGAGTACGCTCCGCTCCCTCAGGCATCGCTATCACTGGCAGCTGAGCGATGTCTTGAGCTTGTCGAAAGAGGCTGCGACGAAAGGAGCAGCTCTCGAAGCTACCCGACCTGCACCTGACCATTCATCAGCATAGGTAGCAGCCAGTCACGAAGTGCAGCGAGTTCTTGGTTTTGCTTATAAAGCAAATTTATCTTTTTAAATAGTGGGTGGATTTTTTCATCAAGCTTCTCAGTTAAAACATTGGAGTGAGGTAAAACGATTTTGAGAATTTTAGAGTGTATTTCATCCTATTCCTGCCTCTCTGAAAAGGAAAGGGTAAACCCATGTTAGGACGAGACAATAATTTTTCAACCAAATTTCTATGTACATAAATCTTCTAATCCTTTAATAAATCTCTAATCGGTTTAAATTTATCCGCTGGTAATCCGGCTTTCTCGAAAGTATTGAAATCATATATAACCATGTCCTCCCAACTGAAATTATTGTTCACATTCTGACCTTTATATTTTAGATATATCTCTTTTGCTTTTTCAGTATCACCATTCAGTAGATAAGCATGAGCTAGGTTACCTTTAATCAAAATCTCGGTATCGTCCATTTCTTCTCCTTTTTTTAGGTATTTAATTGCTTTTAAATATTGTTTTTGAAAAAGCAGGTAATAGCCCAAACTATTATAATCCAATGAGTTCGCATCTTCATTCACAATAATTTCCTCTATTAATTCTATAGCCTTTTTATAATCTCCACTTCCTGCGTATTCAACAGCGTCTTTTCGCATAGATTCTGATAGGTTTCTCATCTCACCGGTTTCACTCAGACATTCATTAATAAATAACAACATTACGTTGTTCAGCTGAGTTGCATTTAATGATTGAAATTCAGTAAGCGTGTAGTTTGTTTCCATTTTATCCATAAGACAATCACAATAATCATTTGGATTAGACAAATCCTTAATTTCGTCACTAACTATACAATCACTTTGAAACTTTTCTTTTACTTCGTCATACCAGCCTTGGCTTTTTCTTCTATTAATCAAAGGCACAGCTTCAACTACTACCTTTACACTGCTGAACATATTTAGATTTTTGAAGCCTAACCAAAGATAATTTGGACTTCTTTTTAGACAGTTATCAGAAGATGTCAAAGAAAGGTTTTTCGCAAACTTAGAACCTGCATTGCTTTCGCTGTAGCAGCCGGTTTTATATATACTGTTCTTTATGAAATTATCCGCATCTCTTTGTGAGGTAAAAATGGTGTATTTTATTTCTCCGCTCCCAGTTACTTTAGACACCATTTTGCCCGCAAGTCCCAGCGCCTGAGTTTCGGCCATTGGTATTTTGCTCATGAGTGAGGATAGTTTATCTATCATGTTTTGATTTACATCTAATACTGTAATCCTATACATCACTTCTATTGTACCTTCAGGAAACGGACCTATCCTGTACCAAGTTTTCCCGCTGGAAGAAATTTTAATTTCCTGATAAAACTCGTGCTGATAATCCCAGTAGTTTTCTGTGCTCTGTGCGACAGAATCCAAAGAAAATATTAGTATAAATATCAACGCAGATAAGAAGCGACTATAATGATTTGAGATAAGAGTTGACATAAGCCTTGATTTAATAATTTAAGTTTTTTTTACTCTCTGCAAATTATTAACTAACACCTGGCGTGAAATACTAATCCACGACAAATTTATTGCTCTGTCCATTTACTTCATATAAGTAAATTCCTTTGGGAAATGCAGAAACATCCAATTCGATTTTGTCAAAATCATAACCGATTTGTTTTTGCTCTATCAACTGACCATTGATACTGTAAATATTCATTATAGCAAAATCACCAGACTTTAAGAGATATGGTAAGAATATCGTATAGTTGGTAGGATTAGGGTATGGTGGTGTACGGTACTCCGCCGATTGGTCTATTCTGCCGGATGGAATACCGGAACCCGGTACAGAGTATATTTCAGTCGTTGTTTTTGACTCTTTATTTTCATCATAAACAGATTTCGTTATCATATACCTTCTTTGGTTATTAACAACATGTATAAAATAGTAAGGGGAAATACTATATGCTGTACCAAAATCCTTGATTACACCTCCATTTTCATCTTCCAGAATCAATCTTTGAGATTCATTATCATACGATGTATAGTCTTTTTTTCTAAGGCTTACTAAAAACTCATATTTATCGTCAGAATTGAAAAGCTTTCTGGTAGGATATGCTGAACTTAAGCTATAGCCTTCCGGAGCAGATAAATAATAGGTTTTATTACTTTGAAGAGTAAAATTTCCATTGTAAATCCTCACTGTATATGTATTATTTTCTGCATCAACTTCCGTAAAATGGTAAGTTCCAATCGGGTATGGATAAGATTCTGAAAATATATTTACCTCTCCATCAATAAGACCTGAAGTAAATCCAACATTATTTTCAAACGTATGTATCAAATTAATTTGGCCATAGGTTTTATGAGCGATTCCAAAAGTCATAATGGATAATAGAATAGTAAAAAGCTTTTTCATAATTTTATTTTTTTGTTGAGTAATTAAATCCTACCGATTTCCTTTTGCTCTATTGTGTGTCTTGCAGAGCATCTGGCAGTTAGAAATATTTGTCGCTCCGCCTTTGCTCCACGCGGCTACATGATCTGCATCCATATCCGAGAGTTTCCAAACTCTATTTTTATTAGCGTCGTGACCGATGGCACAGAGTGGACAGTTGGAAATATCCTTAGCTTCGGCTTCTATCGTTTGTGCTGCATAGACGGTACGCTTCGTTGCTTCGTCAAAGATTCGAATATCCAATAATTTGGTGTCAGCACTTCCGCCCAAGATGTATTCAAATACTCCACGCCTATTTTTGACATATGGGTCGGCATAGAGTTTTCTGACTTGTTCGGAAACTTCTTTGGGACTGTATGGCTGTTTTTTGTAGGTTTCGTAGAGCCGCCCCCATTCCAAGCCGCGCATTTCTTTTTCTACATCGTTAAAAACTGCTGACACCCAATCTATAACACTGTTGAAATAGGTCTTAACTTCTGTGATATTGTCATCAAAACGGTGCTGGCTCATATAATCACCGAGATCGCCTTTGCTCACCCAGTCTAAAGCTCGTTCCCAAAAATCCTGGCGATTGGCACTGCCGCTGATATAGGCACTCCATTTCATAATATTGGAGTTTTGGCTATTGCTAAATTCTTCTTTGCCGCGTGTGACAAAAGGTCCTGAATAAACCGCGTTAAGCAGTTCCTGATTGTTGAGCGGCACACCTGCTATGTTGATGGTTCTAAACCACTCTTTGATTTCACTTTCTGTTCCTTCACATTCATAAATGAGCAGTTTGGTTTTCAATATTTTCTCCTGCTTGTCTTTGGCGATACCCCCAAAATACTGCTCCATTCCGTTTTCGTCTTTGACGGCAAATTTATTGGTCACATAACGCCCAAAACTGGTGATACGCTGCTGACCGTCCAACACTTCAAAACGACCGTCGGAGACTTTGTTGAAATAAATCAGCCCCAAGGGATAACCTTTGAGGAGAGATTCTATGACGGCGACATCTTTTTTACCGTCGGCATAGATATAATTGCGCTGATACTCCGGCTGTATAGTCAGCTTACCGGACAGACCGAAAAGTCCTTTCCCTTCGAGTTCGTTATATACAAATCCGTCACAGATATCTTCGACGGTAATGTCTGTTCTTAGCGTGGTTTTCATTTCTTCCTGTCGATTTTTTTAGACTCTTTAGCTTCAATGGCAGTTTTGGCATTTAGAGGCGTAACAATACTTTTGCCGGTTTTGGCTTCTATCTCTTTTCTGGCATTTCCGGCTACAGTACCTCCCTGTCTTGCTATCTCTTTATTTTCTGAAAAGTTTTCAGGTTTCTTTTCTTTGCTGATTTCTGTGGTGGTCGCTTCGGCAAGCATATTGAGCACCAGTTCCAAATTGGACATATTGTCCCGAAGGTTTTCTTTTTTCAGCTCTTTATATCCTTTATACTGTTTGACCGAAAATCCGCTCCATGCTTTTGTAATTTCATCAGTCAAAATGGCATATTCCACACCTTTTTTCACTCCTCTCCTGTCCCATTCATCGGTCAGCTCTTTTCTGACTTCGATACTTTTCAGGCGCTGATTGATCCACTCTTTACTGTACCCCTTTTTTAGGTAAGTTTCCATCATGCGGTCTATACCGATTTCGGGATCTTCAATTTCGTCTATCCTTTCCCGAGCCACCTTAGCCAACCAAAGTTTAAAAGGCTCTGCCTTCGGGGATGGCACGGACTGTATCAATCTGAAAAGTTGCTCTGTATCAGCGACATCTGTATTTCTCATTTTTCCATCCCGAGCAGGCATTTTCAAACCGTGAAGATTTGTCACGGTTTGATTTCCTTCTTCTTTAAGACGTTGTTTCAGCTTACGCCAATAGGCTTGAGGATCAACGCTCTCTGTCAAAACGCCCATCACATCCACAATAGAAAAATACCATTTTTCCTGCTCCTCATCCCAATGCGTACGCACCTGCTTTTGCTCAAACAATCTGATGCTTTGTTCTTTTTTCATAAAGCTTTGGCTTTTTATTTTTTAAGAGAAATTTCTGTGTTTGATAAGAATACGGGCGTATATCATTTTGGGAACGCCATCTATTATTATAACTCCACGTCTATTCAAATCATTTGCATTCTTGTAATCTTTCTTAGTATAAATCTTAGTTTTAAACGATGTCTCCTCCCTATCTGTAATCCCGAGTATTTCAAACTGTTCGGGTGAATACTTATCTAAAAAACTAATCGGCACGCCCATTACTCCTTTAAAATCACTTGGGATAGTATCTGTATATGGAACTTCTATGGCATCGTAGTTATCGTATTTTTGATAATCTTTCCCTTTGAGTTTTTTGTTGTACTTGACATTATCTTCCATACTCATCAACTGCAAAGGCTGGTGACGTTTGCCGTGGTCGAGATTCGTGAACCAACATACATTTCTGAATTTCACTAATCCTGTATCCTGATTAAAAACACCCTCTGCATATTCCTTAATAACAGGAGTAGAAAAGTATGCGTTCCCGGCATGAAATCCGTTACCCAACCACATTTTATCATCTTTAATGAGAGGAAAGACTTCTTTGTAGGTAATAGCATTCATATTGCCGATAATGACAAAATCTTTTTCAGTCTCAACTATCCAAGCCAAAAACTCTCTGAACAACGAAAACGGAGGATTGGTGATGATGATATCAGCTTCATCTCTGAGCCGGATAATTTCTTCACTTCTGAAATCTCCGTCTCCGTCGAGATAGTCCCATTCCAAATCTTCTACATCTATTTTTCCGTCACCTGTAATATCTTCTGTGAGTGTGAATATCTTTCCGTTGAGCTGGGTTTTATTTTCATCAAAGCGCGGGTCTTCTGTTTCAAACAATGTCGGCTGATATCCGCCTTTGTAGTTTTTGCTGTCGGGCGCATAACTGGTACTAATCAGTTTTTTCAGACCGAAACGCTCAAAATTCTGAGCAAAGAACTTGGTAAAATTGCTCCACTCGGGATCATCACAAGGCAGCAGTATAGTTTTGCCCACGAACACATCGGGTTTGTAATCCAGATAAGCATTAATTTCTTTTTCTATATCTGCATACTGAGTATAAAACTCATCGTTTTTGGCATTTTTCGCTTCTGTCAGATTGGTATTCCCCATGTGTATTTGTGATTGTACGTTGCTTCAGATGTCATGACAAGATAAGAAGAATGATGCGGAAAATAAATTGGAGGGAGTTTCTTAAAAAGAAAAAAGTGATGAGGGAACTATGCAACGAATTTGAAAGTAAAACCTTAAGATTTAATAATTTAACACCAATCATCTGTTTTTAGCATTATCTTTGCACCTCACTTTAAAGTTCATTGAATTATCGGGGCTGACTGGAATTGACGGGAAGTCGGCAGATGTGTAAGCATGTCGGGCATAGTGCATTTGGCCCGTTACAAATTAAAGCACGAACCTTTTTATATGGCGATAACAATTTCGCTCTTGCTGCCTAGCCCAGGGCCGGACAGCTTGTGTTCCTCTGTAGTTTTCCTTGTTGCTGCAGACTGAACATCAGACAAACGGGATCGTTTTGAAGGATTGGTCGCCTTTCAAAATTAAACTCAGACCTAAGTTTTAGACACAGGTAGGCAGAAACACCTGACTAATTCCGAAAATTAAGTTTCTTCTAAACATGTAGAAAGCCCATAGGCACCTTAGCCGGACGAGGGTTCGAATCCCTCCAGCTCCACTATAATTTTCATGAATATATTTTTTGGATTTCCTTTCCAAATATCCGTTTCGGAACATTTTCAGTATAAAGACTTTCTGTACAGCCTTGCCTGTATTCGCAGGGCTACTTGTCCCAATGATTTTGAGGAGCTCTACTGTAGATGGGGTTGGATTTCTCTATTTCGGATTTTTGGAAGACACAGTTTGATATTTTTCTTATTTACCGCTACTTTTATTTTATGACGACGATATACCATTATGCGAGATGCAGTAAAAGCAGAGGTGCTTTATGCATTTTGGAAGACCAGGGAGCGGATTTTACCATTCGCTATTACCTTGACAATCCTTTATCTCCGGAAGAAATTAAGGCGTTACAGAAGAAACTGGGAGTACCTTTAAAAGAAATGATCCGAACAGGTGAGCAGAAATACAGAGAATTATTTGGCTTAACCGAACCTGACGACAATCAGCTCATTCGCGCTTTGCAGGAATTTCCTGTTTTATTGCAGAGACCGATAGTAGAAAAAGAGGATTATGCCATTATCGCCCGCCCGCCGGGAAAGCTGTTTGATTTTTCACAGGAATCATAAAATTCTTTTGGAAACTATTACCTCAGCATTAAGTTTTTTCAATATTCCTACAGAGTCGAAGAATTTCACTTTCATTCTTTGGAATAACGTATATATAGGTTATTTTCGCACAAAATTTAAAACCTTAAATATTTAAGCATAATGTCTAACATTGGCAAAATTACACAAATCATCGGTCCTGTTGTGGATGTGGCATTTACAGGAGAAGGAGCGAGGGTTCCGGAGATTCTTAATGCTTTGATAGTGAAGCAGGAAGATGGTTCTGAAGTTATATTGGAATGTCAGCGTCACTTGGGTGAAGACAGCGTTCGTACGGTTGCGATGGATGCAACTGAAGGACTCAAACGAGGTTTGGATGTCATTGATACCGGTGACCAGATTCGTATGCCGGCTTCAGAAGAAATCAAAGGACGACTATTCAACGTGATTGGAGATACCATTGACGGTATCGGTCAGTTGAGTAAAGAAGGCGGGGCGCCTATTCACAGAAAGCCTCCTAAATATGAGGACCTGACTACTTCTACTGAAGTGCTTTTTACAGGTATTAAAGTGATTGACCTGATTGAGCCGTATGCGAAAGGCGGTAAAATCGGTTTGTTTGGAGGTGCCGGTGTGGGTAAGACAGTATTAATCATGGAATTGATTAATAATATTGCGAAAGGTTATTCCGGCTTATCCGTTTTTGCAGGAGTGGGAGAGCGTACCCGTGAAGGAAACGACCTTCTTCGTGAGATGATTGAGTCCAACGTAATTAAATACGGAGATGAATTTTTGAAGTCTATGGAAGAAGGTGACTGGGACTTGTCCAAAGTGGATAAAGAAGCTTTGAAAGAATCTCAGGCTACTTTGGTGTTTGGTCAGATGAATGAGCCTCCTGGTGCACGTGCACGTGTGGCTTTATCCGGTCTTTCGATTGCAGAGTATTACCGGGATGGTGATCCTTCAGAAGCTAAAGGACGTGATATCCTTTTCTTTGTCGATAATATTTTCCGTTTTACTCAGGCAGGTTCTGAAGTTTCTGCCCTATTGGGACGTATGCCGTCTGCAGTGGGTTATCAGCCTACATTGGCCACTGAGATGGGTCTGATGCAGGAACGTATTACTTCCACTAAGAGAGGGTCTATTACTTCCGTACAGGCGGTATATGTACCGGCGGACGACTTGACTGACCCGGCTCCGGCTACTACATTTGCTCACTTGGATGCGACTACGGTGTTAAGCCGTAAGATTGCGGAGTTGGGTATTTATCCGGCAGTAGATCCATTGGACTCCACTTCCAGAATTTTGGACCCTAAAGTGATTGGAGACAGGCACTATAATGTAGCGCAGAAAGTAAAAAATATTTTGCAGCGTTACAAAGAGCTTCAGGATATTATTGCAATTCTCGGTATGGATGAATTATCGGAGGAAGACAAATTGATTGTACACAGAGCAAGGAGAGTGCAGAGATTCCTTTCCCAGCCGTTCCACGTAGCGGAGCAGTTTACGGGATTGCAGGGAGTGTTTGTTTCTATCGAAGATACTCTGGATGGGTTTGAAAAGATTTTGGATGGAGAGATGGACAAGTATCCGGAAGCTGCATTTAACTTAGTAGGTAGTATAGATGATGCGAGAGAGAAAGGTGAAAAACTATTGGCTGAATCCAACAAATAATAAATTTCTATGCAACTACATATTCTGACACCGGAAGGTAACGTATTCAGCGGAGAAGCAGATGCTGTACAGCTTCCCGGACTGGATGGATTGTTTCAGGTTTTAAACGGGCACGCACCATTGATTGCAGCTTTAAAAGAGGGAATAGTGAAGGTCGAAAACAGAGGTAAGGAAGAATTCTTTAATATAAAAAACGGAATCGTAGAGGTGCTGAACAATCAAATCTCTGTTTTAACGGAAGGTGTGGTATAAAATATAAATTATAATTTAGTACATTTAAGGGAAGCTCAGACGGGCTTCCCATTTTTTTATATGAGAAAGACCAATATTGTTTTAACGATAGTAATTCTGAATCTGTTTTTTCTGCCGGGATGTAAGAAAGAAGTTCGGAATGAACCTCCAAAAGTAGTCAGTTATCAGGTTAAAGTCATTAAAGATTTTAATTCCTATTTGAAGTACACCTATAACGACGAAGGCTTTTTGTCCAACGTTTCAGGAGTGGATAGGGACAAAAGTCTCACTTGCGATATTATCTATGACAGGGAAAAAGTTTATCTGGAGTACAATAATAAGACCGCCGATGAGTGGTGGTATATCGTTATAGAAGTAGATCCGGAGACCGGCTATATTCAGACGATTGATGATGGGATGTATGTAGCAACTTTTATGTACGATTCTCTGCGTTTTAGAGATAATATCAACAGATTAGTGGCCAGTTATTATCACGGAGGGAAGTATGCGGGAGATTCACTCTGCTATCAGATTGTTTATGATGAAAACGGAATACTTGAATCCTGTATGTATAAGGATGAGAAAAGAGAGTACACGTATTACACTGATGAGGAGTATGAGTCCAATATTTCTACAATTCCCACGGAAGCTTTTTGGGGCAGATTTGACAGAATTATAGCCTATTTACCATACACGTTTGGGCCTCCCCAAAAATATTTAGTAAAAACTGTACGAACTTCGGGAATTTACTACAAGAATTACAGCTACGAGAAAGACCAGCACGGGAGAGTTCACAAAATTATAAAAAATGGCGTGGCTACTCAGTATTCATACATTGACGAATAAATTTGTTTATGGTTCAAAAAGAAAGCCTTTCCGAAGAAAGGCTAAATTTTATGGTTCGCAAGAACCTAATCGTAGTGTTTGTCGGATAAAAATAATAAAAAATCGGTAATTATAAACCATGGTTTTCAAAATAGTGCGAAAAGACTAATTTAGATGCTGACCCTTTAACCTGGGTTTAAGCCAAACTTTCTTCCATAGGGAAATATACAAGGAGTGTGGTATCTTCATCATTTATTACTTCTAATCGTCCTCCCATAGAGTCTGCTCTGTTAGACATGGATTTCAATCCAAAACCCTGATTTTTCTGTTCTTCAACGATTGCATAGTTTCTTGTTTCTTCGATTGTCAGCTCGGAAAATTTATTGAGTTTCTGAATTTTCATTAGATTTTTCTTCCTTTCTAATACTAATGTATTTGATTATTTCAAACAAAAGGGTATCTGTACGATTTGATTTTTTGAAGATTGGAGGGTTTTTGTATAGAGGGTTTTGAAAATATTTTTGACCAATTTTTGTACTAAGGAGCCAATCTTCTTTTTTGCCAATTCTTATTAAAAAGTCTGTATTCTATTCTGTCATGCATTCTGTTGGGTCTTCCCTGCCAAAACTCAATTAAAACAGGAGTGACCGCATATCCGCCCCAATCTTTGGGTAAAGGAATATTTTTATCTTCTTTGAATTGTGCTTCAATCTGATCAAAGTTTTTCTGTAACAGTTCTTTTGTACAATCGCTGCTTTGAGTAGAAGCCATTGCTCCAATCTGACTGCCTTTGGGTCTGCTGTGAAAATAAGCTTCGCTGATTTCTCTCGGGATTTTATGTGCCTGACCTTCTATTCTGATTTGTCGCTCCAGTTCCTTCCACCAAAACAGGAGTGAGACTTTTGAGTTTTCGGATATTTGTATTCCTTTTTTGCTGGTATAATGAGTGTAAAATATAAATTGATTATCGGTAAAGTCTTTTAAAAGCACGGCTCTCGAAGATGGCTGCATATCTTTCCCTGTGGTGGAGATAATCATGGAATTGGCATCCACATCTATTTTTTCGACAGCCTCTGCCATCCACAGTTCAAAAAGAGGAAATGGAGTTTCCGGACAATTCGTTTCATTCAGCTCCCGAATGCCGTAATTTTCTCTGAGATTGGATAAATTGAAGCCCATTTTCAAATAGTATTTTTATCGTCAGGTGTGCAGCTTTTTAACGTTTTATTCTTCCATCGGATATCCCTGATCAATCCAATTGACCTTAAGGTTTTGTGAAAGATTAAGCAATTTGTGATTGGTAAAGTTTAAGTCATTCAATAGTTGAAAGGCAGGACGCACATTTGGGCAATGTTCAAAAGGACAGCAACCACAGTATATTACAATGGATGCATCTTTTGAGAGATTTTTAACGTGAGCTTCTAAATTTTTTAAATTTTCCTGACTTCTTGCATCGCCAATTTCTATCGCATTTTTTATAAGCCCCGAAGGTCCAATATTGAAAATGTGTATGGCAGATTTCTCGGAATTAATAATTTCTGTAAGTTCAGCAGGTTCCATAAGCTGCGAGTCAGCCCATAGCTCTGCTTTAGTTGTGCCGGTATTGCTTTGAAAAGAAACAATTAAGACAGAAAACAGTATCAGGGGCAGATTGAAGAGCACTTTTTTGTTCATGGTCAGATGTTTGATTTGATACGAAGCAAATATAGTCAAAAAGCATTCCACAGATGAGTAATAAGGATGCAGAAAAATATGGTTTAAATAGTTACAATTAATTTTAAACTGAAATTTCTTCCCATATTATATATTCCCATTTTTCCGGTTACAGGATTTTCGGGAGCATACTTTAAACGGCTTAAGTGACTCTGATAGATGATATCCGCCAGATTTTCTCCGCTGAACACAATACTTAAAAAATCTTTCCTGTTGAATGCTTTTATATCGGTACCTATTCCTAAACCTAATAGGGTGTAGGAAGGAGCCCGGCTTTCTGTTTCATAAGCTTCAAAAATTTTATTCTGTCTAAAATAATGATCTACAAAAAACTTAAAATAATATTCAGAGAAAACTTTTTTGGGAGTCTGTCTGAGAGCTTTTATTTCAAAATGATACTTATGTGCAGGAATAAACGGCAGATTTCTGATGCTGTCAGCCTGACCGGGTTGTACTCCTCTTACAATGGAAAGAGATTGTGCCACGTGCAGCCAGTCTAAAGGGTGCGGATGGAAGTCAAGATATATTTCGCCGCCATATAGGACAGCCAATCCGGCAGTGTACTCAAACTCCGAAATAACCTGTCCCGGTTCATAATGCCCGACTGTCGATGGTTTTTTCTGAAGATAAATATAATTGGATATCAGATTTGCAAAAGGAGTAAACTCCAGCGTGACATGTTCGGAATTGAGGTAGTATCCTAAATCAAGCTGAGTGCTGTTTTCGGGTTTGAGGTCTGCCCGACCGCTTTCATGTCTGAAGGTACCTTCGTGAATACCATTGGAGGCTAATTCGGAAATATTGGGTGCTCTGTAACCTTTGGACAGATTGATTTTCAGTACGGAAGATTTTGCAGGCTGATAGGAAATTCCGAGACTGCCCGAAACGCCTTTAAAATATCTTTTTATAGAAGTAAATTTTTGCGTGACATTGAGCTCGGATTCAGGTACAGGAAGATTATTTTCATCCAAAAACAGAGAATGAGCACGCAAGAATCGATTATCCATCCGAATACCTCCGTCAAAAGTAATCTTGTTGAAAGTCTTTTTTATAAAACCGAAAAAGCCAAAATCAAACAATCGGTAGTCTGGGATAAGAAACTCTTCTCCTTTATTGTGATTGGTCTGTTGCATACCACTCACTCCCAAAGTGACTTCCCAATCGTTCTTTCTGTCGAAATTATATCGGAGATTGTACGAGAATGTATTTAACTTTAAAAACATTTCCGGCTCTGATGGGTTTGCAGCGTCTTCATATTCTCTCCTGAAATTTTGCTGGTACCCTATGTCGGATTTTATGGCTCCCCGATTTAGAATGAAATAACTGTTGGAAGTCAGATTGAAATGGTTGATTTTTTGATGCGGGAAATCTGTAAAATAAACTCTGAGTTTATCGGGAGAGTCTGAAATTAAATTTCCCAAACTGTCTCTTTCTCCTTCTGTAATTCCGAGTTTTGTATTAAATGAGCTTGCGGTCAGGTGTGTGTATCCCCATTGTTTGTTTACGCCTAAAAATAACTTTCCGTTCCACTCTTGAAATCCAGTATTGAATACTTTTCCGTCCAGTTTGTTTTTATACGATCCGGCAAGTTTATGAGAGAATTGGGTCATCCAAAGAAAATTGTTTTTGTTACCCTGATTTGATATGGAATGGCCTATCAGGTGTTGGTTGCTCTGATAAGCGGTTGTCAGATTTGTTCGAATATGACCATCGGGAAGCGGTCTCGGAGAGAGAAAGTTTAATACGCCTGCTATTCCGTCAGAACCGTACACAAGGCTTCCGGGGCCTTTGATAATCTCTGCTCGTTCTACCGCGTATTCATCTATTTCGATGCCGTGCTCATCTCCCCATTGCTGGCCTTCTATGCGTATTCCGTTTTGCAGCGTAAGAATTCGGTTGTATCCCAGTCCCCGTATAATCGGTTTGGAGACAGAAGTCCCGGTAGTAATTTGACTGATTCCGGGGATATTTTTTAAAGCATCTATTAAGTTTGATGCAGTACTTTCTCTAAAAAATTTTTTACCAAATGCCTTTATTGGCGTAGAGTTGGTCATTCTCTCTGAACTGCGCATGACTCCGGTCACTACTGTTTCACTTAATTCTGTTACGGCTGATTCTAAGGAGAAGTTAATAACGGTATCACTTCTGACAGAAATTATACGAGAGATTGTTTGAAATCCGGTATAACTTATTTCTAAGTAAAAATCGCCGGATTTGATATTTTCAATCAAATAATTACCGTTCAAATCCGTAATTGTTCCGGTTTTTAAGTCTTCTATATATATAGAAACTCCCGGCAGAGTCATTTCTGTATCTGCCTCTCGAATATTGCCCGAGACAGTCCATTCTGCCTTCAAATTAATACTGGCAGATACGAATAAACTCAAAAAAAAGATCTTCTTCATGTATTGGCTTTGAGATTTTGACATCAATATTCCTTTTACTTCCATTCTACTATTGTCCCCCGCGATTTTAAAAGCATTTCTTCGGGGATAGAATTGCAAATATGATTGTGAAGTATTTCGAGCAAATCTTTTTTTGAGTGATTGCGGATATAGCACAAACTGATTTCCCTAATGGGTGGAGGTGAGTCAAAGCTCAAAATTCGGTTTAGGTGTCGGACGGGCAATTCCAGGGCGGCCAGTTCGGGGATAAAAGTAAATCCGCCCTCTGTATCCACTAATTTTTTTAATGTTTCAATTGAGCCGCTTTCATATTTAATCTGTTCTTTATGCTCTTGGGAAAGAAATCTGTTGCAAAAATTAACGACCTGATCTTTGAAACAGTTGCCATCCGTGAGCATCCACATATCCTGCCTTTCTGCGATATCCTGCGGATTTAAGCTGTTTTTTAGACGGAGCGGATGATTGAAATGAGTGTAAACTTTTATTTCCTCATAAAACAGGACGGATTCCTGAATATTTTCTTCGTGTAAAGGTGTAGATAAAATGCCGACATCTAACTGATCCTTATTTAAGCCTTCTATCATTTCTGAGGTGGTCAGTTCTTTGATGTGCAGCTGAATTCCGGGATGTTGTTTTCGTATTTTCCCAATGACCAGTGGCAACAGGTAAGGTGATATGGTAGGAAGTATTCCTATATGCAATCTGCCCGAAATTTCCTGATAGTATTGTTTAGGGATTAACTCGATTTTTTTTGATTCTCTGAGTACATGCCTTGCCTGCTCTATAATCAGTGCCCCTATTTCGGTGGGTACTATAGGATGCTTGGTTCGGTCAAAAATTTTGATGTTTAATTCTTCTTCCATTTTCTTTATCTGCATGGAAAGTGTGGGCTGGGTGACCATACATTTTTCGGCTGCCTGACCGAAATGCCGATAGGTATCTACCGCCGCAATGTATTCTAATTGAGTAAGAGTTGTCATAGATTTTGACTATTGAGTTATAAATATAATCAATTTTTATTATTATTAGGTCTGTTGTATCTTTGTTAGGTATTCAACCAACATATAAAAATAATAGCTATGAAAGTAGGACTAACAAAAATCGGATTAGATAAGACTCAGTCAGAAAAGCTGGCTGCTGAACTTAATCAGCTACTATCAAATTATGAAATTTTTTATCAGAGTTTGAGAGGATTACATTGGAATATAAAAGGGCAGAGCTTTTTTGAACTGCATGCAAAGTTTGAAGAATTATATACGGATGCTCAGGTAAAAATTGATGAGATTGCCGAGCGTATATTGACTTTGGGTTTCACTCCGCTACACACTTTTGAAGACTATATTCGCCATGCAGAGGTAGAGGTCGGAAAAAATATATCCGAGCCTGTCCCTGCAGTAACTTTGGTAGTGGAAAGTTTAAAAACATTGGTTATTATAGAGCGTCAAATGCTGGAAACAGCAGAGCAATTGGGCGATGAAGGTACACTGACTCTTTTGACTGATTTTATTACAGAACAGGAGAAAACGATTTGGATGTATAATGCATGGCTCAGCAAATAATTATTTATTCATTTAAAACTAAATCATAAAAAATGGGACTATTATCAGTAGGGAAAAAGTTTCCTGCATTTTCAAAACAGGCAGTGGTAAGTATAGAGAAGGATCAGGAATTTGCCACTATTACGAACGAAGATCACATCAAAGAAGGACAGTGGATGGTCATTTTTTTCTGGCCTAAAGATTTCACTTTCGTATGTCCGACAGAGATTGCTGCATTCAATGATGCATTTGATGAGTTTAGAGACCGGGATACTATGCTGATTGGCGGCTCAACGGATTCTGAATTTGTACACTTGGCATGGCGCAACAATAACGAGGATTTGAAAAACCTTAAATATCCGATGCTTGCTGATACGAGCAAATCTTTGTCTGATGAACTGGGAATTTTGACAGAAGACGATGAAAGAGTTTGTTACAGAGCTACATTTATAGTGGACCCGGACGGTATTGTAAGATGGGTAAACGTAAATGATTTGTCAGTAGGAAGAAATGTGAAAGAAGTGATTCGCGTGTTGGATGCTTTGCAGACAGATGAACTTTGCCCTTGCAACTGGGAAAAAGGCGAGGCGACTTTGTAAACAAACAAAGCAATCCCGCTTAAACAAAAGCCGCTGCAGATACGTATGTAGAAGTAGCGGCATTTTTTTACTTTAAAATTTGATATTCATGAAAGATACTTTAATTGATTTATACAAAGATTTACGGATAGAAAATAATCAGGCTAATGCTCCGGCTCAAATGCTGATAGACGGTGAGAGCAGATATGTGAGAGACTTGCGAATGAATGTAAAAAGCATCTTACATGGTGAAAATCTGTCTGAAAAAGAGTCTTTTCTGATTGCTCTTTCTATTGCCGCCAATAATAAAAATGATGTACTAACACATTCTTTTCGGACTTTATCTATGGAAAAAGATGCCACAGAAGAAGAAGTTGGAGAGGCTATCGCGGTGGCTTCTTTACTAAGTGCAAATAATGTATTATACCGCTTTCGACACTTTGTACATAAAGAAAGCTATAATACTATGCGTGCAGGTTTGAGAATGAATATTATGGCACGACCCAAAACCGGCAAGGAGTTTTTTGAACTGATGAGTTTGGCGGTATCTGCTGTAAATGGTTGTGAGATGTGTGTCAAATCGCATGAAGCTTCTGTGTTAGAAGCGGGCGGCAGTGAAGCCCGTGTTTGGGATGCCGTACGAATTGCTTCGGTTATTACCAGTTTGGACAGGGTTATTCGATAAAAGTCGTTTTGTAATGATTAGAAAGGTGAGTCTGATAGAGACTCTTTTAGTTAGGTTCTTCCACAAGAAGCGGACACGGTTCAGAATGGCCGTTTTCGATATGACGGTTTACGAAGTGTCACTATGAGCCGTGCCAGTTTATGGTGAAAAAGTCTTATACCGATTTGTAGAGAGATTTAGAACGGCGTAACCAATCCATTTTGTAGGATAATCGTCATGCTGGAGTTTGTTCGCAGTGGCGAAAGCATCTCAAGAAAGATCCTTTTAGGTTCTTTCGGAATGGCAGTTCTTGGTATGAAAAACCTTGACTTTTATTTCCACCCTTCTTTCTTCTCTTGATTTACAAATAATTTTCTACTAAAAAAGAAACATATTCCCTCTTTACAAAAAGAGGCTAAAACTTATTGACAGCAAACATAGGATGACCATATTCAATAATAACTCTGCTTCGGTAATTCTATCCGAGCCATAAAATATAATTCGGTAAATCGCAAAGACCAATTTGTAATCTCAATCACATTGATTTATATTTACTTATTGTGAAATAATATGGCTAAGAAAAAAAATCAGAAGTCAGCTGCAACCCGGAAACCGACTCCACGTACGACAAAGAGAGTACAGATGCAGAGCAGAAGGAATCCAAATCTTTTTGAGATTATGGAAAACCACCTCAAAAGCAATCAGAAAATTTATCTGATTGTGGTTCTTGCTCTCTCGGTTATTTTCTCGTTTCTCAGTTTTGACTTTAAAATTTCAACGGCAAATGATGATGCACTGTATATAGAAGCCGGGTACAAGTATTCCAAAGACTTTTTTGGATATTATTACCAAGCGACAGCACCTTTGTATCCAATGATACTCTCACTATTAATCAAGATATTTGGTGTGAAGTTGTTTATACTGAAGAGTGCTTCGATAGTCTTTTTTGCATTATCCCTATACTTTATTTATGTTGCATTTAAAGACCGGATATCTTATACGCTGCTCTTTATAAGCCTTATTTTGACAGCGATAAACTTTCAGTTTTTAATTTATGCGAGCCTTACTTATACGGAAGCTTTTTCTCTGATGCTGTTTTGCGCATCCATGATTTTTGTCTTTAAGTATTTTGATAAAACAGAAGAGGAAAATTATCAAATAAAGAATCATATTCCCTATTTGATTTTTCTGGGATTTGTATGTTTTGTGTTGATGCTCTCAAGGAATGTGGCTATCGCAGCTATTGGAGTACTTGCTCTGTTTTTTGTGTACCGGAAAAAATATATTGAGTCGGGTATAGCAACTGCCGGATTTGTCCTGTTTTACTTGCTGTATAAACAGGCTTTAAAATTCATTTGGAAAATTGACAGCTCTCAGTTCACTTCTCAGGGAAATGTGATGCTTCAGAAGGATGCTTATAACCCTCAGATGGGTAATGAAACTATTTCGGGATTATTTGTACGCTTCTGGGAAAACTGTGAGATTTATATCTCCTCCCGCCTGTTTCACATTTTGGGTTTTAGGGAGGAAATGTCTTCCGTCAGTGCTTCACTTACATTAGTTTTTATTGCTCTGGTGCTTGTATCGCTTTGGCTGATGCATAAGAAGAAACAGTATGCACTTGTTTTTTCCACGTTGTTTTATGCAGGTTTTTTGGGAGCTACTTTTGTATCACTGCATACTTTTTGGGGACAGACGAGATTAATCATGATTTATCTTCCTTTCATTCTGTTTAATATTTTTTATCTGTTGTATTATTTAGGAGAAAAGATACCTGCCGTTCAATTTATATTGCCAACAATATTTATTGTTTTGCTGTTGTCCGGGCTCACAGCTACACTAAAACAAATTAATGAGCGTCTGCCTATTTTTATTGAAAACTTGTCAGGAGACCCTACTTACGGCTATACCACAGATTGGCAAAACTATATCAAAATGTCAAGATGGTGTGCCGATAATCTGCCTGATGAAACGAAATCTATTGCAGTCAGAAAAGCTCCAATGTCTTTTATTTTTACTGAAGGCAAAGAGTTTTACGGAATTTATAATGTACCTACCCAAAATGCAGATTCGCTGCTGATTCCTTTTCGGGAAAGAGGTATCCACTACATGGTATTGGCGGAGTTGAGATTGGATCCAAACAGATATTTGCAGGGGCAGTTTGTGGGTACTATGCACCGATATGCTTCTGTTATAGAGCAAAAATATCCCGGAACATTTTCATTTGTACATCAGGAAGGAGATTTGGAAAAAGCTCAGTTGTTTAAAATTAATTATAATGTCATAGACAGCCTGAGTACCTTAAACAGTATGAAATAAATTTATGCAGTCTCCACGCAAAAAGAGTATATATAATCATTTTGAAAATACAGCTCCTGATTATCCAAAGTACAGGAAACGATTTTCTTACTACGGGAACGATATCACGAACTATCTGAATTTCTTTATTTCGGAAAGTGATAGTGTATTGGAAATCGGCTGCGGCTATGGAGAGACTATAGCAAAAATTAGAGGAGCCGAGAAAACGGGAGTTGATTTTTCGCCTAAAATGATTGAAGTGGCTAAAAACAGTTTTCCCGAGGTGGATTTTTTTGTGATGGATGCAGAAAATATTACGCTTGAAAAGAAATTTGATGTCATCATTTTCAATAATATTATAGGCTATTTTGAAAATATTCAGGATGTATTTTATTCCATCAAGAAAAATTGCCACGAAAGAACAAGAGTAATTATTTCCTATTACAATCATTACTGGCAGCCCATCTTAAACTTTGGAGAGTGGATTGGGTATAAAAAGAAGTCGCCACAGCAAAATTGGTTGGACCCTAAAGATATTTCCAATTTATTATACTTATCGGGTTTTGAAACGTATCGCCAAAATAAGCGATTACTTCTTCCAATATTTATTCCGATAATTTCCTGGTTTTTAAATAAGTATATTTCCAAGCTTCCACTTTTTAAATCTTTATGCCTGAATCAGTTCACGTTTGCCAGACCATATATGAACTATACAGAAGAAGACGTGAATGAAAGATATTCGGTCAGTATCTGTATTCCCGCCCGTAATGAGAGCGGAAACATTGAAAATGCCATTAAACGATTGCCGAAGTTTGGGAAGCATCAGGAAATAATATTTGTAGAAGGAAATTCTACTGACGATACCTGGGAGAAAATTCAGGAAGTAAAGGAAAAGTATAAAGATACCCATGATATTAAAATAGCTCAGCAGGACGGCAAGGGAAAGGGGGATGCGGTGCGTAAAGGTTATTCTATAGCTTCTCAGGACATTTTGATGATTTTGGACGCCGATTTAACGGTACCTCCGGAAGAACTTCCTAAGTTTTACAATGCGATTTCTACGGGGAAAGGAGAATTTATTAACGGCTCTCGATTAGTTTATCCGATGGAAAAAGAGGCCATGCGTTTTTTGAATACACTGGGGAATAAGTTTTTCAGTCGGATGTTTTCCTGGTTATTGGAACAACCTATAAAAGATACACTCTGCGGTACAAAAGTCATGTTTCGGGAAGACTATCTGAAGTTAACAGCCAACAGAAGTTTTTTTGGCGACTTCGATCCTTTCGGAGATTATGATTTACTTTTTGGAGCTTATAAGCTCAATCTTAAAATCATAGACCTGCCGGTACGCTATCGGGAACGTACATACGGTGATACCAATATTTCGAGATTCTCAAATGGCTGGATGCTTTTGAAAATGTGTTGGTTTGCCGCCGGAAAAATTAAGTTTTGGTAGTGACAGGCTCCTACCTTTCAGTCTATTCAGGAAAAATTACCTAATTCTCATATATCGCCCAAGACATCAGAGATTTATTGATATGAAATAAACTTTCTGTATCGGAGGCAGAGAAATTTATTTTTTAACGGCTATAATATTCTGGAAAGCATAGATTTCTCTCAGAAGGTATTCTTCTTCAGAAATGTTAATCCAGCCATCGGGAAGAAGCCTGTACAGATTGTATCCTTTAAGGTATTGGATAAAATCATTCATATTGGTTTTGCTGTATGCATTATTAGAATTAAACTCGAACTGAATGTATTGTATTCTTTTTTCATTCAGCATTTTTTGAGCTCCCTGCAGCACCTGAAATTCTAATCCTTCCACATCAATCTTTAAAAAATAAATCTTTTCAATATTATTTTCTTTACAAAAATCATCTACCGTATTGATGTTTACATCAAAGGACTCGTACTCTTTTTGGTACATATCACTGAATACTTTTTCATCAAGTGAAGCATGGGTGGAGCCTTCGTTGCCAGCATAGTCATATAACTTTAAAATAGACTTCTTACCTCCCAGACCGGTATGGACAGCGTGTACATCAATACTTTTAGCATTTTCGGACAATTTTAGAAAAGTCTTGGGATGCGGCTCAAAAGCATAAATTTGGGCAGCCGGAAAATGCGCTCTAAGAATTTTAGAATACTCGCCGACATTTGCGCCTACATCAAATATTGTATGATTATCGGGGGAGCCAATTTTCTTCAAAAACCATTTTTCTCCTGAAATTTTCTTGTTCTCATAGTTGAGTAGTCCCAACCCTCTCAGACTAATAAAGTACAGAATACGGTGCAGCCGGTAAAAAATCTTCCTTGAAAAAATTCGAGAGTAAAAATAATATATTTTCATTTGGAGTGTTTGGTTTTATACCTGCATAAGGGAATTATTAATTTGGGTACAATGCATTTTTTTTGACAAAAGATATTTCTTCATACGTGTCAGAAATTCCAAATATCTCATATCCGTTCATTTTTAATTTCTCCACAATAGGTTTAGAACGAGGATGTTTAGTGTTAAAGAAACGATCGTGAAATTCAATCAATATTTGAGTGACAGGTATTTTCTCCTGCAGTATATTTTCTATTACATCATATTCTGAGCCTTCAATGTCAATTTTTAATACATCAATATGATAATGCCCGAATATATCCATAATGCTTTTTAATGACTTTAATTCTACCTCTAGATTATTTTCCTCTTCAACGTTTTTCTGAATTACAGTACTTCCCGATACATGTTCTTTATTTTTTGGTAAATAGAAACTTACCATCTCGTTTTTTGTGCCTATGCCGTATTCAGAAAAATGAAAGGTTTCTGGCAGTATTTGATTTTTTATCCAGGCAATAGACTTAGGAGTAGGGTCAAATCCATATACGTTACACTGATGACGGCTAATCACGGCTTTATCAAATGAAATGTCCTCTCCTATCCCGAAAGAATAGACGATAGAGTCTTTGCTTAGTATGTCAGGAAAAAGATAAAAGCCTCCGTAAGAATTTCCATACCATTTATGCTTTAAATGTACACCCTTGCTGAGATGGGAAAAATCCCCAAATATTTTCTGAATGAATCTTTTAAATTTTATTCTTATTCTCATTTTTTTTCTATTCCGAAAAGTCTATTTGCTTCTTAGTTTTAGCAATATAATCTGAATTCTTTTCTTGATTCTCTCTCTCCAGTTTTTACCATAAATAATACCTAAAGTTACATTATCTGCCGCAGAATCTGCTTTGATTTCTTTAGGGTGAATTAAAGGAAATGGCATCTCCTCTGTTTCTATTTTAGAAATGTTATCATCCTCGTATGCGGTGTGTGTCGCATCACTGTCTATACCAATGTTTTTGGTTAGATTTTTATTTGGACTGATACCCAAACCGCCATTGTACCATATGCTGAAATGCCATATATATGCCCATGAACTTAAAGTTTCTTTTATGATGGCACGGATAAAAAATTGTTTGTGCTTATAAAAGTAAAACCAATTATATCCAAAGTCTGAGGCGTGATGTGATTTCAAAAACTCTTTCAGTTTTTCAGGGCTTGGATCATAATATTTCCATGCTCGTCTCCAGGTAGCCCAGCCCCATACTTGCGGAAGATTAGAGAAAAAATAACTTGCTTCCGATTCGCCTCTTTGTATGCCCGACTGAAAATTTGAACCACAGATATGCATGATTTTCTTATTGTCTTTATATCGGTATAAAAGCTCCTTTGTAAAATAAAAAAAGGAATCTTCAGGCAGGCAGTCATCTTCCAAAATAATTCCCATCTCTTCATTTTCGAAAAACCAGTTTAAGCCGTCTTCGACAGAAGCGCGTAACCCGATATTTTTTTCTCTGAGCTTGACGTGTAATTGAATGGTCTCAGGCAGTTGTTTGAATAGCGCTCTTGTTTTTTCTACATGAATTATATCATCAGGTCTGTGTGTACGAGGACCATCTGCCACGACATATAATTTCTCCGGATTTATTTCTTTCACCTTTGCTAAAACTTCCGCTGTTTTTTCAGGTCTCCTAAAAATCAGCATTAGCACAGGAATTTCAAAACGTGTAGAGTAGTCCTTCATTATTCAGAAATACAAAGATGAGCGGAATGTTCTCCCGGAATTAAAGATATCAATATAAACTAAAATTCGTTCGTAAAGATGTATTTTTACTTTTTCCAAAAACACAAAGATGGCTAAGAAATCAAACAGGAAAAACCAAACAGTAACACAGTCCTCTGCTTTAAGTTCTTTTATAAACTCGAAGTGGATATACTTAATAATTTTTATAGGGGTATTGCTTGCCGCAGTTATATATTATATGCCGACTCTAAATGGAAGCTCTCTGTCTGCGCATGATTATCAGCAAGGGACATACAATGCACATCAGTTGGTAGAAAATCATAGTATGACCGGAGCATACGCCAAATGGGCTCCCAATATATTTTCGGGTATGCCTTCTTATCAGGTTTGGTTTAGCAGCAATACTTTATCCTCGTGGATCACTCAGTTTTTAGGCGGTATCTTTAACCCATATATTTTAATATCGGTATTAATTGCAGCCAGTGCTATTATTTTGTTTTTAATACTTAATGTACACCCTTTTATAGCATTGTTTGGAAGTATGGCTTTGCTCTTTAGCAACTTTACAATTGTCAGCCTTATGGCAGGACACAATAATAAAGTGATGGTCATGTCTCTTGTCCCTATGACATTGGCGGGTATTTGGGCTTTGTATGAAAACAAGAAATACCTTCTCGGATTGTTTGTGATCAGTCTGTCTGTCGCTCTGCAGATCAGGCTTAACCATTTTCAGATCACTTACTTTATGATGTTTCTTGTGGGTGTCTGGAGTGTAGCAAAAACTGTAGCCTGGATAAAAGAAAAAGATTTTAAACATTTGGTGCTTTCATTCATTATTGTAACACTTGGAATAGGACTAGGAGCTGTCAATAACTCTACACAACTAATTTCAACTAAGCAGTATGCGAAAGAAACTCAAAGAGGCGGTTCGAGTGAGGTAGAGCAAAGTAAAAAGCCTGAAAGTGCCAGTCATGAAGGGGTAGGATATGAATATGCAACGGCATGGAGCTATGGTGTTTTGGAGTCTTTTACACTATTTATCCCTAACTTTTCCGGAGGGCCGGAGTTGATTTCAGAAGTTTCAGATAACAATCCGCTTTTAAAAGTTCTTCAATCGAATGGCATTCCGTACAATAACGCTTTACAGCTAACCAAACAGTTACCCACGTATTGGGGGAATCAGCCTTTTGTGGCAGGAACGACCTACATCGGGGCTATCTTAATTTTCTTGATGGTGATGGGTTTCTTTTTTATCAAAGATGAAAAACGATGGTGGTTAATAGCCGGATTTTTTATCACTTTGTTTGTTGCGTGGGGAGATAATTTCAGTACATTTTACAAACTTCTTTTTAACCATCTTCCTTTCTTCAATAACTTCCGAACTCCTTCCATGATTTTTTATCTGACCACAATAATAGCGGTTATTAGTGGTGCGTTATTTCTAAACATTTTAGTACGTGACGGCAAAAGTAGAGAAGCGTACTGGAAAAAAGTGGTGTATGTGTCAGGAGGTTTTCTGGCTGCAATGCTGATACTTACGGTGTTGGGACCTTCCATTTTTTCTTTCACTTCACCAGCAGATGAAAATCTAAGAGTGCAGCTCTTACAGATGACTCAGGATAATAAAATCTTTGCGGACGCTATTTACAATGGCCTTTTACAGGAAAGGAAATATATGATGAGATTGGATGCGTTCCGATCCACTATTTTTATTGCATTGACGATTGGTTTGATTCTCCTTTATCTCAAACGCAAATTGACAGCTGAAATAATGCTCATCGGAATTGTCGCTTTGACTCTGATTGATCAAGTTGGAGTAGATAAAAGATATGTCAATCATGAATCTTTTAAGGATAATATTTCGGCAGGTATTAACACCGTGACTCCTACAGAAGCAGATAAGTTTATTTTACAGGATAACGCACAGAGGCAGAGAGTTTTAGACTTGACTGTCAGCACTTTTAATGATGGTAAACCTTCTTATTTTCATAAAAATATTGGAGGTTATCATCCTGCTAAGCTAAAACGGTATCAGGATATTATTTCTTATCAGATTAATCCAAACTTAGAACAATTCAGAGAAGGAAATCCCGATGGAGCACACGTACTCAATATGCTGAATACTGGGTATATCATTACTTCCCCGAATGCGAATGGTGTATTTAAAAATAGGTCGGCTTATGGAGATGCCTGGTTAGTGAATGAAGTGAAAGTGCTTAGCGGCCCGATAGAAGTGTTTGACCGCCTAATGACCGAAAATTTAAAATCAACAGCACTGCTTGAGGTGCCTTCCGGAGAACTTACTTCTGTGAAGGAATTTCAAACTGACAGCTTTTCATACATCAGGCTGATTGCGTCGTCCAATGACGAAATGAAATACGAATATTCATCCGATTATCCTTCTTATGCAGTGTTTTCTGAAATATACTATAATCATGAAAAGGGCTGGAATGCATTTATAGACGGAGAAGAAGTAGGTCATGATCAGGCGAATTATATTTTGAGAGGGCTTTCTCTGCCGGCAGGTAAACATGAAATTGTTTTTAAATTTGATGCACCTGTTTTAAGAATTACTGCGAAGCTTGATTTATTTTCCTCTTTGTTGATTATTCTAATAGGTATCGGTTTTGTGGTGATATCATTTAAAGGAAACACTCGAGAGGAGAAGTCTTTAGCTTAACTCGTATATAATTGAAAGTATTGTTCGGCTATAATTTGCGGTGTAAAATGTTCTATACAGTGTTGTCTGCTGTTTTTACCCCATTGTTGTAAGTCTGTTTCATGCAACATTGTAATCAATCCTTTTGCCAAGTCAGAGGATGATTTATGAGAAGCTACATATCCGTTCTTCATGTGTATGACCATGTCTGTAATTCCACCTGTATTGAAAGCAAGGACGGGCAAACCACAAGCAATGGCTTCCATCACCGTGTTAGGTAAGTTATCCTCTAAAGAAGAAATAGCATAAATATCACAAGCCTGATAATATTTCAGCAACTGGTTTTGATTTATAAAGCCAATATGCCTGTACGGATATTCCTTTATATTGAAGTCCTGTTTATCGGAACCGTAAAAAACAATTTCAGGCAACTCGGAATTTGTGCTTTTGTATAATTCCAATGCTTCATAAAAATATTTTAAACCCTTACGCGGATCAGCAAGATTTGCAGCGCCAAACAGAACATACTTTTTCCTGTTATTCATATCAAGTTCAGCTCGTAGTGCCTCTCGGTCTTCTGCAGGTTTGTACACTTCTGTATCTATGGGATTTGCGATTGTATGAATGGAAAAATCTTTTATAAGAGCTGATTTTTCTGCTACTTCTCTCAGCCAGTTACTGCAGGTCACAAACTCAATATTGCGATATATCTTTTGCTTTTTCAAAAAAATGCGGTGACTCAAATCATCCTTACCGGAGTTTTTTAAGAAAGGACATTCTCCACACTCTCTCAAATAATTGGTACAGCTCCCAGGATAATGGCATCCTCCGGTAAATGCCCACATATCGTGCAGAGTCCAGACTATTTTCTTACTCAATGATTGAAGTTTGTCTATTTCAGATAAAGAAAGGAATCCTTGTAATGTCCAATGAATATGAACCACATCGACCTGCAAGACTTCCGGGAGACTGCAAATCCCGTATCCGGTCATGGCTGTAGAAAATTGAAATCTTACTGAACAATCTTTTTCATACAGTAGGAAGTGTACTTTTTCAGCTGCCAAATTTATTTTTTGCCTCTTTGCTCCCAAAAGTGATGGTGCTTCAATAATATTATTGTCCGAAGAAGATTTGACAGCTACCAACATTTTAGCTTCATGTCCAAATTCACAAAGAGCGTCCAAAAGCCTTTTGGCGGCAATTGCTGCGCCTCCCTGAATATCAAAAGTGGATAGTATTAAAATCTTCATGTGCTCATTATTGAGTATGATAAGAGAATCCTTTCTTTTACTTCAATATGTTCGATATAGTTTACTGTCGTTCTTTGGGGCAGTATATCTATTCGGGCGCTAAATTTAGTAAAAGAGGAGTGCTAAGATAATAGCATCCTGACCATTGCAGATATTCTTGCTCCTTCGGCCTTTCCGGCTAAGGATTTAGCGGCGACTCCCATGACTCTTCCCATATCGGACATTGACTTGGCATTAGTCTGCTCAATAATAGTTTTTAAAGCAGTTTCCAATTCTGTATCGCTGATTTGTTTTGGAAGGAATAAATCCAGAATTTCCATTTCTTCCCGCTCCTTTTGAGCCAAATCTTCTCTGTTTTGACTTTCATACAGTTCCAAAGCATCTTTTCTCTGTTTGTGTAGCTTTTGGATGATTTTAACTTCCTGAGCTTCACTTATCTTGCCTCCGGCTCCTTTCTCGGTTTTTGCGTTCGTAAAAGCTGTTTTAATGGCACGTAAAGTTCTGAGTTTTACTTCTTCTTTTGCCAGCATTGCTTCTTTAATCAGAACCGTAAGTTGTGTATCTAACGACATGATTTATTATTTTATTTCTTCATAATCAATATAATCACCATCCTTAGAGCGGTCTGATATTTCCCGGTTATCAGTAATTTTTATTTTCGGCTCCTGATTGTGATCGTTTTCACCAAAGTTATTCTCTTTGTGCCGTATTATAACAATTCTGCCAAATAATCTTGAAAAAATGAAGTAGCCAATTAGTGCTATCAGTAAAATTCTAAGCATTGCTGTAAATTATCTACTTAAAAACATAGACTTTTCTCTGTATAGCTCTCTGAAGTACGGGTCTTTTAGATCTTTGATAAAACGAATGGATTCTCCGGTTGATTTCATTTCAGGTCCTAATTCCTTATTGACACCCGGAAATTTATTGAACGAGAAAGCAGGCTCCTTAATCACGAAACCGGACAGCTTTTCTTCAAATTTAAAGTCTTTCAGCTTGTGAGTACCCAGCATTACTTTTGTAGCTACGTTTAAATACGGGATGCCGTATGCCTTACATATAAATGGTGTCGTGCGGGAAGCCCTCGGATTTGCTTCTATTACATACACTACATCATCTTTTATCGCAAACTGTATATTAATCAGCCCTCGGATGTTTAGAGCTATACAAAGCTTTTCGGTGTATTCTTTCATAGTTTCCACGATTAATGGTCCCAAGCTATATGGAGGCAGGACTGCATTACTGTCGCCGGAGTGTATACCTGCCGGTTCTATATGCTCCATCACGCCCATAATCTGGACATTTTCGCCGTCATAGATAGCATCAATTTCGGCCTCTTTGGCTCTGTCTAAGAAATGGTCGATTAAAATTTTGTTTTCTCCCACGTGTTTTAACAAGTCCAGTACCGCCATTTCGAGCTCATCGTCATTAATGACAATCTTCATTTTTTGACCACCTAGAACGTACGAAGGTCTGACTAATACGGGATAGCCTGTCCTTTTGGCTACATCTAAGGCCTCGTCCGCATTGAAAGCAGTGCCGTACTCAGGATACGGAATGTCTAATTCTTTCAGTAAGTCTGAAAAACGACCTCTGTCTTCTGCCAGATCCATGTTTTCAAAGCTTGTGCCTATGATTTTAATTCCTTTTTGAGTGAGTTTTTCCGATAATTTCAGGGCGGTTTGTCCGCCTAGCTGTACGATTACGCCTTCCGGCTGTTCGAGTTCAATAATTTCCCATAAATGCTCCCAGAATACCGGTTCGAAATACAGTTTGTCTGCCACATCAAAATCAGTGGAAACGGTCTCAGGATTACAGTTAATCATGATGGCTTCATATCCAATTTCTTTTATCGCCAAAATCCCGTGTACGCAACAGTAATCAAATTCGATTCCCTGCCCTATGCGGTTTGGACCGGCACCCAGTACAATTATTTTTTTCTTATCAGAACGAATACTTTCATTTTTTTCTCCGAATGTAGAATAGTAGTACGGGGTGACCGCTTCAAATTCTCCCGAGCAGGTATCGACCATTTTATATACTCTTCGGATTCCCAGACTTTTTCTTCTTTCATAGACTTCATCCTCTGTGGAGTTGACTATCCAGGCTATTTGAGCATCGGAATAACCATTAATTTTAGCCTTTCTGAACAAATCTTCCGGTAAAGTATCTAAAGTGTATTTTTTAATGCTTTTTTCTATTTCCGCCAAATCTTTAATTTGGTTGAGAAACCACATATCAATCTGAGTGAGTTTATGAATAGTGGACAGAGGCACGCCCAGACTGATTGCATCTCTGATTTTATATACTCTATCCCAAGACGGTCTTTCAAGACTGTCCAGAATATCCTGAATTCTGGTCCAGCTCTTTCCGTCGGCACCCAATCCTATTTTATTGTTTTCCAGCGACTGAATAGCTTTTTGCAAAGCCTCGCTAAAACTTCTGCCTATACCCATAGCTTCACCTACGGCTTTCATTTGGAATCCAAGCGTAGTATCTGCGCCGTGAAATTTCTCAAAGTTCCATCTCGGAATTTTAACTATGACATAGTCCAGTGAGGGTTCGAAATAAGCAGAAGTATTTTTTGTAATTTGGTTCTGCAGTTCATCCAGAGTATAACCTATGGCCAGCTTAGCGGCAATTTTGGCTATCGGATAACCGGTAGCTTTAGAGGCAAGAGCAGATGAGCGGGACACTCTGGGGTTTATTTCAATTACGATAATTTCTTCTGTTACCGGATCAACGGCAAATTGGACATTACAGCCTCCTGCGAAAGAGCCTAGATTTCTCATCAGCTTGATGGACTGTTCTCTGAGTTTTTGAAAAACGGTTTCTGAGATAGTCATCGTAGGTGCTACGGTGATAGAATCACCCGTGTGTACACCCATTGGGTCAAAGTTTTCGACCGCACATACAATAATCAGGTTGTCATTTTTATCCCGAATTAATTCCAGCTCTAATTCTTTCCATCCAATTACAGCCTTGTCCAAAAGCACTTCGTGTACAGGTGAGGCCTGAAGCCCTCTGGCCAGTAACGGTTCAAATTCTTCCGGGTGATATACAATACTTCCTCCCGTTCCGCCCAATGTGAAGGAGGGTCTGATTACTAAAGGAAAACCTATTTTCTGAGCGGCATTTTTTCCTTCTAACATCGAATTGACAGAGAAGGACGGAGCGACGTGTAATCCCAAATCTACACAGTATTTTCGAAAAAGCTCTCTGTCTTCGGTGGTTTCAATGGTATCTAAATCTACTCCAATTACCCGAACGTTATATTTTTCCCATATTCCCAATTCTGCTGCTTCTAAACATAAATTGAGAGCGGTCTGACCACCCATGGTCGGAAGCACGCAGTCAATTTGCCTTTCCTGAAGAATCTGTTCGATTGAATCAGTAGTTAAAGGCAGAAGATAGATGTAATCAGCCATCACTTCATCTGTCATGATGGTTGCCGGATTTGAGTTAATCAGCGATACTTCTATTCCTTCTTCTCTTAAAGATTTTGCTGCCTGAGACCCGGAGTAGTCAAATTCACAGGCTTGCCCAATAACAATTGGTCCGCTGCCTATGATAAGCACGGATTGAATGGTAGTATCTTTTGGCATGAAAGTATTTTGTAGTAGAAATTTAAAAAATAAATCGCTGCGAAGATAAAGCATATACAGTAAAATCCATTAAAATCAACATGCAAATTGACTCAAAACCTGTTAAGACTTTATTATTCTGCCGGTTTCTTTTTCATTAATCCTTGGTTTTAGTGAGTTTTGTATGCTTTTACTATCTTGTATTATAAATGGCAATGAAGTATATATTATCACGAATTTATATCGTACTTTTTTGTTTGCTGTTTATGAGTATCTCAGCAAAGGGCAATCATTTGACCGGAGGTGAGATTAATTATTCCTTTGTACGGGAACTGTCGGACGGCAGGCAGATATATGAAATCAACGTAATTATCTATCGTGATGCTTTGAGTGGAGGCTCGTATTTTGATGACCCGCTGTATCTGACGGTCTATAACATGGATAATCCCGGGTCGCCCAAAAATAAATTTCTATTCTTTAATAATTTTGAGGTTTCTGATGTGCCTTTAAACGAGCTTGGTCCTTGTGCATTGAATGTGCCGAACGTCAGAATCGAAAAAGGTGTTTATCGTACTACGGATACTGTATTTGTGAATGACAGAGGGTATGTGTATGTCCATCAAAGGTGTTGCAGGTCAGATGTAATCAATAATCTTTATTTTCCCGGGGAACAGGGCTCTACATATTCGGTACACTTGACCCGCGAAGCCATGCTGGCCAAAAATTCCAATCCGGATTTTAATCAGGAAGCTCCTATTTTAGTATGTATTCACTCTAATTTTGAATATCGGTTTACTGCATCAGATGTGGACGGACATCGACTGGAATATACATTATGCGAACCTTTTGCTGGGGGTAACAGTTACACTGACGACGGTATCAGACCGGAAACGGCTGCCAGACCTCCGTATAATTCTGTCCGTTATGAAAACGGATATTCTTATGACAGACCTTTTTCAAGAGAGGTGGAAGTTTCGTTGAACCCTAATACAGGACTTTTTGCTTTTAGTCCCAATAAACTCGGGAAATATACGGTAGCAGTGTGTGTGGAAGAATTTGATGAAGACGACAATTCATTGGGATTTATCAAACGGGATATGATGTTTAACGTGGCGGATTGCCTTGTTGCTTCTGCCGAATTTACTGCAGAAGGTAATGAAGTGGAAGAAAGCATTTTTGCGGCATGCAAAAGTCTGACAGTTCGCTTTTATAGCGGAAGTGCCGGAGCAAAGAGTTATTACTGGGATTTTGGGGACGGAGGTCCCGGTCAGGCAGTCTCTTCTGATAAAGACCCCGAATACCAATTCAGCTCTCCCGGGGAATATAATGTCATGCTGGTCATTAATAAAGACGAAGCATGTTCAGATACTGCAACTGCCAAAGTTCGGGTTTTACCTGTTTTGACACCGGAGTTTGATTATAGTATAAACTGTCGGAGCGAAGAAGTTGTGTTTAACGGACAGGCAGTTTCTACGACAGACCCAATTGTTAAGAGAAGCTGGACGGTACGGAATAACCAAACTTCTGAACAAAACTCTTTTGTGTATCAATACGATAAAGGAGGAATATATTCTGTTCGATATACTGTAGAAACCCAAAAGGGCTGTAAGGATTATATTGAGAAAGAAATTAGCCTGCCTCAGTTTACTCCGGCAAATTTTGTATTAAACGGAAAAGAAACTTCTACTTCTGTCAATGATATAATGCCCTTATGTGTGCAGAACAAAGAAGTGGTTATACAGGCTCGGGTTCCGGACGATGTTCCGAGATATTGGGAAATAGAAGGCAAAGTGATTAATGAATTGCATCCAATTTATGTGTTTAAAAATACAGGTCAGCAGACAATAAAACTGACAGTGAGTCCGGGCACTTCCTGTGAAGATACGAAAGAAGTTAAAGTGAATATTTTGCCTCAACTGCAGGCGGATTTTGAACACACTCTTGCATGCGAGCGCAGTGAGGTGAAGTTTAAAGATTTGTCCCATACGCCATTAAATAATATTATCGGCAGAACGTGGCGTGTCGGAGATAATTTACCGAAACATGGAGATGAATTCCAATACTTTTTTAATAATCCCGGCACTTATCCGGTTCTCTTAGTGACAGAAACTGCGGACGGATGTACAGATTCTATTCAAAAAATGATTACAGTAAATCCTCTGCCGCGTGTGCAGTTTGATAAATTTGAAATATGTCCGGGAGTGAAAACCGAATTGCGCTATGAAGTTATCGGAGATGATTCGGGAGTAGTAAAGGCATTTTGGGATATTGAACCCGGATATACTTCGACCGAGCTTCATCCTTCAGTTCAGTACGATATTCCCGGAGAATATGAATATAAATTTATTTTTCAGTCTGAAATTGGATGCCGGGACAGTTTGGAGGGGATAATGATTGTCAGAGATTATATGGATCCGGTGATTACTTTACAGCAGGATTTACTTTGTGAGGGCATCTCTTTTATTGCGGATGGTGTGCAGTCAAAAGGAATTTTTCAAACATACTTTTGGGAAACGGATGAGGGATTTATATCAAATCAGAAGGAGGTATCTTTGAAATTTGAAGATGGAGGCAGCCATATTATTACGCTGACATTGGAAGATGAATTGTGTGGAACAGTGCAAAGAGAACAAGAACTGACGATTCGTCGGAGTCCGAAAATATCTATAGGCGAGGATTTTGCATTGTGTCCCGGTCTGACTCAGGAAATCAAACTGATAAGTGATATGCCTTTGGACAGTATATACTGGAATACAGGCGAAAAAAACGTCTCACAGATAGCTGTATCCGGCAATTCGGGAGTAATTCAGGTGATTGGTTACGGCAATATGTGTTATCGGGAAGCTTCTATTGAGGTGATACCAAGTTGTGAGGTTTTGGCACCTCAGATTTTCACACCCAATGGGGACGGAGCCAATGACTATTTTAATCTGATACCTCAAAATGTGGCTACTTTTGAACTGGCTGTTTTTAACCGTTGGGGAAATGAAGTTTTCAGAACGAACGATTTTGCTTTATCCTGGGACGGAACTTATAAAGGGGAAGACCTTCCTATGGATAATTATATTTATTATGCCACCGGTAAAAAAACAAACGGAACAGATTTTTTAATAAAAGGTGTGGTATTACTGACTCGATAACAGCTTCGGCAGCATTTAAAAATCATACTTAAAATTGACCTTGCAGCCTTCACTGCAATTGGCACACATGTCAATTTCTTTACGGGAGCGTACAATCTTAGAACGAAATGAATAATATGCCTTCCCATTCCAGATATCCCTGAATTTTGTACGCTGAATATTGCCCATGACGTATTGAGCGTCTTTGTCAAAACAGCATGGAAGCACTCTGCCGTCCCAAGTAAACACACAGGAGTGCCAAAGTTTCCAGCAACTGTTGCTCAGTTTATTTTTTATGGCATAGGTACCGTCTTCCTGTTTTTTGTATCTGGAAAATTTTTCATTGTCCGGAATTAATGGGCTGCCCTGCTCATAGTTATAGATTTGAGCAGTTTTTAGTATGACTTCATCCACCCCAATTTCGCGGGCTAAAAATTTGACATCATCAATCTGATGTTCATTAGGCTTTACCACCAAATATTGAAAAATAACATAAGGAGTTGTGCTTTTCAGTTCTCGTTTCCATTTGACCACATTTTTAGCTCCCTGAATAACTTTCTCTAAATTTCCTCCTACGCGATATTGTTCGTAGGTCTCCTGTGTGGTGCCGTCAATAGAAATAATCAGTCGGTCTAAGCCCGATTCTACCGTTTTTTTAGCTCTTGCATCATTCAGGAAATGCGCATTTGTGGAGGTTGCGGTATAGATTTTTTTGGAGCGGGCATATGCTACCATATCCAAAAATTTGGGATGCAGGTAGGGTTCTCCCTGAAAATAAAAAGTCAGATAATTGACATGAGGATGAATCTCATCAATTATTTTTTCAAACAAGTTCGTATCTAACATTCCTTTAGGTCTGGTAAAAGACCTGAGTCCGCTTGGACACTCCGGACACCGGAGGTTGCAGGAGGTAGTAGGTTCAATGGACACCGCAAAAGGGAGTCCCCACTGTATAGGTTTTTTGAGCCATTTGGATAAATAGTAAGAAGTGTAAATCTTACACATATTCCAAATTCGGCGAACTGTCAAAGAACGCAGAAAGTTAATCTGATTTTGTCTTTGGGCGTTCATGGCAGTACGTTATACCACTACTGATTTAAAGTGGTCTAAGAACCGTACATCATTCTCTGATAGCGTACGAATATCTTTTATGCCGTATTTCATCAGAGCAATGCGTTCAACTCCGATACCAAATGCATAGCCGGAATATATCTCTGAATCAATTCCGCAATTTTCTAAAACTTTCGGATCCACGATTCCACAACCCAAAATTTCTACCCATCCGGTGTGTTTACAGACATTACAGCCTTCTCCATGACAAAGAAAGCAGCTTACATCCACTTCAGCAGAAGGTTCTGTAAACGGGAAAAATGAAGGGCGCACTTTGATTTTGGTATCCGAACCAAAAAATTCGGAAGCAAAAAACTGAAGGGTCTGCAGCAAATCCGCAAAAGACACATTTTTGTCAATATACAAGCCTTCTACCTGATGAAAAAAACAATGCGATCGGGCAGAAATGGTCTCGTTTCTGAACACCTTTCCGGGGGATAAAATTCGTATTGGCGGTTTCTGTCTGCCCATTACGCGTACCTGAACGCTGGATGTATGTGTACGAAGTACAGTAGGAGGATCCAAAGAAATGTAAAAAGTATCCTGCATATCTCTCGCCGGATGATCGGGAGGAAGATTCAGTGCCGAGAAATTGTGCCAGTCGTCTTCGATTTCACGGTCTTCTTCGACTACAAATCCAATACGTTTAAATATCTCCACCATTTCTTCCATCACTAATCTGACGGGATGTCGGGAGCCGGTAGTGAAATTATAGCCCGGACGGGTTAAATCCATTTCGGCAAACAGGTTTTCCTGCTCCCGGGTTTCCAGCGAAGTTTTTACTGTTTGAAATTTTTCCTCCGCAGCCTGTTTGACCGCATTAACTTTTTGACCAAATTCCTTTTTGCGCTCGTTCGGAACATTTTTGATTTCTCCAAAAAGGTCTTTCAGTATATTTTTACTGCCTAAAAACTTGATTCTGAATTGTTCTAAGGCTGCTGTATTTTTTATTTCTGTTTGTTGAACTTCTTTCAGCAATAAATCAGCCTGTTCGAATATTTCCATAAATACAAAATTAGTAAACTATCGGAAGTTTGCCGCAGATTCCGGTATTTTATAAAAGTAAAGTATTCTGCAATTTCAGTTGCAGGAGCAGAGTCCTTTGTCTACCCGAGAAGCTTTTGTATAGAATCTGTATTTGAGGCTATTTCCCCATTAGCTTATCAAGAGAATACTTACCGCTGCCCGTCAGAAGCAAAGCAACAAATATACTTAGGTATAACATAGGGAGTTCAAGCTTTCCCATACCATCGCTACTGTGGTGATAAACAATTACGGCACAGTTAATTAATAAAACTAAAGCTGAAAATCGTGAAAATAAACCCAGTGCCAGCAATACAGCACAGACAACTTCGGCAAAAACTACTAAATAAAAAGACAAGGTCATCCCTATACCTAAAGGATCGACAAACATAATCTCTTCACCATTTATGATTCTCGTTATTTTACCTAAACCGTGTTGCCAAAACATGGTATATCCTGCTGTCAGGCGTAAAATAAGAAGCCCAAGATCGGCATGAATTGCTTTGTTCTTAAAAAGTGCTTTCATAGTTGTTGTTTTTATAGAAATGAATACGCCTCAAAATTTTGTGTGCAAAGAAACTTTATGTTTCGGTAAAAACATAATTCTATGGTTATCTCTTACTCCTTTTACGAAAGTTCGTGTGTAAAAACAACTCTTGTTCTCACAATCTATGTGCCAAAAATTAAACATGCAATATGACTATAGTTTGATAAATGGGCTATAATCTATTCTGACTCTTTTGGGAATTCAGGTTCCTTAGATATTTTATTCTAAATAGTTTGTAAAGCAAGAATATTGTACAGTCTGAGGCAATTGAAAGCGCAAAAAACAAAAACATTTTGTCCATGCCGTCCTCTGCACTACTTAATCTCATCCACGCTCCAATTGCTGCAAAAATTCCACCTAAAGTATAGTATAGCCTGATAAAACGAAAGCCCAATTTATCTCCAAAAAATACCGCCCAAAACATAAGGTCCTAATCTAAAGAAGTTTTAAAAATAAATAAGCATGTATAGAGTACTTTCATTAAAGTCGAATTTTTACTCCCATCAGCAGGTTAAATCCGGCCTGTGGAAAGTAGTAATTTTCAGTACTCAGTACACCTCCGTACCAATAGCTGAATGTATAGCCGTTGGATTCGTATTTCTTATTGAAAATATTATTCAGACTGAGATGCAGCCCAAGGTCTTTTACGAATTTGGTCTGTACATTATAGCGGATGCTGACATTGGTTGTACTATATGGGCGTATGCTTCTTGTCCGGTCAGATGTATTGTCTAAATACTGACGGCTTATATATTTGGTACTCCAGTCAAAAATAAGTTGCTGATTGTACCATTTTCCATTAAAAGGCTCATAAGAAAGGCTTCCGAAAGCAATGAAGTTCGGAGAAAAAGCGATGTCTGTTTTTTTATAAAAATTTTCGATTTGCCCCCCATGATCGTAATCGTCAATATACTCATAAAAATTTTTGATTTTATTTTTGGAGTACGTCGCATTGGCATGTAAAGTCAATTTTTCAATCGGGTGAAAAGATACCGCTGTTTCGATTCCGGTTCTGAAACTGGTTGCCACATTTTGCCGGGTACTTTCACCGACATCATTAATTTTTCCTGTCAGTATCAACTGGTCTTTGTAGTGCATGTAATAACCATTAATACTCATATCCCACCGATGTGCTTTAAAGTCATAGCCTAATTCCATGTCGTATAATCTTTCATGCTTGGGTAAATCTTGCTTAGTGGATTCAAAATCATCCCGATTAGGTTCTTTTTGAGCTATGGCAAATGATGTGTACAACTTACTTCGGCTTTGGTTTTTATGAGAAAAATTGCGGCTTACACCAATTTTCGGATTAATAAAATGGTATTGGACATCGGGAGTAAGTTGTGGATTTCTCCTAAATCCGTTCATTTTATAACGAACATATTTATATTGGATATCCCCAAAAGCATACAGGCTGTTCCCAATTCGCTGTTGCCATTTGGTGTATATGGAAGCCTCGGTTTTGTATGCGGTCAGGTGATACCACTTTTCATTTTTTTCGAAGCCGTAATCTGCCCAGGTTACAAAACCATAGTGTTTGCCGTCATAGCGAGTGATGTTTCCTCCGATATTCAGAAGAGTTCTGTCTTTTTTATAATTGACCGTATAAGTGCCGCCGTAAAAATAGTTGTCTAACCATAACTGACGGGTTAGGTTAGTGGTGTTAAAAGTGTCTTTTGACGGACTTACATAAGGAGGTTTAAAATAGGTTGCAAATTTTTCTCCCAAGCGGTATTCATCATAATACCCTTTCCCTCTTGTCAGAAATAATGCAGTATTTAGGCTCCAATACGGATTCAGGTTTTGATTGACAAAAAGCTGATAATAATCCTGTCGGTAATTATCGGTCTGATTGTCGTAATAAGTATCGTTCCCCATATTCCCCAATCCGTTAAAACGACGGTTAGTTTTGAGAGAATCCTGTGGTACGCCGTTCCACGCCTGTCCGGTTTTTTCTTTTCCGGACAACAAATTAAATTTTATGGAAGTTTTATCATTCTTTGAGGCCCAGCCTGCAATGAAGTGTAAGGATTTTAAATCGGACGAAGCCCGTTCAATGTATCCGTCTGACGAGATTTTTGACAACCTCAAATCGAATTTGAATCCGCCTTTTAACTGCCCGGTTCCGACCTGGAGGGAATTCTTAAATGTTTTGAAAGAACCGACTGCAGTATTAAAGGTCGCGTAAGGTTTTTCTCCCTGAGTCAGATTACTCATGTTTACAGAAGCCCCGAAAGAAGCTGATCCATTAGTAGAAGAACCCACGCCCCGCTGTATCTGTATTGAACCTACAGAACCCAAAAGGTCAGGAATATTCACGAAGTATGTTTGTTGAGATTCGGCATTATTTACAGGGATACCGTTGATAGTGAAGTTGATACGGGAATCATCTGTACCTCTGATTCGCATAGAGGTATAACCCACTCCTGCGCCGGCATCTGAGGTGATATGCACAGACGGAGTCAGATTGAGCAAATAAGAAAAATCCTGCACTCCATTGTAATTTTCTATTTCTGTCCGCTCCAGGTTAGAAACAGAAAAAGGAGATTGGTCATTGATTCGTATGCCTATAATTTCTACAGGGACTAATTCAATGATGTGTTCGAATAGAAGAGTGTCGGAAGAAGATTCCTGAGCGAATAACTTGTTGCCCGTGATGCAAACAAGGATGATAAAAATCATCATTTTCTTATGGATATTACACATTGTAAAATATTTTTCCAAATCAATATCCAGGCTTTTATTTTTGACAGGAAGTTCATTTTGACACTGTCCTGTTTGACCAATTCCTAACCGGCATTATCCGGTCCAGGTTCTACGGGTGTGATCTCAGCCTGTAATTAAGGCACCCCCTTGGTACAAGTGCAAAGGTAAACAAAATAACTTTGAAGTCATAATCACACTTAAATTTTTTACTTGGGTGTTTTTTATTTGACTGCATGTTATCAACATGCCTTTTTCTTGCTGTTTAAAACTAAAACGCCACCACGGACTTATCTTAATTATCTTCGGTACGAATCTTATTGTTAAGGCAATCTAATTCTGATTGTAAACAAGGGGAATAGGGCGAAAATCCCTAACTGTTGCGCAACTGTGATGAGTTTCGGCTCTAAGTCAGGCTACCTTCCTTAATGATTTGAATTTTGTTTTCGCATAAAAGACAAAGTTCGAGACAGGCTGACCGGTGGCCATTTTCTCTCTTTCGTTTTTTGTGCTATTTGTTAACTTTTTAAACCTATATACAATGGGTATCTTTGACAAACGCACTAATTACAAACCCTTCGAATATCCGGAGGTCATGAGTTTTGTGGAATCTATGAACAGTTCATTCTGGGTGCATTCAGAAATAGATTTTACAGCAGACATTCAGGATTTCAAAGCAAATCTGACACCTTTAGAACAGGAAATTGTAAAACGAAGCCTGCTCAGTATCGCTCAGGTCGAAATCGGCGTAAAGCTGTTTTGGGGAGACTTGTACAAGCATTTTCCCAAGCCTGAATTCAATAATCTCGGAGCTACTTTTGCCGAATGCGAAGTGAGACACGGCGAAGCTTATGCCAGACTTTTGGAAGTTTTGGGCTACAACGAGGAGTTTGATCGTTTGATGGACGTTCCGGTTTTTCAAAAGAAAATGGAACTGATAGAAAGTAGTCTGTATAATGATAACGATGTCATCTCCAAGCTGTTGTTTTTCACCATAGTGATTGAAAACTCTTCGCTTTTTTCCCAGTTTGCCAATATCCTTTCCTTTACACGGTTTAAGGGATATCTGAAAAATACCTCTAACATCATTGCCTGGACTTCAATAGACGAACAGACACATGCAGATGCCGGAGTATATATTCTCAACCAATTGGAAAAAGAAGGCCTTGTTTCTCAGGAGAAAAAAGACCGAATGTTAGAGGAGGTCGAGCGGTATATCCAATATGAATCCGAACTCTTAGATTGGATATATGAAGACGGAGAATTAGACTTTTTTACCAAAGAAGATATGCTCAACTTCATGAAATACAGAGTAGATGTATCTCTTGTAAAACTTGGTTTGCCTAAGCTATTTAATATCACTGCAGACCAATACGCTGCGATGAAATGGTTTGATGAAGATGTCTTTGCCAATGAGTTAGACGACTTTTTTGCCAAGCGACCTACGGCTTATACCAAGCACGATAAGAGCATACAGGCAGCTGATTTATTTTAATTCATTTTTATGGAAGTCAATCTTCAGGAGCGGATAGAGCAGTCACGTACCCGTCTGTTTAAGGTGGTTTTCCCTAACACGACCAACCATTACAACACATTGTTTGGCGGAAATGCTATGCAATTGATGGACGAGGCAGCTTTTATTGCAGCGACCCGATTCAGCCGTAAAAAAATGGTCACGGTATCTTCAGGACAGATTGATTTTAATGTGTCCATCCCGGCAGATACCATTATGGAATTGGTGGCTGAAGTGATTAGAATAGGCAACACAAGTTTAGATGTCAGGGTAGATATTTTTCAGGAAGAAATGTACCGGTCGGATACCAGGAGAAAATCTATTTCCGGCGTTTTCACTTTTGTCGCATTAGATCAAAACAATATTAAAACACAGGTATTATGAATCTATCCACAGAAAATAACAAGTTTATTCGAAAGGAAATAGAGTGGAATGGTCAGAGTGATTATCAATTAGGCAGTTGTCTCTATATGGGTATGGCATATAAGAATGATAGAAAAGTATGTATATCGGTTGGCTATACTCTAAGTTATTGTATCAAAAAGGCCGATCAGTTTTTAAGTGCTGATACCGACCTGTCTTTTTCTCACGTCAGTAAAATTATCATTGGTGAGAAGAAGGCATGCAAAAAATATTTCCCCCAAAAACCTTTAAACCAATATTACAGATGAAAAAATTATGGTGGCTCAACGAGGAGAGTGAGCAAATACTCAATAGAGGATATTTATTGAAAGGCGAAACCGTACACGGTGCGATTGAAAGAATTGCCGGAGCGGCGGCGAGACGGCTTTTCAGACCCGAACTGAAAGAAGAATTTATCGACCTGATAGAAAATGGTTGGATGAGTCTCAGTTCACCGATTTGGGCGAATATGGGTACGGAGCGCGGTCTCCCGATTTCCTGTTTCAATGTCCATGTCCCGGATAATATCGAGGGCATCACCCACAAACTGGGAGAGGTGATTATGCAGACCAAAATCGGTGGTGGCACTTCGGGTTATTTTGGTGAACTGCGTGGACGTGGAAGTGCAGTGACCGATAATGGCCAAAGTAGCGGAGCGGTATCTTTTATGAAATTGTTTGATACTACGATGGATACTATTTCTCAGGGTGGAGTGCGTCGTGGTGCATTTGCGGCGTATTTGGATATCGACCATCCGGATATTATGGAGTTTTTGCAGATAAAAGAGATAGGAAGTCCATTGCAAAACTTATTTTTTGCGGTCTGTGTACCTGATTACTGGATGCAGGAAATGATAGATGGCGATATGGAAAAGCGTCAGGTGTGGGCACGTGTATTGGAATCCCGCCAGCAAAAAGGTCTGCCCTATATTTTCTTCTCCGATAATGTCAATGGCCAAAAGCCACAAGTCTATAAGGATAAAAATATGCGTATCAACTCCAGTAATCTTTGCTCGGAGATTATGCTGCCATCCAATTTTGACGAGTCCTTTATCTGTTGCTTGTCTTCCATGAATCTGGAATTGTATGATGAGTGGAAAGATACTAATGCTGTACAATTAGCAGTTTATTTCTTAGATGCTGTATTGCAGGAATTCATCGCCAAGACAGAAGATAATTACTACCTACAGTCGGCTAACCGCTTTGCCAAACGACACAGAGCAATCGGTCTGGGTGTGATGGGATGGCATTCTTACCTACAAAAAAACATGATACCTTTTGAAGGTTTGGAAGCCAAAAGTCTGACGAATAAAATCTTTAAACATATACGGGAAGAAGCCGATGCTGCATCTGAAGAGTTGGCGCTTATTTACGGTGAACCCGAAGTGCTGAAAGACTATGGCCGGAGAAATACTACCCTGTTGTCAATTGCCCCGACAACCTCTTCATCCGCCATTTTGGGGCAGGCCTCACCGGGCATAGAGCCTTTTAGCAGCAATTACTACAAAGCAGGGCTGTCGAAAGGTAACTTTGTGCGGAAAAATAAATACCTCAAAGCTTTATTGCAGGAGAGAGGTGCTGATAACGAAGAAACCTGGCGCAGCATCATGCTCAATCAGGGCAGTGTAGAGCATCTCGCAGAACTGACAGAACACGAAAAGTCCGTCTTTAAGACTTTTAAGGAAATCAGCCAATTAGAGATTATACAACAGGCATCTATTCGTCAAAGGTATGTTGACCAGGCGCAAAGTCTTAACCTGAATATCCCATCTAATCTTCCTGTGAAAGAAGTCAATAAACTCATTATTGAAGCGTGGAGATTGGGTATTAAAACTCTTTACTATCAGCGCAGTCAGAGTGTTTCTAAAGAAACTGTAGTACAGAATCTGGTGCAATGTGTGAGTTGTGAAGGGTAAAACTGCCTTGCCATCAGAAGTGTTTTTCCGGTTATAGAAGAATCTTTCTTTGTGCAAATGAATTGATTTTAGATTCTTTGCAGCATGACGGGAATCAATCTTTTTATGGTTTTATCATTTGAATTATCTTTCCCTAACTTTGCGCAAAATTTCAGAATGAGCAGATCTAAACTGGAAAAATTTGATGCTATCACACGTATGAGCAACGTGTACGACAAAGATCCTCGACATAGAGGTCGATGGAGCAAAGGACATTTTGGAAACGAGCATCCCTTGGTCTTAGAACTGGCCTGCGGAAAAGGAGATTATGCCCGTGGTCTGGCAGAGATTTTTCCTGAGAAGAATTTCATCGGCATAGACCTGAAAGGTAATCGCATCTATACCGGAGCTAATCTTGCCCGAGAAGCTGAACTGAAAAATGTAGCTTTTATCCGCGCCCAAATCGACCATTTAGAGGAATATTTTGCGCCCGAAGAAGTGGATGAAATCTGGATTACTTTCCCCGACCCGTTTTTGAAAAACTCCAGACATAAAAAGAGACTGACCTCCAAGAAGTTTATAGAAATCTATCGCAAAGTGCTGAAGAAAAATGGCTTTGTGAATCTGAAAACCGACTCACCTCAATTGTACGAATACACCAAGGAAGTTATCGAAGAAATGAAACTACCGTTAATCAGAGATTGTGCGGATGTCTATGGCGAAGAGATACAGGAAACAGAACTTTTCGGAATTCAGACTTACTACGAAAAAATGCACCTTTTAGATAAAAGAACGATACATTATCTGAAGTTTCAGGTGGAGTAGGATGTTTTATCTCGCCTGATACAATACCATCTGAATCTCTTTAAAGCTTTTGAAATCATTATCGGCTGTGATGAGTGGGATATTCAGATAGAAAGATGTTGCAGCTATAATACTATCCGGTAGTTTTCTTCCGGTTTCTTTCCGAAATCTAATAGCAGTTGTCTTTATTGAACTATTGATATTGATAACTCTACAATCAATGTCGTTTAGTTAAAGGGTTTGGAGAAAGAAGAGATGCTTTCCAGCATGACGATTGTTGTAAAAATGAATTGATTTATGTCATTCTGGAAGAATCTAAAAACAATTCATTTTGTTAACTAAACGACATTGACTCTACAATCTGAAATAAACTCTTCGATTTCACTAATTTCTTTATTATCTAACCCTTTGAAAACCAATAGCTTCATTTCAGTTACTATTGAGATAGAAAGCCTTTTTTCGTATAAGAACTCTGCCAAGGTCTCATCTCCGCTAAGAAGATATAAGATGATATTTGTATCTAATAACAACTCAGTCCCATTTATTTCTCATTTTTTTCTGAATGATTTGAGCGTCTTCTTTTAAACGAATTACACCACAGTATTTTTTGGTATCAACACCTTTGTTTTTTTTCTTATCCGAGAGTTGTTTTAAAAGTTTTTTCATCTTTTCTTTTTCTTCTCCCGATTTTAATATTGCTACCATAAAATTTCGTTTTAATAATACAAGATAATTAAAAAATGTACAATGCACAAAGGCTTGATTTGAGTTGAAATCAAATTTATGTATCAATGCCGTTTAGTTAAGGGGTTTGGAGAAAGAAGAGATGCTTTCCAGCATGACGATTGTTGTAAAAATGAATTGATTTATGTCATTCTGGAAGAATCTAAAAACAATTCATTTTGTTAACTAAACGACATTGACTCTACAATCTGAAATAAACTCTTCGATTTCACTAATTTCTTTATTATCTAACCCTTTGAAAACCAATAGCTTCATTTCAGTTACTATTGAGATAGAAAGCCTTTTTTCGTATAAGAACTCTGCCAAGGTCTCATCTCCGCTAAGAAGATATAAGATGATATTTGTATCTAATAACAACTCAGTCCCATTTATTTCTCATTTTTTTCTGAATGATTTGAGCGTCTTCTTTTAAACGAATTACACCACAGTATTTTTTGGTATCAACACCTTTGTTTTTTTTCTTATCCGAGAGTTGTTTTAAAAGTTTTTTCATCTTTTCTTTTTCTTCTCCCGATTTTAATATTGCTACCATAAAATTTCGTTTTAATAATACAAGATAATTAAAAAATGTACAATGCACAAAGGCTTGATTTGAGTTGAAATCAAATTTATGTATCAATGCCGTTTAGTTAAGGGGTTTGGAGAAAGAAGAGATGCTTTCCAGCATGACGATTGTTGTAAAAATGAATTGATTTATGTCATTCTGGAAGAATCTAAAAACAATTCATTTTGTTAACTAAACGACATTGATTTATGTATTATTGAAAACTCACTTCCCTTTCAACCACTGATCTAATTCCCAAGCCTGTATATGTTCTATCCCTTGGTTATTTGGTAATTGCACATCGTCCATAGAAACGACCACTTTCTCATAATTGTCCTTAATTTTTTCCAACGCACCGTATTCCCGTTCTGAGGTTTTGCTGTCAGCAAGTGTATATGCAGATTGTACGTAGAGCGTTTTATCTCCTTTTTTTGCTACAAAATCTACTTCTTTGGTGCTGATACTTCCGGTAAAGATTTCAAAACCGGCACGTCTCAATTCCAGGTAAACCAAGTTTTCCAACTGATATCCCATACCGTGTAAAAATGCCGGATAAAGATAGTTTTTATAAGCGAGGTCGTTGGCGTAATATTTATTGACTCCCGAGATAGTGTCTTTACCGCGTATATCATAGCGCTCCACTTTGTGTATCAAGAAAGCTTCTTCTATATAAGAGATATAATTGGCTACGGTGTCATACGAAGTCTTTCTGTTTTTACTCTTGAAGTAGTTGACGATATTGTTGATAGAGACCAAGTTGGATGTATTGTTGATTAAAAAGGTGAAAATATCTTCCAATAATTTGGGATTGTTGACTGCATATCGCTGTATGATATCTCTCAACAGTACGGTATCTATGACGGATGCGGCATAATTTCTTTTAGTTTCTCTGTTGGGGAGCAAAAACATTTCGGGCAGAGCTCCGCCTTCCATATATTCTATGTAAGATTTTTTGCTGCGTTGCTTTTGTGTTATACCCAAAAATTCCTGATATCCAAAAGGCAATATCTCAAAATTGACATAGCGACCGGACAGGAGTGTTGCCAATTCACCTGATAGCATACGTGAGTTGGAGCCGGTGATAAAGATTTCTATATTTTCTGTAAAATCCTGCGCTTTGGAATTGACAAACCGCTCCCAACCGTCGATATTTTGTATTTCGTCGATAAAAAGATATACTCTTCCATCGGGTTGGATTGTGTTTTTGTAGTGTTCTATGAGTTGATTGAGCTGGGTATAATCTTTTAAGAAATCAAACTCTATAAATTCTCGATTGATATAAACGATGTTTTTGGGAGATACACCTGACTTGATGAGCTGATGAGCTATCTGTCTCAGGATATAACTTTTACCGGTTCTTCGCTGTCCGACCAAAACCTTTATCAACTTATTATTGGTATATTCCAAAAGCTTTTGGGTATAAGATTCTCTATGAAAGCCTAAATCGAAAGCTCCATTTTCCCAGTCGTTATACTTTTTTAGTGTTTTAAAATATTCGTCCATAGTCGATTATTTACACAAATATACGAAATAGTCGTCTATAAATGATAAAAACACATGATTTATGAATTTATCGTCTGTTCACGATAAAAAGACTGCAAAAACGAATTTGTCGTCTAAAGGTGAGTAAAATATCTAAAATTTGAATGTCAGAATGAATTCGTAAAAGCTAGTTTTACAGTTTCAATGTGATAAAACCTGAATGAATCATTAGTGCTTTAACTTCTATTGGTAATAGCAGTTGTATCAATGATTACCTTTAAAAATCTTGAATTCAAATATATTGATAGAGCAAAAAGCTAATTTTCTATTGCTTTGAAAAATAACTTCGCACAATAGTATTGTTGAAATGAGATTAATCGTATTTCAACATTATAGTCTTTTCTTTACTCGTTTTGAGGCAACAAAATACATCACCACGGCATTCGCATTTAAACTTTTAGGATTTCCTCTCTGTAAGTGTCGTAAAAC
>CAZZEH010000016.1:0-74531 GCA_964653095.1 uncultured Chitinophagales bacterium
GATAAATTATTGTTTAATAAAAAAGTTGCATTTGTGACTTGAATCCAGCCTTCTATTAAATCCGGATATGTGAAAAATCTATTCCGAATTGAAATAGTTTCAAATCAGTTGTTTGCGATAAAATGCAAATACAATCAAAGAGGCTCTTGTTCGCGTCAAATAAAAAAGCGAAGTCCTGGCAGACTTCGCTCCATTTTTTTATTGCTCTTTTTAATACGCTTCCATCATCTCCGGAATAGCCTGACCATTATGGCAGGTCATACAGCTAATCGTCATTTTTTTACCGTCTATTTCAGTATCTTTAAAATACTTATTTCCTATCTCCACCGTCATCTTAATCATGGCTCTCGCTACATCTTTTTTAGGATTTTCATCACTGACAAAATCTATTCCATCGTCTGTAGGCACATGACAATAACCACATTTTACACCCAATGCGCTATTAAGAGCATCCATCATGGCACCCAGTGCGTGCGGATCTATATCAGCCGGAAGCACTTGTAAATTTTGTGGTTCATACCCCGCCCAAGGATCGTCAGGATTATAATCTCCTTTAATGGCATGGATACTTACAATTGCCAACAGCATAATCCCTAAAACATAGAATTTATTTTTCATGACTATATATTTTTCACCTAAGATAAACTATAAAATACAAATGTCATTGAAATGTCAAGAGGATTTTTCAAACTGTCCTGGTTCGGATTAGATTCTCTGCCTATTATAGGTAAGGAATAAGGTTTTAATTATATTGTACTCCTTTTTAGTATGAGAGATAAATTTGTTCTGCCTGTTATATTACTACTGGTAACTCTGGGTTTATATCACTCACTTTCCGGTGAGTACAACTTAGATGATTATCTTTACTTTACACAGATTGAACAAATAGATGAACTGGCTGAACTTCCTCAGATTTGGAATATACAATTTTCGAAAGTCGATTATCGTCCCGTAGCATCTGTTACCTTCGCTCTGGAAAAAATCTTCATCAGTGAATTCAATCCTACGGTTTCACACCTAATTAATTTGATTATCTACCTTTTAAGTATCACCGTATTTTATCTTTTCTCCAGAAAAATATTTCAGCATTTATATTTTTCTTGGATAGCTACTGCCTTATTTGCCTTTCTTCCTTTACATACCTCTATGGTGGCTAACGTCAAAAGTCGGGATGGGCTCTTAAGTTTTCTATTTGGGATTACGGCTTTATACCTGATTACTTTATTAATGTCCGGCACCACCAGACTGAAACAAATGCTGTATATTTTTCTGGTTTTTGTACTGTTTTACCTTTCAATTTTCTCTAAGTTGGACGGGTTAATGATTTTACTTTCCATCCCTTTATTATTCATTTTAAATCTCAATTTCAGTGCAATAAAGCTTGCCGCAAAAAACACTTTGAGAGTATTAATTATATCTCTTATTGTATTTAGAGCGGCTACAACCGTTTTTGATTTTTGGCATGAAACTAAAAATACCATTGTCGCAGACTTACCGGTAGAAGAGACTACAGACCCTTTGATCTTCACTGAGAATCCAATTATTGCGTATGACGGAATCTCTTACAAATTAGCCTATACCATTCAAACCGTTTTCGAATACATTAAAATGATGTTTAGCCCAAAAGGGCATTACTTTTATTTTGGTTATGATATGCTCGAAGTACTCCCTTTGAACAACTCTATAATCATAGCCAAAGGAATAGTCCTCTTGGCACTTGTTTTTAGCGCCTTGTTTTTTATTATAAAACACGCAGTTTATTCATACGGGATATTTTTCATGTTCCTGTCATTGACCTATTGTGCAAATTTCATTCAGCCCATAGCAGGTATTATCGCAGACAGATATGCATTTATTTCATCTGCAGGTGCTTCCATTGCATTAGCTTATTTTATAGTCAGGTGTTTTGAACTGCTGCAATCAAAAGGGACATTAAAGATGGAGACTCAGCGATTTTACACGATAACTTTTATACTGATTATTCTCATTTATATACCTTTTAATTTTGTGCGTGCCAAAGAATGGAAAACTTTTCACAGCCTTTTGGAAGCAGACATGCCCAAACTGACTGAGCGTTCATACGAAGCTAATCGTATAGCCATGAACAGGTACATTGATGACGGATTTGAGACACAAAATCATCAGGACAAAATTAATTTTCTCAACAAGGGGATACACTATGCTCAGGCTGCGCTAAAAGTTTATGATGGGAACTATCTTCCTTATGAAGGTCTCGCCTTAGGATATTTCGGACTCGGAAACTTTCAGGAAGCCAAAAAAAGAGCCTTAGTAGCCTCCGCAAAATTTGATACCACTCTGGAAACCACCTACCGCATATTGTATGAAATCTATACTCAGGAAGAAAAGACCGACTCCGTTCTATGGGCATTGGAACATCTCAATAAAGCAGTACCTAACGATAATTTTCTCATTTTGAAATATGCCGAAACAGCTTATATACTGGATAAAAAAGACCTTGCCATGAACTTTTGCGACAGTATTTTAAATCGTAACAACAAACAAGTTGCAGCATATCAGGCAAGAGCCTACATACACTTTTATTCACAAGACTCTTTAAAGGGTGCAGAAGACGCCGAACGCGCCTTCGAATTAGGCCTAAACGATGAAACTCTGTTTAATGCTGCGGGGATATATTGGATGTCCCGCGATACTGCAAGAGCTGAAAGATTATGGAATCTGGTCAAAAATTAAGCTCTGCCCTCCTATAGTAAATTAGACTTCTTTTAAGAAGTTTTATTATTAAAAAAGGGGAAAGCTGGCACTCATATTGTAATTTTAACGAGATAATTGAGAGACTTATGAGATACACATTACTTTTACTTACTTTACCCTTTATCGTCAAAACAAGTGTAGCTAACGAAAATACAGACAGCCTTCTCATTCAGAAAACATATACAGAAATGAACAGGCTGTTTGACGAAGGTCAGTACGATTCCTGTTTGACCTTTTTTGACAAAAAAACTCTTTCATATTTTTCAATGATTGAAGAGCATGCTTTATATGACAGCAGAGCAGAGCTTTTTGAAATGTCTCCCGTGGATTTAATGATCACCTTAACCACGAGGCAAAAAATCAGAGAGTCGAATTTTGACCCGGTTACTACTAAGAACATCGCTTTAAAAGCCATTTTATTGGCAGATAACGATAAAATACGTCCCAAGAGTTCCATCTCAAAAATTGAAATTGCCGGAGACTGGGCTTACTCTATTCTGGTATTGGGAGACAAGGAAACAGATACTGATATTGTTTTCAAAAGAGAGGAAGACGAATGGAAAATCTATTTTATCCATAGTATCAGCCAGGCTAAAAACAGTGAAGACCTGCTTTTGGCCATTTATAATAATTCAAAAGAACAATTATTAGGCGATATAGCTGAGAAACTGAGCGTTTCCACGGCAGAACTCACCCAACCTATACTCACTAAATAATCCTAAACTTCATAAAAGATGAAGTATTCAACCATTATATTGTTTCTAATTTCATTGTATCTCTGTCCTCTTTCTTTCGGTCAAGCACCTGAAAACGAGATTCTGTCAGATACTATTCCGGAAGACACTACAACAGTCGCGTATAAATTGTGGAAACAGGCAGAAATTGACACTTTCCCATACTACCTGACTCACCAAAATACGAAACTTTTAGGAATTTCTTCGCTATTAAAACTCACTTATTTAGGAGAAAGTTTTCCTTCGGCAAATGACATAAAGCATCAGTATGCCCGTACTTATGTGGATAATTTACTTGCTAAAAGTGATACTGTTCTCGACTTTTTAGAAACCAATCTTAATTACCAGTTTCCGGTACTACTAAAAGATTTTTACGGACATTTTGGGCTGAGAAGATATTTATCCTGTTACAACAACCCTTCAGACTCGTGTAGTTCTATCCGACTATGGGGACTGGGCTTTATTAAGAAAGCTGCCGATTCTTCCAAAATTATGCCCGGTGCTCAATGGAGATGGCTTGCAGACAGAATTGAACAGAAATTACCTTACGAAAAATTTGAAGAACAGTTAAGCTTCGTGGACATTGAAATTGATTCTATTGATCAGGCAGACTGGGAAGGTGCAGTGCTGAGTTTTAGCAGAATGCCCGGAAAGAAAAACCTTATTTATTCCAATGGCTCGAAGTTTCCTCTGAAAATTTTTGAATGGAATCCGGACACACAAATTTGGGACGACTCGACCAAGGCTGCCGGATTAGAAAATTATCCGGGCGGCAGCAGAATTTACAGCGGTGATGTCAATAACGACGGACACCATGATCTCATTGTCCTCAGAAGTGCTTCCTCAAGAAGCAGTCCCGCCAAACTTTTTCCAAGTGCGTTAATCAGCAACGGAGACGGAACATACAAAGATATCGCCCTCGACTTGGGACTCGACAAGATGATATGGCCACAATGTTTCTGTATGGGAGACTTTAATCAGGACGGCAGAAGTGATTTATATTTTGGAGGATTGAGAGACGAATCTATCCTGCTGCTTCAAAATAAAGACAGTTCGTTTACAAACAAACAATATGTCTATGGACTGAATGAACTTGGAGCAAATATACAGGATTGCCTGTTTTCTGACATCAATCATGACGGGAAACAAGACCTTCTTTTGTCTGCCAACGTCAATCATAACAGAGTGTACATTCAGGGATTAACCGACGATGTAAAGCAGGTATATTTTGGTGACAGAGCAGAAGAATATGATTTCAAAACTCCGACTTTCGGCGGTGCCGTTTTGAGCGGAAATACAGATAAAAACCGCGAGGGTGTGCTGTTTCTCAGTGAGGTTTCTGAGCGGTATGATGTATTCCCTTTTATTTTATCTGAAACAGATTCTATCGTAAGAGATACTTCCTACTACCTGACTTTTGGTAAAAAGGGCTTTGACAAAAGGCAATTGCCCAAAGAACTGGCATTGTATCGGTCAGGAGTTTGGATACAGACTTTTGACGGGATGAGGCTGTTGTACTCCGGCGGAAAAACTCCGGAAAGTCTTTTGCCGTTTTTTGAGTATAATTTGAATACGGATGAAGTCAAAGTAGCCTATCAGAGTGAATTGCCCCTATATACGCACAGCACAACGGTTATTGAACAGGACGGACAACCTGTTATTCTGTTTAAGGGAGGTGGTGATTATCCTCTGATGAGAAGCTCTCTGAAAGCTTTATCTTACAAGCCTGACACCACCGGTCAGTATCATAAAATTTTTGATTTTGAAAACGAAACTATCGGTTCAAACATTGAGTTTAATATTATCACTGATACAGGAGATGTATTTAAGCGCAGTCTGACTGTTCGTGAAAAAGATAGTAAGGGTAATCACGCTATGCAGGAGTGGATTTGGCTTCCCGAGGAATACCATTTAGTACGGATAGAAGGAAGCATACCGGATAAACTAACTGGAAAAGAAATTAAAAAGCTTTTGAAGCAGGAAAAGAAAAAGGCAAAAAAGAAGAAGAAAAAGAAATAAATCACTTTTAATTCAATACAAACAGTCGTTCTGCATTTTCAGTCGTCTGTATGCGAATGTTATCCAAACTGCATTGTTTAACGTCTGCCAACATCTGACCAATTATAGGTAAATACGAACTTTCGTTTCTTTTCCCTCTGTACGGAACCGGCGGCAGAAAAGGCGAATCTGTTTCCAACAGAATACGCTCCAAAGGTATTTCCTTAAAGATATCAGGAAGCTGGGATTTTTTGTATGTGAGAGGTCCGTCCACACCGAGGTAGAAATTATCAAGTTCCAAAATTTGTTTGGCTTCGTCTAATGTACCTGAGAAACAGTGAAAAACTCCCTTCAGATTTTCGTCGTAATTTTCCCGGACAAGATCAATCGTATCCTGAATCGAATTTCTTGTATGAAGAATTATTGGAAGGCCGAGCTCTTTCGCCCATCCTATCTGAATGGTTAGTGCCTGTTTCTGTTCTTCTTTGAAAGTGATATCCCAATAATAATCCAGTCCGGTCTCACCTATGGCATAAATTTTTCTGTCAAAAAACTCTTCCGGCTGAAAAGCCTGATGCTTCATTTCTTTTAGCACCTCCACATAATCACTTTTGACATCGCAGGGATGAAGTCCGACTGTCGGGAAACAGACCTCCGGATATAAAGAGGAAAGCTTTTTGACCCTTTCCAGACTTTCCAAATCGATATTGGGTAGGACAATTTTCCGGACTCCGGTGGTTTGACTTCTTTGAATAACCTCGTCCAAATCCTCATCAAATTTGTCCATATAAATATGAGCGTGTGTGTCTATCCAGTACTCCATCCTTTCTCTAACAGCTAAAATTATAATTGTTTTTTATTCGTTTAAAGCCACCTCTTTTATCACATCCCATTTTTTACCATTGTGTTTTAAAAGACTGACTGACTTAAAAACAGCTGTTTCTGTGAATTGTTTTTGGCTAAATTCCTTCTTTAATGCTTTCATATCCTGTGCGCTAATATCGCGATTGGCCAATGTGATATGAGGTGTAAAAACTCTCTCCGGCTTTCTCCGACTTTCTCCGACATTTAAAATTTTGACAAAATATAAATCAAGCTCTCTTTGCAAATCAAACAGAGACGGGTGTGACTCGGGTACGGCATAGAAAGTGCGATTTCTAAAGGTTGAAAAGCCCGTAACTTTGACGCCAAAGGGCTGTATTTGAGTTGCAAAATCCGAAAAATGACTGAGTACCTCACTTTCTTTCTCTTCCAAATACCTGAATGGCGGAATCATGGTGATGTGTGCAGGTGAATTCAGTGTTTTTTTGCAACCATATTTTGAAGAAATTTCTTCTTTCAGCTCCTGTAACTTCTGTTTTACGGGAAGTTCAGGAATTATCGCGATATAATACAAAACTGATATGTTGGAATGCTCTTTCAATGCTATGTGGACAACTTAAATTCATCATAATTCCCTTCCAAATTTGCAGGTAATACCAAAATAAGGTTTCACTTTATTCGTCTGTTTTGAATTTCAATTTGGTATTATCTTCAGATATCAGAAAGCTATCTATTTTTAATGACATAGAAATTGCTTTTAAAGGCAAACATTCTTCCTCAATCTCATTGGCAGAAAAGTACTAATTCTGAATGCAGCGCACAGAGAATCCATAAGCTCGCTCGCTACTGCCAATACCAGCACCATCGTTGACGATGCCTATATTTTTGGCATATATACCACTCACCGTACTGCTCCAATACCAGCCGGATTGCCCCGCTTCGTAATTTGTAGTACTACCACTGTGATAGGGGCGGTATCCTGACACAGGCCATTTTAACGGAGAATCGAAAGCACCACCTGTATCAAGTGTTGTCCAACTTTGGCGTTCTTCCTCCCACTCTGCTTCCGTCGGTAATCTGAAACCGGGAGGACAAGGATTATTGATACCATTTACACCTTGCCATAAATTGTCATTTTGTGGAGAACGCCAGTCGTAAGGTGAACTACTATTTCGAATACGTTGACTATGCCCCGGAGTGTCGGTTGCACTTAGAGCAATGATTACAGTAGAACTTCTTTCCTGATGACCATCTGTACCACGTCCCCATTGGTATAAATAACCGTAAGAATCCTCATCCGCGGGAGAAGTGGCTGCCTGAGCAGCTCCAAGGTTGCGGTCTAACCATGTTTTACCTGTAGCCGGATTCGTGACAACATCATACCCAAAACCGTGAAAGGTAAATTCAGTTGCTGAACTCCATACTGGTTTATCACCAATAAATTTCAGCACATCCCCTTCCTGTCCCGGTGCAACATCTACCCAGGCTGTTCCATCCCAATAGAGCATTTCACCGGGTGCGGTACCGTCCGGGGCAACACCGTCTTGTCCGGCTGGTCCTTGCGGACCCGGCGTTCCGCTTGCCTCCGCATATAGCGCATACGGAACACTCATAAGTTGACTGACTCCTGTTACAGAATAATTCGTTCCACCGGCAGGGTCAGTCTCTGTTTTAATAAAATAAAGACCTGTGGACCAGTCTATTTCGGATAAACTGCCTATTATCGGTTTCCCGCTTCCAATCTCCAGACTGACCAAGCCATTTGCATTAGTGGTGGGATTTGGATCGTAAGTTTCCTGATACACTTCTTCACCATCTGCAGAACCCCGTAAAATGGATATACGCATTCCGATAGTCTGATTGGATACTAATTGATTGTCGCCATCTCTAATGACAGCCTGATAGCTCATTCTTTCCGGCACCCGACCAAATACATTTGCAGATAGAAACAAAGCGATGTAAACAAAAAATAGTTTTTTCATAATGTTATAGTTTTACAATTTTAAAAGATTGAATTTTTTTGCTCTTGTAATCAAATACATGGATAAAATAGGTGGCTTTTGCCAAGTCATTCATGTGTATCATAGTTTCACCGGAATAGATTTGTTCGGCATGCAGTAATCTGCCCTGAATATCAAGAAGCTGAAGCGATAGCTTTTCACTGTTATAATCTTTTATTTGCAGGGTTAAATTATCAGAAGTCGGATTAGGGAAAACCGACAATGAAATATTCAGGAGGCTTTCTTTGACTCCGACCGGTATTATTTCATATCCATGCTGTACTCCCTGAGTGACTGTTCCGCTATGGTCTGAATGGGCAGTATAGACTACTTGACCAATAGAATAAGCTGCTGTACTTCCAATTCCGAAAGCATCACCGCCGGATACGTTTAAAGATTGCTGGGAATAGATGGTACCGGTCACCAACAGTGCGGAGATGAGCAGTATGAGTGGTTTTGTTTTGTATTTCATATTCGCTCTTTAGGATTAATGATGCATTAGATGATTTTAAAAAAACTTCAAATTGTTGCTGGCTCATGTATAATAGTGCCAAAAGTATCTTTTGTATAAACATACTGAATTAATTCCAGAAGCCGGCTGCCTTTCTGCTGTTATTATCCCGGCTTAAATCCATGATAATTCCCTTACAAATTTGCAGATAATACCAAAATAAGGTTTCGCTTTATCAGTCTGTTTTGAATTTCAAATTGGTATTATCTTCAGATATTGGAAAGTTATCTATTTTCAATGACATAGAAATTGCTTTAAAAGGCAACCGTCCTTCCTCAATCTCATTGACAGAAAAGTGCTAATTCTGAATGCAGCGCACAGAGAATCCATAAGCTCGCTCGATGCCGAACATGCGGGTTTCGCTGTTGTAGAAGTTCAGGTTTCCGGAGTAGATGCCATTCTCCGTACTGCTCCAATAGTAGCCATAGATACCAACATAGAAGAGCGAGCCGTCGCTGCGGAGACCTGCCAAAGGCAGTTTCAATGGCGAATTAAACGCGCCCGCTGTGTTGTTTGATGACCAACTTTTGTTTTCATTTTCCCATTCTGTTAATGAGGGTATTCTGTAACCATTAGGACACGGATTGTTGATGCCGTCAACACCTTGCCATAAGTTGTCGTTTTGTGGAGAACGCCAATCGTAAGGTGAAGAACTAGATACGATAAAATCGCCGTGACCCGGAGTGTCGCTACTACTTAGAGTATTAGTTGTATCCGAAGTTCTTAATTGATGCCCATCTGTGCCTCTTCCCCATTGATATAGATCTCCATAGGAAGCTTCATCTGTAGAAGAAGTAGCTACTTGTGTAGCACCGAGGTTACGGTCTAACCATGTTTTTCCTGTTGTAGGATTGGTCACCTCATTATATCCAAAACCATTATGAAAAACATCAAAATCAGGATGTTTCCATGTAGGTTTTCCATTTTTAAATACAAAGATAAAATCTTCTCCTCCAGGTTCTACACTTACCCAAGCGTTACCGTCCCAATAGAGCATTTCACCTACAGCGGTTCCATCGGGTGCATAGCCGTCAACTCCATCTACACCTGAAATACCCTGAGGCCCTTGAGCACCATCTTGACCATCTGCACCTTTTAAGGAGGATAACCAATCGGCTTCTGTACCATTAAAACCATTGTCAACGGCTATTTCATAAGCAGATTTGCCGTCCATTCCGTCTTGACCTGCTGGTCCCGATGTGCCACTCGTTTCTGCATAAAGCGCATAAGGAACACTCATAAGTTGACTGACCCCTGTTATCGAGTAATTCGTTCCGCCATTAGGGTCTGTCTCTGTTTTAATAAAATAAGGACCATTTGCCCAGTCAATCGTGGAGAAACTTCCGATTAATGGAACTCCGGCCCCAATTTCTACACTCACTAAACCATTGGCATTGGTAGCAGGATTTGGATCGTAAGTTTCCTGATACACTTCTGTACCATCTGCAGAACCCTGTAAAATGGATATACGCATTCCAATAGTCTGATTGGACACTAATTTGTCGCCATCTCTAATGACAGCCTGATAGCTCATTTTTCCCGGTGCCTGACCAAATACATTCATAGATAGAAACAAAGCGATGTAAACAAAAAATAGTTTTTTCATAATGTTATAGTTTTACAATTTTAAAAGATTGGATTTTTTTGCTCTTGTAATCAAATATATTAATAAAATATGTAGCTTTTGCCAAGTCATTCATGTGTATCATAGTTTCACCGGAATAGATTTGTTCTGTATGCAGTAATCTACCCTGAATATCAAGAAGTTGAAGCGACAGCTTTTCACTGTTATAATCTTTTATTTGCAGGATCAAATGATTAGAAGTTGGATTAGGGAAAACCGATAATGAAATATTCAGGAGGCTTTCTTTGATTCCGACCGGTATTATTTCATATCCATGCTGTACTCCCTGAGTGACTGTTCCGCTATGGTCTGAATGGGCAGTATAGACAATCTGTCCGACAGAATAAGCTGCTGTACCTCCAATTCCGGAAGCGTCACCACCGGCTGCATTTAAAGATTGTTGGGAATAGATAGTCTCTGTTACGAACAGTGCGGAGATGAGCAGTATTAGTGATTTTGTTTTATTTTTCATCTCATATTTGTTTTTAGGGTTAATAATGTATTGGGTGATTATAGATCGCGTAATAATTGTTGGTACACGTATAATTTCTTTCATTGAAAATCCACGAAGTGATCTTTTAAATTTGATTTTCAACTTTTAAAAACACTGCTAACGCCTGATTCACTTGGCAAAAGTGGCACTTTTAGTACTCCTGTTAGCCTTCGGGATTCAATCGAAAGCAGCCATTCGAATTTACACAAAATTTTTAATAAAAGCCGTTTTTCATCAAATCCTCTCTTGCCTGTTTCAATTTTACTCAAGTTTGCAGAATCAAGTTTGAGTAATACCGCAAGTTTTTTGTTAGACTTTTTTGAGTGTAGGAAAAATTTATTTTTTGGTTTTGGCGATTGGGAAACCAAATGTGCTTGAATGTGCGATATTTTAGAGGTTATTGCCTATAACTCACTAAAAGTACCGCAATACACTGCTTTTAGGCTGTATTACGCTACTTAAAGTTCACTCTTTATAAGAATATACAGATACTATTTTAAAAGTCACCCAACTCACTTTCCACACACCTGCACCTTCCGAAAAATGTTTTGCTGCCCTTTTTGAAGCTCTTCATAAATCCAACCAACTATCCGGAGTTCTTAAACTGACCGACCAAGTTGTCTACTAAAATTTCTTTTGGGTTTACAGACCTATTGGAAGACAACCCTCAAGACAAAGAGACTTTTAATTCCTAAAGATTAAATCTAAAGTCTTCTCTACTGATAGGATATTCTTCGGGATGCTGCACAAACTTATGCTTGCAGTGCTCACTACAAAATCCAACAATATCATTTTTGTACAGAGTGGTATCTCCAAGACTTTTTCCTGTCAGGTGCATACCGCAAACAGGGTCAATACCAGAAATCAGTTTCGCTAAAGGCAATTCTACCGCCTGATTTATTTTTGTTGACTCACGGGCTTCGTTCTGTATCTCTTCACTCTTTACTGCCCGATAAAAGATTTGGTTGTCATCTTTCCACGCTACTATAAAATCATTATCGTTCAGAGTCTGTACGACAGGGTGTGATGCTTTGACCTGCGGTTGAGTAATTTCTTTCTCGTAGAAAAGCTCATCTTCAATCTTGTTGACGATAATCTTTCTGTAAGCTGAGTCACCTACCGTGTATAGACAATCATAAGCTGTAACAGGAGTACCGTTGCCCAATATATCTAATTGTATGAATTTGCCGTAGCTGTTAATATTTCGCTTGTCGGTCATTTTCCCTTCGGCATCAATTTCCGCATAATAAACACCGCTCATTATTCCGCCTGAAAACCAGGCTACATAGGTTTTGTCTCCCTTAACTTTTACGGATGGTCCGTTATGAGGGCAGCCGCTGACTTCCCAAAAATCATCGCTGAAAGGGTCCGGTTTACTGAAACTTTCTCCGTTGTCGAAAGAGGTAATCAGCGTAATATCTCTGATATCCCCCGGAATCAGGTCTCTGTAAACAATACTGATATGACCATTACTTCCGCCGCTGATAGCCGTACGGCAACACTGGCAGGCTTCATTTTCGACTATTATAGGTTCTGAAAATCCCTGATCCTTTACGGTTTTGGCAAAAAGAACTGGACGACCGCCGTTGGGAGCGTCGAAATTTGTTCCGAGACAGGCTGCGGCTATCTCTCCGTCTTCCAGTCTTGTGAAACTACTGAAAGAAAAGGATAACTTATCACTTTCACCAAAAACGGACTTTGGTGAAGTCCATGATAGTCCCTGATCCGTACTGAGTACAAACCTCACATCGCCTCTGCCAAATCTGCTTCCTTCCATCGGACTATAGGTTTCGTATATCGCTACCAGACTACCGTCTCCTTTGAATACAATTTTGGGCATGCCTTCTTCATGTATGGCAGCATTGTCTTCCATAGGTATTTCTGTATTTTCTCCGAAAGTATTTTGCTTTTGATTCCACTTTGCAAAGAAAAACCTACTGTGTTCGGAGCTGTCTGTTTCTACCCAGCTCACAGCCGGAATACCTTTTTCATCAGCAGTCAGAAAAACGCAGGAGGCTTTAGTATCTGAAGCAGACAGCTGTATCGGCAAATCCGTTGGCTGTGCAGAATTTTTGCAGGCTGAGAATAAGCCCAATATGATTATCAGAACTGAATATATAAAGGTTTGAGTTTTCATTTTCATCTTAGTTTAAACGTTAAAATGTGTATTTAAGTTGAATGCCACCATAAGCTGTGATGCGCGGTGATGGATTGTAATAAGGTGCCGGCCCGCCGAAGCCATTGGCATTAATGGCATTCATGGAACTGTAGGTCGTATTGGTCAGGTTATCTACTCCGGCATAAATATTTAGGTCAAAGTGTCTCCCCACTCTTTTCTGATAACCTATTTTGAGGTTGAGTACGTTGTAAGAATCATTAAAATCGGTATTGGCATCATTGAGTGGCAACCGGTCACTGTAATAATAGGTCAATTGACCGTAAACGCCCGGACGAGTTTCAAATTCTATCCCGGCATCTATTACCCAAGGTGCTATTCCTGTCAGTTTATTTCCGTCAAAATTATTAATCACCTGATTGTCTGCATTCAAAATCTTATAATCTTCAAACTTGAAACCGGAATAAGTCAGAGCGAGATAAGGTCTTAATGAAGTGAATGTTTTTTGGTCGGATTCTCTGAGAATTTGGTAGGACAAAGCTAATTCCACACCGCTATGTCTTGTTTTACCCGAGTTGTGATAAATTGTAATTCCCTGTCGGATATTTTGACCAATCAATTCTCCTTTCATGTTCATCAAAAACAAGGCTAAGTCATAATTAAATCGAGATTGCAGGAAATTACCTTTTGCGTTAATTTCATAATTGATAGCTTTTTCTGCATTGAGAGAAGTGTTAATCGTTCCGTCAATATTTCTGATTTCAGAGCCGGTAGGAGGTGAAAAGCCTGTACTTACGCTTCCATGAAGAGAAAGATAATCTCCGAATGTATGACTTAATGCTACACGTGGTGAAGCTTGAGGTTTAAACTTTCGGGTACCGGTTTTGGAAGGTGTCAAATAATCTTGGGTGAAATATTTAATACCGTTAAGACTTACCCCGAAAGTCAAACCCGTGTTTTTCCCTAAGTCCGTGGAAGATTGATAAAATACGGAGTAAACAGTATTTTTTGAATCGGTATTACTATTGATATCACCTTCTTCTCCGTGGTTATTGACATATTGTGTTCCTTTCGAAATGGCGTGATTATATTCTGCTCCAACAACGAATTTTGTCTTGAGAATCCTAAAGTTGGGATTGAAATCGAATTTTGTCCTGCCTCCAAAGCTTTGATAAAAGTTTCTGATATAAGCATAAGGTAGCGGGTGATTCAAATCATAGGTATAAGTGAAAATCGAGGTGGTGTTGGAGATATAATCGTTGAACCTATAATTTTGACCAATACCTATCCTCGTCCAATTCTGTTTCCTGCCGGCTTGTTTATCAAGGTTAGTAGGAGAGGCCTGTTTTGGATTTTCTTTAAACTGTTCCAAAGTCAATGCACCCGGAATTTGTGCATTTTGTGAGGTTCTGTTGGCTAAAACTGTAAAGGTTTGCTTCTTTGAAGGGAAGAATTGGAAGTTAGCGGTGACGAAATTCCTTTTATCATGAGCGTGCTCTCTGTAACCGTTGTATTTCTGCCAACCGTAAGAAACATAGCTGTTCATTTTGTCCGTACTTCTTTTATAGGATGTTCCCACTCTTATGAGTCCGTGAGAACCTGCCAAAGTAGAGATTTCTAAACTTTGTTCTTGGTAGGGCGCTCGTTCTAATTTAAAGTTAATAACACCGCCTGTACCGCCGCCATAAATACTGGATGCAGGGCCTTTCAAAATTTCGGCATGCCCGAGGTCATTGACATCAATTCCTTCTATTCTTGTGGTGCCGTCAGCTTCGGTCATAGGAATATCGTTGATATAAATTTTGATATTTCTGATGCCGTACTGCGCGCGGACACCATTTCCTCTAATGGAAATTCTGGCTTCGGAAAGTGTACTCTGATCCATTCTCACACCCGGAACGCTGTTAAATGCATTCTGGAGAGAAACACCACTGCCTTGCCTGAGTTCGTCACCATTCAAAAAAGCGATTCCTCCGGCAGTTTCTTGAATTCTTTTATTACTTCCGAAACCTATGACAATAACTTCATTGAGTTGTTTGACATCCGGTGACATCAGGATGTGCATTTCATCTTGTAAAGAATGATAGGAAATGAGTTGGGTTTTATAGCCCAAAGAGGTGATTTTTAATATGCCGGTATCTTGTGCCAAATTGATTTCAAAATGACCATTTGCCCCGGTGATAGAAGATTCATTTTGATCTATAGCCTCAATAAGTGCATCGCTTACGGGTTCCTGACTTTGAATATCGGTGATATAACCTTTCAAAGTGTGAAAATCAGCTGCATCGGCGGTATAAAGCTTCAGCAGGAAAGACATTATTATTATTAATTTTAGTAACTTCATGTTGTTTAAATTATGGGTGGATGGCAAGTTTGATAGGCTCAACATTGCATCTGAGATGATATTTTGCAGGGTGTGATTTTCACCTTGATTATCTTGAAAGCTTGTATTTCAAATCTTCTAATAACCTTTGGTGTAATCCACTACATCTCAAGTTGCCGGAGAAATTCAATACTTTGTCATCCGCTTATTATAGAATAATTGACTTTTAATATAAAGTCTTTAATCCCTTCTTAGAAATAGAAAAGAAGGGCTATGCAAAACGGTATAATTAAGCAATCGGTGGACGAAGAATGGAGTCCACAAATGAAGAAGTTGTGGGGAAGGTATATTCAGAATATGACGGTTTCTTACTTTCAGCCGGATATTCCTTTTCTTTTTTTAATTCTTGGTTCAAAGTCGGTGCGATATACACCATGATTTCCATTTGAGAAGCCTGATGCTGTTTTCGGTCTTCATCTTTTTGTAATTCTTTTTCCAAATGACAAACTCCATGGCAATTCATCTGCGGTTTATCTAAATTCTCACAAAGATTTTCAGCGATGTAATCCTGATTGACCCAAAAACCTAAATAAATAAAAACCTGACTGGACATATGTATGGTCAGCGACAGTAAAAACAGATATGGAATTAATTTTTTCATACTTTACTGCGATACAAGTTTAGACATTATTTTTCTATAATTTACTTTTCTAACCTATTAGAGAAGTAAAATCAGAAAAAGTTACAATTTATTAATCAAAAATTAAGATAAAATGCGTTTGCAGTCTGATTATGTTTTGGCAAAAGCCCTGATAAATTTTTCACTCTTGTTTTCGTCATTGCAACACCCTAAAGCAATCAAAAATATCATAATTGGGTGATAATCTATCGCCTGTGATGGATGTTGCAAAAAAGTGATGAAGGCAAGAAATGCATTGTCATCCATTTCCGCTTTCCATAGATAACCCTGACAACAGCATTACATCATAAAGTCATTGAAAGGTTTCGTCGTCTTGCTATTCTCAACCCTTAGAAATAATTTTCCCAAGCAGAAGCAGGGTATTAATTTGAAATCGGTATTTAGAAACTTTGATGAATAGCAAAAAAGTGAAGCACACTTCCGGTCAGCACAAACAAATGCCAAACTGCATGATTATACGGAAGTTTTTTCCACACGTAAAACACCACTCCTGCTGTATATGCAATACCGCCTGACAGGGCAAGAAAAAGGACATGATTTGGTGCCGCATGAATAAAGTCTTTCATCACGAATACCGCCATCCATCCCAATGCGAGATAACTGAACAGTGAAAAAAAGCCGAATCTGCCGGTAAAAAACAGTTTGAGTATTACCCCGACAGCGATAATCAGCCACATAATCAGGAGAAATATCAATGCTTTATGGAAAGGCAAAAACTTTGCAATCAGAGGTGTGTACGTGCCGCCAATCAAAAAATAAATTGAAGCATGATCCCATATTCTCAGCATTTTTTTGACCGAAGTCCGCTCTACAAAATGGTAAGCCGTAGAAGAACTGTACACCATCAGCAGACCAAAAGCAAACACAATGACCGACCACAGATAAGCTATATTTTCGGCAGCAAACATTTTAGAAAACAGAAGAGGCAAAAACACCAGAAAGATGACTATACCTGCCAAATGTGTCAATGCGTTGGCTATTTCATATTTTCGATTTTCTATTGCCATCAAAGTATATATAAAAGGGTGTCAACCATCAAGTTTAACCTCCTTATTTCTTAATGAGACAAAGCTACGCATAATACAGTTTAAATTATTTTTGAACAGAACCACATCTGAAAAGTTGGTTTTTTATTAACCTGAAGGAGAGTTTCTCTTAATTAGTACACCGGTCGTGAGTAAGGTCGTCTCACGTCTTCCAACTCTTCCTCGGTGTATTTTTTCTTACCCAGATTATCGAAGTCAAACTGTAATGTAAATCTAAATGTATTGTCCAAAGGATTTCTCTGACTGGAGGTCGGTATCAGATAAGAAAAATCAAGACCGAACACAGAATATTTCACGCTGACACCGGCAGTCATATATTTTCTGTTTCCTTTGAGTTTATGTTCATTAAAATATCCTGCTCTTACTCCAAATTGCTGATCATACCAATATTCTACACCTATCGAATACATCAGTTCCTGCATCTCCTCTTTGAATCCGCCCGGAGCATCTCCAAAAGAAGCAAACATTCCTCCAATAGATGATTTTTGTTTGTACACATAATTCCCGTTATCGTCCAATTCATCCGTTGGAGTAGGCACTAACAGTTTATTGATATCGGCATAAAAACCTATTTCGTTATAATCATTTGGGAATAGTCTGAAACCTGCTCCAATACCTAAATTTGTAGGAATGAAATCTTTGTTTTGTGCGTCTTCGGTATAAGATATTTTAGAACCTATATTGGAAAGTGCAAGACCTGCGGAAACAACACCTCTCCTTCCTTTTTTCAGACTGAGTTCCTGCATATAAGTTGTGGTCAAATCCACGCCGACTGCATGTCCTGCTTTTACTTCGGTACTGCTGACCTCCTGCCCTGCCGCCAGATTGGAATAAATATACCTCACCGCAGCCCCAAGCGAAAAATGCTCCGCAAGCTTTCTGGAATATCCCGCATCCAAGGCAAGTTCTCTCGGTTTAAAATCCCCATTGATATTTCCGAGATAATCTGTAAATGTGATATTTCCCAAACTAAAAAACCTCAATGAGGTGTGAAACGTCTGCAACTTATCTATTCTGTAATAAGCCCCTACATTAGCAAGAAAAATATCCGTAATGCCTAAGTTTTTAAGCCAAGGAGTATAAGACATAGTCACTCCCAACTGCTTTTCGGAAAATGCCAGTTTGGAAGCATTATAATAGATTGCCGTAGCATCCGGAGAAGTCGCCAGTCCGACATCCCCCATTCCACCCGAACGGGCATCAGGAGTGATTCTTAGAAAAGGTACTGCCGTACTTACCGTATTTACCCCTGCCACATCATCTGATGAGTTGTTTTGAGCCTGAGCATTTGCACAGGTCAATACCAAAATCCACAGCAATACTCCTTTATTTTTCAAATTCGTCATAATCAATTCTTACAAGCTATATCTTAAATGCCAAGAGGCCAAAAATATTGCTTTTTTGAAATATTTTATCTCAATAAGACTAATTTTTGGTATTTATGTGCTTTTCTTCCACTGCTGTCCTTTACAGTGACCTTATAAATATATACACCTTTCCCTATTTTATCCCCATACTCATCCAGCCCGTCCCAGTTTAATTTATTAAATCTTCTTGACTCTGAAATTTCGGATGTCTGCAACGTTTTCACCAATTTACCGTTCACAGTGTATATCTCTATTCGAATATCCAAAAAATCACCCGGTCTGTTGTGTTCAAAGCTGAATTGTGTGTTGGTCGTAAACGGATTAGGGTAGTTCAGGACATAATACAACGCCATATTTGGATTGTCTTCCACTATAAATTCGGTATAGCCCTCTCCGGAATTATTTAGCACATCCCAAGCTTTTACATTTATTTTGTATCGTCCGTCTTCCAAGTCATTAAAGGGATATTTGACCGCTCCCTTAGTAAAATCACCTACTTCTTCTTCATAGAAAGTATTCAGAATAATAGGATTTTTTGAGTCTTCGTTTAAAATTGCCGTAATATCATGCCCCAGGCCCGTACCTGAAGTATTTATACCGCTTTCGTCCTCAAGCTTAACGTACAGCATTGAATTTTTCTCTGCCATACCGCCAAAAACAAAATTTTCATCATCGATATATACTTCAACCAATGGTCCGGCATTGTCCTGAGGCACACTGTCTGCCACTCCGCCAATCGTTACATCAAAATCATGACCTATGGCATCCCATTGTTCATTTTCACCGTAGTAACTCAGTTTGGCATTTCCAAAATTATAATTGATATCCTTCGGCACTATAAAGGTCAGTTCAAATTTACCGCCTTTGGCTTTCGCCCGACCTCTATATACAATACTGTTGCGCGTCTTAAATTTAAAAACCGGGCTGGAAGCATCATTGCCTATGGTACTCTGCTCAATCATTTTGTCAAATACAGACACGTGAACTATACCGTCAAAATCCTGAGCCAAAGTATTGTTTTTTCTGACCTCACCCCTGATTGTTAGTTTGTCAAGCGACTTGATTGTATCTGTTGGCGTGTTATAAGACAGAAGTTCTGTGGTGACGACCTCATTTTGCGGGAAAGCTAATTTAAGTGCCGGGTCTCCAAACAATGCAAACTTTCTGTTATTTTCCCGGGTATTGGTTCTGTTTTTGGTTTTCAAAAAAACATCTCCTAAGACTACATTTCCCGAACCGGAATTTTCAAATAAATCTGTGACAAAATTTTCATTAATTGTCTTGTTTTTATCCGAAAACACCAAGCGCGTCGTACTGACTAATGCGATTGCCCCACCATCTCTTTTTAATAACACTCTTTCTCCGGCAGAATATCGGGTCGGTATATCAAATCTGGTAAATTCACAAGTGGCGGTACAGAACAAAAACAGCTTATCCTTATTATTCCAATTATTGATTTCGTTAAAAGTAATCACCTTTTCATGCGTTAATCCGTTAGGACCACCATGTCCCACAAAATTTAAATAAAATAATCCTTTGTAAATTCCATTATTGATAGCTTCTGTGACATCCGGATATCTGTGGCCTCCTGATACAGATTGTTGTTTGAAGGCATCGAGATAAATTTTTGAGACATTGAAATCCGCATAATTATTCTGAACAATATTTGCAATTAAATCCGTATCTCTAATGTGAATATTATTGTCTTCATCGTCCGCAATAAATGCTGTTGTCGCACGCCAATCACCATAAGATTCGCTGCTATAATATCTTTTTACCTTATCTACTGCATCCTGTGCTTTCTCATGACTGTCCGCCGGTATTCTTCCAATAGCAATATCCAAATAATGTGTAGTCGTGCTGATAATATTATCTCCTTCCGAATCATCCAAGAAGCCGAAATAGTCATCTGTTACATAGGTAACCACTTCTTCAAAAGACTGCGGACTCTGATATGAAGGGAGCAAAAATTCTCCCAATTCTTTATTGTCATAATTACCGCTTCCGAAGAGCAGCAAATATTTGGGCGCAGTTCCCGGTTCATTCAGCGCCCTGTCGTAAAACATTTTGGCAAAATTTCTTATTGCAGACAAATCATTATTTCCGGACGAAAACTCATTAAATATCTCTTCCACATCCACCACATGATATGTCAACCCTTCATGCTCCAAATGAAATTCGCCAATCTCTTTTGCGTACGGGATAAAAGATTCTCTGGTTACTATCAGATAATCGACCTGTTTCAATCCATGCAAATTTTGATTTTCTATCCTTCCGAATGGAATCGGCGTAAGCTTGGGTGAATCAAATACCGCAAACTCTCTCAATACAGAAGTTTCTGCCTTAAATACACCATCAGAAGTTTTAATCTGTTGAATATTAAATAAATCCGTGACATCCCAGAGTGTGAGATTTGAGTTCCAGTTTTTTATCCTAAATTGAGATATGGTATTGCTATCCACAGAAGTCAATGATCTGAAACTAAAATTATTTTGTCTGTAAACTAATTCTCGGACCACCTGAGCAGTAATAAAATCCGGCCAGGCTTTGGCACTATAGTCCGGTCTGTTATAATCAATAATCACAGAAAAGCCCGGCTTTACCTGATTGGTTTCATAAGATGCTTTAGCGTAGTTGGCGGCATTGGCCAAAGTAGATGTCCCTGTCGGCGGAATGGAAACATTGCCAAGGGCAAAACTTTCTGTTCTGACCTGAAACGAATTCAATAATGAAGATGATTTGGCCGCTAACCCCAGCGAAATTATTGCAGGTGAACTCTGTATTATATCCGGAAAATTAAAATTATAGACCAATTGGTTGGCAGCACCTATCTCATGTCCTAGCCAGATTCTGCCGGAGGCTAACAGGTTATTAATATCTTCCTCATAGTGTTTGTAATCATCGTAGGAAGTGATATCAACCGAATGCGGTGCAGAAACCTCGTTTCTCGTTTTGACTCTTTGTCCCTGTTCACCTTCAAAAGTGATAAAATAATTTTTAGTGTCGGTGTAAAGATTTTTTATGTGTACAAATCTTTCTTCATCTTCGCTATAAGTCCATTCTTCGGGACCTTCCAAATATGCCGTAACCGTTACTTCATGCCCGGAACCTTTCACTTCAATAGGAATCTCTCTGATATCATCCGTTCTCTCAGCCCCGGAAAGTTCCGGAAGCATACCGCCTCTGTGTCCGTATATTTTAATTTTATCGGATTGGATGTTTTCACTTTTAGCTCCTAATTTTTCAAAAAAAGAAGCATCTAATTTATACACCCCGGATTCGTTCACACCAAACTTATACCAGACGCCGGAAGATAATTTTGAATATTCGGAATATTTCTGCGAAGCCATTCTGGCTCTCTTTCCAATATTATTTTCAGTAAAATCAATACTAAAACTGACTAACAACTCTATTCTATCTCCCATTCGTCTGAACGGCAAAACCTCCACCTGAGTCCATTCTTTCCTGCTCGCCTGTCCATAATCAAAACTTACACTCCAATCCTCAGGTACAGTACCAAACTGTACGTCTTTGAACTCTGCTAAGTTTATCAGCCTACTTTCATGTACGCGGAAAGTGCCTTTCCAATTACCCTCTTTAATTATACTAAACACAGGCAAATATTGATGCTGCGCTGAAAAAGATGCTCCGGTAAAATTTAGTTTATCCGCATCGTCATCCCAAGCTATAGTGTATTCTTCAGCTTCTACATAGGTATAAACTGCGGGTAAGGCAAAGCAAATAAATATGGCAATCCATACTTTTGACAGCAGTTTCAATTCACGCATAAAAACAATAAGCTTTAAAATAACCCGTTAAAGATAAAAAAGTTAAAGAAAGAGATTTATCGAATTTATTTCTTTATTTTGACATTCAAAGTATTTAAGGATAATGTACCAAAGGTTATTTAACTAAGTTTTAGAAAAACATAAAATACAGAAATACGAAATCTTATAATATATTTGCATAACTGAATAATTTAAGCTTAAACAAGAAATGATCATTCGTAAACTAACAAAAGGATTTTTAGGAGTAGCTGTACTAAGCTTTATGCTCACCTCGTGCAGCAAGAAAGAAAAATCTGCTACTACAGGCTGGAACTATAATGACCCTAAGTGGGGAGGTTTTAGTGTAGCCAAAGAAAAAGAGCAAAAGACCGGACCTAATCTTGTCTTAATTGAAGGCGGAACTTTCGTGATGGGTGTAACAGAAGAAGATGTCACATACGAACACAATAACATTCCGAGAAGAGTTACAGTCGCTTCTTTTTATATGGACGAAACCGAAGTAGCCAATGTTCATTACAGAGAATATATCTATTGGTTAGAGAATATTTTTGGTCAGGACAATCCTGAAATTATCAGAAAAGCACTTCCTGACACTCTCTGCTGGAGAAGTGAACTGGCTTTCAACGAGCCTTATGTCACTCAATACTTTAGATTTCCGGCATACGACAACTATCCTGTGGTCGGTGTAACCTGGGAACAGGCAAGAGATTACAGCGAATGGAGATCTGACCGTGTAAATGAGTTGCTCCTTATTAAAAACGGATACTTAGAGTATTCTTCAGACCAACAAGGAGCCAATAACTTTAATACCGGAGCCTATGTGAGCGGGCAATATCAGGGTGCTCAGGGTAAGAAAACTATAAAAGACTACAATCCTAGTGGCGAAGGTACCCGAAATGTGAGTTTATCTGATGGTATCATTTTACCTGAGTACAGATTGCCTACAGAAGCCGAATGGGAATATGCTGCTTTGGCTCTGAAAGGAACTCAACCTATCGAAGGGGAAGAAGTGGTCGGAACAAGGAGAATTTATCCTTGGGACGGGGCTACAGTAAGGTATCAAAAACACAATAAATATCAGGGCATGATGCTGGCCAACTTTAAAAGAGGTCGCGGAGACTATATGGGTCTTGCAGGTGCACTTAACGACAAGGCTGACATTACTGCTGATATATATTCCAATATGCCCAATGATTTTGGCTTGTTTAATATGGCAGGGAACGTTTCCGAATGGGTTGAGGACGTGTACAGACCTTTAACATTTGCCGATGCGATGGACTTAAACACTTTTAGAGGCAACGTATTTATGAAAGTAAAAACTGATGAGTCCAATGTACCTGAGTTAGATGAAGTAACCGGAAGAGTAGTTAAAGTGGTTCAGCCGGAAGAAGAACTTGAAAACAGAAGAAACTACAGAAGTGCTTATGCAATTGACTACGGTGATGGAGATGAGCGTTCACAAATTGTTTACGACGAAATGAATACACTCATCAGCGACAAAGCCAGAGTCTATAAAGGCGGTTCCTGGGCGGACAGAGCATTTTGGATGTCTCCCGGAACAAGAAGATACCTGAATCAGGATCAGTCTTCTGCAACAATAGGATTTCGTTGTGCAATGATTAGATTAGGCTCCAGAGACGGAAGCAGAGACGGCGGAAATATGTTCTCAGAAGGAAGAAAAGCCAAAATTAAAAACGAGAAAGCAAGAAAATAATTCCATCATAATTTCAAAGAAGAGGTTGCTTAAAACAGCAGCCTCTTTTTGTTTGTGTTAGTTCCAATTTAATATTTCTCAGAAAACTATGCCGAACAGATGGTCTTTTCGGTCAGGCGGGAACAGCTAAATTCCCTTTATACACTTCTTCGATTAATTCGTTGAGGATGCCGTAAATCTCATCGATATCCACAGAAGTGACCAATCTGGTTCTGTACGGCTTAATATTTGGGACTCCTCTGAAATAATTGGCATAATGCCGTCGCATTTCAATAATGCCGAGTCTCTCCCCTTTCCACTCTACAGACTTTTCCAGATGCATCCGAACAGCCTCTGCCCGTGCTTCGACATTCGGATCCGGCACAATAGTTCGGTCTTTCAGAAAAGATTTAATCTGATTAAAAATCCAAGGGAAACCGATTGCAGCCCTGCCAATCATAATGCCGTCCACACCATATCGATTTTTATATTCCAAAGCTTTTTCAGGAGAATCAATATCTCCGTTGCCAAAAATCGGAATATGCATTCTCGGATTATTCTTTACTTCTCCAATTAAAGTCCAATCTGCGGTACCCTTATACATTTGCTTGCGTGTCCGTCCATGTATTGCCAAAGCTTTAATTCCCACATCCTGAAGCCTTTCTGCCACCTCTACTATATTTTTGGAATCATCGTCCCATCCGAGCCGTGTCTTGACTGTAACAGGTTTATTGGTAGCCCGGATAACCTGACCAGTCAGGCGCACCATCTTGTCTATGTCCTGAAGAATACCCGCACCCGCCATTTTACACACTACTTTTTTGACAGGACACCCAAAATTAATATCAATAATATCTGGATTGGCCTTTTCGATAATTTGGGCAGACTGTACCATCGCATCTTCTTCCCCCCCAAATACCTGAATGCCCATCGGCCTCTCATAATCATAGATATCTAATTTCTGTACACTTTTATAAGCATCTCTAATCAAACCTTCTGAAGATATAAACTCTGTGTACATCAAATCCGCTCCGTGTTTTTTGCATAATGCACGAAAAGGCGGGTCACTGACATCCTCCATAGGTGCCAGTATTATGGGAAAATCCCCCAAGGATATATTTTCAATTTTTACCACTTAAAAAACTATGCAAATATACTGAAATACTTTACTGTAATTCACGTCAGGTGATTCAATGCTATATCCGAAACAGATAATCCCGTAACTTAGCTTCAGCATGATGAATAATTCAAATCGAAATCTTGGTTTTTATTTGGTGAGACTGTTTATTTTATCCGTTCTCGGTACTGTCACAGCCCAATATGCAGGAGTTTTACTAATCAATTTTAAGTATGGTTTACAAGACATCTCCGGACTTTTGGAACTCACTAAAAAAGTACCGGAGGCTTGGGATACAGTTCGAATAATACAGCTTATTCATTCCTGCCTTTCTTTCCTTCTTCCGGCAGTAATAGTGTGGAAGATATTTTCGGGAAAATTTTCTATGGCATTTCCAAAGGCACAAAGAAGCACCCTAATTGTATTCGCTGTAGTACCCATTTTACTGTTTTTGTTTTTCCCGCTCGCTCAGTCTTTTTATGTGTTTAATCAGAATATACAATTCTTCGAACCTTTGCACAGCATCATGCAAAATACGGAACAGCAAATGAATGCCACGATTCTGGGTATGCTGTCAGATCATTCTGTGCGGGCTGTTTTTTTCAATTTCATAGTCATAGCAATAGCCGCGGCAATTATTGAAGAAGTTTTTTTCAGAGGTGTCCTTCAAAGGATATTAATGCATTACATCGACCCGCACGTGGCGATATTTATTGCGGCATTTATTTTCAGTACCGTTCACTTTCAGTTTTTTGGTCTTCTGCCGAGACTCGCACTGGGAATTTTCTTTGGCTATCTTTTTTGGCACACCCGAAGACTTACTATCCCCATTTTTACTCATGCTCTGTTTAATGGTACTCAGCTTGCTGCATTCTATCTGATGCCCGAATCCGCAGGAAATATGCAGACCGCCGAACAGGCATCTGTCCCTGTTTCAGTTACAATAACTTCCACTTTTTTATTTTTTAGTTTGTACTTTGTACTTTATCAGTCATTAATAAAAAAAACATTCGAAGTACATGACACCAAATAATTGGGTACTTTTGTCTTCATTCCATCAGAAATATAAATCTGATATGCTGATAAACGCTTTAAAGGAGAAAAATATACCGTATCGAATTATCGATAAATTTGACAGTGCATTTAATTTTATTGGAAGAGTGGAAGTATATGTAGAACGTCCCAATCTGATTAAGGCTTTGTACATAAAAGAAAACCTAAACTTATGAATGAGTTAGTACAAAGAATTATTACCGGTATCATTTTCGTAGTCATTCTAATAGGAGGAGTCATTTGGAACGAGTACTCTTTCATGTTGCTCTTCAGCCTGATTACCATATTGTCCATCAATGAATATTACAATATTATTCACGAGAAGCTGAATGCAGGTGAAGATTGGAAAACTCTGTATAAATTTTTAAGTACTATTTTTGGTACGTTAGTTTTTGCTATTATTTTCTTAGTTTCCAGTGGCAAAATATCTTTGATATATCTGACGTTAGTCGCTGCATTCCCGTTGTGCTGGTTTGTAATTGAAATGTATCACGAATCCAATTCGCCTTTTACCAATGTCAGTTATAACTCAATGGCTTTGTTTTACATTGCTATTCCTTTTAGTTCAGCCTGCTTTTTAGTGTTTAAAAAAGGTGGTGATATTTACGACTTCAAATTTCTTCTTGCCATTTTATTTTTTGCGTGGGCTAATGATTCCTGGGCATATCTGACCGGCAGATATTTCGGAAAGCATAAATTATTTGAGCGAATTTCTCCCAACAAGACATGGGAGGGCTTTTTGGGCGGTGCCGCAGCAGCTTTTATCTTTTCTTTTTTAGTGTACTATGTTTATAATTATTACGGGATTTCCGAAACCGAATTGTATCACTTTATCGCTATGGCAGGGATTACGGTCGTCACCAGTACATACGGAGACCTTGCCGAATCCATGATAAAAAGAAATCTTAACATCAAAGATACCGGACATGTTTTGCCGGGTCACGGTGGTCTGCTCGATCGGTTTGACGGACTGATTTTTGCAATTCCTGCCTGTTCGCTTTATATTATTGCTTCCGGTCTGTAACTATTTTTTTGGCCTTAAAAGTGTTTTTGTTCAAAAATGTCTTTAAAAAAAATCAACATTGCCATTGACGGCCACAGCGGTTGCGGTAAGTCCACTACTGCCAAAGCCGTCGCGGAAGTTTTAAACTACACCTATATTGATACCGGAGCCATGTACCGTGCGGTGACACTGTACTTTTTGAAAAATGATGTGGATATTAATCATGTAGAATCCGTTACAAATGCTCTGCAAAATATTCACATTGATTTTCGGGATGTAGAAAGGCAAAGTTTCAGACATCTCTTTTTGAATAATCGGGATGTGGAAGAAGAAATACGTTCACTTCATGTAGCAAGTCACGTTTCCGCTGTAGCGGCAATTTCTTCCGTACGGACAGCATTGGTCAGATTACAAAGACAAATAGGAGAAAAAAAAGGTGTCGTAATGGACGGCAGAGATATTGGCACTGTGGTATTCCCGAATGCAGAATGTAAGTTTTTTATGACTGCAAGTATAGAAGTCCGTACCGAAAGAAGAATTTTGGAAATGAAAGCCAAAGGAGAGGATGTTTCTTTTGAGTCTGTCCGGGAAAACCTGCAAAAACGGGACGAAATTGACAGCAATCGCGCGGACTCTCCGCTCAAAATGGCGGAAGATGCCATTTTAATTGATACCACTCATCTGACTTTTGATGAGCAGGTAAGCTTAGTTCTGAGCCACATCCAAAATAAACTCAAAGATTAATCGGAAATACCGAATAGTTGCCAAATTCTTTCTTTCACAAATTGATAGCAGACTATTTAAGATATTTTTTAGATTAGTGTTTTATAATATTTCATCGTTTAGAAACTCTGTCATACTGAATGTCTCCGATTATCATTTTACTCTGTATTGCATTCTACTTTGCAATTCTGCTGTACATTTCCAAAATTACTTCTAAAAATGCCGATAATGACTCTTACTTTATCGGTAATCGCCAGTCTTCCTGGATATTAGTTTCTTTCGGACTCATTGCCGAGTCGCTTTCCGGTGTTACCTATATTTCTGTACCCGGGATGGTGGGTACGAGTCATTTCAGCTACCTGCAATTAGTATTGGGCTATTTTTTTGGATACATGGTAATTTCTTATGTTTTGCTGCCCATTTATTACAATTTGCAACTCAGGAGTATTTATGAGTATCTCAGGCGAAGGTTTGGAGTCACCTCACAAAAAACAGGTTCTTTTTTCTTTCTCTTATCCAGACTTTTTGGTTCAGCCGCCAGACTTTATCTCGCGGCAATTGTCATGCAGACATTTTTGTTTGACCCGTTGGGAATTCCCTTTGGCGTTGCCGTGACCATTTTAATCGGACTCATGCTTGCATATACTTACAAGGGCGGCATTAAAACTTTAGTCTATACCGATATTTTACAGGCTTCTTTGTTGCTGCTCGGAGTAATTATCACCATATTTTTTATTGTGAACAGATTAGATATCAGTCTGACAGAGGCAGTAAGTGCAGTATATGGCAGTGATTACAGCAACACATTCTTTTGGGATTTCAGAGAAGCTAATTTCTTCTGGAAACAGTTTTTGGGCGGGATGTTTATAGCAATCGCCATGACCGGTCTGGATCAGAATATGATGCAAAAAAACCTGAGTTGCCGAAGTCTTAAAGATGCTCAAAAAAATATTAATCTGTTTAGTGTGGTGGTTATTTTTGTGAACCTCCTGTTTCTGAGTCTGGGAGTACTGCTGTACTTATATTCAGAGCAAATGGGAATCGGAATTCCGACAAGAACAGACGAACTGTACCCGATGTTAGCTTTCGAACATCTCGGATTTTGGGCAGGATTAGTCTTTATAATAGGACTTTCAGCCGCTACCTTTTCCAGCGCAGATTCAGTATTGACTGCTCTGACCACTTCTTTTTATATAGATTTTTTGAAAAAAGATGAAGATGTAGAAAACCTCGCTCAGAAAAAAAGATATTTTATCCATTTCATTTTCGCCGTATTGCTGCTCTTAGTCATTTTGGGAATAAAAGCACTCAACGAGCAGGCAGTTATTGACTTGGTGTTCTTGCTTGCGGGATATACATACGGTCCTTTGCTGGGTCTGTTCTTTGTGGGAATTTTTACTAAATTACAGCTTCGGGATAAATGGGTGCCGATTGTGGCAGTCTTATCTCCTTTGGTGGGACATATCCTAAAAACTATTCTGAATCATCCGGCACTGTACAAATTAATAAGTGAAGGCGATGCAGGCTGGTATAATCAGTGGATGTTTTACCTTAGTGATGGAATCAGTTCTTTGCTGGGACATCCGCTAAATTATAAAATTGGAAATGAACTCATACTGATTAATGGAATCATTACGGTATTGGGCTTAATGGTTTTATCTAAAAAAGTAACACATGAAAAAGAATGAATTTAAGATTAAAAAGCCATACAAGAGCCGTTCCTGGACTCAGATAAATGCTTCAAACAGTTGGGCTATTTTTAAAATTATGTCCGAATTTGTAGATGCTTATGAAAACATGAACAGAATAGGCCCGTGCGTGTCCGTTTTTGGTTCGGCGAGAACAAAAAGAAACACCAAGCATTATAATATGGCGGTCGAAATAGGCTCAAGATTAGTCGAAGAAGGGTACGGCATCATCACCGGAGGCGGTCCGGGCATCATGGAAGCAGCTAATAAAGGTGCACACATTGCAGGCGGTCGCTCGGTTGGGCTGAACATAAAACTTCCTCACGAACAGGGACACAACCAATATATTGATCATGATAAAAATATCAACTTTCACTATTTCTTTGTCCGTAAAGTAGCCTTGGTCAAATACGCTCAAGGGTTTATTTTCTTTCCGGGCGGGTTTGGCACCATGGATGAAATTTTTGAGGTCATGACGTTGGTACAGACAAAAAAAGTGGACAGAATACCTCTGATATTTATAGGAAAAAATTATTGGAAAGGATTAATCTCGTGGGTTAGGAAAACGATGTTGGACACCCATCAGTATATTAGTGATGGCGACTTGGACTTGTTTCTGATGACCGACGATATTGAAGAAGCAGTCGCGTATATCAATGCATTCTACGATCAGCCGGACAGAGCTATGGCTCCAAATTTCCAATAAAATTGGGTTTAAACGGAATCAAATTCAGATGCTCAAAAAAGGTTCTAAAAAGCATAGTTATCTTTGGCTTGTTTTTCCTAAGATTATTTTAGGATTGTGTTTTTTGTCTTTTAACTCGTCGGTAAAATATGCAGATGCTCAGACCATCTCCGCAGAAATGTTCCCGAAACCTGTCAGCTTCATTCCACCGTTAGACGGAGCATTATACATCAACGGTACTTTTGGCGAGCCCCGTCCCAATCATTATCACGCAGGGTTAGATTTAAAAACTAACGGGCAAATCGGAAAAAAGGTCTATGCAGCCGATGAAGGATATATTTCAAGAATTAAGGTCAGTGCTACCGGATACGGAAATGCGCTGTACCTGAATCACCCCTCTGATATGACTACTGTTTATGCACACCTGGACAGGTTTGTCAAACCGATTGCAGATTGGATTAAATCCGTTCAGTATGAGCTGCAGTCCTTTGAAATTGATACTGTTTTGCCGGATAAAAGATTTTTCTTCAAACAGGGAGCACAAATTGCTTTTTCAGGAAATACAGGCGGGAGTGCCGGTCCTCATCTGCATTTTGAAATCAGAGATACTTACAGCGAGATTGTAATTAATCCAATGAAATACCTGGAAGTTATCGACTATACCCGACCTGTCATAGGGCAACTCAAAATTTATCCGGTACAGGAAAGCCTTTACGACCATCCCGGCATTCGAATTCCTCTGACCGCCGGCTCGTCAGGAGTCTGGGGAGGTGGGGAAACAGAAGTTCCGGAAGGGCTGATTATGTTTGCCGTACAGGCTTATGACCAACAAGATTTGACTCCCATGCACAAAAACGGCATTCCTACTGTCAAGATGTTTGTAAATGACGAGTTGGTTTTTGTGAGAGAAAAAGACAGTATCGATTTTGATGAAACGAGATATACTCATGCTATGGCAGACTACTCAGAAAAATTTAAAAACGGTACGGACTATTATCTTGCAACTCTTCTTCCCGGAAATCTTGAACGAAGTCCTTATTTAAAATCTCCCTCTGACGGAAGAATAAAAATCGCGGATGGGGAAGTAAAAAAAATAGGCATTCATCTGATTGATTTTCACGGGAATACATCAAAAGTAACTTTTACTGCCAAGGGAATAAAATCAATAAACTCATCGGAAACTATTTACCTCAATCCCAATTTATCTGAGGGAAGCAAACAATTAGACGGCGCTGAAATTTCGTGGGATGCCCAGACTTTTTACGACCTGATTCCGGACAAAATTTATGTAGCCAAACAGCCTAAAACGCCATACAGTCGCACATACTATATCTTTAAGGATGAGGTTTTCCCGATTCACTCCAATCTGAAAATTCAAATCAAAAACTGGTTTGTTCCAAAAAATCTTGAAGATAAAATTGTATTGGTTGGAGAAAATATCAGAAAAAGAAAAAGAGTTTATCTCCCGACGATAAAAGAAAACATTTTAGAATCCTCTATTTCTGAGCCTGCAGAAATTTATATCGATTTGGATACGACTTCCCCAAAAATCGCTTTACTGAACTACAATGCTCAAAAGCAGTCTTTTTCCAAAAATAAAATTCAAATCAAAATAACGGACGACCTTAGCGGTATAAAATCTTATCGGGGACAGATTGACGGTGAGTGGATTTTATTGGAATATGACGCAAAAAATGATTTGCTTACACATCATTTCGGCCCTAATTTAGGCGGTTCACATACTTTAAGTATTCAAGTCATTGATCGGGTAAACAATATTGCCGAAAAAGAAGTTAGATTCATAAAACCATGAAAATGTTAAAAGTCGGAGATAAAATACCTGACATAGCCGTAAACGACCAAAACGGAGAATATGTCAATTTATTACAGCTTAAAGGTGAAAAGCTAATCATCTATTTCTACCCCAAAGACAACACCCCGGGCTGCACGGCCGAGGCCTGTAACTTTCGGGACAATCACGACAAGCTGAAAAAATTAGGTTATACCATTTTTGGTATCAGCCCTGATGACGAAAAAAGACATACGGGCTTTATTGCAAAACACGAACTGCCTTTCACACTATTGGCCGATACGGATAAAGAACTTGCAAAAGCTTTTGGAGTGTGGGGTCCCAAAAAATTCATGGGAAGAGAATTTGACGGCATACACCGAACGACATTTATAACAGATGAAGAAGGCGTAATTTCTCACGTGATTACAAAGGTCAAAACGAAAGAAAGCACCGAGCAGATTTTAGAATTGCTGGGCTACTAATTCTCAATAAACGTTTTGACTATCTGAGAGACTTTTCTCTTGGATTCCTGCAGGTCGTCATTGATTACGACTATATCCGCATACTGCTCATTTTTAGTTTATTCTGTATGAACTACATCATAGAAAGACAACGAGTTTAAAGCAACCCGAATTATGAGGTTAATAAACAATTTTAGTTGTCATGTTTATATTGTTAAAATACTATACGTAAGTAAAATAAAATGTATTTTTATAGCTCGTGTATAATTGATAATACAACATTAAACTAATTAAAATGAAAAAAGCATTAATAACGTTCACAGTGATATTGTTTGTATTCGTAACAGTTTATGCTCAAGAATCCATTAATGCAACAGGGGGCAATGCACATGGTAGTGGAGGTACTGTAGCTTATTCTATTGGGCAGATTGTCTATACTGCCCATTCAGGTCATAGCGGAACAGTCGCTCAGGGAGTACAACATGGATATGAAATAATACCGGTCGGAATCAAAGAAAGCCTTCTGAATATTTCATTATCGATTTTCCCTAATCCAACCTCTGATTATTTGACCCTGCAAATAAAAGATTACAACAGTGAAAAGCTGTCACTTCAACTTCTTGATATTCAGGGTAGATTACGGCATGCCGCACAAATCTATTCCGGTGAAACTGTTATACACATGAATGACTTGGCAAAAGCTACCTATTTTATCCATGTATTTGATTACAAGAGCAAAAAAATTCAATCTTTTAAAATTGTAAAACTATAACCATTATGAAAAAACTATTTTTTGTTTACATCGCTTTGTTTTTAACGGCGAATGTATTTGGTCAGGCGCCGGAAAAAATGAGCTATCAGGCTGTAATTAGAGATGTCGACAATCAATTAGTATCCAATCAGGCTATTGGAATGCGCATATCCATTTTACAGGGTTCTGCAGATGGTGCAGAAGTGTATCAGGAAACTTATAACCCAAATCCCACTACCAATGTCAATGGTTTAGTGAGTTTAGAAATTGGGACAGGAGTTCCATTAGCTGGAAATTTCTCCACGATTGACTGGGCAAATGGTTCTTACTTTATTAAAATAGAAACAGACCTTAAGGGTGGCACAGACTATAATATTTCAGGAACTAGTCAGTTAGTGAGTGTTCCTTATGCACTCTATGCTGAAAATGGGGTGAAAGATGGTTCAGTTATTGGAGAAATGCTTTTTTGGAATGGTGTAAATTGGGAAAGTGTAATACCTGGGCAAGATGGAGATATCTTGACTTTAAAAAATGGCATTCCTACATGGAGATTATTTGATGAAGGAGTTATTGTTCATAATGGTTTTAGTTATAAAGAGGTTACTAATCCTACAACTGGCAGGACATGGCTTGACAGAAATTTAGGAGCAACTCAAGTTGCTATAAATAGCACAGACTCAAATGCATATGGAGATTTATATCAATGGGGACGTGGTAATGATGGACACCAAATTAGAACTTCCGATACGACCGCGACTTTAAGTACTTCCGATACTCCCGGTCACGGCAAATTTATCGCAAACAGTGATTATCCTGACGATTGGCGTTCTCCGCGAAATGATAACTTATGGCAAGGTGTAGATGGTATAAACAATCCATGTCCAAATGGATTTAGAGTACCAACTATTGAGGAATGGGAACTCGAAAGAGAAAGCTGGAGTTCAAAGAATGCTTCAGGTGCTTTTGGTTCTCCATTAAAACTGCCGTTATCAGGCTCTCGTATTGGTGGAAATGGAAAGTTATATAATATAGATAACGCTGCTGACTATTGGAGCAGTTCAATAAATGATACTAATTCAAGGGGTCTTGTTTTTAGTAATAATAGTGCCAGCATTTATTCTAACAACAGATCATATGGTCATTCTATTCGTTGCATAAAAGATTAATTTAATTAAAGCTTTTATCTATCAGACAATAACGCTATTCCAAAAAACAACTTTGAAATATAGACCCTTATTTAAAAAATTAGAAAGCACCGAGCAGATTTTAGAGTTGCTGGGCCACTAATTCTCAATAAACGTTTTGACTATTTGAAAGACTTTTCTCTTGGATTCCTGTAGGTCGTCATTGATTACGACTATATCCGCATACTGCTCATATTTCAGTTCATGGCGGGCTTTTTCCAGTCTGTTTCTCACTTCATCGGCGTTTTCAGTTCCTCTGAAAAATAATCTTTCGGAAAGTACTTCCATGCTTGGTGCTTTGACAAAAATATTTAAAGCATCTTCACCAAAATAGACTTTCAGTGAATTAGCTCCAATTACATCTACCACAAAAAGAACTACATTCCCTTCTGCCCATACCCGTTCTACCTCAGCCTTTAAGGTGCCGTAATACATGCCTTCGTACACCTGTTCCCACTCAATAAAGTCGTCGTTTTCGACCTGCTCCACAAACTGCTCCGGACGGATAAAATAATAATCTGTTCCTTCAGTTTCATTTTCTCTCGGCGCGCGCGTGGTAACCGAAACTGAACGCTGTATATTATCAAATTTCCTGAGAATATATTTGGACAAGGTGGTTTTCCCGCCTCCGGAAGGGCCGGTAAAAATTATAGCTTTATGCTTGGTATCTTTTGCCATGAGGCTATAAAATATTAAAAGTCTGTTCTTTAATTTTCTCCAGATTATCTTTCATCCCAACTACAATTTTCTGGATGTCGGAATCATTTGCTTTGGAACCAATCGTATTGATTTCCCGTCCCATTTCCTGTGTAATAAAAGACAATTTTCTGCCTTTTTCATTTGTTGAATTCTGCTGCATCACCTCTCTGAAATAATTAATGTGCGCCTGAAGCCGGACTTTTTCTTCGTTAATATCCAATTTTTCCACGTAGAAAATCAATTCCTGTTCCAGCCTTCCGGCATCTGTCTGAATATCCGGTTCCAGATTGCTGATTTCCTGCATGATGCGCTGTCTGACTCGTTCTATTCTCCCGGATTCAAACTGCTCTATCTGCGGAATACAGGATTCTATTTCCGAAACTTTTTCCTCCAAATCCCGATACTGAGACTCACCTTCTTTCTCCCTGAACATAAAAAGTTCGTGTACTGCTGCCTGTGTCGCCTGAACTAATGCCTGTTTAATCTCCTCGGGATTTTCTTCCGCACTCTGCTCCGATATCACATTCGGCAGGGCTAAAATTGCCTTCATCATTCCTGAAGTGTCGGTTTTATTTTCCCTGGCAAACTGTTCTAATTGGGCATAATAATGCTGCATAACCGTCAAATTGAGCTGTACTGCTGCACTTTCCTCCCCTTTCTCTTCGGTCACCACGGCATCCGTTTTTCCCCGGACAATTTCTGCTAAAGCTTTCCGAACAGAGGCTTCATGAAGTTTGAGATGAACGGGTAGTTTGACATTAATGTCCAGTGTTTTGCCGTTTAATGACCTCAGCTCAACTTTGTATAAAGTTTTTCCGGCTTTCGCTTCGCCGGAACCAAAACCGGTCATAGAATACAGCATAATTTTCACTTTGGAATGAAGGGCAAAGATAGTATTTCAAAAACGTAAAAAGAAGTTACAGACAGGTATTTCAATCCTGAGCCATTTGCATTAAAAAGTCCGTTGCACTGCGGAACAAATGTAACAATGTCTGTCCGTTCCCTATGCCGTGCCTTCCGTTTGTGTAACTATGCATCTGAAACTTTTTATGATTTTGAACCAAACTTTTAGAAAGTTCCAAAGTATTCTGATAGTGTACATTATCATCTGCCGTGCCGTGTATCAGAAGCAGTCGGCCTTTTAAATTTTCGGCTAACACGACAGGTGAGCCTTTGTCGTATCCCGGCGGATTACTCACAGGTGTTCGCATATATCTTTCTGTATAAACCGCATCATAATATCTCCAGTCCGTGACAGGTGCCACGCTGATTCCGCTATGCAGCAGACTGTCTTCTCCCATCATGCACATGAGCGTCAGATATCCTCCGTAACTCCAGCCGAACATGCTCATTTTTTCCTCATTTACATACGGAAGTTTTGATATGTATTTTACAGCTTCAAGCTGATCCTCTGCTTCTAACTGCCCTAATTTGGCATAAGTCATTTTCTTAAAATTGGCTCCTCTCCCGCCTGTCCCCCGGTTATCCACAGAAATTACGATAAAGCCCTGATGGGCCATATAATTAAGCCAATGCTGCAAATCATTTCCCCAGTCCTCCCGAACCGTTTGAATACCCGGGCCGCCATACACATAAAAAAGTACGGGATATCTCTGCGCGGAGTCAAAATCAGGCGGAAGTATCTTCCAGGCACAAAGCTCATAACCTTTGATTGGAAGCATGAAAAATTCTTTTCTGCCCAATACCGTATCTTCTTTACGGACATCTTCCAACAAAATTTTATTCGTATAATCTTTCAGCGATTTTACACTGATACGGCTGCGTACTTTCTGACTGCTGAATTTTTCTAACCATTCATTCTCTCCTATTATTTCAGCCGTCGCAATTCCTGTGGTATCTGACAGATAGGACAGTTTTTTCTCTTTCATGTCCCAAAGCATCACGCTCTGCCGCTCCGGTGTCGGAAGAGGGCTGCTGAAAATAACCGTACTGTCTTCCAAATCTATTCGTAACACATCTTTTACCTCAAAATCTCCCTGAGTGATCTGCTCCTTTCGTCCTTTTTCATCAATAAAATATAAATGATTAAAGCCGGATTTTTCAGAACTTATTGCAAGCTTTCCATTATAAAGTGTGCGAAACATTTGAGGCACCTCCACATACTGTTTGCTTTCTTCCCGATACCACAACTCTCCACTTCTGCTTTTCAGCGGATACATCCAAACCTGCAAGTCATTCTGAAATCTGTTTAAAGTCATTACTGCCAATGTATGGGCATCTTTCCATATTACTCTTGGAATATACTCAGCAGATATCGGAATTTTTACAGATTTAGATTTACTCAAATCCCGAACTGAGACACTTACTTTTGATACGGCTTCTCCGGCACGCGGATATTTATATTGGGTTTCTTTAGGATAATTATTCTGATAGGTAGTGATGGTATAATCTTTCACCTTCGATTCATCAAATTTCAAATAGGCCAACTTTTTACTGTCGGGCGACCAAAACAAGGCTCTGACCAGACCAAACTCCTCTTCATACACCCAATCAGTCACACCGTTTATAATTGAATTTAACTTGCCGTCTTTCGTAATTTGCTTAGTCTTCCTGTTTTGAAGATTCAGAATAAAGATATTATTGTTTTTCACATAAGCCAGATATTTCCGATTGGGAGAAAGTGTAGGAATGCGGATTTTTTCTCCATCTGCCACCTTTCTAAAAATATTTTCTTTCAAATCCACATAAAAAATTTCTTCCCGAACAGAATGACGATAAATTACTTCTTGGTTAAGACCTACCAAATATATACTGTCCTCTACATACTGAAATCGGTCAATCTTCGCCTGTTTCAATTCAAATTTTTGTTTTAAAATCTTACTATCGAAAATTTTAATAGATTCGGATTCTGTAAGACTGTTAATCAAAATTATGCTGGTCTCGGATTCTAAATCATCTTTTTGAGTAATGTAACGGTCACCATCTATAAAATACAGGCTGTTTAATTTTTTAGGCTCAAATTTTTTCTCCGTGAAAACATCTTCCAATGTGAATTGTCCCTGAGCGATTATCGCAGTCGCTGATAAAAGAAATAAACCGCTCCACAAAACCGTTTTAACAGGTAAATTTATCTTACTGAAAAGCATCTTTCATAATGATTGCATTGAAAATACTGAGATATCCTTATTTTTGGAACAAACAGGATGTGATTATGTCTGATTGGGCAATTTTAAAAAATAAACTCTGCGTTTTAATCATGTGTTTTTTCTTTGCCGGAAGCTTTTCTCTTTCCGCACAGGAGGGAGAATACAAGAGCGTGGGTTCGGATAATATCTATCAGACCGATGTCAGCGAGAAACAGGAAAAGGAGAAAGCGAAAGAAGATAAGCCCGATAAAAAGTGGGACTGGAGAAACTTTAGGGTAGGCGGTAATTTAGGATTGAATTTCGGGCGATATACCTATGTGGAAATATCCCCCGCCTTCGGCTATTGGGTAAAACCGGGTAAGCTGCAACTCGGAGTCAGCACTAAATTTATTTATCAGAGTATTGAAAACTCTTACTGGAATTCGGGAGCGAGTGGCCGCTGGAAAAGTTTTCTCTACGGAGGAGGACTGTTTTTGGACTATGTAGCCTGGCGAGGGTTGTTTTTAAGAGGAGAATTCGAACAAATCAATAAAGAATCATACTACAGTACGGACCGGGTCAATGTTCCGCATCTGCTTTTGGGCGCAGGTTATATCCAGCCTATGGGAAATTTTGGCAACTTCTATATTGCGGCTTTATACAACGTTTTGGATCGGGATGAGTCTATTTATGCCGGTACATTCCGAAATGATTTTCCGCTCATTCTCAGAATGGGTTTCGGGGTAGGGTTTGGAGGTACGAGAAGATAAATGCCTGATATTGCTGCAAACCAGCTTATTTTTAGTATAGACATAATACCATATATCAACATGCATTTCGACCTGCAAAAATTAGGTCATGCTTTATGGCAAAATTTGAATCCAATTTCTTTATCTTCAATCGACTACATCATCAAATATGAAAAAGATACGTATAGCATTACCTGAGAGATTATTAGATACCGAATTTTACTCCGGAGGAGAAGGTGTCAGGCCTACAGTCATTTTTTTTCACGACATACTGGGGATTGTTCCTGCGACAAGGCAGACTGCCAAAGCATTGAGTAAAATCGGTGTGCATGTGTTTCTGCCTAATTTATTCACAGACGGCGCAGTCAAATATTGTGTCCGAACACTTTTTACCAAAGCTTTCAGGCACAATGAGGAGGACAACAACCCTTTCTTAGATGAAATACAGGCATTGATTACCGAAATAAATTTGAGGAATGAAGTAGCCACCGATCAGCTGGGTGTGGTCGGTCAGTGTCTGACCGGAGGTTTTGTGCTTCATGCGGCTATCCGGGAAGAAGTGAAAGCACCTGTTGTCTTTCATCACTCTTTCGGCACCTTGGGAAGCGGCATTCCAAAAGGTTGTTCGTCTCTGATAGAACAGCAGTTACAGGGGCATTTTTCCAATCTCGACCCTCTGTGTCCGGATTCAAGAGTAAAAGAACTGAAAAAAGAAATAGGCTCACATCTGGAAGATTACTGGTACAATCTTCCTCACGGTATTCCGCACTTTTTCTTTAATACTGAACAGGGGAGAGCAGCCTTTGAACGTATGTTGGCTTTCATCAAACTGAACCTGCTCGGGGAGTTGGAATAGTTTCAAAGCACTTAATCCCAAGGATTTTTAAGTTCTAAATTTTTGATGTTTTTAAAATCATCTACATTTCGTGTAACCAAAATAAGATTTTCTACTATGGCTGTAGATGCAATAATTGCATCAGGAAGCTTAATCGTATTCTCCCTGCGAAGCTCTATAGCTTCATCTATGATATTCTTATTTATACCCAACACGTTTGCCATAGATATAAACTCTCTAAGTCGCTCAGTGGCATTTTTATAGCCCAAAAACTCAATATAAGTTATGAATGAAACTATGAAATCAGAATCTATACATTCTGCAATAAAGGTCATTCCCTTCTTGGGAAGATGTCCTATCTGAGCATCTATCAGTATATTCGTATCTATTAAATATCTCTTTCCCATTTCGCACGACTTTCCTGAAGATAAGAATGCATCTTTTCACCTTCCTCTTCCGACATAGTCCCCAAATAATCTGACGGCTTCTTTACAGAAACGCTCTCTCTACCCATCTTGATTTCATACGGCGTATTCAACTGTTTCGCCAAGTTTTCAAAGATATGTATTTCCTCTTTAGTTCTTGGATGGATAATAATAGTGGTCATGCTTCTTATTAGTTGTAATAAAGATAATGAAAAACTGTATGCTTTAACCATCCATATCTCAAAGACATGCAGCATGTGGATATCAAAGTTATTCGAAAAGCAATTCCTGAAGGCGATGACCTTAGTGATACCTGAGGCTCCCGAAGGCAGAACGGATAGAAGGATGATCCCTGAGCTTTATCTGATAATGTAATTTCTGTGAGTAATAGCTATCCTGCTACTACACCACTAAACTTTAGTATGAAAATCCAAACAGCCAAAGCGGGATTTTCTTCCCTCTTCCGATTCCAACATCATCCACGGCAATTAAAAAATCGGATTCATTTATCACTTGTTTAGAGCTTTTTGATTTTCCGCCTACTTCGAGAGTTAATTTCTTTCAGGTTGATTTGTATTTCATCTAAGATTTTTTATAAGAAAATAGGGGCTGTGATAAAGTAGGTGTATAGGGTGTTATTATCAATGGAAATATATTATTATCGCAAGATGAAAACCTTAGCGCAAATTCTCTTCTTTTCATTTTTGCTTTCGTCAGCATGTAAAAAAGATAAGTCGAGTTCAGAGACTCACTCCGGAAATTCAAATACCAATCCGATACAAGAGGGATTTCAGATGTATGATGCTCAGGGACGAACCCTTATTCTTCACGGAATGGCTACATCCAATTATTCCAAGTTTAAACATATTCCTTGGATAGAGGAGAGCGATGTGGAAAGAGAAAGACGGTATGGATTTAATGTCACGCGCTATGTGTTGAATTGGTCAGCCATAGAGCCGGAGCGAGGTGTGTATGATCAAAATTATATCAATGAGACCATCAAGCGAATAGAATGGTACACTTCCCGGGAGATTTATGTTTTGCTGGATATGCATCAGGATTTGTACAGTGCAGTTTTTGGAGGGGGAGGCAATGGTGCGCCAGAATGGGCAGTCTTTACTGATGGAGTCAAAATAGGGACGTATAATTTTGGTGATTTGTGGTTTTTGCAATACCTGACACCAGAAGTTATTAATGCTTTTCAAAATTTTTACAGATATGAAGACCCGTACAAATTTTTACAGGACCATTTTATCGGAGCATGGACGGAGATTGTCAAAAGAGTCAAAGATAATCCTTATGTAATCGGCTACGAGCTGATGAATGAACCTCATCCGGGCGATGGTAAACTGCTTCAAAACAAACATTTTGCTCAGGTTCAGCTTTGGGGCTTGTATGATAGAGCTATTCGGGAAATCAGGAAGATTGACCAGGAAAAGTGGATTTTTATCGAACCGGAGTTTTTCTTTCCTACCGGTTTCGGAATGCCTTCATATCTTAAAAAAGTAATTGACCACAGAGCCGGAGATCCGAGATTGGTTTTTGCTCCCCATATTTATCCGCCGGGGATGGAAGCGGGTGCAAACTACGGCGCATTAGATAAAATAGTCATCAATTCATGGAAAAAAAACAGGTCTGATGACATGACCCGTCACGAAGCATCGTTATTTGTGTCAGAATTTGGAGGTAAAAACGATCGTCCGAAAACGAGTGCCAAATACGTTTCGGACTTTTGTGATATGTTGGACGAGATGAAAAGTAGTTGGGCGGCTTGGTCCAACGATATTCATGAAATGGTAGGTTCTGTAAACTATAATCTTTTTTATCCTGACAAGACAGAGCGTCCTACTTTTGACCCACTGATAAGAGCTTATCCGAGAGCCACCACCGGCAATCTGATTTCTTTCAAATACAATCCGACTACCTATGAGTTCACGATGCGATATATCAACAATACTCAGATAGGGCCCTATACGGAGATACATTTGCCGGATCGCAGATATCCTGATGGGTGGGATCTGCAAGTGGATGGGGTAAAAGATTACTCGTATGAATGGGAGGAAGAGGTGCAGGTGCTAAAATTGAAAGTCAACGAGCACGCTAAGGAGGTTAATGTAAGGGTCGTTCCTAAGTGATTATACATTGGATTTATTTGCTTCCTGACTTGTCCCCTCTAAATTTAGTGCGGTCGTAATTCATTGTCTTTCAATTGCTCAATATTTAGTTTTAGTATTTTTACCGCACTAAGAGTGCCTCGGCCACCGAAGTGTGATGCCTGAAGGCGATAACCTTAGTGATGCCTGAGGCTCCCGAAGGCAGAACGGCTCGAAAGGCGGTCCCTGAGCTTTATCTGATAATGTAATTTCTGTGAGTAATAGCTACATCCTGCTACTACGCCACTAAGCTTTAGTATAAGAATCTGAACAGCCATAATAAGGAGGTTTCCGATACTGTCTATAATAGTTTTCCCCATAAAGTAAAATCAAAAATAGCTTTTAATCAGGAGTTACTATAAACCAATATTCCGTCAGCAATAAAAACCCTTTCGCCTACTTCGCTTTCGACATCTTGTAGACTAAGTGTATGGCCAAAACAAATGGAGAAAAAATCAAAAATAAATTTACCCACATCCTATACCGGAAGCCTCATTTAAAGCGTTGTGGACTGTCTGATAGGTAATGACAAAAGACAGAACCGCCAGCAAAAGTTTCATATAACGCATACCCTTTGTAGCGGTAGTATATAGCCTAAGTGCATTTTCTTCCGTGATTTTTGAAACGTAATTAAAATGATGAGGATATCGGTTTAAAATACTGATTACAATGTATAGGATGTGAAAAATGACCGGAGCAAAGAAAATTTCTGCTTTCGAACCCATACGATCTGCCTCTCCGATAAAGTTGTAATGACCGGGAATAAGTGTCGGCAATTTATCATACACCATAAAAATATAAATCCAGTTGGATGCGATAATCACTATTCCGATAAGTTCTAACACTTTGTCAAATACTGTTCGTGGGACTGCAAGTCTGGGTCTGTTTGACTTTTTTGAAAGGGACATCTGTTGTGCTAAATGACAGTTTGCGTTATAACTGCCTGAAGGAAATATACTTTTTGTATGATTTTAATTTATGAACAAACGGCAGAAAGAATATAGTCAGGTCTCTCAGACGTTTCTGGTAATGCCGGCCCGGGTGCAGCATCGTCCGCCATGCCCATTCCATCTTAATCACCCTCACCCATTTTGGTGCCCGAACATAAAATCCGGACAAAAAATCAAAATACCCTCCGACCGTAAATACAAGAAGTTTTTTCTCGCGTATCCGGTCAATATGCTGACTGACCCACTGCTCCTGCCTCGGAGAACCCGTACCCACAATCAGCGCACTTTTATCGGGTACTTTTTCAAAATCCAGCGGTGAAAATCCATTTTGGAAATAAGCCACCGCCTGTTCTCCGTATTGAGAAATAAGCTTTTGATTGCATGCACGGATATTTTCTTCTGTAGTGCCGTACAACACCAAAGGAACTCTTATCTTGTGCAGCGCCGCGAAAAACAGAGGAGACATATCCGTACCGTTTAAGTTGGCAATCTTATTCCCGGTGATAATTTTAAAACAAATCTGCATGCCTATTCCATCGACCAAAAGATAGTCCGACAAAGAATAATCCTGAAGGAGTGTGCGGTTTTTATGAAAAAGTACATAGCTCGCATAGTAAATATAATGTACCACTTTTGCCTCGTCAGCAGTATGCCAGGCATGGACTATTTCTGAAGCGACTCTTTCCGGACTGTCAGTGTCCACAAAAGGCAATCGGGCTATTTGTGTACGAATATCTGTCATGAACCCAATCTTCGTTTAATCGTTTCGGGGATACTTTTCATTCGGTTCAGGTTAAAAAGTAATGCCAGGCCGAGCTTAACAGGAAAAAGCAGATACCAACCCAGAATTTTAATTTTGGATGCATTGGGCTGTATAAGTTTATAGCCGAAGTCTTTAAAAAAATGACCGGAAGTCTTTTCACAAATCGCAATTTCTTCCGGGGACAAGTCCCCATTCTCCCAGTTACTTGCACGTTCTTTTTTAATCCCTTTTTGATTGCTGTCGGCTTCATTAGAAGAACTGGCCAAAGGGATATTCAGCATGTCTTCATAATAATCCTCTCCGAGATGACTGCAAATTTCCTGCATGCTTTTCACCGGATTATTTAAAATGTCTTCAAATCGCACAGTAAGCACCTGAGGATGTGAGGAGAATTTTTCCGCCGCCTGAATGGCCGCATTCCACAACTTGCTCAACGTAAACGGATGGTAGTTGATTCTGAGCCTCAGAGCTTCTTTTTTCGTGATAAAAGTGGCTCCCATTTTCCTCCTGAGCCATTTCTTTTTTTGAGAAAGCAGAATCGCCCTCGGGTCGCGTACCATATTAATGATTCTTGCCTGTGGGAATAAACCCAGAATTTCACGGATGTAAAAAACATTTTGGGGCGTTTTTTCACATGGGATACTTTTACCTTCCTGGTGCGTAATCATGTTCATAAATTCAGCATACACAAAATGCGGATAGAGCTGATATCCTTTCAGATTAGAAACAAAAACTCGTGCCTCGTTTCGATACATCCTTTCATCCATTTTTCCCGTGTATCCTTCTTTTTGGATATAAAAAAGTTTGCATGCAAGGGTGAAAGCCTCTTCTTCTGTCAGGATTTTTTCTTTATCAGACGTGGACCACAATTGTTCAAAGAAATGCAGCTCGTTGAGTACAAAAATCTTTGGATGATTGTTGAGTATTCTAAGCATCATGGTGGTGCCGCTTCTGGAATTTCCAACGATAAAAAAATGAGGACGCTGAATCTGCATGTTGCAAAAATATAGTTTTTACTGCGAATTCAAGATATTATGAATTAATCACTTTTTAGAACACTCTTTATTGCGGATTTGCGGAGATTGATTTGTCAAATATTTTAAACAAATCTCATACTTTGTACAAAATCCCGCATGGTATCCAAATGAAAATGGGTCACAGAACGTGATATAAGTGTATGATTCTCTTTGAGGTATAATTTTCCGAAACAAGTTGTATGAGTATAGAGTAAATTCCAGGGAAGAATATTTCTCTTAATACCCACGTACTCATATTCAGTCCCATCTACCGTAAAGGTGAATGAGTATAAAATTTTTCTGCCTTTAAAATATCGAAGTTGTAATTGTCCTGTACAAGGTGTTTCATCACACAACTCCTCTATTTTTACTGTCCCGTGTAAATGATTCATCAGAAATTTTTCTCCTTTTGGATCAATCCATTCTTTAAAATTATCGGTTCCCCATCTGACCTTAAATTCCATCGGATGTTTCCCGACAGGTCCAAATCTTTCTTCAAATTCGTGTTCACCGGACATCACTTCATCTATCCGAAATCCAAACGCTGGAATAGTCTGAAAAACATTTTTGGATAAAAAAGATTGTCTTTCTATTTCATTTTTTTGAGAAGAAGGCTTTTTATCCGGTTTAATCAGACTTCTTGCGGTCAATCGGTCAATGAGATTATTTGGGGGAGTAAAAAAGCGTAAATATTTAAATAAATAATTTATCGGATGCATCATTTCAACTTTCTTCTTATGCGCTACAGCCCGAAATATCGTTTTGGCGACTGTCTGTGGACTTTGCGAATACAAAGGAAGTAGAACCATACTCAATTTACTTGCAAGAGTTTCACTTTTTACATCCTGGTAAAAAGCTGTATTGACCATATAAGGATACACCGTGGTCACATCTATGTGATAAGGATTTATTTCTGCACGTAAAATATCTGTAAAGGTCGCCAGAGCAGTTTTGCTGACCGTATATGCGCCCCAGGTAGGCAACTGAAAATACACCTGTCCGGTAGCCACATTGACTATATGACCACTTTTTCGTGTTTTCATCGCAGGAAGAAAAGCATACACAAAATACAGAGTACCCCAAAAATTGGTGTTCATGAGATTTTCAAAAGTCTTGATGTCGATTTGATCGAGTGCACCCTGAAAACCTATTCCCGCATTATTAATAAGAATATCCGGTGCGCCTGATTTTCTTATAATATCTGCTGCAATTTTATCAACCTCGTCTTTTTTAGTTTGATCTACCGCATAAACAGAAATTGGCACATTGTATTTTTTAAGACGATTTTGAGCATTTATTAAAGACTTTACGCTAATGTCTGCTAAAATTAATTGCGCTCCGGCTTCGGCAAAATAGGATGACAGATACAGACCAATTCCACCACCTGCACCGGTAATCAAGACCGTTTTATTTTTAAAATTTTCCATTTGATTTAAAGCAAGATTTTAGATATACATTTTTATTCCGTGGTTCGAATCATCCGTCAATATTTCAAAAGCTGCCCGATGCTTGGCAGTCAGTACATCACTTAATCCGATACGCGATTTTTCTTCAATGTAAATTTCACAGGATGCAATTTTTGAATTGAGACAAAATTTATTTCCCCCGGGCGGATTGTAATAAGTCAGCCCCACAAAATCATCTGCGTGAGCTTTTATTGTTCCATGAATTTTAACCTGTTTGTTTTCACTTTTAAAAGTCCATTCGTAATAGTTCAAAGAAACTTTTGAGCGAAGAATATTTCCCCAACTATTGAGCGCATATTCTTTCCCTTCATGCCTGAGTACAATCGGTGTCAAAAAAGGAGTTTGGAGTGAATTAAATAACCTGAGTCTGCCCGAGCCAATTTCTAAAAAAGAGTTTGGCGCATTATCAAATCCGGCGACTTGTCCCCAAGCGTAGTGGTCGGTATGCTTTTCTCCCCAATTATGATTTTGGCTTCCTATCCATCCGCTCACATCAATTTCCTCCCCATTTACCTGAATAGACCCTTTAAACTCTGCCATGGGAAGACTGACTAAAGCTTTGGCTTTTGGGAAAGGAGCATCATAACTGCCTAACGGAAAAAGAAATACCGGAAATTCTTCTGACTGGTACTCCAACTCCCAACTGATTTCTCCTTGTGTCGATTGAATGTTTCCGGAAGCAAAACGATTGTTAATTTGAGCATTTCTAAAAGCCACCTTAAAGTGTGTATTGGAAAAAGTTGCACCCGATAAAGGTTCTTCACTTTTTAATGCAAAATGCGACTTATTTTCTCTGTCAAACCAAACCGCCCAAACTTCTGCAATCGCTTCATCCGGTCGTTTCTTTGGACTAAAAATAGTATAACGTATCCAAAAGGCCTTAGCTTCTGACGGATGGTTACCCCTTATAAAATAGCTTTCGTAAAAGCCGGCTTTTTGATTTTTGTACTGAGTGAAATTACATTGAGCGTGCCACTTCAGTTTCTGAATACTCATAACACCGCATAAATTATTTGTAAAGTAAATTACATATAAACTTCAAAGTATCCAATATTAAAAGGCGATTATTACACGCAAATCAGTCCGCAAAAAATTAGAGTGAAATTACCCTCTGGAGAGTTTTTGACCGAGTACCACTTCAAGAATGGTATAAAGCGCAAAAAACAAGAAACCGACAGATAGGGCTGCACCGGTATTCTCATGATAGTGGTAAAAATAATAGATGAATACAATACCGCTAATCAACATCTTTACTACCAAAATGACTAACGCGGCCAAGATAGATTTTGGCGAATCCGAAAATTCTCCGGTACTGAACCACCATAAAGCAATCAGCGAAACAATCGACGGGATACCTAATCCCACCGAAAAAAAGCAAATAAAATCTTTTTGCAGCCATACAGACAGTCCTGCTCCGGCAATCACAATCGCGAAGCCTGCAAATAGAAAAGGGAAAAGAATCTGAATCTTTCTGTTTGAAATCACTTTAGTTGCTTATACACCAGATAAAAAGCTCCCGCTACTCCAAAAAGCAAAAAGACAATCGTAAGCCAGGGAGTATTATTTTCTAACCATTCGTCCAGCTTATATCCTATGAAAGTAGGCATGATGACTGCTCCGGCCATTTCCATTCCCAATGAAGAATAGCGAATCCAGGACTGAAGTCCGTTTTTGTGTGATTTATTGTTATTCTTCATCATCAAGACGGATTTCAGGATTGTTTTGAGGCATTAACCGACAGTGTACCTCGGCTCCTTCTTCGATAATAATCTTACTGAACTTAACAGAGAAGGGGCCTGTTTTGGAAGTTTTTTTCAAAAATAAAACTTCCAAAACATGAATATTGCCCTGGATATTGCCTTCGGAAGTAAGATCCATACAGCGTATATCTCCTTTTACATATCCATTGTCGCCAACCACCACTTTAGCTTCGCAGCTGATATTGCCCTCCACAGTGCCGTCGATTCGAATATCTGTTTCGGACTGAATATCTCCCGCGACTCTGCAATCCCGATTAATACGATTGGCTACAATACTTTTAAGTTCAGGTTTTTGATTCTTTTTATTTTTTTCGTTTGACATGACTGAGGATAAATTTAAAAATTTAAAAATTGACCGGGGGGAATATTTTCCGTTCCCACCCACAAATCAAACGATAATATTTGCTCGCCCTTTTCACTAAATGTACCTATCAACTGACTTTTTTGAACATACTCCCCCTGAGACACTTCTGCTGCTCCGTCAAATTTATATACAGACAAAACATCATTTTCATGAAGAAGATACAGGTGCGTTTTATCACCTGAAATATATTTTGCCAAAATCACTCCGTCCAATACGGCAAAAATCCCCGATTCACTTTTTGCTTTAATTTTTATGGTTTTGGACTGTAAGTCTTCTCCTTCGACCGGCACCGGTTTACCTTCGACCGGAAGGTGCATTCGATTTAAAACATAAGTATGATAACCGTGATCAAAGTCTTTATCCTGTTGCAGCAAAACTTCAAAATCTTTCCTGAACTTCTCTTCCAGCTGGCTCGATTTCGGAAAAACTGCACGCTCATTCTCACTCAGATTCAGCCCGGACTGTATATCCTGATGCAAATCAAAGCTGTCTTGAACTATCCGGCTGATATTGTCATAATACTGCGAATATTTTCTGATACTCTCTTCCAATTCCAGTGTTTTAAGATTGAGCAGAATAATCTCTTTTTTGGCTTCGGCACTACTGGAGTTTATGGGACTAATCTTTTTTAACGGGGTAAATGCAATTGTAAGGAAAGCCAACAGGAAAATGAAAAAAATAAATGAGCAGACATATATTATCACTCTGAGTTTACTCATTACCGCCGACCACCTGATGTCGTAAGTTTGTGTCTCTATAATCTGAAACCTATAGGGGGATCGTATGTTTTTTAACTTGTTTCTTAGCTTCTTTATGTCAATCTTCACGATATTTTATTTGTAGCAGTCGCAAGAAAATGGAAATGTAAAATAAAAATGAGAAATTGCGTTAATTTAATGATACAATACATTATGCTCCACCGTAAGTGGTTAAATATAGGGCTATTATTTGCAGTTTTCTATTGCTTTTTGTTACAACCTGTAAAAGTTGAGGCAAAAAAATCAAAAAAAGGAAAAAACAAGGATAAGGTAAGCATCCTCAAAAAAGGATGGGGAGATGTCAATACCCGCAACAATTATTACTTTAATGCAAAGATGATTTATGATGAGCTGCTCAGACAACATGAACGCAGTACTGAACTAAATTTTGACCAGTTGCTTCCTTTTTATCTCCATGACCGCGAACCGGGACTCAGCAGCCACAAATCCGAGCTGCAAAAAATCATCATTAAAACCGGCATTGTGCTGCAAAGGCATGATTATTCACGATGGAAAGACGACAGTTACACTCTATTGGGGAAAGCCTATTTTCTGAGAGGAGATATTGACAGTGCTCTGGTTAATTTTCAGTATGTATCCACAGCTTTGAGAGGAAATTTCAATGATACGAAAGTAGCCGTATCGCAAAAGGAAATTTTAAAAGCCAAAGTTGAAAAACAGAAAGAGCTCAACAGACTGGCAAAAGACAGGAAAAAAGAAATGGAAACTCAGGCAAAAGCTAAAAAAGCAGAGACAGAAAAAGCAGCTGAGGATAAAACGAAAAGAATGGCAGCAGCCAAAAAAGCAAAGGAAAAAGAGCTGAAAAAGAAGATTAAAGCAAAAAATAAAATGATTAAACAGAAAGCAAAGGGTAAGTATAAAGCACCTGCGCCGTCTGTAAATAAAAGTTCTCCTGCAAAAACAAAATCCGAAAAAGACTCAAAAGAAAAAGGAAATTTTTTGGATAAAGTATCTGAAGGAATTTCCTTAGACTTTGATGTTTCGGGAGACAAGAGTAAATTAAAAAAAGCCGAACAGAAAGTTCGGGCTCTGGAGAATAAAAAAGAACGTTTGGAAGCTGCAAACGTAGAAGACAGTCTCACCCAAAAACAGATTGAAAATCGTCACAAACTGACCCTTTGGGAAAAAATCAAGCACCTGAGAAGCAGACCGGAAGCATTGGTCTGGATGACAAAAAGTTTCATCAAATTAGGTGAAATGCAAAAGGCCGAAAGTATAGTGGAATATTCCAAAACACTGGTCAAACTGAGAAAAAATCAGCTGAAAGATGTTCATATTGTCAGGTCATATTACTACTACAATATCGGGAACAAGGCAGAATCCGCTCGGGCATTGGAAGAAGCAATCCCTTTTATCAAAAACAAAAAAGAAAAGCACTATTACAATTTCCTGCTCGCTCAGTTAGTTTCTGAAAAAGAACCGGAAAAAGCCTTTGATATTTTTCAGGAAATCCATACAAAATCAAAAGATGAGGTCATTAGCTTTAATGCTTTGGAAAAAATGTATCGTTTTGCGGAGGAGGACCGTGTCGGGAGTGCACAGACAGAGGAGATATTAAAAGCATATAAAAAATTAGTGAAAAGTAAAATAGTAGGCGATCAGGCACTGTACAGACTGGCGGATATTTCTCTGAAAGACTCAGATACTGCAAGTGCAGTGGAATATCTGAAAAAATCTTTGACATATCCTTTTTCCAAGCCGGAGCAAAAGGGTCACGCACTGGCCAAATTAGGTGAAATAGCCTATGAACAGTATGTATTCAAAGATGCCAAAATGTATTACGACAGTGCTTTGACTATGATTACCGCAGATACGGTGTGGAAGAAAAAACTGACCGCAGATGCAAAAGTTTTAGAAAGTATCGTCACAGAACAAAATCTGGCTTATCAGCAGGATTCGCTTTTATACCTCTCTACCCTGACAAAAAGCGAACTCGCTCAATACATAAAAGAACAGCATAAAATAGAGCGAAAACAGAAAAGAAGAGAAGCCATTAAAGGCACGGGGGACGGCAGCTTTACATCAGAGGGTTTAGGAAACAATTCTAATTTTAATACCAATCAGAGTCAATATACCACTAAAGGAAAATGGTACTTCTATAATATTGACCTTAAAACGAGAGGATTTAATGAATTTAAGCAAATTTGGGGTTCACGTGAACAGATTAAAGATTGGCGGAGAGGTGAAGTAGTGCATCAAAATCTAATGGGCGTGGCAGATTTATTAAGAGAAAATGCCGACAGAACTGTGGAAGAAACCATAGATTTACAGTTAAAGATTCCTGAAACGGAAGAGGAATTCGAAAAAGCTTATGATGTTATCGCGCGTTCGTATCTGTCGAGAGCAAAAGACTTTTTTAATGGTTTGGACGATTCAGAAGTAGCGTTGCTTTATTTAGACAGTTTGATAAAGAGATTTCCCGGGCATGAAATAATCCCGGAAGCATATTACACCCAAATGCTTATTTTTTCCGAGATAGGAAGAATGAAACAGGCGGAATTTGCGGCAGATTTTCTGATTAATAATTTCCCGGAACATGAATTGGCCCAAAAAATTATAGACAGCAGAGAAATTAAATACGTAAAAAAAGATGAGGTGCAGACCGGCAAGGCCGAAAGATATTATGTCTCTCTCTACGGGCTATATGAAGATGAAAAATATGCGGATGTGATTATTGGGAAGAAAGATTTTATCAGTCGATTTTCTTCCGAAACATCTTTGCTCCCAAAAGTGAATTTCCTTGAAGCGTTAAGCTTGGCGCGTACCGGGGAAACGACAGAATACAGAGAGCGTCTTATCGATATTGTCAATAAATATCCGGAGACAACCGAAGCGAAAAAAGCAAGACTTTTCCTGCAGGTACTGGAAGAACACAACAAACAAAGCAGTAAAGAAGAAGACATCAGAACCGGCACGCAGACCGCCGAGCAAATATATAAATACAGTGACGGTGCACACTATATAGCTTTCCTGCTGAAAGATAAAAATTACAATAGTGCTGAGATAATCAGTACCATAAACGATATCATGAGTAAAAGCTTTCCAAAGGGAAACATAAAAGCCAGCAATTCTTTTCTGGATGCTCAGACTCCTATGCTGTTAGTTAAAACTTTTAAAAACAAGTCGGAGGCAGCTGCCGGATTGAATGAATTAGTGAAATCAGACAATTTATTGATAAAGTTCCTGTTGGCAGGAGGGGAAATTCTGTTAATTTCGCAGGATAATTTCAGAACACTCTTCACCAGCAAAAAAATTGAAGAGTATAAGGTATTCTATCAAGAAAATTATAAATGAAAAACAAATTGAAACTTAGCACGGGACTTCTGTGGAGTGCTTATGGAATAGTTGTACTTGGCGCAGTGCTTTTTTTTACATTTGCAGCAATAGGATTTTTCGGAAAACTGCCGGATATCGAAGAATTAGAAAATCCCAAATCCAATCTCGCATCAGAAATCTATTCTTCTGACGGAGTCATGATAGGAAAATATTTTTACGACAATCGAACCAATATTGAATTTCAGGAGTTGTCCGAAAATATTGTTCATGCATTAATTGCTACTGAGGATGAGCGTTTTTATCAGCATTCCGGTATCGATTTCAAAGCAACTTTGAGAGCTATCATAAAAATGGGCAAAGACGGAGGCGGAAGTACAATCACCCAACAGCTTGCCAAAAATATGTTTAATACTACCGAACGAAAAAGTACATTCAAAAGAATTATAGAAAAAGCTCAGGAATATATCATTGCCATACAATTGGAAAAGAGATATACCAAAGAAGAAATTTTGGCGATGTACCTGAATACAGTGGACTTTGTGAATAATGCAGTGGGAATACACAGCGCCGCGCACGTCTATTTTGACAAAACTCCCTCTGAGCTTACGGTACAGGAATCTGCCGTACTCGTAGGCATGCTCAAAGCTCCCTCCTATTACAATCCGGTCAGACATCAGGAGCGTTCGCAAAAAAGGAGAAACGTAGTCATGAAACAGATGGTGAAAAATAAATTTCTGACTTCACTTCAATACGACGAATTCAAAGTACAGCCCATCGAACTGTTTTACACCCCTGTCAGCCACGTGGAAGGACTCGCACCGTATTTCAGGGAAGTACTTGCCCAGCAGCTGAAAACTTTTTTTGCCGAAAATCCGCGCGAGGACGGCACACACTATAATCTGTATAAGGACGGGTTAAAAATTTACACTACGATTGACTCCAAAATGCAGGAATACGCAGAAGAATCTGTAAGAAAGCACCTGAAAAGCTATCAGAAACTTTTTACCGCTCAGTATAAAAACTCAAACCCTTTTGCCTCGGGACTCGGAGCCAAAAGGCTGGAAAACTCTAAAATAAATGCCGACAGGTACAGAAGGCTAAAACAGGCAGGATGGAATGCCGAACTAATCAATGAGTCTTTTAATACTCCTGTAAAAATGAAAGTTTTTACCTGGGACGGTGAAAAAGATACCACGATGACTCCTTTGGATTCAATCAAACACCACATGATGTTTTTGCAGACGGGATTTATGGCAATGGATCCGGACAACGGACATGTAAAAGCATGGGTAGGAGGAATAGATTTTAAATATTTTAAATTTGACCACGTCAATATCAATACCAAAAGGCAGGTAGGTTCGACATATAAGCCCGTACTGTATGCTCTCGCAGTGGACAATGGCTGGTCGCCCTGCATGGAAATTACTGCCGGTACGGTCACGATAGGAAATTGGACTGTATCGGGTTCCGGCGGCTATAAAACTATAAAAAGATGCCTTGCGACTTCTGATAACGGATGTGCCGCTTATCTCGTGCAGCAACTCGGTGCCGAAGCGATGGTGCAGATGGGAGAACGCATGGGAATCAAAACCAAACTTCCTCCCTACCCTGCAATTTCACTCGGTGCAGGAGATATTTCTCTGTATGAAATGATGACTGTTTACACCTGTTTCCCTTCCGGCGGTATTCAGACGGAGCCGCTTCTGCTGACAAGGGTAGAAGACAAAAACGGCAACTTAATTAAAACTTTTGTATCTGCCCGTATAGAAGCTTTCAGCAAAAATACTGCGTACAAAATGGTCGAACTGATGAAGGGAGTAGTAGAACCCGGAGGAACGGGTAATCGTCTGAAAAGAAATTACAATCTCGGTGATTTGCAAATGGCAGGTAAAACCGGTACTACCAACAAAAACGTAGATGCCTGGTATATGGGCTACACTCCAAAACTTGTGGCAGGAGCCTGGGTAGGCAATGACGAGCAGTTTTTAAGATTCAGAACAACTTATTTGGGACAAGGGGCTGCAGCTGCATTGCCGATTTGGGGCAATTTCTTCCAAAAAGTCATCGATGACCCAAAATATAAGTATATTAAAGAAGCTGACTTTTTTACTCCGACCGATACCTCGCTGATAAGAAATATGTGTCAGCAGGATGCGGAACTTTTCTTCGAAGGTTTTGCTCCTTTGGATGAAATGAGTCTGGAAAGCCAATTTTAGGCCATGGAGAACCTGAGTAATATCGTACAGGCACTGCCTGAACTTCCCGGTGTGTATCGCTACTATGATAAGCAGGGTAAAATACTGTATATCGGGAAAGCAAAAAATTTAAAAAAACGAGTCAGCAGTTATTTTAACAGAAGCAATCAGCACAGTAACAGAATAAAACTGTTAGTCCGGAAAATCGCTGAGATTCGACATACTGTGGTGGACTCCGAACGGGATGCACTCCTGCTGGAAAATGCGCTTATCAAAGAGCATCAGCCGAGATATAATATTATGCTCAAGGATGATAAAACTTATCCCTTTATCAAAATCACAAATGAGCATTTCCCAAAAGTGTTTTTCACCCGCAAGTATGAGAAAGACGGAGCTGAATATTACGGGCCATACACCTCGCTTCATCATGTCCGGGCTCTGATGGATTTAATAAAAAAGCTTTATCCGATACGAACCTGCAACCTAAATCTTTCTCCCGAGAACATCCGAAAAAATAATTATCGGGTGTGTTTGGAATATTATTTGGGGAATTGTCTCGGTCCCTGTGAAGGCAAGCAGACAGAAGAAGATTATCTGAAAAATATTGAAGAAATCAGGGCAATTCTGAAAGGCAAATTTTCAAATGTCAGAAAAGTCCTGAAAGAAAATATGGAACAGGCAGCCGCCAACCTGCAATTTGAAGAAGCCGAAGACTGGAAGAAAAAGTATCTGTTTATAGACGAATACATGCAGTCTTCCAATATTGTCAATCCGGGTTTGGGCAATTTTCATGTGTTCGGATATTACGGAGACGGGAAGAAAGCTTACGTCAATTATCTCTACGTGTATGAAGGAACCGTAATAGAAACGAAGAACTCGATTATCACCCGAAAATTAGATGAGTCCAAAGAGTATCTTTTGGAACAGGCTATCTTAGATGTCATTTTAAAAACAAGTCATAAAGAGCCCATCCTCATTCCCTTTGAATTGGAAGAAGCAGAATATCTGTCGGAATACAGTTTTGCCGTCCCAAAAATCGGCGATAAGAAAAAGCTGTTGGAGCTTGCTCAGAAAAATGCTTTTTTCATTAAGAAAAATGAGATTAGGAAGAATACCCGAGTACCGAAGGAACAACGCATTCTGCAAATGATGAAAACTGATTTGAGGCTTCGTGCGTTGCCTTTTCATATAGAATGCTTTGACAACTCCAACATACAGGGACAGTTTCCCGTAGCCGCCATGGTCGTATTTAAAAATACCCAACCCAGCCGCTCGGAATACCGGCATTTCAACATTAAGACTGTAGAAGGACCGGATGATTATGCTTCTATGAAAGAGATTGTGTACAGAAGGTACAAAAGGCTGTTGGAAGAGAATGCATCTCTGCCCCAACTTATAGTCATAGACGGCGGCAAAGGGCAGCTTTCAGTAGCTTTGGAAAGTCTGAGAAAATTGGAGCTGACCGACAAAATACAATGTATTGCCATTGCGGAAAAATTAGAAGAAATTTATTTTCCCGGCGACAGTCTCCCGCTCCACATCAGTAAAAAATCTGAGACGCTTAAAGTCATTCAGCATATCCGAAACGAAGCGCATCGGTTTGCTCTTGCGTTTCACCGGGACAAACGCTCCAAAGGTACCATCAAAACAATTTTAACCGACATCAGGGGAATTGGCCCGAAAACGGCTGCACTTCTTTTGACTGAAATCGGTTCTGTTAAAAAAATCAAAGAGACTAATCCCGAAAAAATTGAGGCGCTAATTGGGAAAAACAGAACTCAAATTCTTCTTGAGGGACTGAATAATCAGATGGATTAGATTCTTTGTCTTACTCTACTATTCCGATAATTCTGAATACATCCCAGATATTCATATACCAAAACTTCCACTTATTGTTAAGCGCCTGCTGTTCTTCACGCTCCCAAAAATGAAGTTGATGCACCGGATACAAATACCCGAAATAATATGAAGTCTGACTCGGTCGCCGGAATGCAAGCTCCTTTAAAGGATATCTGTATGCGGTCTCTCTGCTTTGAACAATTTTGAGTCCTCTTTCCCGAATTTCTTTAGCCGTTTTCAAATGCCGGACAGCATCATCCTCTGCGGACTTATCGTTTTTAATTCTTGCTATTCTTCTGTTCAAAAGGTATTTTAAAGTAGCGGCGCGGTGTTCTGCTCTTAGCGCGGCTATATCAAGGCTCTCGGTAATTTCTTTTAAAACATCTGAAGAATCAGTCGGATGTTCACTTCTCAATTCCCAGTACTTTTCTGAAAAATAATCTAACGCCGGAATCACATGCTGATAGACACTGTCAATCAGTTTTGCATCTGCTTGGTTTCTCAAATATTCATAAGACCTGTTCGGCATGGGATGTAAAGGCAGGTTTTTGCCCAAAGGCATTTCGTCTGTCACAGTAGCTGCAGTGAGATACTGAATAAGGTTTTTCTCTTTAATCATTTCATTTTGAAGTCGGTTGACCTCTCTAAAAAAATGTTGGGAGGAAGTATCTTTTACCAGCTTATCAAAATACTGTTCAGGATAAGGCTGATTTTTTTCTCCGTTAATAGTGGATTCCCAGCTCCAATTAGCAATACTCCAATCTGTCAGCCAATAGCTCCACTCCCAGCCCGAACTGAAAGTCAGATGACCCTCTACCCGCAGGCTGTCGCAATACAAGATGTCGTCGAGACGGGCATTGAGATATGGAGACAGGTACATGGGGATGCTGTTGTCAAAAGTTATCCAATATGCGGATTCGGGATAGTACCATGTTTCTCTCTGCTCACGCTCCCGAAGCAGTTGGTCCCGCATATGGTGCAGATTTTCATTGCCGTAAACCGGAGCCAGACTGTCGTTGAGCGTATAAAACATGACCGTATGAATCATGGTACCCCGGTACCGGTCCAAAGTATCTTTTATCTCCATATTTTGATGACCCGGCTTAACCATTGTTTCCGGCTTGACTACATGCTGTCGTCCGGTCAGATGTATTCCCCGATTATAAAGAAGTTCGTGGACATAACTTCTGAGTTTGACTTTTTTTCGGGCATTTCCCATAGAAAACTCAGTAGTAGAAAATTCCACATTCCAATATTTCCAGTCCGCCAGACTCAATTCTTTAAATCTCTTATAAATCTGCTTCTTTTTAGGTCTGAAAGACTTGGCAGGATTCCGGTACAATTTAAAAGCAGATTGTTGCTTCATGTGTAATGAAAGGTCTAAGCCTGCAAGGATACCCCGGTCTGCCATATACCCGACCCACTTTTGGGCATATTTGGGCCACTCTTTCCGATTGATGGTCTCAAGGAGATTAAACTCAAAATAGTTTTGGCGGTTACGTGCCAACCAGTCTATATATTCCCGTATTCGGTCTTCTCCGCCCGGGAATTTTTCTTCCAACAGAGCCTCAGTCAATTCTATGGGATGCATGGTATGCAGATGAAAACCCATTTTATTGAAACGCGGTCTGGATGAATAGATATAGTCCTCTTTAAGCGGCCAGTCTGACAAATCCGGAAGCAGAGTTTCTCTCGGGTGATAAAAACAAAAGCCCAATACATCCTGAAGCAATCCGTACAAACCGGCACCAATTCCTTCATAGCTGTATGCTTTCAGAGTCAGGTAGTATTGGTTGTTTTCTGACTTCCCGGACCAAGAGTATGTCCGGTCAGACGTTTCTGCAACAGGATAATTCAGATGAGCAGCCGATACTGTTTTTTGTTTTGGTATGTCGGGTATTTCAATGTAAACATCTGCCGATGTATTGACAGACACTTTTTCTGCTCCGGCTTTCACCAATAAATTCTGTACATCTCTGACTGCATAGTGAATCACCGGAATGAGCTCTGATTTTTCTGTAATCTGAATACTGACAGTATATGCCTGCAATATATAACTGTACAAAAAGACTAAAAACAACAGAATTTTTCTCCACATACTTTAAAGATAATCATTTGGATTTAAGGTACATTATCGTCTTCAATATGGACAATGCCGGTAATTTTGTGCAGGGTATAATTCCGAAACTTATCATCTGAAGTGAGACCGTATCCTTGTATAATATCTGTGGGAGTAGTTACTTTTACTTTTCCTTCAATTGTAATGGTTTCATTGTTTTCATTCCAAAAAAGGTTGTCAGATTCCATTTTTTCCTTTTTGTAATTAATCATCACTACACCTTCTCTCATTTCCAACAGGCGATTGGTCTCGTTTCTTTCGCCATACCCTGCTTTTATTACAGAAGTTTCTGTACCCTTATCAAACAATTCGATTTGAAGCCCCTCCGGAAAAATAATTTTATTTTCGTTCACGATATGCCGGTGCATGACGGGTGCAGTAATAATTGCATTCGTATAACCTTTTTCACTGTGCGCCAACTGCACGTCTTCTGAAATTTCAATCTCTACATTTTCAGGGGCTCCAAATTTTCTTGCTAAAACAGGATCATTTTTGCAGGAAGCACATACCCACACCAGCAGAGCAAAAAATACAAATATTCTCATTTCAAAAGAAAAGTAAAGATAGCGGAAAATAAACAGGGAAGCTTTAAAGAGCTTCCCCGAATTATCAAAACAGATGTTTTTTGATTCTTAGTCTTTGGTACGCACCAGAGTTTCTTCGTTAATCCAGCAAGGTACTGTATAAGTACTGCCTACCTTCAGCCCCTGTGCAGCCACATCCGCCCGTGTAGGCAGATATTTCTTGTAGTCACTCAGTAAAGGATCGACTACTTCCGCATAAGATTCATCGAGCTCTTTTGCCTTATTGAGATAATCAAATGCAGGCCACAAAACTCGCTGTGATTTGAATCCGGTCCCAGGTCCGCATTTACTGCCGCTGGACAGATACAACACCCCGATAAGATAGTAAGGCTTGGCAGAATTAGAATCCAACGCAATCGCTTCTCTTGCAGCTTCTCTCGCTTCTTCAAACTTGTCCATCTTTCTGTATGTATCGCCTATTGCCAACAGCAACCCGGTTTTACTGTCGATATCGGTGTTTAATTCCACCGCTTTTTCAAAGAATGCAATAGCTTCTTCGTACTGTTCCTTTTCATAATAATACACCCCAATATTGTTAGCCGCAATGGCAGTAGGGTTTCGTTCAAAAAGCTTTCTTTCAATGGAATATCTCGTTTCGGAGTCTTTTACATCTTCATCTCTTTTTATATTGCTTAGAATATCTTCAAGGTTGGAAGTAGAAGAATCGTCCGCAATCCATTTCTCCAAAGAATCTATTTTTTCTTCGGCAGTCCAGGTATGCCAAGGCTCTCCGGCTTCAAATCTTTGAGGAAGCACAAATTTTTTGAGGTTGTAGCTCATAGCTGCCTTTACATCCGCAAACTGTTCGGCAAAATTTCCATTTTTTATGTTTTCATCACAAATAGCCGCTAATTTTGTGTATTCTTTTTTGATAAAATCCCTGTCCACACCTTCCGCTTCATCCTGCAAATGAATAAGAAGATTAAAATAGGTTTGTATTCCGTAATACTTACTGTTAGTCAAATCCAGGTTAATGGCTTCCTCCAAGATACTTTTTGCCTGAGAATATTCATTCGGTCTGTATTTGGCAAGGTCCATTCCCTTTAGCTGAAGTACATATCCTTTATCTCCCCAACACCGGATTCTCTGATCATACAAAGCCATCAGACTGTCAATGTATTTTTCTTTAAGGCCGGCATCTTCAGTTTTCTCTATTAAATCTATAAATAAATCTGCTCCGTCTATAAAAATAGACTTTGTCAGGCCCGGCGCATTTTGATATACTTCTCTCCAGTATGGCATTGCTCTCTCAAAAGCTCCCTGCTTAAAATATTCTTTGTACAGTGAAAAAGTTCTGGGAGCTTTCTCATCTCCTTTCGGGCAGTTTTGAGCCTGAACATCAGTAGAGCCAAAAAGAAATCCAAATGCGAATGCTATAGTAATTAGGTGTTTCATTTTAATCAATATCTTTTTATTAGTAATATTTTCTTTTTTGAAACCAATTGTTGTTTAAGTTTATTCCGAGTTTAATTTTGCCGTAATTTTCTTTTATCAGCTGGTTTTTCAACGTACCTCTGGAACCCGCCTCAAAACTGAGATTAAATGCATAAACGAACATTCTGGTATTGTATTCATCATATAATCTGATTGCAATCGGTATCCCAAAACCAATATTTATGCCAAACTCCTGAATCGGTTTGGATGCAATCTGAAGGTTGGTCTTCTGAAAATGAAATCCCGCCCGATATTTTAATCTCGAAAAAAAGCTTTTGTCCGATGATAATGACGGAAGAAATTCTCCTCCCAAACCTACTCTCCAGCTATTGCGGAGTGTGATATTATTGTCTAATCCGTATCCGCTGTATTTGCTCCAGGGCTGGTATTTATAATCAAACCCTACCGTCCACCTGATACTGTCTGCCAGAGTAAATCCGACCTGAACATAACCCGGAATGTGTACTTCGGCTTTTTGATTGTCGGTTACGCTCAGAGTGTCGAAAAATGACGGGTAAAGGGTATGCAAATCAGACAGAAAATCTTTGAAAGTTTCAGACTCGGACTTTCCGTACAAAAATTCACTTTGTACAGTCAGATAAGAATCGTCAAAAGATGATCTTTTGCCCAAAGTAAAACCCGGAGCCCCCGTAATCCCAAGTGTCAAATGGAGCGGTTTGTTCTTTCCTCCATATCGAAATTCTCTGTGATATTGCGCTCCGAGATTAAAAAGTATGCTCTTGACAACTAATGTACTGTTGTGCCACGAACCAAATCCATAGGCATCCACCAAGTCATCCTCCAGGGCATAAGCCAAAGTATTTTTAGACAAATTCCCAAAGAGATATCCGAGATTAAATCCTATACTGTAATCTTTATAGGTGAAACCGTTTGACCAGAAAAAATTATACAGACTGCCATTGTTCTCATTATGAAGAATGCCCTTTTGCTCACCAAAAGAGATGCTGTCCAGACTATAACTGTTTTTTGTACTGTACGGAAGCAGTCCGGCCGCCATTCCCCAATGCCCTCTAATGACCGGAAACGAAAGCGATATATATTCCAATCCTGCACTTCCTATGCCGGCGGAACCTTCCTGAATACGCCTTGTCCCGAAAGAGCCGTAAACACCCGCTTCAAAAGCCGTAAGTGACTTTTCGGTAAGGGACGCCGGATTGTTAAAATTGAATCCATCTGGAGATCGGTACGCCGCACCTAATCCCCCCATCGAACCGCTTGGGACATAGTTTCCTTCATTAATAAATCCTATGCCGTACTGGGCGTAAGGTGAACTATCATTGGCAGAAACGGCATTGAAATTATAAACAAATATAATTAATGTGAGCCACCATACAGGGCTTGTCAGTCTATTTTGCATTATATAGCGCAATTTGATGCAATCCAATAAGTACCAAATTTGGATGTGCAAATATCTTATTTTTAAGTTTATAAAAAAACAATTCTGAATCTCCTCCGCTAATCAGTACCATTGTTTCGGGATATTTTTGAATATAATCTTCAATAAACGAATCTATTTCCTTTACAGCACCGGACAATGCTCCTATTTTAATACATTCTTCTGTGCTTTGTCCGATTAAATCGTCCTGCCATTTATTTTCGACCAGAGGAAGTTTGTCCGTAAAATGATGTACAGCTTTTAATCTCATTTCCAGCCCGGGATGAATACTGCCTCCCAAATAATTACTGCCTTCACGAATAAAGTCCAAAGTGATACAGGTACCCGCATCAATTATCAGACAGTTGGAATGCGGGTAAAGTTTTTGGGCACCTGCTATCAGGGCTATTCGGTCTAATCCGAGTGTAAGCGGTGTTCGGTATGAATTTTTAAAAGGGAGGGCAGATTGGTGGGTTAGTCTGAAAAAATGAGGGTCTTTTTCAAGAAACCCGGTGATATCTTCTGAAAGGTCAGTTGTAGCAGAAAGTGCAAACGAGCAGTCCGGAAATTTCTTTTGAAATTCTTTTAGCGTCTGAACTGTATAGGAGTCAAAAGTGAAATATTGAGCTTTCTCATTCGGATGAAAAACTCCGGCTTTCATTCGGGTATTTCCTATGTCTAAACAAACGATATACACTACGTTATAATGTTTGAAAATAAAAAGTATTGCCTTTTTTCTGCAAATTCGGAATCTCTTTTAAATGCTGTGCCCGATTTTGAAAACAGACGATGCAACGAAGCAACATCTAAAAAAAGTATTCTATAAGTATTCCGGCACACAACAAAATGCCAAAAACCAAATGCAGTTGCGCAGTCATGACATCCAACATGGCAATAGAATTAGAATCATTCGGATTTCCGGAAGCCATCGTTTTAATATTTTTTACAGCTATCGGCATACTTAAGAATATCAACAATGTCCACCATGGCAAGAAATTAAATAAAACTGACAGAAATACAGACAGATATGCTCCTACAATCAAAAAGTAATAATATATCTGCGAGCCTCTAAATCCTATTCTTATTGCCAGTGTAGTGATATTAGCTTCTAAATCATAAGAAATATCTCTCGCATTATTGGCGTGAAGAATGGCGACAACCAAAAAACCTATCGGAAGTGAAATAACCAATATCTCCAAAAGTAAAGAATATGAACCGGTCAGGGCAAACACAGTTCCCAAAACGGTCAGAGGGGCAAAAGTGAGATAGATTAGGACGTCTCCCAATGCCCTATACTTAAAGGCTGTATAGAGATAAGCTGCTGCCAGCCCTATCAGACCTATAATCAGCATGTCCAAACCTCTGAAATAGACCAGAATCAGACCGATAAGAAACAGAATAGCCAATGAGCCTATGCCCGCCCGAAGCACAGACTTGGGTCGAAGCAATTTATTAATGAGTACTCCGCTGGAACCAAAAGTTCCGGGGCGGTCCACCCTATTCACATAATCATAATAATCAGAAATTAAGTTTCCGCTAATCTGAAAAAGAGGTGCTCCCAATACAATCACAATCATCAGCAACCAAGGTACTTCTCCCGAATATCGGGTCAGCGTAATAATAGCTCCCAACAAGACAGGAATCACAATCGCGGTCAGTGAAAAGGGACGAATTGCCTGAAACCATATACTGACTTTGCTTCTTTCTGGACTTGCAATATTCATACCATGCTTTTTTATAAAAAATTTACTTTTTTCTGCTTAAAACTTTTTGAACTTTTTGAACAATGTCATTCGAAGACAAACCATATTTCTCCAGTAGTTGATCCGGCTTACCTGACTCGCCAAAAGTATCCTGAACGGCCACAAATTCCTGAGGAGCAGGAAGGTGCCGGGCTAAAACACGGGCTACACTCTCACCCAAACCGCCGTTATACTGATGTTCTTCGGCCGTAACCACACAACCTGTTTTTCCCACAGACTTCAAAATTGCCTCTTCGTCCAAAGGCTTGATGGTGTGCATATTAATGAGTTCGACAGAAATTCCTTTCTGTTCCAATTGTTTACCGGCCTCCACTGCCTGCCAAACCATATGCCCGCACGCAATAATTGTTACATCCTTTCCTTCGGATAAAATCTGAGCCTTCCCAATCTCAAAAGCATTATCTTCTGCCGGAGTGAAAATTGGCCAAGCAGGACGGCCAAATCTCAAATAACAGGGACCCTCCCAATCAATCATGGCTTTAGTCGCCAGCCTTGTCTGGTTGTAATCCGCAGGAACAATCACTGTCATGCCCGGAAGCATTTTCATCATCCCTATATCCTCCAGGGTCTGGTGAGTCGCACCGTCTTCTCCTAAGGTCAGACCGGCATGTGAACAGGCAATTTTTACATTTTTATTGGAATAAGCCACTGATTGACGAATCTGGTCATAGACTCTGCTGGTACCAAAATTGGCAAAAGTAGTCGGAACAGGAATTTTTCCGGCAATTGCCAGCCCGGCAGCTACTCCAATCATATTGGCTTCTGCTATTCCCGCCTGAATAAACCGATCGGGAAAAGCTTCTATAAATTTATCAAGTTTTAGAGAACCCACTAAATCCGCACATAGAGTGACTACTTCGGGATTAGCCTGTCCTGCTTCGTAAATTCCCTGTCCAAAACCGGAACGGGTATCTTTTTTTTCTGTGTATGTTATATTTTGTAGTGACATTTATTATCGCTTATCAGATTACAAAAAAATCTAAAAATCTCCTAGGGTTTCTTCCAATTGTGTCAAGGCTCTTTCTACCTGTTCGGCATTCGGAGCATTGCCGTGCCATTTGTGGGTGCCCATCATGTAATCCACGCCGAAACCCATTTCTGTTTTCATAATTATTGCAATCGGTTTGCCCTGCTTAGATTTAGACTTTGCCTCTTCCGTAACGGATAAAATATCTTCCATATCATTCCCATTCATCTCCAGTACTTCCCATCCAAAAGCTTTAAACTTACCGTGCAAATCTCCAAGAGTCATCACTTCATCTACCGGACCGTCTATCTGAGCGTTATTGTAGTCCACGGTCAGTATCATATTGTCCAGTTTGTTGTGCGCTGCAAATTGAACAGCCTCCCAAATCTGTCCTTCCTGTAACTCTCCGTCGCCGGTCAGGACAAAAACCAATCGGTCATCCCCATTCATTTTTTTGGCAATGGCGACACCCGCGGCAACAGACACTCCCTGCCCCAAAGAACCGGAAGCCACACGCACTCCCGGGAGTCCTTCATGCGTAGTAGGGTGTCCCTGCAAACGCGTATTTAAGAATCTGAAAGTAGCCAATTCGCTTACCTCAAAGTAACCACTCCTTGCCAATACGCTGTAAAAAACAGGAGAAATATGTCCGTTGGACAAAAAGAATACATCTTCATTTTCCCCATCCATATTAAAAGAGTTGTCGTGTTTTAATATGTGAAAATATAAAGCGGTAAGAAAATCCGCACAGCCCAAAGATCCGCCCGGATGCCCGCTTTTTGCATTGCCCACCATACGTATAATATCCCGTCTGACCTGAGAAGCAATACGCTTTAATTCATTTATTTCTGCCATTTAAAAATGATTTGCAAATTATACACAAAGTTAGTGCTTTTATGCAGGCTTCACCATATCAAAACTATTTATCTCTAAACTTTTAAAAGATAATTAATGTTTGGACTGAAGTTTTTAAAAGTGAAATCCGAAAAATGCAGGTGTAATAACTCACTGTTCTGATAATTTAAAATCAAGAATTACTTCCGCTTAGTGAACAAATTAACGATTATCTGAATTCTTAGAAACAAGCTCTCACAGAATAACAAAATGGCCTCTTGCCATTTGCAATTATCACACAAAGTTTTACGGTTTAAGACGGAGAAATTATAATGACACGGAGCAAAATGGTTTTGGATAGAAGATAAAATTTTAATGTAAAGGGGTCAAATAATTAATGTTGGCTTTAAATTTCGACAGTTTATATTATCTTTTTGCAAAATGGGTTGGTACATTAAATCTATATGCATTTGATTTTGTATCTTTGCGCGTCCATTTCAACACACACATTAATAAAAATACCATTATGAATAAAAACTTGACACTTACAGTATTGGGCGTTTTATTTTTTAACGTGCTGTCATTAACCGCTCAGATAAGAAATGTGGTCTATGATTTCCAAAAAAACACTTTTGACAATGACTACAATCTTCCGTCAGAAGAGCGTTTTACCATGACAGGTTTTATTCACGAATCTGTACAACTCGTGGAACTGGAAATTTATCAGGGTCGAAACAAAAAAGGCGAATTGAAAGAGTATTATTCCGCCTATTGGTTAAAAGACAAATCAGATAAGGGCAATCAGTTTTATCTTTCTGTCAAAAAGCCACTGCGCCAAAATGAGAAGTACGATTTCAACCTTAAATTTTACAGACTCATTTCAGAAGACGAGTCGGTTTACACCCAAGATGTAATCATATCAAGTGTAAAAAATTATTTAAGCTCTATCACAAGAAGTACTTCCAAACAGCTTAATCTGGATATGGCATCCCAAAAAATTCAGGATGACCTGAATAGTATCGTTCGGGGCGGATTAGTCAAATACAGAACGAGAACGATGAAAACTTTCCCGGGATTTTCAGATATTCTAATCAGACAGCTGAATGATTTATCCAACGTGAGCGGGGGGAGAGCAAAAGATATTATTAACGACGAAGACAATTCACTGTCGGCGGTGTATGAGCAAAAAGTAACTTCTATCCTCGCACAAGCAGAAATCGAAGTGGAGCAGTATCTCAATCAGGAAGTCCTCGTATTAGAAGAAGTCAAAACTGTAAATGACCATCCGACTGAAAAACAAAAAAATATTATTGCAATCAATGCCGGATATGGAGGTGCCTGGTTTGACGGGAATATGAAAAACTTCAATTACGGACACGCCCCATACGCCGGCCTTTCATTCCCTTTGGGTAAAAAAGCATTCAGCAATAAATTTTGGAGCAATACCTCTATCTCCGCAGGAGTGTTTATACTCAACTTTAAAGATAAAAACGGAGACAAAATCAAAGGGCCTATTATCCAGCGTCCGATATATGTCGCATTGGGTTATAAGTTTTTCAGATTTCTGCGATTTAACGCAGGGGCAGTTGTATTGGAAAAGAAAGAAGAAAATGACAAGTTTATCAATGCAGACAAGATATTTGTAAGACCTTTTGTCGGGTTGAGTTTAGAATTGAATTTTTGGACGGACTTCGCAAAATAATCGGACATGAGAAAAAGTAGTTATTTGATATACACAATGCTGCTGACCACTTTTTTGTCCATCCCTTATGTGACAAAAGCGCAGTGGTACAAGTGGCATATCGGAGGAGGAATAGGTTCCATGTCATACTATGGAGATTTGTCGGATAAATTTGTCAGCGCCAATCAGCTGGAACTGGGTTATCACCTGTACGCAGAAAGGCTGTTAGCCAAAAGGAGCGGTATTTATCTGAGATTGGAATCTGTTAACGGACATCTTCTTGGAAGCGACCGCGCTCCGGGAGGTTGGGTAAACGGCACCTCAAAACATTTTGACCGGTCTCTAAACTTCCGAACTTCTGTACACGATCTGAATACCTCTGTCATTTTTTATTTGGGAAGTTTCAAAAAGAAAGAACGGGAGCCTTTTATCAATGCCTATATCCGGGCCGGTATCGGAGTCGGGCTTTTTGATGTGTACGGAGACTTAAAAGACTCTGAAGGAAATTTTTACAACTATTGGGAAGACGGAACAATCAGAACCCTACCCGAAAATGATGTAAATGCATCGGGAGCAGAAGTGATCCGTCGGGACAATAAATATGAGACGAATCTGAGAAAGCTTGCTGTGGAAGAAAAGTACAATAAATTCAAATGGCAAATTCCGGTAGGTTTAGGGTTGAAAATGCGTCTCGGAGATATAGTATCTCTAATTATAGATGCACAATATACATTGGCGATGACAGACTATCTCGACAATGTAGGAGCGGGCAAAATATCCAGAGCGCTCACAAGCCCGGAGGCAATTTTCGCCGCAGACCCGACCGGTGTAATCGGTGACAATTATCGAAATTTAGGTAAATCCAACGGAAAAAATGACAGCTATCTGTATGTGAGCGCAGGTTTGAATTTTAACATAGGCAAAAACCTAAGACCAAAATTCAAGGTGCCGGTTTTTTATCCCGGGACCCGGAACTTGTACGTTCCCGCAGAAACGGAAAAACCGGAATCATCGGATGATGATTATACGGAAATTTCAGAAACCGACATACTCTATACAGACAGTATTTTCAAAGTGGTTTTTGAAACTAACTATGAAAGGTGGATTGACGAAGATAATCTTACGGCAGAACACACCGACTCTCTTTCTGTCACACAGAATGAAAAAAACGAAAACTATGTGATTACATACTATTCTACAGAGAATGATTCTGTTATCGTATTAAAATCAGATACCGTTTATACAGACCCGATTAAAAAAACTCTGAGAAAAGGAACAGAATATTTTGGAGAGGCGCAGACAATAAATCCTGATTCACTTTTTGTCAATACTCAGACAGATATAGAAATTCAGATTGATTCGATTCAATTATTAGATGAAAGACTTCCGGCGTTCAGTGATTTTGACTCTATCGGGACAGAATTTATACAACCGGATTTTGATACTGTTTCGGCACAGGATTATTCAAAAATCCTAAGTGAATCCGATACCGCAATCACCGAAACAGAAGATATTCCGACGCTGGAGAAGACACAAAGTGCAGACCGTGTCAAAGTCGAAAGCTACGATACATTAACTGTAAAAGACACAGAAGAAATTCAAATACCGGAATTGGCAAAATCTGATTCTGCCATTGTTGAAATTCACGATATTCTCCTAACGCCAGTATCAGATGATATTTCCAAAATGGGTCCTGACACGTTAGCGCACACAGAGTCAGAAGTTAAAAAACCAGACACCATTACGGATAATACTTTAGAAGATAAAGTACAGTCTGTCACAGATTCCGTCCGCAATGCGGAAATAGAAGAGCTGAAGAATATGTTAAAAGAGTTGGGAGGCAATGCGGTTCAATCTTCCGATAAAACGGAAGATACCGTATCGTCTGTTCCGGCAAAAAAATCGGAGCCGGTGGTTAGTGAGCCTACTGACCAGACAGAATCGGCCATTCAATCCATTAATGAAAAACTTGGAGATATTCATTCACAAATCAGCAGAATTAAAGCAATAGAAGACTCCGTTAAATTCTACGGAGAGAGAAGTGATTCAAAAAATCAGAACAGATTTAAAGCTGTTCAGGACGACGAAAATAAAAAGTTACAGGGTAAAATTGATGAATTGGAGAAACATCTGAAAGCTATTGAAACAAGTAAGGCTGAAAAGAAAAGTGTGGACTCCATCATTAAAGTCATGCGCACCAAAGACGTCATAAGTGCTTTGATTGCTACAGGAGTTCTGACAAAAAAGATGGTCAAAAAATCAGCCCAAAAAGATGCGGATGAAACCAGAGAGAAAGGGCCAAGAGTAAAGGTCGGATTTAATTACAATAACGAACCGGGATACCTCGCCAGAAAGAAAGCTACTGTCATTCAAAATGAAAATGACAGTATCACCTCCACTGTGGATACACTTTCTGTAAAAGAAGAAATCTCTGAGGAAGTGCAACTAAAAGATGAAGGTAATGCAGAACAAATATCCGGCAGTATAAAAGTTTCTGATACGGACCCGATTGAAAATGAAACTGTATCTCCAAAAAGCTCCGGTCAATTGCTTTCGGAAGAAAATGAACAGCTAAAAAAACAAATTGCAGACATTCGAAATAGTCAGGACAGCCTGATTGCATTATTGAAAGCTATGCTAAGCCGGGAAGAAAAGCCTGCACCCACATCACAAATCATTCATACTTCTACAGTGGAGAAACAGGAAGACTATACTCAAATCATTGAAAATATCCTGAACCAACCAATCAGCAGAGTATTTTTCGCAGTAGGAAAATCGGAAGTAGAAAATCAGTACAAACTGAATTTGGATAGAATTGCCAATCAACTGAAAAACTATTCTGAACTCAGTGTGGAACTTAAAGGGTTTGCTGACCCTACCGGCAATGCAGCGTCTAACCTGAAACTGTCCGAAAAACGTGCGTTAGCGGTAAAAAACTATTTAGAATCTGTTCACAATATTTCTCCTTCAAGAATAAAAACTTTACCCGTTGGTCAGGAGAATGATTCAAAAAATCTGAATTATTCCCGGAGAGTGGAAGTGAAACTGATACGATAGTTTATACAGTAAAATTACGCTGCCCTATCCATCTGTGTCAGGAGCAGTACAGGGTGAGTGGTCACACTGGTGGCTGAGAAGTGATTTACCAGAGGCAGACGGTACTCTTAATAAGTTTCGCCAGAACAATTTCGAGGGAGCCTTCCGGCAGTTTTCCTTAAATACATTTTAAAAAGATTAATTTAAAAAATTATCTTTACAAGATATAGGTAAATATATCAATGGACTCTCTGATTACCGTTAAAGTACAAGCTATATTGAATGCTATCAGCAAAACGGATGATTTTGACAGATTGAATGAAAGTGAAAGGCAGCAATATTATACCTATCTGAATGAATATGCGGAAAATCGCAACATCGTATTAATGCTGATCAATAAAACTACACTTGAATACGAAAGTGTATCTCCTAATTTTAATCAGTTTTGGGATTTACATCCAATGGAAAAGATTACCTCTTTCAAAGCGATTTACCCTAAAGTGTTAGAGGATGTTCATGTGTTGGAAGAGTGCCTTAATGTCCATGAAAAACTTATGGAAAACTTTTCTGCTTCGGAGAACATGTATTTTAGCAGCACTTTATATGGAGCAAAAGCAACTACCATGAGTGGTCGCCCCATTCGTCTGGCATGGCATATTGTCCCATTGGTACTGAACGGGCACAGACAGTCCAAAATACTCCTGTGCCATCAAAAAAATGTGCTGCATTTGATGGAAGGAAATAAATACTGGTTTCGCATCATGACGGATGAAAATGTATATACATGGTTTTCAGATAAGAGAAAGATAAGAAACAAAGAGATCGTCTCCAAGACTGAACTGGCATGTATCCGAAATTGGGCTCTGGGTATGAAAGTTCGCGAAATTGCAATGCTGCAAAATATTAGTTCTCATACGGTCAATAATCATCTCAAAGCCGCCCGAAAAAGAGTAGGGGCACGCAACAATACCGCATTGGTAGAAATATGCGACCTCCTGGGGATATGAATTGATAGTCGGATTAGAGATGATTGACTAATGTCGCTTAGTTAAAGAGGGCTGAAGATAAATGACAATTCCGAAGGGATGCTATTATTGTAAAACGATATCATTTACGACAGACAAAATCCCGAAGGGATGGCATCGTAAAATGATAGTATAGATAATGTCACTCCTTTGGAGTTGCTCTTCATCTGATTCTTTTTCTTATAATCATTTCATCCCTTCGGGATTATTTGGTTTTACAAGTTTTAAGATATCAAATGGTAAATTATCGCGATTCACTTGCCGCCTCCTAAAAAAATAGCCATTTTGGCTATTTTTTTTGATATATCTCCATTGTACATTTGTGGAGCACTTGATGACGATTGGAAAACAGGTTTGTCGGTGTTTTCAAACTTCTAATAAAATATCATGGGGAAGATATGCCGTTTCACATGTTTACTTGCTAACAACACTAACGGCACAATATACTTAACTCACATTTTCAAAGATTTTAACTATTCCTGCTATTGTGTGCCGGATTGACAGAAAAAAATTAAAATAAACCACTTATGAACAAGAAGAAAATCGCTATCCTTGGAGCTGGTGTTTCAGGCATCATCAAAGCTATCTATTTGAAAGAAAAGGGCTATGAAGTAACTCTTTATGAAAAGGGAGCTAAAATCGCAACTTCTACAAGTACTACTTTTCACGATGGAAGACCTTACGATCTTTCTACCAAGCTGATTCCAGCCACCAGTCTCACCGGACATCATGTGCAGCCGGATTTCATGCGTCTTGCCGATTCGCCCGATTTTCCGATGGGCAATTATCCTGATGCTATTTTTTATGACTTCGAAAAAGGCAAGCGGATAAAAATTCCCGAGCCTTTGAAAAAGTATAACATCTTTAAGATATTGTCTGATTTTGTAAAAGGATACGATTTTTTATGCGAAATAGAAAAATGCTATGATATAGAAGAAATCCACGAAAAGGGGCTTTGTCTGCCGGGAGAAGGCACAGAAGAATGGGGGAAAAGAACCCAAATGGAAGCTTTTGCAACTTTTTCTGCTTACGTGGCGGATCTCTTTTTCATGGGGCCGGCTCATACGCTCCCGATTTCGTACAACATGGCTTCCAGAGCACATTATCTGGCCCCTTACCTTCACAAATTTCTTTCAAAAGAACCATTCGCCACTATTATCAGATGGCATCCGGTATGGAATAAAAATAAAAATTTGATAGATTTCATCAACCGTCCTTCCATAGGAAATTATCTGTATTTCAAAGGAGGTTATGAGCCGTTTTTTCAAAGATTGGTTGAAAAACATCAGTTAGATGTACGCCTGAACGCTACTGTCAGTGATATTCGATTTGAAAACAAAAAAGTACATTTTGATGTCAACGGAAATCCGACCGATACTGATTCATTAATTTTTTGCTGTCCACTTCACCTTGCTGCTCAGTCAGTAAGAGATAAGGATTTGAGTAAACTGATGCAGGAAGGTAAGCCTGAAAGGCACACCAGAGTCTGGACCTTAAAATTAAAATCATGGAACAATAAGAAATTCCCTGCTCCGGTCTTAGTGGGTGATGGGCGTAATCCTATGAAAATGGGGTACAAAGATATGAAAGTGAGTTCTGATGTGTATGGCATAGAAAAATTTTATGCTGCACCTATAGCTCTCGCAGCAGTTTACTTAAACACCAAAGAATCAGAAGAGGAATACCTGGCGACATTGAAACGCACCCTGCCTAAGATGGATACCCGGATGGACAGCATACTTTCTTATGAAGATTTTGAATATTCCAATCCGGCATCTCTTTTGGCCAGCAAAAATGGTTGGTATGCAGAAATGAAAAAACGACAGGGACAAAACGGATTATATTTTAGCGGTCAAATGTTTTGTGGTTCCGGTGTTGTAACGATAGCTGCATATAGTCGAAAATTTATAGATAGATTTTTTTAGAATCAAGACTTGCGCAGAAGCTCTCGAAGTGACCAAGAAGAGAAAAGAACGCATTAGTCTGCTGTCCAATGTCGTTTAGTTAAAGAGGATTGAGGGTAGATGACAATCCCGAAGGGATGGCATCATAAAATGATAGGATAGATAATGTCACTTCTGTAGAGTTGCTCTTCATCTGATTGTTTTTCTTATAATCCTTTCAGGATTTATAAGTTTAAAGATACCAATTGGTATATCATCGTGATTCACTTGCCGCCTCCAAAAAAATAGCCATTTTGGCTATTTTTTTTGATATATCTCCATTGTACATTTGTGGAACACTTGATTACGACTGAAAATCAGGCTTATCGGTGTTTTTTAAATCTACATAAATGAAAAAGATATATCGCTTCGCTTGTTTATTAGTTATTTTATGTTTACCCATTCGGTTGTATGCCGATTGTGGGACACCTCAAAATTTACAGACATCGGTTTGGGGTTATAACGTCACGTTTTCCTGGTCGGGTACTGAGGGTTCTAATGTGCATGCCTTTATCGTGACAGATAAAAACACCGGAAATGTCAGAGCCTATACAAGTGTACCATCTGAGTGGATGGCCAAAGATTTACCGGACGGACAATATAACTGGAAGATGATCTCCATTTGCAATATGTCTGCTGACGGCAGCATATTTGACAAGTCTGCATGGATAGAAGGAGATGACTTTGTGGTACCGGGCGGAAACTGTCCGCTTCCATCTGCTGCCAATGCCGGAGCCGACCAGTTAGAAGTATCGGGAACTACTACCACTCTGTCTGCCGAGACTCCGAGTGTGGGTACAGGCGTATGGAGTATTGTGAGCGGTACGGGCGGCAGCTTTGACGATGCTTCCAATCCCAACAGTACTTTTAGCGGTGTGTTCGGCAAGACCTATGTCCTGCGCTGGACGGTCAGCAATGAGTGTGGCAGTAAATCTGATGAGATGACGGTGAAACTCTGTACACCTGCATCTGTTGCGAATGCCGGAGCG
>CAZZEH010000017.1:0-73821 GCA_964653095.1 uncultured Chitinophagales bacterium
AAAATAAATCCTCTTTCTCCATCACAAAAAGTTGCATTTACTAGTTGAATTCAGGGATTAATTCTGTACTTAAGATTTTTAGCTTTGTTATCCTTTGCGAAATTTATTAAACGACTTTAGATGAAAAAATTTTTACCCATATTCTCGTTACTGCCTCTATGGCTTTCGGCACAAAATATTTTCCATTACAACCTTTTGATTCAAAATGATACAGGCGATTGGCTGCCGTTTAGAATGTCAATTTCTGTTCAAAACAATCAGGAAATTTTACATGTGAGAAATGCTTCGGAGTCAATCACTCTGGAGCCTGTAAGAGAAAGCGGAGATTCTGTATTCTACCGTTTTACGGATTATAATGCGGAAATAGCCTTAGTGGGAAATGGACGGGAACGCACAGGATATTGGATTAATTATGATAGCGAGAAGCCTGTCAGAAGGTCACTCAAAACATCGTTAAGAAAGGAAACTTTAATAACTTCTCTGCCTAAAAATGATATTGGAGGAAAATGGAAGGTAGAGGTGAAGTTGCCCACACGTTCTTATCAGGCTGTTTTTGAATTTAATCAGGTCGGTAATAAGCTTTATGGCACTATGCGAACAAGAGCAGGAGATTACAGATATTTGGAGGGGGAAATAAACGGGGAGGAGTTTTATCTGAGCTCTTTTCAGGGAAGTATGATTTTTCAGTTGAAAGGAAAAGTACAGGATGAAAAACTTACCGGAAAAATTCTGTCCACGACCTCCAATTCGACGACTTTTCAGGCAGTGCTGGATGAAAGTTTTGAATTGCCGGATACCCGATCTATTACTAAACTGAAAAATGAGCAGCCTTTCAATCTGAATTTGAAAGATGAAAATGGAGTATGGCAAAATTTTGATTCACTGACCAATAATAAAGTAACCATTGTCAGCATTTTTGGTACCTGGTGTCCAAACTGTGTGGATGAGATAGATTATTTTCAGGAATTGCAGGAGAAGTTTCCGGAAGTACAGATTATTGCAGTGGCATTTGAAACACCTGCCGGGGAATCGGAGCGACAAAAACGCGTCCGAAATTTTAAGCAGAGAAAGGGAATCAGTACTACTTTTCTGATAGGCGGTAAGCTGGGAAAAGAAAGTGTGGCAAATAAATTTCCGATGATTGACCATACGGGTATCTACCCGACCTCTTTTTTAGTGGATAAGTCGGGCAAAATACGAGAAATTTACACAGGCTTTAACGGACCGGCTACGGGTATTTTATTTGAAAAGTTTAAAGAAGAATTCGAAGAGTATATTCACGGCCTTTTGGAGGAATAGAGACTGTTTTAAATATATGACTGCGTTTCAACAGGCTTAATAGATATCGAATATATTGCCCTTATAGTCCTTTCAGCAAATCGGTATAAAATCCGATTGCTTTGGGATAGGTCTCAAGGTCTAAGCGTTCATTGACTCCATGAAAACCAATAGGATCGAGCATCGGGCTGAACTTGTAAATATTTTTAGAAACGATATTAAAGTGCTTTGAATCTGTACCGCCTATCATTAAAAATGGGGTGGCAATTACATTCTCAAAATTAAGATGAATGGAGTTGGATATTAATCTGAACGCATCTGTGTCAATAGGGGAGATTTCGGAAGCTTCCAGCTGTTCACTTAAAGGTGTAACAGAAATTAAAGGGTTATTAATTGCTTTCTTTGTGTGGGCAATTGCATCTTTTGCAGTCGTACCCGGAAGTAATCGGAAATTTACAATTGCGGTCACCACATCGGGTATCACATTGGATTTTTCTCCACCCCGTATTATGGTAGGTACCATGCTTGTTCTAATCATTGCATTGCCCGCTCCGGTCTGACTGTATATTTTAAAAACTAATGGTTTAAATAACCATAAGTTGCTCATCGCCAGTCGGTTTAAGAATGAAGAGTGCGGAGCGATATGTGCTATGAAATCATGTACAGAAGGAGTTAGTTCAGGTTTAAAAGGATTTTGACTTAAGCAAATGAGGGCTTCGCTCATTGCCTTAATCGCATTTTGCTCATTCGGCATCGAGGAGTGTCCGCCTTCTATTCGGACTGACAACTCTAAATTCAGGTAGCCTTTTTCGGACGTTCCGATTAATGCCACCGGCTGGCTCATCCCGGGAACTTTTTCGTTCGTCACAAAACCGCCTTCGTCTAACACAAATTCTGCTTCTATACCTTTTCTTTGCATCCATTGTGCCGCCTTTAAAGCGCCCTGCTCTCCGCCTAATTCCTCATCATGTCCAAAAATTAGATAAATATCTCTTTCGGGTGTATAATTGTCCTGTATCAAAAACTCTACAGCTTCCAGTTGTGCCATCAGATTAATCTTATCATCTACTGCGCCGCGACCCCATAGTACTCCTTCTTTTATTACTCCTTCAAACGGGTTGACAGACCAAAGATCTCTCGTATCTTCTAATACCGGAACGACATCCTGATGTGCCAGGATTACTCCCGGTTTTAACTGGCTGTCCTTACCTTTCCAATGCAAAATAATTGTATAGTTGTTTATCAGTTCCAGGTTAAGTGTAGAAAAGACGTTCGGAAAAGATATTTTCAGGAACTCATGAAATTTTAGAAACTCACCAAAATCTGTTTGGCTGCTGTCTTCATACGATACAGTTTTAAAAGTCAGGGATTGGGCAAGGCGTTCTTCAGCACCTGTTATGCCGCGAATATCTGTTTTGATCCCTTCTGCCGGTATTTGCTTAGAAGAGATTTTAAGGTAATTATAGCAAACAATCGCAGCACAGACTATAACGGTTAGTGCCAATACGGTAACAATTTTTTTCATGGCAAATAAATTTAAAGTAAAAATATAAATTTAACCGCAGTAGTGTCTGCTAAAACAGAGAAGCATCGAAAGTCATATGCGATTCCCGGTACTTAATTGCTGCCTGAATATACGAAAGGAATAAGGGATGTGGATTTAGGATTGTACTTTTAAATTCAGGGTGAAACTGTACGCCCATAAACCAAGGGTGATCCTGAAGTTCTATAATTTCAACTAAATTGGTATCCGGATTAATACCTGTGGCAATCATTCCGGCATTTTCCAACTGTGGCAGAAACTTGTTATTGAGTTCAAACAGGTGTCGGTGTCTTTCCCATACCGTAACCACATTATAGGCTCTGTGTGCGATAGAACCTTCTTTTAATTCACAGGCATGTGAACCGATTCGCATTTTTCCTTTTAAACGGACCGTTTCTTTCTGCTCTTCCATTGAGTCAAAAAATATGTTTTTCGAATTTGTATCAAATTCAGCTGAAGTGGCATCTTTTATATCCAATATATTTCTTGCAAACTCTATAACTGACAGCTGCATTCCAAGGCAAATACCAAAAAACGGAATTTTGTGAATGCGTGCAAATTTTATAGCCTCGAGCTTGCCATTAGTTCCTTTGTTCCCAAAGCCCGGAGCTACAAATATACCGTCAAATCCTGAAAGCAGTTGAGTTACATTTTTTGCGTGGATGTCTTCAGATTGTACTTGTTTGATTTTGACCTCACAGCTGTATTGAGCGCCTGCATGAATGAAAGATTCGTAAATAGAGATATATGCGTCTTTGAGTTCTACATATTTGCCTACTACGGCTATTGTAACTGATTTTTGAGGATTCTTATGTCGGGCTATAAATTTCGTCCATTTTTTGAGGTCGGGTTCCGGGAAATCTTTATACCCAAGACGTTCTAAAACAATACTGTCCAAATTTTCTTTGAGCAAATTCAGCGGAACGTCGTAAATAGTATCTGCATCCCGCATTTCGATTACGGATTTATAATCGACATTGCAAAATCGTGCTATCTTATTTTTCCTTTCCTGCCCCAATTCATGTTCGGTTCTGCATATAAGAATATGTGGCTGTATCCCGGCACTCTGCAACTCTTTTACTGAGTGTTGGGTGGGTTTTGTTTTCAGCTCCTGAGCTGCACTCAGATAAGGAACTAAAGTCAGGTGTATGACAATATAATTTTTTTCGTCCAACTCCCATTTAAGCTGTCGGATGGCCTCAATAAAAGGCAGAGATTCGATATCGCCGACCGTGCCCCCAATTTCAGTTATGATAATATCGTATTCTCCGCTGTCTCCGAGCAGGAGCATTCTTCTTTTGATTTCATTGGTGATGTGGGGAACAACCTGTACAGTCTTTCCGTGAAATTCGCCATTTCTCTCTCTGTTTATAACTTCCAAATAAACTTTGCCCGTAGTTACATTATTGGCCTGAGAAGTGTAGGTGTCCAAAAATCTTTCATAGTGTCCTAAATCTAAATCGGTCTCGGCTCCATCCTCCGTGACATAGCATTCTCCGTGCTCAAACGGATTCATATTACCGGGATCCACGTTGATATACGGATCAAATTTTTGAATAGTCACGCGAAGTCCGCGGGATTTGAGTAATCGGGCTAAGGATGCTGCCAGAATGCCTTTACCAAGTGATGATGTTACGCCGCCGGTAACAAAGATAAATTTTGCCATAACTAAGAAATTGAAGCCTGAGCTATGGAACTTAAAGGTAATGCAAAATACAGCTTTTGCAAAATTAACTTATTATTATACTGTGAAACGAATGTGGATATCTCTTTTAATCATATACGCATATATGTCAATATTCTGATTAAGTGCAAATTCTGCCGGGATTCTATAAATAGGTGTTTCTGTAAAATGCATTAAGAAAATAAGAAGGACTTTGTTATTTTTGAGCCGTAGCCTGATTTTTTGAATTGGGTTTAAGATTTCTTTTTAAAGGGCTCCATAGTTCAATGGATAGAACAAAAGTTTCCTAAACTTTAGATACAGGTTCGATCCCTGTTGGAGCTACTGATTTTATTTAATTTTTTAGACTGCAAACAAATAGAATCTATATTTGTTTCAGAGTAGGTTTTACACAGACCTTATTTAATTACTTTAAAAAACAGAATGAACTAAGATGAAAACAAAGTTTTATTTATCAATCCTCATTTTATCGGGACTCAATCTGATTGCCTGTAACAATACACCGCAATCTGAAAATGATGCGATAAGCGAAAGTGAGCAAGTAGAAGATTATGCATTAATTCCTGAAACCGAATCGGCAACTGTGGAGTGGACCGCTTTTAAAACGACAGAAAAGGTTCCGGTAAAAGGCTGGTTTACAGAAATTGAAATCACTGATATCCGGAGCGGAAACTCACTTGAAGAGGTCTTGGACGGAGTTCAGTTTACTCTAAATTCTTTTGAACTGGAGACCAACGATACTGCGCGAGACGAAACAATTCGAAAAAACTTTTTTGAGCAGATGATGGAACCGGGTACTGTAAAAGGTAAATTTAATTCAGACGGGAACGGATGGACGGTAGATTTGAGAATGAATGGTGTCAATGTCATTGTGCCGGCTGAAATCTCATTGGAGAATAACACCGCAGAATTGATTGCGACATTAGATTTGAATGAGTTCAAAGCATTAAAAGCATTAAAAACTCTTCATGATGCCTGTTATGATTTGCACATGGGAGGAGATGGTGTCAGCAAAACTTGGGATGTGGTAGAGGTTAAAGCTACTTTATCGTTCAAAGAGTAGCATCTTAATTTATTGGCAAAATAAAAAAAGAGACTGTCAAAATTTTGCAGTCTCTTTTTTGTTGTCTGAAAAAGAAGTTATTCGTTGTCGCTTGGATTAAGTCCGGAGTTATCCTGATTACCACTGCCCGGAATGCTCATTACCGGAGCCTGATTTTGAATTGGAGCCATAGGAGCGGTGTTGCTCATTTCTATTTTTGATTTTGTAGAAACGGACTGTTTAGGCAGAAAAAAGGTGGAGCCTACTGAAAGAATCAGCATCAAAATAGCAGCTCCCCAGGTAAGTCTTTCTAATGTATCACCGGCGCGCTGTACACCAACGATATTGGATGCGGCTCCTCCAAATGCAGAGCCGAGCGCTCCGCCTCCTTTTGGATTTTGAACCAATACAATTGCCAGGATAAAGAGACTGATAGCAATCAACAAAATTGTAAGTACTACGTACATAATTTCTATTGTTTTAATTTTTTAATTTGGTCTGCAAAGTAACTACTTTTTTCCGGATTTTTCTCCATAAGTTTTTTATAAGCATCAATGGCCAAATCAATTTTTCCCTGTTTGGTATACAACAATGCTAAAGTTTCAGTGGCCATTCCTTTTTTTAATGAAATACTGTCGGATGCAAGCTCTCTAACGAATGATTCGTTTATATCCTGTTCGACATCTTTATTTTTTGTCGGACTCAGGTCTTTTACAATATTTTTTGTCGAGTCAAGTTCTGTAAAATCAAATATTTCGGGAGTCGGTAAGTCAAAGGCCGGAGCTGATTCGGGATTGCTCTTTTTTTGTTCTAAAATATGAAGCCACTCATCAAAAGAAAATTTGTGTTGAAGATTTTGAGCGGTTTTTACAAAAGAATCTTTTTCGCTGTCCACCACACTTTTGTCTTGTTCGGCACTATCCGTTTTGTCCTCGTCTGGAGCAGATAGGACAGTTTCTTTTACGGATTGGTTTGAGTCTGTACTTTCCGGGTATGGGAAATTAAATTCTTCTATCCAAGGCAGTAGATGTGAAATATCATCCGAAGCTAAAAGGGTATCCACTATATCTGTATGAGATAAAACGTGTACATCAGTCCCCGGAGTATCCAAGATCCACTCGCCTGTTTCCTCTACTGATGTCTCAATTTTCGGAGCTTCATACTTTCCGATTTTTTTGAGAAATTCAATGTCGTCTTCTTCCGTTATACCTTCTTCAATGAAGGTTTCTGTGTGTTCCGAAATGCCAGCTTGCGGGACTTCGTCAAACTCAATATTTTTTTTGACAGGTGTTTCCGAAATTACATCATCTTCTTCATAGGAGTCAGAATCTTTCTCCTCCGGTTTTTCTGCAACGTGGCCAGGGATATCAGTGTCTTCTTTCTCCGATTTATCGCTTTCAGAAAAAGATTGTGTTTTTGTATCGTCTTTGTATGTTTCCGATTCAGTTTTTCCTATGGTTTCTTCTATAAATTCTTTCAGACCTTTTGCCTCCGAATCGCTTAGGGCTTCTTCTTCAGCGGATACCTCTTCTGCCAACTCTGTTTCGGATAATTTTGCTGTGTCTGTTTTGTACTGATTTTCGATTGATTCTGTGCTTTGAGCAGGGCTGACAGTATTATCATCCTGCCATTGTCTCAGAAGCTGTTTGAAAACTTTTCTGTCCTGTACATAAAAGGCTGCTTCTCCAATCCCATCTGCTGTCATCGGATGATTGTCAAGCTGATACTTTGCTGCAAGCATTACTCTGAAAATTGGAGATGCAGGGTATTGTGTGACCCAATTTTGTATCACTTCTACCTCTAAATTCCGAATTTTTTCCGGATGTTCAAGATATGTGATATAGTCAGGCGATACATTCATTTTACCAATTTACAAAAGCTTTGTTAAAGATAATCTGAACTAACTTGTCAATTATAATCGGTGCTATCTCATCATCCACTTCATTGGAAGATTTGCTGGCTTCATATATTTCCGACTCTCTGAAAGTAGTACTAAAATCTTTGTCCGGATTAATTCTGTTGATGAAGTCAATTTTTATACTTATAGTCAGCCTGTTTTGCTCTACGGTCTCGGTATGTGTAATCGCGACCGGATCGATATGATAATCTACTATAACCCCACTAAACTCTATATCTCCGCCATCCTGAATCATTCTCAGCCCGGTTTCTCTTAAAAAACGCTCCTGCAGTTTTTCGACTAATAAGGGAGCTATTGAAGGAACCTGTATGGCGGCCATATTCTGCATGGTATTGACAGTGACGGATTTTATATTCGGATCTACGCTTGCGTCTGTAAATCTGTATATTTTACAGGAACTGAAGATTAGTGTAATACAAATCAGGACAAAAAGATTATGATACGGTTTACGCATTGATATCGTATTCTTTAATTTTTCTGTAAAGCGTCCGTTCCGAAATCCCAAGGTCCAGTGCGGCATCTTTTCGTTTCCCTTTATGTTTGTCAAGAGCTTTTATGATTAGCTCACGTTCCATATCTGCAATGGACAAAGACTGTTCGATACTCTCTTCTTCATACGCAGTATGGTTTTCTACTATAGTTGGATATTCCTGAGAAGACTGCTCTCTTTGGAAGTGTGGAGGTGATTCAGGAATGTTTTTGTCTGATATGAATTTATGTATTTCGGTATCAGGACTGACGCTGCGAAAACTTTTAAATTCACCGCTTTTTTCAAAGTCAGAAGCCTCACTTTGGCTTGCATTCCACACAAAACGCTTCAAGTCATTCAAATCGTTTTTAATATCAAAAATCATTTTGTATAAAATCTCCCGATCGCTCATGTAGCTTTCTTCGGAAACTCCTTTTACCAGAGCCGGTAACCGGGTGGTCTGACCGTCTTTTGGCAAAAAAGACCGAAGCTCATCTGCATCTACTATCTTTTGCTTTGCCAGTACTGATGTCTGTTCGGCAACATTTTTGAGTTGTCTGATGTTACCCGGCCATTCATATTCCAACAAAACTCCTCTCGCTTCATCTGTTAATTGAATAGGAGGTCGCCTGTACTGTTCAGAAAAATCTACTACAAATTTCCTAAAGAGAAGCGGAATGTCTTGGGTGCGTTCTCGTAAAGGGGGAACTTTAATCGGAACGGTATTGAGTCGGTAATACAGGTCCTCTCTAAACTTACCTTTCTGCACCAATTCGGAAAGGTTCACATTTGTGGCAGCTACCACTCTGACATCTGTTTTTTGTACCGATGAAGAACCTACTTTAATAAATTCTCCCGATTCCAATATGCGGAGCAGTCTTGCCTGAGTTCCTGCGGGAAGTTCACCAATTTCATCTAAGAAAATGGTGCCGCCGTCCACCGTTTCGAAATAACCTTTTCTTTTTTCGTGTGCACCCGTAAAAGCTCCTTTCTCGTGTCCGAAAAGTTCGGAGTCAATAGTACCTTCGGGTATGGCTCCACAGTTCACGGCAATAAATTTTTCGTGCCTTCTGGTGCTTTGCGAATGTATGATTTGAGAAAATACTTCTTTTCCTACACCGCTTTCTCCTGTTATCAGTACGCTTAGATTAGTAGGGGCAACCCGCACTGCTGTTTCTAATGCATGATTTAAAGCCGGTGACTGACCAATGATTCCGTATCTCTGTTTAATTGATTGCAACTCCTGCATATATTATGGGTGTTCTATTTTTCCAACTATTTTTCCGATAAGTGTAGCTGTGGAGACTTCTTCTACCAAAACTCTTACATAATCACCCGGCTTACTGTCTTCTTTTGGAAAGACGACCATTTTGTTTTGGTCGTTTCTGCCACAATATTCATTCTCATCTCTTTTGGAAGGCTTCTCTACCAATACAATGTGCTCTTTGCCTATATCGGCGAGATTCCGTTCCATGGAATGCCTGTTTTGAGCCTGTATGATTTCCTGTAATCTTCTCTTCTTATCGGTAAGATGTACATCATCTTCAAATTTTCTTGCAGCCAGTGTTCCGGGACGTACAGAGTAATAGAACATATAAGACATATCATACTTCACCTCTTCCATAAGAGATAGAGTATCCTGATGTTCTGACTCTGTTTCACCGCAGAATCCGGCTATCATATCAGATGAAATTCCGCACTCGGGAATTATTCTCCTGATAGCTTTGATTCTGTCCAAATACCATTCTCTGTCATAAGTACGATTCATTCTTTTCAGCACTTCACTGTTTCCGGACTGAACAGGTAGGTGAATGTATTTACAAATGTTGTCGTATTTCGCCATCGTGTATAGTACATCGTCTGTCATGTCTTTGGGATGAGAAGTGGAAAATCTTACGCGGAGGGAAGGGCTGACTTTGGCCACCATTTCAAGTAATTGAGCGAAATTGGTCTGAATTTCTCCTGAATCGTTTTTCCATTTGTATGAATCGACATTTTGTCCCAAAAGAGTCACTTCTTTGTATCCGCGTTCTAAAAGATGCTGTGCTTCTTCCACTATTGATTTTGGATCCCGGCTTCTCTCTCGTCCTCTCGTAAACGGTACCACGCAAAAAGTACACATATTGTCACAACCGCGCATAATAGAAATGAAGGCAGTGACACCGTTTTTGTCCAAACGCACCGGCATGATGTCGGCATAAGTTTCTTCTCTCGAAAGAATAACGTTAACTGCTTTTTGTCCGGTTTCCGCCTCACTGATAAGTTGCGGCAATGTGCGGTAAGCGTCCGGGCCAACTACTATATCCACAATTTTTTCTTCGTTCAGCAGATTGGTTTTCAGCCTCTCAGCCATACAGCCCAAAAGCCCTACTAAGACGTCCGGCTTGATAGATTTAATTTTATTAAATTCGGTCAGTCTTCTTCGGACAGTCAGTTCTGCTTTTTCCCGTACAGAACAGGTATTAATAAAGATAAGATCGGCTTCGCTAAAGTCCTGAGTGATGCTGTAACCACTGTCAAACAGAATAGAGGCTACAATTTCGCTGTCACTGAAATTCATTTGGCATCCGTAACTTTCTATATAAAATTTTTTGGAACCCTGAGGCTGGATTGGCATATTCATTTCTAAAGCTTCACCCTGTCTTTCTTCGCCAATCTTATTGTTAGTGGGTTTTATCAGTACTCCGTCCATTTTTGATTGATAGTTTTAAAATTCACGTAAAGATAAGGCTAATTTGTACAATATGACAAATTGTCAGGGCTGTTTTTTGATAAAGTTTGTATTTAGAATAGTTCTTTATGAATAATTAGATTTGTTAGCTGATATATGGATTTCCTATCTGATATACAAAGAGAATGCGGGTTTAAAAATCCTCCGGCATTTCTGCGGAATTTATCCGGGGGTGATATTAATCAGGTGTGTAAGATAAAAGCTGATGGCAGAAGGTATGTGGTAAAAATGAACAACAGATCCGGATATCCCAAAATGCTTGCAAAAGAATTTCGTGCTTTAAAGTTTTTATCTCAAAACAGTCCGTTGAAATACCCAGAGGTTTTAACTCATTTTGAGGCAGAGGACCGGCAGTTTTTGGTGATGGAATTTATTGAACCCGGAGCAAATTCAGAAACTGCTCAGGAGCTTTTAGGCAAAGGACTTGCCGGTCAGCACAGGTGTAGCCGCAATCAGTTTGGCTGGACTGAAGATAACTTTATCGGCTCGCTGCTACAACCAAACAGTTTTACAGACAGTTGGTCTGATTTTTATGCTCAGAACCGAATTCTATTTCAGGCAAAATTAGCTTTTGATTCTAACTTGCTGGAGCAGTCAGATTTGGCTCAGACAGAAAGATTGTGCAGCAGATTTAGTGAGTTAATACCTGAGGAAAAGCCAGCTCTTTTACATGGCGATTTGTGGAGTGGAAATTATTTGATTTCAGCAGACGGAATTCCGACTTTATATGATCCTGCCATTTACTTTGGACACAGAGAAATTGATCTTGCTATGACTCGTCTTTTTGGAGGTTTTGGCAAAACCTTTTATCGATCCTATACTGAAGAATTTTCACCGGAGTCGGGATGGGAAGAAAGACTGCCTGTTTTTCAGCTTTATCCGTATCTGGTACATCTCAATTTGTTTGGTCGTTCTTATTTATCGTCAATCCGTGAAATTGTCAATAGATTTTAGATTGATTAAAAGAAAAATATATGCGGATTATCACCTCATTTATTTAAGGTCTATTTTATAATTACACAAAAATTGTTAAAAAGTGTCGCCTTTGGTCTGATGCGGTTTGATTAACGAAATGGATAAAATCGAGACGATAGACAGAGAACCACACAGAGACTCAGCACTCAAAAAGATATCTGATTCATCTTCTCATTTTCAAACTTCTCGCCTTTTCAAAAATCCTTAACTAAATGGCATTGGACGAGAAGTTTTTTCCTTCTTGACTCTAAATTGCCACCTCCAATAGCTATTTGATGGTACATTCATTCATCGACATATTGACATCTTAATATTTCGTTGATTAGAGATGATTTCATTTTTACTGTACTATCTTTGATATGAATCATTGTTTTCAGGTATTTTGCATAAAAGGCTATCGATAGTTATTTTCGCAATGATGTCAATGAATTTGAGAGGAACACAGAAAAAAGGATAATAGAGTGCTTTCAAAAAAGACCAAATACGCTATCAACGCACTTGTTTACATTGCTAAACATCAGGAGGGTCAACCTATACCGGTGAGTAAAATTTCTGAAGAACAAAATATCTCTCAGAAATTTCTGGAGTCTATATTGACTGAACTTAAAAACGTAAGGATACTCAATAGTAAAAGAGGTAAACTCGGAGGTTATTCTCTCAACGGGAGTCCGGATGAAATCCACATGGCAAAGATTATACGACTGTTTGATGGCCCAATTGCTCTTCTCCCGTGCGTGTCTCATCAATTCTACGAACGCTGTGAAGAATGTATAGATGAAGAAACCTGCGGAATCCGACAAGTGGCGATGGAAATTCATCGTGAGACTGTGCAAAGATTAAAAGAAGCGACTCTTTCAGACATCATTAAAAGAGAATCCAATCTTAAAAAATAATTTTTTAATTTTAATTCCTACTTATGTGGTAGGTTTAATGGATTTTATATCTTTGTAACTCAAATTTTAATACGGTATGTCTATTCTGATTCCGTTCAGTGTCATTCAATTTAATGCATAGAGATACTTTATCCATTTAGTTCATATTCATTCACTTTATATCAAATCAAAATTCAATCTCAATGTCAGAGTTAATTCACCCATTGACCATCCCATTTTTATTATCCATGTTCCTAGCTATCAATATGGGAGGAAGCGGTACAGCTCCCGCATTTTCTGCTGCATACGGAGCTAATATCATCAGACGTAGCGCTATCCCCGGACTTTTTGGTGTCATGGTACTCGCAGGAGCTTTGCTCGCGGGTAAAGAAGTGACACTCACTTTAGGTGAAGGGTTATTAGCCCCATCTTTATTTACTCCGTTTAACACTTCTATTATTTTGCTTTCGATAGGATTATCCTTGCTGGTTGCCAATCTAATCGGAGTACCACAATCCACCAGTCAATCTACCGTACTCGCTATAGCAGGAGCAGCAACAGCCTTAGAAGAATTAAACACTCATAAACTTTTTTATGAAATTATCCCGGCGTGGGTCATTCTTCCCATCTTCAGTTTTATCCTGATGTTTGGGTTTTTAAAATGGATTTTTCCGATGATAAAAAGCACTGTTCCCTCCAGTAGCTTTTCTCAGCTGAGAGAGCATAAAGGATTAAAAGCGGTCTTGATTTTATCTTCTCTCTACGTGGCATTCTCCATCGGAGCCAACAATGTGGCCAATGCCGCTGCTCCGATTGCTTCATTGACTGCAAACGAGATTGGACAAGGGGCCATTCAAAATTTTAGGCCGATTATTATCTTATCCGTTTTGATTGTGGCTCCTTGTTTTGCCATAGGGAGTTCTCTCCTTGGTCATGAAGTTACTAAGAAGACAGGTAAAGAAATCATCGAAGTATCTCCATTTCAAGCTACCATTATCGCCGTGATTACGGCAAGTTTACTTCTTTTGGCTTCTGTCTTCAAAGGGATTCCGACCTCATTGGTACAATTGAATGTAGCAGCTTTTATTGCGCTTAGTATTCATAAAAAAGGATACAGAGCAACATTTCAAAACAACACAATCAAAAGGTTTTTTCTGGTTTGGGCTGTAGCTCCTTTCTTTGCTTACTTTCTCACTTTTACCCTTATTGCTATGTTTACATAAAGTCTATTCTATAATTACACAAATAGTAATTAATTTTGTCTTCATAAAGTAATGCTATGGGCAGACCGACCTTAAAAATAAACAACTATCGTCCCGAAGAAATTAAAGCCATGTTTCGGGATGACGAACGCTACACGATAGGCTTACGGCTTTATGCGGTCTATCAGGTGTCCTTAGGGCAATCGAGCCGGAAGCTCGAAGAGCTCTACAATACCAGCTTCAAACAAATAACCAATTGGGTACACCGATTCGAACAAGAGGGTATAGATGGGCTAAGAGATAAAGAAGGCAGAGGCAGGACATCTCGGTTAAATGAAACGCAGCGCAAACGTATAGCAACTTTACTAAGAGAGTCTCCGGAAGATTACGGCTACAACAGCGCAACCTGGACAGGTCCAATGCTCATAGAGTGGATTGGTCAAGAATACAATATTCACTATAAGAAGGCACAAATATATAATATAATCAAAAGTCTTGGATTTAGCTATCAGCGCAGCAGAGGTATATTTCCCGAAGCAGACAAGCAAAAGCAGGAAGAGTTCAAAGAGACATTAAAAAAAACTTCTCGAAAAACTTGACGCTGTGTTATTATATGAAGATGAGTGCTCCTTATCAAACACCGCAACCGTAGGCTATCAATGGTCGCATAGAGGGAAGCAACCACAGATATTATGTAAGCAAAAGAAGCGAGAGCGGCAAACTCTATTTGGCAGCTATGATTACGAAAGCGGGCAAATTACCGTTAGTTTTGCAGAGAAAGGCAATAGCCAAACATTCAAACATTCAAAAAGCACCCTAAGCTGTCTTTAGTTTTTTTACCACCTTACAGTCCTGACCTCAATGCAGTAGAACGAGCTTAGTGGCACATGAGAAAGAAAATAACACATAACAGGTGTTTAATACCAATTTAAAATTCAAAATAGACCGATAAAGCGAAGTCTTATTCTGGTATTATGCCGTGGTTACAAACAAATAGAACAATGAGATAAAATCGAAATTGATCTATATTGTTTGCCCAAACGGTATAAAATCGCTAAAGGAACGAAAAGTAGAATTTTGGAAAATGTTCTCCCATTTCTTAAAGCCAAACAATGAGCTAAAACAAGTTTGTGAAATAAATTATTAGACCTCATTTATTTTAGAATTTACTTAATGTATGTGTAATAATTATCACCAACAACTTAGATTTATTCTAAAATAGACTTCACGTGTGTTATTGATGTGATTTACAGAAAATCTTAAGGTATTTCATTGTTAAATCCCTAACTTTGATGCGTATTTTATTTCAGTATGAGCAGCACTATAGATTTTTTACCAATTTTTATTCAGTTTGTAGTTGCCTTTGGGTTTGTAGCGACCACTTTAATTTTAGCAGCATTGATTGGCCCCAAAACGAGCGGGGTAGTGAAAGATTTAAGCTTTGAATGCGGGGTGGAATCCTATGGGAATGCCCGAGCGCCATTTTCTGTAAAGTTTTTTTTGGCAGCAATATTATTTGTGGTCTTTGATGTGGAGGTGATATTTATGTATCCCTGGGCAGTCAACTTTAGAGATATGGGCATAGAGGGTCTGATTAAAATCAGCTTCTTTATAGGTTCTCTTCTTATAGGATTTGTTTATGTAATCAATAAAGGTGGATTGGATTGGGATTAACTGTTTATAATGCGGTTCGTATTGAAATGTTAATGTTTAAATTATGTCTTTAGCAAAAGGTACTTCGATTACGTTAGAAGCTCCCCCTCAAGGAGTAGAAGGACAGGGCTTTTTTGCCACTTCATTGGATCAGATAGTAGGACTGGCACGTAAAAACTCTTTATGGCCTTTGCCGTTTGCGACATCTTGCTGCGGTATAGAATTTATGTCCACGATGTCTGCAACATATGATTTGGCTCAGTTTGGTTCAGAGCGCTTGTCATTTTCGCCGAGACAGGCGGATGTGTTAATGGTGATGGGAACAATTGCCAAAAAAATGGGGCCGATACTTAGGCAGGTTTATACTCAAATGGCAGAGCCGAGATGGGTGATGGCCATTGGGGCTTGTGCGACGAGCGGAGGAATTTTTCAGTCTTACAGTGTTTTACAGGGAATCGATAAAATTATTCCTGTGGATGTATATGTACCCGGATGCCCTCCGAGACCGGAGCAAATTTTACAGGGGATTTTAAAACTTCAGGAAATAGTACAAAACGAGTCTGTCAGAAGGAGAAACTCTCCCGAGTACAAAACATTGTTAAGGTCATACGGTATTGATATTCAGTAAAGATTATGGCATTGGACATACAACAAGTTTTGCAGCGTTTAAATACTCAATTCGAAGGAGATTTGGGTAATATAGAAGAAGGCTATGGGATTACCACAGTTCAAGTGCGTAAATCTCATATTTATGAAGTAATTAAATATCTGAAGGAAGAACTTTCTTTTATTCTACTGACAGATATAACTGCCATACAGTTTCCGGATTATGAGCCTGAAATGCGTTATGCGGTTGTGTATCACATTCACAATCTGTTTGATAATATTCGTTTGAGACTGAGAGTGTTTTTGCCTGAAGAAAACCCTGAAATAGTTAGTATGGCATCACTTTTTTCAAGCGCAAACTGGCAGGAGAGAGAAGCGTATGATTTTTTTGGAGTTATTTTTAAAGACCATCCAAATTTAAAGCGCATTCTGAATATGGATGAAATGGAAATTTTTCCTATGCGAAAAGAATATCCGATGGAAGATGGCGGAAGAGTGGATATTGATGACAGATTCTTTGGTAGATCAATTCATAATGAATAAATATGTCTGTAAGAAGATTTGAAGAGTATATAAAGAAGCATGAGCACGACCCGGATCGTGAATTGCATATTTTAAACTTTGGACCTACACACCCTTCCACACACGGTATTTTCCAAAATATCTTACTGATGGATGGCGAGACCATCTTAGACTCTGAACCAACGATTGGATATATACATCGGGCTTTTGAAAAAATTGCAGAACGTCGTTCGTTTTATCAGATTACTACATTGACAGACCGAATGAACTATTGTTCTGCACCTATTAATAATATAGGCTGGCAAATGACTGTAGAAAAGCTTGCCGGAATAGAAATTCCAAAAAGGGCACAGTACATTCGGGTGATTCTGATGGAGCTGGCAAGAATTACCGACCATCTTATTTGTAATTCGGTAATCGGTGTGGACACGGGAGCTTTGACAGGATTCCTTTATGTGTATCAGATTCGGGAAAAAGTATATGATATCTATGAGCAAATTTGCGGAGGGCGACTGACCTCCAATATTGGTCGTATTGGCGGAATGGAGAGAGATATCACTCCCGAAATTATCGCCATGATATACGATGTGCTGGAATTTGCCAAGAAAACTTTTAAGGAGTTTGAAATACTGATGAATCGGAACAGGATTTTCATGGATCGAACCATAAATGTAGGCAGTATCAGTGCCGAACGGGCGTTGAACTACGGCTTTACCGGGCCTAATCTCAGAGCAGCCGGGGTAGATTATGATGTTCGGGTCATGGAGCCATATTCTTCTTATGAAGATTTTAAGTTTAGTGTTCCTGTTGGGACATCCGGCGATTGTTACGATCGTTACTGTGTCAGACAGGCTGAAATTTGGGAGAGTATATCAATTATAGAGCAGGCTCTTAAAGACCTTCCGGACGGCAACTTTTATGCAGATGCTCCGGAATTTGTTTTTCCTCCCAAACAGCATGTGTATCACAATATGGAGGCCTTAATCTATCACTTTAAGGTAATTATGGGCGAGTGGCCTATGCCGGTAGGTGAAGTGTATCACGCAGTAGAAGGCGGTAATGGCGAACTGGGTTTTTACTTGGTCAGTGACGGAGGCCGGACTCCTTTCAGACTGCACTTTAGAAGACCATGCTTTATATATTATCAGGCTTATGCTGAAATGATTAAAGGAAGTATGCTGTCGGATGCGGTAGCTACTTTGAGTAGTTTAAATGTAATTGCAGGAGAATTAGATGCTTAATATGGAGAATACACAAGAAATACAATTTTCAAAAGAACTCGTTAAGCAGTTTAATGAGTTCATCACACGTTATCCTGAAGGCAGGAAAAGGTCTGCTGTATTGTCCATTATGACTCTTGTTCAGAAGGAATACGGTCATCTGACTGTACCTTTAATGGATAAAATTGCAGAGTTTTTGGAATTGGAGCCTATTCAGATATATGAACTGGCTACATTTTATACTATGTTTCAGCTTAAACCTGTGGGAAAGTACAATTTACAGTTTTGTCACACGGAAAGCTGTTGTCTGAGAGGAGCAGAAGATTTGATAGACTATACTTTAAATAAACTCAATATTAAAATGGGAGAGACCACTCCGGACGGGCTGTTTACAGTTCAGGAAGTAGAATGTCTCGGGGCTTGTGGTTATGCACCCATGATGCAGGTGGGAGAGAAATATATCGAACACCTGACCAAAGAAAGTATAGATGAATTTATTGACTCATGTAGAAAAGAGGAAGAATAATGAGCAGGAAAATTATTCTTGAACATGACCATGTAAAAAATCTTAAAGACTACGAAGTTTATCGTGGAGTGGGAGGGTATCGCTCCGTAGAAAAGGCGATAAAAACCATGACTCCGGAAGAGGTGGTCGAGGAGGTTAAAAAGTCAGGTTTAAGAGGTAGAGGAGGAGCAGGCTTTCCAACAGGTTTGAAATGGAGTTTCCTGGCCAAGCCGGAAGGTATTCCCCGTTATCTGTTGTGTAATGCGGACGAGTCTGAACCGGGTACGTTTAAAGACAGATATCTGATGCAGTACAATCCTCACTTTTTGATCGAAGGGTTGATATGCAGTGCGTATGCTCTTGGTACGAATATTACCTATATATATATACGCGGCGAATTTATGTTTGTGGCGAGAATTCTTCAAAAAGCCATTCAGGAAGCTAAAGCTGCCGGGTGGTTAGGGAAAAATATATTAGGGTCGGGCTTTGATTTAGAAATTTACGTTCATACAGGCGCCGGTGCCTATATATGCGGAGAGGAGACTGCTCTTATAGAGTCTATAGAAGGTAAAAAGGGCTTTCCGAGAATGAAACCGCCATTTCCGGCGGTAAACGGTCTGTATAACTGCCCTACAGTGGTGAACAACGTTGAATCCTTGGCGGTAGTTTCCTGGATTGTCAATCACGGCGGTGAAGAATATGCCAAAATAGGCATGGGAAGAAGCACAGGTACCAAATTGATTTCTGCCAGTGGTAATATTAAAAATCCCGGTGTGTATGAAATTGAGTTAGGATTGCCGGTAGAAGAATTTATTTATTCTGATGAATATTGTGGCGGGATGCAGTACGAGGAGCGCGATTTAAAAGCTGTGGTCGCCGGAGGCTCTTCTGTACCTATTCTGCCTAAAGAACTTATACTGAAAACTGCGACTGGCGAAAGTCGCCTGATGACATATGAATCATTAAGTGAAGGCGGTTTTGAAACCGGTACTATGCTGGGTTCAGGAGGTTTCATCGTATATGATGAAGCAGCTTGTATTGTGCGGGGAACATGGAATTTTTCCCGTTTTTACAGACATGAATCATGTGGGCAGTGTAGTCCATGCAGAGAAGGTACTGGTTGGTTAGAGGATGTGTTGAGAAGATTAGAGCATGGCTATGGAGTGCAGGAGGATATCGATCAATTGGTAGAAATAACTAAGAAAATAGAAGGAAATACAATTTGTCCATTTGGCGATGCTGCTTCCTGGCCTGTAGCGAGTGCAGTGAGGCATTTCAGGCATGAATTTGAATATCATGTAAAATATTCAGAGAAAGTCAGAAACCGCCACCATTTTGCAGAGGAGCCAATGAGACTGTTTATGAATGAATTTGTTAAAAATTGAGGTATGAAAGTAACTATTGACGGACATACAATAGATGTGGAGCCGGGAACTACCATTCTGCAGGCTGCCCGTCAGATAGGAGGCGATATCGTTCCTCCGGCTATGTGTTACCATTCCAAGTTGGATAATACTGGCGGAAATTGCAGAGTTTGTTTAGTAAAAGTAACTCAGGGTTCAGAAAAGGATCCAAGGCCTATACCAAAATTGGCTCCGTCCTGTAAAACTCAGGTGATGGATGGAATGGTGGTAGAAAATATCACAAACCCTCAAGTTTTGGAAGCTCGTAAAAATGTAGTGGAATTACTCCTGATAAATCACCCGTTAGACTGTCCGGTATGTGATCAGGCCGGAGAATGTGAACTTCAAAATTTATCTTTTGCCCATGGAGTAGTGGATACTTTCTTTGTGGATGACAAAAGAACTTTTGAACCTGAAGATATTGGAGATAAAATCCAGTTGCACATGAATCGCTGTATTCTGTGCTATCGTTGTGTAAGAGTTGCCGAGCAGCTGACTCCCAACAGAGTACATGGGGTCATCCACAGAGGCAATGACTCACAAATCAGTACATATATCAGAAATGCAATTGACAATGAAATGTCAGGGAATATGATAGATGTATGTCCGGTGGGTGCCCTGACAGACAAAACGTTTCGATTTAAAAGCCGGGTCTGGTTTTTAAAGCCGATGGATGCCCACAGAGATTGTGATGTTTGTTGCGGAAAGGCCACAGTTTGGCTTTTTGGTGATGAAATTTATCGGGTCACTTCACGCAAAACCGAATACGGAGAATTAGAAGAATTTATCTGTAATACCTGCCGTTACGAAAAGAAAAGCGTTAGCGAGTGGACGATTACAGGACCGAGAGAATATGAAAAATGGTCGGTACTCAATCAAAATTCTTATTTGGAAAGGCCATTAAAAAAAGTAGTGATTAACGCGGATAAACGATTATTGTAATGGAATTGAGTGCGTTTTTAATAGAAAAGTCTATCATCATAGTGATAATTTTTGCAGTTACTTTAGGTATTGCAGCATACAGTACATATGGTGAACGAAAAATTGCTGCCTTTTTGCAAGACCGTATTGGCCCACACAGAGCCGGTCCTTTCGGTTTGTTTCAGCCTCTTGCAGATGGTGTCAAAATGATGTATAAAGAAGACTTTATACCACAGGATGCCAATAAATTTTTATACAGTATAGCACCGGGGTTAGCCATGTTAGTGGCGTTGATGGTCAGTGCAGTGATACCTTGGGGGCCTTCTTTAATAATCAATGGTAAGGAAATAGCCTTACAGATTACGGATGTGAATGTGGGTATTTTGTACGTGCTTGGTGTAGTTGCACTCGGAGTCTATGGAGTAATGATAGGAGGCTGGGCGTCTAATAATAAGTACGGATTAATGGGGGCGTTGCGGGCATCTTCTCAAATGATTAGCTATGAAATTCCAATGGGACTGTCACTAATAGCTTTAGTGATGGTCAGTGGTTCTATGAGTTTTGGCGAAATAGCAGCTCAGCAAAACGGCTGGAACGGAATGGAGTGGAACATCATTTATCAGCCGTTGGGTTTCATAATATTTTTAGTATGTGCTTTTGCGGAGGCACAGCGTACACCGTTTGACCTGGCAGAGTGTGAGGCCGAACTCGTGGGAGGATATCATACGGAATACAGTTCCATGAAGTTGGGCTTCTTCCTTTTTGCGGAATATGCCCACATGTTTGTATCCGGAGCTATTATGGCAACACTTTATTTTGGGGGATATAACTTTCCGGGTATTAATACTTTATATGAAATCCTGCCACATAATATAGTAACGCTGATGGGAGTTGGTGTTTTGATGCTTAAAACCTTCTTTTTCATATTTTTATTTTGGTGGGTTCGCTGGACAATACCAAGATTCAGGTATGATCAGCTAATGGATTTGGGCTGGAAAAAATTGATTCCGCTGGCTATTGCAAACGTTATCATTACGGCGGCGGTCGTACTGATTTTTAAATAATTGTGCTATGACTGAATTTAATTTATCCAAAAGGAAAGTCAATGTATCTGATAAAGAAATGACATTTTCAGAGAGACTTTATCTGCCTGAAATTTTAAAAGGAATGAGTGTGACTATCAATCACTTGTTTCAAAAGAAAGTTACCTACATTCACGGGCAGGATCAGCGGGAGTTCTCGACGACTTATCGAGGTAAGCATGTCCTTAAGTTAGACGATGAAGGAAGAGAAAGGTGTGTAGCGTGTGGACTTTGTGCAGTGGCATGTCCTTCGGAAGCTATCACTATGGTCGCTGCGGAGAGAAAACCGGGTGAAGAACATTTATATCGGGAAGAAAAATATGCCGCGACCTATGAGATCAATATGCTCAGATGTATTTTTTGCGGTCTGTGCGAGCATGCCTGTCCAAAGGAAGCTATTTATCTGACCGATCGATTAGTAGATGTGGAAGATAACAGAAGCGACTTTATCTACACAAAAGAAGATTTGCTGGAGACTATGGATAACAGAATTGATATTTCAAAACGCAAGCACTATTAGGAATTTATGGGAGTCGTTGAATTAATTTTTTACTTTTTGGCTTTCATTGGTGTTATTTCTGCAATTGTAACAGTAGCTGCCAAAAATCCTATATACAGTATTCTTGCTTTAATAGTATGCTTTTTTTCTATATCCGGACATTACGTATTAATGAATGCGCAATTTTTGGCGTTAGTAAATATTATTGTTTACGCCGGAGCCATTATAGTCCTTTTTCTGTTTGTGGTGATGATGATTAATCTGAACGATTTGCCGGAACTGACTCAGAGCGTTTTATGGAAGATAGCGGCAACGGTAGGAGCAGGCGGATTGTTATTGGTTTTGGTGGCTTCGATGAAAGTTGCAGATGATTTGGTACTGTCCGCAAATGACGAGAGTATTGGGCTGATCCATACATTGGGACATGTGCTGTTAGGAGAATACATTGTACCGTTTGTTATGACATCAATTCTTTTAAACTCAGCCATGATAGGAGCAGTATTATTGACTAAGCGGGAGCATAAACTTCAAAATTTATAAGGTATGGGTATTGAAATAATCAGTGGGGTGCCGATTCAGAACTATATCTGGTTAAGTGCAGTGCTGTTTTCTATCGGTGTTTTTGGAGTACTTTCCCGCAGGAATGCTATTGTTATATTTATGTCTGTAGAACTCATGCTTAATGCAGTCAATCTTATGCTTGTGGCATTTTCAAAGATGCATGCTGATGCAGGAGGGCAGGTTTTTGTGTTTTTCTCCATGACAGTTGCGGCGGCAGAAGTAGCAGTAGGACTCGCTATTTTGGTGATGCTGTACAGAAATTTGAAAACAGTGGATATTAATGTATTATCAAAAATTAAAGATTAACTGAGCTCATGCCATCTCAAAATTTATATTTAGCTGTTATAGGGTTGCCTCTGATAGGATTTTTAATCAATTTTTTGGTTGGAAAGAAAATATCAAAATCTCTTTTGGGGACTTTTGCTTCTGCTGTGATTGTAATTCCTTTTTTTATAATTCTACCGGCCTTTTTTCATTTGGCAGGCGGCGGTGAAGCCATCCAAATCGACTTGTTTCGCTGGATTAGTGTAGGAAATTATTCGATTGATTTTGGTTTCCAGCTTGACCAACTTTCTGTTGTGATGATTATGCTTGTTACAGGCGTAGGAGCTTTAATTCACATATTCTCAGTAGGTTATATGCGTGAAGATGAACATTATTCTACGTATTTTGCTCATCTAAATCTTTTTATCTTTTTTATGCTGATGTTAGTCATGTCCGACAATTATGTTGGGATGTTCTTTGGTTGGGAAGGTGTAGGACTGGCTTCCTATCTGCTGATAGGTTTTTGGTTTAAAAATAATGAATTCAGTGATGCCAGTAAGAAATCTTTTGTCATGAACAGGATAGGAGACTTGGGCTTTATGTTGGGAATGTTCTTTATTTTCTTTTACACAGGTTCTCTGCAGTTCAATCAGGTAGATGAAGCCCTGTCTTTGGGTGCGATGGCTCCCTCAATGGCTATGCTTGCATCCTTATTTCTGTTTGTGGGAGCCACAAGTAAAAGTGCGCAAATTCCACTTTTTACCTGGTTGCCTGATGCGATGGCAGGACCGACTCCTGTTTCTGCTCTTATACATGCGGCGACAATGGTGACAGCAGGAATATACATGGTTATTCGTTCCAACCTATTGTACAGTCTTTCTCCTGCTACGTTGGAAGTTGTGGCTATAATCGGAATTGCAACAGCCCTTTATGCGGCAGCGGTAGGAATTACTCAAAATGATATTAAGAAAGTACTTGCATACTCTACCGTAAGCCAGTTGGGTCTGATGTTTTTGGCATTGGGTGTGGGTGCGTATGTGACGGCACTGTTCCATGTCCTTACACATGCCTTTTTTAAAGCATTATTATTTCTTGGTTCGGGTAGTGTGATTCACTCTATGGGCGGAGAGCAGGATATTCGAAAAATGGGAGGATTACGCAAATATATGCCGGTCACATTTATTACGTTTCTGATAGCCTCACTAGCTATTTCCGGTGTTCCGCCGTTTTCCGGATTTTTCTCAAAAGATGAAATTTTAGCTGCGGCCTTTCAACAGAATGTGGTATTGTGGGGGCTGGGAGTTGCGGTGTCTATGATGACGGCATTTTATATTTTCAGATTGGTTTTCCTGACTTTTTACGGCGAGTTTAGGGGCACTAAAGAACAAAGACAAAAGTTACACGAATCTCCTGCAGTCATGGCGATTCCTTTAGTGATTCTTGCGATATTGGCTACATTAGGAGGTTTTATTGGGCTGCCTCATGTATTTGGACCCCATTTACTAAATAATTTTTTATCTCCTGTAATTCATGATGTCGGACAGTCGGTGGAACATTTATCGGCATCCACAGAATATATGCTGATGGCAATAGCTACGGCAGGAGCTTTAATCAGTATCTTTTTGGCGTATGTAGTATATCTGTCCAAAAAAGTTGTTCCCGGTGAGGATGTGTCTTATGCCGGATTTCAAAAATTGGTGTATCGCAAATTTTATATAGATGAGATTTACGATGCTCTGATTGTACGTCCTGTGCAGTGGATGTCCGAATTACTGTACAAAGTAGTGGACAGACTGCTGATTGACGGAATAGTAAATCTTGCGGCGCGATTGTCTATGACTACGGGCGATGTGTTGCGTTCGTTTCAGACTGGTCAGACCGGATTTTATATTCTGGCAATGGTCTTAAGTATATGTTTTATTATAGGATATTTTATGATTGGTATTAAATGATAGCGCTTACCTTACTTATACTGCCCTTTGTTGGTGCCCTTTTAGTAACCTTAGGAGGTAACAGGGCTGCCAATAAAATCGCTTTGCTGAGTGCAGTTGCTACTCTGATTTTTACGGCAAAAGTTTATTTCGATTTTAGTAGCGGAGCAACAGAAGGTTTGATATACAGTGTCCGTTGGTTGGAAGACCCTAATATCTTTTTCAACCTTAAAATTGACGGTCTTTCTTTGCTTTTGTTGATTTTGAATAATCTGCTTACTCCTGTGATTGTATTGTCTGGAATGGGAGCGACTCCAAAGAACAGTCGGGCGCTCTATGCGTTGATTTTGTTTATGCAGGGAGCTATGGGAGGAGTGTTTATGGCTTCTGAAGGATTTGTTTTTTACGTTTTTTGGGAACTTTCTCTAATACCGATTTACTTTATAGCCCTGCTCTGGGGAACCGATTATACCCGGAAAATTACGTTAAAGTTCTTTATCTATACACTCGCAGGCAGTTTGTTTATGCTGATTTCGTTTATTCTGCTGTATTTGACAGCCGGAGATTTAAGGTTGGAAAATCTGTATGGAATAAGCTTAAGCGGGTTTGCGGAGACTTTGATATTCCTGGGCTTCTTTTTGGCTTTTGCCATTAAGATTCCTATTGTGCCGCTTCATACCTGGCAGGCTGATACTTATGAGGCTGCTCCGTCTCAGGGTACTATGTTGCTGTCAGGACTAATGTTAAAAATGGGATTGTACGGGATGATTCGCTGGATGCTTCCGATAATGCCGTTTGCAGTTGCAAAATATACTCCTTTGGTCATCACGCTTGGAGTTATTGGAGTGATATACGGCGCCTGGATTGCCATTCAGCAAAATAATCTGAAAAGACTTTTTGCTTTTTCTTCTTTGTCACATGTCGGACTGATTGTAGCCGGTATATTTAGCCTTAAAAGTATAGGACTCAGTGGGGCTGCAGTACATATTTTTGCACATGGTGTCAATGTAGTGGGAATATTTTTTGCAGCAGAAATTATTTTAAGAAGAACAGGTTCGCTCGATTTAAATTCTTTGGGAGGAATTAAGGATAAAGCACCTTGGTTTTCTGCCTACTTCTTTGTCATGGTTATAGCTGGTTTTGCACTCCCTTTTACAAATGCATTTGTGGGAGAATTTATGCTGATTTTTGCTCTGTGGCAATACAATATAATTTTAGGCTCAATCGCGGGATTGACTATTATTTTGGCTTCTGTATATCTTTTAAGGATGTTTCAGAGAGCAATGTTGGGAAATACAAATACGGTCACCAAAGAATTTAAAGATTTGACTTTGTCCGAACATTTGACTTTTCTGCCATTAGTCTTATTAGTTTTTGTTTTGGGAGTGTATCCAATGCCTGTGATAGAATTGGTACAGCCGGCTTTGAATCATATTTTAGAATTAGCATTAATATAAAAATATACTTGTGGGAACACTTATAATTACTACGGTACTCGGGCTTTCCATCATGATTCTGGATATGCTGAAACTGCGTAAAATAATTGCAGGTTTTTCGGCAACAGTTCTTATTATTTTATCCGTGTACAATATTGCAGCATACTGGGGTGTGGACTCTTCTCACTTTAGTGATATGCTGGTGGTAAATAAATTTTCAGTTGCATTTTCGTCCTTGCTTTTACTGCTTACAGGATTAATCATTCTGCTGGCAGATAAATTTTTTGAACGGGAGGAACATAAAATTTCCGATTATGTTTCGCTCTTTATTTTTGCTCTCATTGGTGCATTAATGATGGTGTCTTACGGCAATATGGCGACTCTCTTTATCGGGATAGAAATATTGTCTATATCTCAGTATGTATTGGCTGCGAGTAACAGAAAGAGCATGGCTTCCAATGAGGCAGGAATGAAATATTTCCTTATAGGAGCGTTTATGACAGGGTTTCTTTTAATGGGAATCACCTTAATCTATGGTGTTTCGGGTTCATTTAATATACAGGAAATTCAGACCGCATTAGTGATGAAGCCGTTCTCGCCGCTTTTGATAGTAGGAGTATTGGCTATCATGTCAGCTATGCTGTTTAAAGCTTCTGTGGCACCTTTTCACTTTTGGGCACCGGATGTATATACAGGAGCACCTTCGTTAGTCACGACCTTTATGATTACAGTTGCAAAAGTTGCGGCTTTTGGAGCTATTTACAAATTATTTGGAGAAGCTCTTATCACTAAGATTCCGGAAGTAGAACCGATTATAGTCTTCTTTATTTTGCTCACATTTGTGATATCCAATTTTTCAGGCTTATGGCAGACAAGTGTAAAACGTATTATGGCGTTTTCTGGAGTATCACATGCCGGATTCCTTTTATTGGCAATTGTAGCATCCAATTTTGTTTCAGCCGGTAATCTATTTTACTATGGGGCGGGTTATGCTATTGCAAACATCACCATTTTCACGGTAATCATTTACGTATCCAATATAAAAGGAAATGACAACGTCGATTCTTTTAAAGGATTGCTTTACACAAAACCTGCATTGGCGATTGCTTTCATTATAGCCACATTGTCGTTAGCAGGTATTCCTCCTTTGGCTGGGTTTTTCGGAAAATATTTAGTACTTCTGTCCACCATTCAGGCGCAATACACTTATGTCGCCATCATTGCAATAGTGGTCAGCATAGTATCTGTATTTTACTATTTCAAAGTACTTATAGCAATGACTCAGCGACCTGATGCGGAAGTTGTGTGGGTCTCACCGCCGTTGGTTTATTCTGCGGTAGCCTGGATAGGGGTGATTGCATTGATTGTCTTAGGTGTGGTTCCGAAGTACTTTACAGGACTTTTTTAAAGCATAGCTTTGACGGAATATTTAAAATCCTAATTCATGGAAGTTCCGTGGCTCATTATGCTTGTGGTGTTTTTGGCAAGTACTATATTTGCCACTTTTGGTTTTGGAGATGCACTTTTGTCCCTTCCTTTTCTTGTACTCATCATTGGACTCCAAAAAGCAACTCCTCTGCTTGCCATGTCCGGGCTTACACTTGCGCTGTGTCTGATGGGAGCAGGCTATAAATATGTTCGTTGGAAATCTGCGTTTCGGCTAATCCTGGGCTCTTTGATTGGTGTGCCTGTCGGCGTATTTCTCCTGAAGCATGTAAATGAAAATATTATGCAGGGCATTGTAGGGTTTGTCATTATGGCGATTTCGCTATACAGCCTGCTGCAACCGTCACTGATGAGGATAAAAACAGACAGATACGCTTCCCTGTTTGGGTTTACGGGAGGTGTTCTGGGAGGAGCTTTTAATACGAGCGGGCCTCCTGTTGTGCTGTACGGTACTATGAGAGGCTGGACTCCAAATGTATTTGTCGGAATGCTGCAGGCCTATTTTATTCCTACCGATTTATTTGTGATATCCGGACATATTGGAAGCGGACTTTTAAATGGAGAAGTATTTCGATATTATTTATGGTGTCTGCCTTTGCTGTTATTGGCGGTTTGGATTGGCACGCAGATAAAAAGCCGGATTCCTGTTGAAAGATTCAAATCCGGTGTATTGATTCTGATACTTTTTTCCGGTATCATGCTGTTTGTAAAAAGTCTTTGGACAGGATGATAAATTCCCGCACCGTTACGTTATACCTATTTTCTTGTAAAATACGGTTCCCGGCCTGATAAATTAAGCTACTACGTGAAAAATCATTTTGACTTGACTACTCAAGCTTAACAACATTTCTGCCTATGAAGTCGCTTCCGTTTGTAATTGTTAATCTATATTGTCCTGTCGGTAGATTGGAAGCATCAACGGTATCATAATGCAGCCCTTTCGTTCTTAGACCAAGTGATTGGCTAATGACTAATTTTCCGGTCATATCATAGATTTGCATCTCTAAGTTTTCAGATTTTTCGACATGATACTGCAATCCCAAAACAGAAAAGAAAGGGTTCGGATAAGCTCCAAGCGCGACTCCCATTTTGCTCTCACGGATATTAGTAGGTGCATTCGTGGTATCTCTGGGCCATCTCGGAACAAAATCAATATTTTCTTTTTCAGCTACTGCTACATTACTGTTTCTTTGCAAGTAATTATTGCCGTCCATGGTGTACCAGCTTGTTCTGTGTATTAGCTCGGTTGTCGGCTTGTTTATCGTAGGCACCTGAAAGAAGTCTCCCTGTGCTTTTTCCTCATTCAAATCTAAGATGATGAATCCACGTTTGTCAAATTGTACGAACTTTAAGTACGGGTTCAATTGCTGGATGAGCGGCCCGTGATTACCCGGAATAGGAACTCCGGGAGAAGTAACAGCGGAAGTGATAAATTCAACTCCTACAGAACCTTCTCTCGTTTTAGGATTGTATGAAACTTCACCAAATGGAAGGTCGTAAGCCCAAAATGTGTGAATATCTCCGGTTAGAACCACAATGTTGTCAATGTTGTTTTCATTGATAAAGTCAAAGAGTCTTTTTCTCTCAAAAGTATATCCGTCCCATTGATCCGTATTCAGCGTGATACCCGCCAGAGTGAGAGGTGCCATCATGACTTGCTGCGCCAAAACTTTCCATTTAGCAGTAGAGTTTTTTAGTCCCTGCTGCAACCATTCCATTTGTACCGGGCCAATCATGTTCTTATTTGGACCGTCCGGATCTTTTTCATAATCCCGGTCAATAATTCTGGTGTCTAAAAAGAATACCTCCGCTAAATCTCCGAGTTTTATGGAACGGTAGATTTTAAATTTGTCATCCGGATCTATTTCACGGATGGGAATCCATTCTAAGTATGCCTGTAAAGCAGCATGTTTTCTGTCGTTCCAATCTCCCTGACGATTTGGAAAGTGGTTGTTTGCACCGTCTCTCCATGAATTGTCTGCAAATTCGTGATCATCCCAAATAGTATAGAAAGGATACTGCTGATGAATTTTTTGCAACATAGTATCCAAATGGTATAGGGAGTACCTTGTTCTGTATTCTGCTAAAGTGACAGTTGGTTTTTCAGGGTCCGGTATTCTCTGAGGATGTTTGCCGTACTCATTCAAACCATATTCATAAATGTAATCACCCAAGTGAAACACTGCATGAATATCATTCATTTCGCTAATCCTGTCATAGACATTATAAAAACCATGAGGATAGCTTGCACAGGAAACTATAGCCGCTCTAAAATTTGAAATATCTTTGGTTGGAATAGTTTTGGTTCTTCCGCGTTGGGACAGATTTCCGTCTTTATCTTCAAACTCATAAAAATACCAGGTATCCTCTTCCAAATCTTGCACATCCACCTTTACAGTATAATCTCGGGAACCATCAGTCGTAAAAACTCCTTCATCCACAATGTGTTTAAATAGTGAATCTGTCGCAATTCTCCATTTTACATCTGCTGATTCATCTTCAGTCGTAATTCTCGTCCATATAATTACTCTGTCTGCAGTGGCATCACCGGATGCAATTCCGTGGTAAAAAGGCGCAAGATTCTCATTAATATAGGAACGTTCGGGCAGATTGTGCTGTGCAAAAAGAATACTTATAGTAAAAGAGAAAAGAAAAGAAAGTATAAGTTTATTCATTGTTCGTAGTATTTGATGATAAGAATGTCGTAAAATTACCTCTTTTTTGAATAAAAATATATTGAATATACTGTTTTTAACTATTGCTTAAAAATATATGTATAGGTGGTTGATTTAAATTAGATTTAAAGCCTGCTCAAAATCATTTATGATATCTTCAATGTATTCTATTCCTACGGAACATCTGATTAGACTATCAGTGATACCGTGTGCCAATCTAATATTTCTGTCCACGACGAAATGGCTGGTAGAAGCGGGATGAGTAATCAGCGTATCTGCTGTTCCGAGTGAGGCTGTCCGTGTACAGAATTTGATGTTTTTCTGAAAAGATATTCCTTCTTTTAATCCGCCCTTGAGTTCAAAACTCATCATACCGGTCGTACCGTACATTTGCCTTTCAGCCAGTTCAAAATCAGGATGAGATATCAGTCCCAGATAGTTTACCTTTTTTACTTTCTCATGTGACTCCAAAAAATCTGCGAGTATCTGTGCGTTCTGCTGATGTTGCCGCATTCTGAGAGGTAAAGTTTTAAGGCCATTATTCAAAATAAAGGCTTCAAATGGGCTGCATACTCCGCCAAGGTTTTTAAGCAGTTTATAGAGCTTTTTATGGTCTTTGGAGTTTCTTGTTACGGTCGCCCCGGATATTCCGGTACCGTGTCCGTTCATAAATTTGGTGGTGGAATATACCACAATGTCCACTCCGTATTTTAAAGGCTGTTGTAAGTAGGATGTGGCGAATGTGTTGTCTGCAATAACTTTTATCCCGTATTCTTTGGCGAGCTCACAGACGGCCTGCAAATCCACACAATCTAAAGTGGGATTAGAAGGAGTTTCAAGATAAAACACTCGGATTGTCGGATTGCTTCTGAGCAAGTCTCTAACTTGTTCCATGTTTTTGAAACTACTGGTCTCACTATTGATGTCTAAAGATTTAAAATCGTTGTCAATCAAATCGCTCGCCGCACCGTAAATAACAGACTGTCTCAGAACGGTATCGCCTGCTTTTAATTGGGACAGCAACGCGGAACTGATAGCAGCCATACCAGATGAAAACAACAGTCCTCTTGCTTCAATGTTTCCCTCGATATCGCAGGCTTCCAATTCCGCAATCTTTTGGGCTACAAAAGCTGTACTCGGATTGCTGAATCTGGAATAAGTATAGATATTGCTTTCACCACGAAAAAAAGCAAAAGCTGCTTCCAAATCTTCATAAGTAAATGTAGAGGTTGCGTAGATAGGAGGTATATGAGCGTGATTGCTTTCTATACTGGGGTCTTTTACGCAGATTGACTCGTAGTGAGTACTTCGTATAGTATTCGACATGTTAGTTTCTTTTAAATGTTAATCGTTCTCCTGCCGTTTCAGGCTGAATTTTCCCGTCATACAGAACAGGAAATCCATTCACAAAAGTATGAATGACACGGCTGTTCATAGTTTCACCTTCTAATGGAGACCAACCTATATGATAAAGTATATTGTCTTTTTTTATTTTCCAAGGCTGATTTAGATTTACAACTGCCAAATCGGCTTTGTATCCTTCGCGAATATATCCCCGTTTTTCGATTTGATACAGGACTGCCGGGGCGTGACACATTTTCTCCACCACTTTCTCTAATGATATTTTTCCCTGTTGTACATAATTCAGCATGAGTGTCAGGCTGTGCTGTACTAACGGCAACCCTCCGGGAGCTTTGGTATAAACCTGCTGTTTCTCATTCCAAGTGTGGGGTGCATGGTCGGTACTGACTGCATCAATTCTGTCGTCAAGCAGTGCTTCCCACAGAGCGTTTTTATCCTGTTCGGTTTTTATGGCAGGATTGCATTTGATAAAATGTCCCAATCGTGCATAGTCTTTTTCACTAAAATGAAGATGATGTACGCATACTTCGGATGTAATTCTTTTATCGGGTGAAAGTTCTTCAGCAGAGAGCAGTTCCAGTTCCATAGCAGTGGTCAGGTGCAGAAGGTGGAATCTGGAATTGTATTCCTTTGCTAATTTGAATGCAAGCTGAGTGGATTTGTAACATCCTATATCTGAACGAATGACAGGATGCTGATTGGCAGGGATATTCTCGCCAAATTGGGCAAGAGCATGTGTCATATTTTCCTGAATGGTATTCTCATCTTCGCAATGTGCTGCAATGAGCATATTTACTTTCGAAAAGATTTCTCTTAAAGTTTCTTCGTTGTCCACCAGCATATTTCCTGTGGACGATCCCATAAAAACTTTTACTCCGCACACATTATTGGGATTGGTTTTTAATACTTCCTCTATATTATCATTGGAAGTGCCCATGTAAAAGGAATAATTGAGTAATGAAGATTTGGCAGCAATGTCATATTTATCCTGCAAGACCTCCTGAGTGAGTGCCGGTGGATTGGTATTGGGCATTTCCATGAAGCTGGTTACTCCGCCTGCTGCTGCTGCTATCGTTTCTGAGTGAATATTTCCCTTGTGCGGATATCCCGGTTCTCTGAAGTGCAGATGTTCGTCGATAATTCCGGGGAGAATGTGAAGCCCTTCCACATTGATTTCTTTTGCAGTCGGGTGAGAAATTTGCGTATCAATTTTTACGATTTCTGTATCTTTTATCAACAAGTCAGCGCGTATTTGCTTCCCTTCATTCACCACAATTCCTCCTTTGAGCAGATAATGATTTTGCGACATGATATTTTTCTTTCAAAGATAGGAATTCGTGTACTGTATAGGCGGTGTTTAATTGTTTTTCTTGTCGGTATGACGTGAAACACCAAAATAAAGTCCAGTCAGGTTATAAAAAGTCAATTTGATTTGATTTCTATGATTTTTGAAAGTACATTCACTTTTAATTATTATTGACACACAGTAAAATTTTCTGAACATGAATTTTAAAAATAAAACAGTTTTTATTACAGGGGGTACGAGAGGTATCGGACTGGCTATCGGGAAAAGGCTTGCCCGTGAGGGTGCGAATGTGGTGATTGCCGCCAAAACTACTGAACCGCATCCCAAATTAGAAGGAACAATATTTACAGCAGCAGCCGAGATTGATGAGGCCGGAGGAAAAGGTTTGGCGGTAAAATGTGATATCAGATTTGAGGAGGAAGTAGAAAATGCCGTACAACAAGCTGTAAATCAGTTTGGCGGGATTGATATTTTAATCAATAATGCAAGTGCAATCAGCCTGACCCCGACATTACAGACTACCATGAAAAGATATGATCTGATGAATCAGATTAACGGGCGGGGAACTTTTTTGACTTCTCAGAAATGCCTTCCTTTCTTATTAAAAGCTGAAAATCCACATATCCTTAATTTATCGCCTCCTTTAAATTTTGAGCCACGATGGTTTGGTCCTCATGTGGCGTATTCAATTGCCAAATACAATATGAGTCTGTGCGTGCTTGGGATGGCGGAAGAATTTAAAGGCAGGGTGGGAGTTAACGCATTATGGCCGAGAACCACAATTGCTACGGCTGCGGTACAAAATCTGCTCGGAGGTGACGAAATGGTCAAACGTTCCCGCAAACCGGATATTCTCGCAGATGCCGCATATTATATTCTATCCAAACCGGCATCCGAAGTTTCGGGAAATTTCTTTGTGGACGATGAAGTACTCGCATCCGAAGGTATTACCGATTTGAGCGGATATGCGGTCAATCCGGATTTTGAATTAATGCCGGACTTTTTTGTGTAAGGAATAGACTCTGGAATACCTTTCGTCAGGATAATTTCTCTCCTTAAACGGACGTGGACAGGGAGATTTTACAGTACTGTCATGATGCTTCGGTGTGATATTCTAAGATAAAACCAAATTATTTTTGATTAGAATCCGGCTTATGTTTCGGATTCCTTTTTGGTCTTTTGCCTTTGGTCTCAGTTTTAGCTTGTTCGGAAACTGTATTTTTAGGGTTTCTCTTTCTTCTTTTGTTTTTATGTCCCGATTTCTTACCTGTCTTTTCCAAACTGCTGATAGAAATATGGCCTACCACATCCACAAATTCGATATCATCGGTCTGGCTTTTTTCGTACACAGTGAAATCAGTCAATTTTCCCGGCTGTTTTCCGCTTTTATTTAACTCTAACAGTTTTTTGACATTTTCTATCGTAATCGGATGGTAGGTGCCGCTGTTATCGTATGTGTAGTACATTAGACCCTTTAGGATGTCTGTCTTGACCAATTTGGCTTTGCCTTCTTCGGTTTCGATTATATCTGCTTTTTTAGGAAATTTTTTCAAAGCATCTAAATAAGTGTCTAATTCAAAATTTAAGCAGCACTTTAACCGACCACAAAGACCGGAAAGTTTGGTCTGATTGATAGAAAGATTCTGGTAGCGGGCGGCTGAAGTACTGACAGATTTATAGCTGTTCATCCAGGTCGTGCTGCACAGCTCTCTGCCACTCGGACTGATACCGCCAATCAGTGCAGCTTCCTGCCTGGCGCCAATTTGTCTCATTTCGATTTTTACCCTAAATTCTACTGCCAAATCTTTGATGAGTTGTCTGAAATCGACCCTTTGATCTGCGATATAATAAAATGTAGCTTTTTTACCGTCCCCTTGGTATTCGACCTCTCCGAGCTTCATTTCCAAACCTAAGTTCCTTGCCAGAACTCTGGCTTTCAGCATAGTCTCTTTTTCCTTTGCCCGTGCCTCCTTTTGGATTTCCAGTTCTCTTTCACTTGCGATTCTAAGAATTTTCTCTAATCGATCGTTGCTTTTTATATGTTTTTTTCTTAATTGGAGTTTGACTAATTCACCGCTTAACGTAATCGTACCTATATCGTATCCAAAGGAGGATTCAACCACAACCTTATCTCCGATGTGTATATCAAGGTTATTTATATTTTTGTAAAATCCTTTTCGTGCTCCATTTTTAAATCTGACTTCATACACATTAAAGCGATCAAAAGCCGGTACGTCTATATCTGATAACCAATCATGTACACTGGTTTTGGCACATCCGCCTCCAGCTCCGCAGTTTCCTTTCCCCTTACAGTTTCCTGTCAATTTCCCACAGCTGCTTTCTTCCATTATTTTATATTTATGATAAAGCAGAACCTAAACTCTGCTGAATGTTTCAAAGGTAGTTTAAAAATCAAAAAAAGTAAAGCCTAATGTGCAATGATAAACTTCCCGTAGGATGTTTTAGCTTCTTTTTCTATAAATAAAAAGTATGTACCGCGCATTAGTTTTGCCACGGATATCCGATTTTGAAAAATCATCCCTTTTTTAACAACTTTGCCACGGATATCTGTAATATAGTAATCTGATCCGGAAGGTTCAGAACTTTGAAGATAAAGTTCCGATTGTACCGGATTAGGGTAAATCTGAGCTTCCAGACTTTGATAATTTCTAACTCCGACGGAAGCACAATCTTCTGCTTCCCAGATATAGGAAGCAAATTGAGGATAATCTACAAAAGGGTTTCTATTGCCCTGATATGCATATATTCTGTCATTCCTGTCTTTTTCTTTTTGTGAGGGCGGATCTGATTTATGCCATTGCAGGAGCATGTCGGTGTATTCTTTAGTATATGAAGCGGTATTTTTGATTTTATTAAATTCGGTATGATTCCAATTAGAAAATTTATCAGAATACCGAACATTCATATAAAGTAAAATTCTGGCTACATCGCCTTTATATTCATCTATTGGTTCGAATACGCTGCCCGAAATTTCCGGAATATCTGAGGTACCCACTTTACTGCCATTTTGCGAGGTGTATTGCGGAGTATTGACTTTAGCTATAATTAAATTGCCTTTTCTGTTATTTACATAAGCATCTGTCGGAAGCAGATTGACTATATCGCTGTAGGTAGGATTGGCAGTATTAAACCAGGAGGAAGGTAAAATATGCTCCCGATTCCAGCAGCTACCCTCTGAAACCGAGCTTGATGAACCGCACTTATCACCGGGTTTATAGGTATAATGCTGTGTTCCCTGAGGTGCATGAGAGTATATGTCCCAAATATAGTTTTGTCCGTTAATTTGTATAATATCGTTATCTGACATGAAGTTATAGGCATCTTCATAAGCTCTTACAGATACATTTGAATTAATTAATGTATGAAGTGCTTCTTTAAGCTCATGACATCTTTTGCTGGTATCCGTATCGGTGTAATAATTTCCCTGAGCGTGTGATTGAAGCAGTGTGAATAAAGCCGAAAATAGTATAAAGAGTTTTTTCATTGTGTGAGTTTTTAAAGCCCATTGATAAAAGTATTATTTTTTGAATACGCCAAAGCTTTTAGCTTCATGCACCATTTCTCTTTTGGCTTCCTCTTCGCTATCAATGTGTGCATAATGCCCGCCGCCTAATTGAGAAAGCCTTTCAAGATTATCTTTTGTTTTTGGTCTGATATTTCCAAATGAAAAAACTGAAAGAGCGATGTGTTCACTGTGCATTTTTTCAATTAGTTTGTCCATGGATTTATTCTTTTTGGTAGAAGTACTTGTAAACGCACCGTCCGTCACTAAGATAACTTTATTGTTTTCGTCTTTTAAATATTTCTTTTTTGCCACTTTATACGCCAAATCAAGTCCGAGTCCTCCCATAGTGATTCCGGCGCAAACTAAATTATCAATCGCATGGTATATTTTTTCTTTCTCATCGCCATAGGTTGTATTCATGTGAATGGAGGCAGTAGTAGAGTAGGTCACAATACTGACTTTGTCTGTGGGCCTAAGAAGTGAGGTCAGGTGTTTGAGTGCTACCTTCAGCATGTCAATCTTGCCGTCTGTATTCATGGAGGACGAGACATCAATGAGAAACACCAGATTGCCTGTAGGAAAAATTTCTTTGTCAGTTTTTTTCGCCTCTTTTATGTCAGGAGTTTTTATAGTTTTTCTTTTCATAAAGAAAGTTCTCTCCTGACCGTCTTTAATAAGTACCACACCTTTTACGGAATAATAGTCATTGTTAGTAATTGTAATATTATATTCACCTTCGAGCCATTGTGCGGGTATCGTCAGAACGAATTTCCCGAGCGAATCGGTTACAGCGGTGATAGATTGGGTATTGTTTTGAGTTTGTACGAGGAGGGTAGCATTTTTGACCCCCTGATTATCGTCCATGTCATAAACGACTCCGTAAATAGTTGAGGCATGAATGCCAATAGAAATAAATAAAAAAAATGCGGTGTAAAATATTCTCACTTTTGAAAATCGTTTTGAAAATGCTATCCGTAAATATATAAATATCTATTTTTGAAACATGAAAAAAGAGACGTTAGTTTTACTATTTCTTTGTCTTTTAAGCTTTTATGAGACATTGGGGCAATCTGCATACTATAAGTATAAACTTAGTGCCGATATCCCAATCGGAGCTGTAATTATAGGAGCCGGAACCGTCGGAATAATCAAGCAGAAAAAGAATCAGCCGTTTACAGAATACGAGGTAAGCGAACTTGCGTATAATGTCAATAAACTCGATTATTCCTCTATCCGCAGAAAATATAACAAGCGGATACATCTGGTAAGTGATATCGGGTTGGCGTTGGGTACACTGAGTCCACTGCTTTTGTTATCGGACAAAGGCGTGAGGAAACAGTCAAAATATATTGTCCCGATTGGCATAGAAACTTTATTGCTTACTTATTCTCTTACCGGCCTAACTAAGGAACTTGTACGCCGAACCAGACCTTATGTATATTATGATGAGGTACCCATGAAAAAGAAAGTGTTGAAAGATGCACGTGCTTCTTTTTTTTCAGGTCATACCTCTATGTCTGCTGCCGGAACTTTCTTTTCAGCAATGGTATTTACAGAAATGTATCCGAGAAGCCGTTGGAAACCTTTGGTTTGGACGGGTGCGGCTACACTGCCGCTCGGAGTTGGATTTCTACGTTATAGCGGTGGAAAACATTTTTGGACAGATATAATTACCGGGTACTTTATTGGAGCTGCGATTGGTGTATTGGTTCCGCATATTCACAAAACGAATCATCCACCGCAGTAATCGCAGCAAAAATTAGGTGTTATCTTAAAAATTTTCTAAAAGCTTGTATCCGGTCCCGTGTACATTGACAATCGAAAGAGTTTTGTCCTGCTTTAAATATTTTCGCAATTTGGAGATAAACACATCCATACTTCTCGCAGTAAAGTAACTGTCGTCTTGCCACACGTGTTTGAGAGCAATTTCCCTTTCAAGAATGCTGTTCTTTTTTTCAAAAAACAACCGCAGGAGTTCATTTTCTTTTGTAGTCAGTTTGATTTCTGCGTCTTTAAAGTAAAGTTTTTGGTTCTTGTAGTCTAATCGGCTATTGCCGGCAGAGTATTCATCTAAAGCGGGAAGTACTTCTTTTCTTTCTACTCTTTTTAAAACAGCATTAATCTTTAGTTCCAAAACTTCCATACTAAAAGGCTTGGTGATATAATCATCGGCTCCGATAGTCAGACCTCTGATTTTATCTTCTTTCATTGATTTGGCTGTCAAAAAGACAATAGGAGTTTCGTCATCGTCTTTTCGAATTTCTTCTGCGACAGTAAAACCATCCATCTGTGGCATCATTACGTCTAAAATAACTAAGTCATACTTGCTTTTTCTGTATTCATTGAGCCCTTCAATTCCATTTTTCTTCAGGATGACAGTGTATTCCTTGTGCGACAGATATTCCTGCAAAAGCAAGCCCAAATTAGGATCATCTTCTACCAACAATATCTTTCTGCCTTTGAAATCTTTATTCATAGTTTATTATTTTTAGGTATGTATATAATAAATGTTGTTCCTTCATTTAACTTACTTTCTACATTAATTGTTCCATTATGTGCCAGAATAACTGTTTTAACATAATTTAAGCCCAGTCCAAATCCTTTGGTTTTATGTACGTTCCCTCCGTGTACTCTATAAAACTTATCAAAAATCTTTTTTTGACTGTCTTTGCTCAGGCCTATGCCATTATCCTGTACGGAGATGTTTATACCTTTATCTATACTGTTATAAGTTCTAATTACAATATAAGGCTTTTTGTCGTTATATTTAAGTGCATTGCTCAAAAGATTTCTTATTGCATTTGTAATATGCATCTCATCCACCCTGTAAATGGTATCTTCCGCTTGGAATTTGGTCTCAATTACTGCTCCGTAGTCGTCGATGATAAGTTTAAAATGACTGATTATGGATAGGATGATACCGTGAATATCTCTTTCTTCTTTATTCAGCTGAACTTCTCCTTTTTCTAATCGTGCGATTTGCAAAACCTGTTCGACATGGTTGGATAATCTTTTGTTTTCTTCAAAAATTATATTGGCATATTTCAATCTATTTGAATCAATAGAGCTTATGGTACTGTCTTTCAGCATTTCGCTGGCAATAGAAATGGTTGCAATCGGTGTTTTAAGCTCATGGGTCATGTTGTTGATAAAGTCTGTTTTCATGTCGGACAGCTTTTTTTGGCTAAAAATAATTCGGTAACTGACCAAAAAGGCGACTACAATCATGAACAGAAACAGGATGGAAGACAAAATGGGCATCAGAAAGGAAAGAACAAAGAATTTCTTTTTCTCCGGAAAAGTAATTTTCAACAGCTTATTTTCATCAAAAATACTTCTTCGAAATAGCTTAGTCGTGTATTCGGTATGGAATAATTTGCTGATATCGGCACCGGGAGAAACGTAAATGAAGTTATTGTCGGCGAATTCGGTAATCGCAAATTCAAACTTTATTTTGAGCCCGTGGTGATTTAAAACTTCCTCAATTAAAGATGTAAGCTTCTCCAAATCAACTACTTCCTCTATTGGTCTTAAAGTAATCATTTCTCTGATTAAAAGCTCCTGAAACTCCTTAATCTGTGCTCTGTATATTCTGTTAAATTCCCTCCTGGAAAGTTCGGTAACTTCTACGCTGTCAAAGTCGTGATGCGCTCTCAAGTGTTCCTGATTAGTACTGTCTCGTCTAATCCATCTTTGAAACTGAATGTCGCTAAGTGAGTCTGAATGCAGTAATTCTATAAATTCTTTTATATAAGGCTGATATCCAATATGCTCAATGTTATAGGCAATTTCTTCCATAGATTCATACACTCTCTGGTCAAAGTCCGCTTTTCTGTTTTCTACTGCTGCTTTGAGCCAAAGTGTCTGAACAGTACTGACACCCAATAGTCCAATCACTATGAGTACCAATGAGAAGCCTAATAACTGACGATTCACATTCCTAAAATATAAGCTGCAATATTATTATGAAACAGATTAACATAGGTTAACCAAAAGTAATGCATTAACCGATAATCTGCTCAAACATGATTCCAAGCATTGCGAGTGCTTTTGAACATAAGAGCCGGACACTCATTTCTTGCAGATGGTAGATAAGACAAATTATACACGATGTGCTATGAGATTCCTACGGAATGACGACCATGGAGGAAGGGGGAAGGAAATTGGCGAGGCTGCACCACACCGCCTTCCATCGACCCAAATCTGTAGTGTCATATCGTCCCGATAACCATCGGAGTAGTGAGATATCTTACTGCGGATTTCCAACTCTGCGCCACCCTTCAAGTCGTTCACCTTATCAGGCTTATCTTCAGGGTTCTGCTCCGTTTAGGGTGTCATGACAAGCTAAATGCATGCGAGCGGTTATGAGATTCCTACGGAATGACCCGAACGGGTGGTTATTATCCAAAAACGAAGTCTTGTGTCTCCGGCTTTACGTCTAAAAGACACTATTTCAAATCAAAACCGATATCGGTACGGTAGTATTTATTTTTAAATTTGATGGTTTGCGCAGCGTGGTTACTCTTGTCCAAAGCCTTGAGCCAGTCTTTGTCCATACCTGTCACTGCTAATACCCGGCCGCCATTAGTGACAATCTTACCATTTATTTCTTTTGTACCGGCATGTAGGACGAGAGCTTCCTCTATTTTATCGAGACCACTAATTTCAAAGCCTCTTTCAAAGTCCTCAGGATAACCGCCGGATGCCAGAATAACAGTGACCGCCGCTTCATCTGAGGTTTTTAGCTCCATCTTGTCTAAAGTTCCATCTGCCGTGTGTGTCATCAATTCCAGAAAATCAGATTCTATGCGGGGAAGCACTGCCTGAGCTTCAGGATCGCCCATACGACAGTTGTATTCTACGACCTTTGGGATATTGCCAGGAGTATTCATCAGACCTACATAGATAAATCCTTTATACACGATATGGTCCTTTTTCAATCCCTCTACAGTGGGTATCACAATATCTCTTTCCACCACTTCCATAATGGCATCTGTGACAAATGGAGGAGGGGAGACCGCACCCATTCCGCCAGTATTGAGTCCGGTATCGCCTTCGCCTATTCTCTTGTAATCTTTGGCCACCGGCAAAATTTTGTAGTTATCTCCATCAGAAAGGACAAAAACGGAAAATTCCAATCCTGTCATAAATTCTTCTATGACTACTTTGTTACCGGCATCGCCAAACTTTCCGTTCAGCATATTTTTAAATTCTTTTTGGGCTTCCTCTATATCGTCTAAGATTAAAACCCCTTTTCCTGCAGCCAGACCATCCGCTTTCAGGACGATAGTAGTGGTCTGCTCCGCGATATAGTCCAGACCTTCCTGCAGATTTTCTTTGGTAAACTCTCTGTAACCTGCCGTAGGGATATTGTGACGCACCATAAAAGCTTTGGAAAAAGATTTGCTGCCTTCCATCATAGCACCTTTTTGTGATGGGCCTATGACTGGGATGTGTTTCAGCTTTTCATTTTGCTCAAAATAATCATACACACCTGCTACCAAAGGTGCTTCGGGACCGACTATTACAATGCTGATATTGTTTTCTACTGCGAAATCTCCAAGTACATCAAAATCTGTTGCGGAGATATGGACGTTTTGACCGTATTGCGCTGTGCCGGGATTACCCGGTGCGATAAACAGTTTTTCACAGTCTTTGCTCAGTGATAATTGCCTTGCAAATGCACATTCTCTTCCTCCGGAGCCTAACAATAGAATATTCATAGTGCAAAGATAGGATATCAGCTACATTATCAGAAACTCATATTTCGTAATAAATTGTGGGAGATTTTCATCTTAAATAATTTTTGGTAAAGCTATTGTGCTGTATGACTTGTTCATTGAATTTTATTTAAAAATGATTCAAGTCTTCAATAGTAATGGTGTTTGTTTTCACTAAAATAGTTTATATTTATGTTGAAATGTAAACTATTAGTGTATTAATCTTAGTTTTTTCAAACTTTAAAGTTAAACTCATTTGAAAAAATGCATAAAACTAAACGATGAGTATAGAGAATGAAAGTAAAATAAACAGGCTTTTAAAGGACTGGCCGAAAGGAACGGTATATTTAACATCCTGGCTGATAAAGAATGGATATTCAGCCCAGTTACTAAATCGTTATAAAAATAGTGGTTGGATTGAAAGTATTGGCGTTGGTGCTGCCAAGCGATCGGGAGATGATATTACTATAGAAGGAGCTATGTTTGCTATCCAAAATCAAAGCAAAATTAATATTCATCTTGGCGGAAAAACAGCATTGTCTATTTTGGGGAAGTCGCATTATTTGGAAGTAGATGTAAAGAGAAAAATACTTTTTGGTGATGCAGATTCTAAATTACCTTCCTGGATAGAAAATTATCCTTGGGGATTTGAGCTTGATTTTCATCGAACATCTTTTTTGCCTTACGATTTTGGGTTTGTTCAAAATGAATTCAATGATTTTTCTATTCGTATTTCAGGAACGGGCAGAGCAATTATGGAGTGCCTGTATCTAACTCCTGAAAAGCAGAATTTAATAGAATGCTACGAAATAATGGAGGGATTAAATAATCTGCGTCCCGATGTAGTACAACAGTTATTAGAAAAATGCACTTCTATCAAAGTGAAACGTTTGTTTCTATATATGGCTGATAAATCAGGGCATCCCTGGCTAAAATATTTAGATTTGAGAAAAATAGATTTGGGCAGTGGAAACAGAAGCGTAGTGAAGAACGGCGTATTTATCTCTAAATATAAACTAGTCGTACCTGAGGAGTTGGAGGTGTATGGAACATTTTAAAAAGCAAGCAGCATTATTACTTAATGTTCTTCCTGAAGTGAGTAGGGAAGAGTGTTTTGCCTTGCATGGTGGCACAGCTATCAATCTTTTCGTTCGGGAGATGCCTCGTTTGTCGATTGATATAGATTTGACGTATATTCCGATTGAGAATCGTACGCTGAGTTTTAAGAATATCAATGTAGCATTAGACAGAATTAAGAATAATATAGGAAGACATATTCCCAATACAAGAGTGATTTCGTCAAAATAATACTTTGAAACTCAATGTCGTTTAGTTAACAAAATGAATTGTTTTTAGATTCTTCCAGAATGACATAAATCAATTCATTTTTACAACAATCGTCATGCTGGAAAGCATCTCTTCTTTCTCCAAACCCCTTAACTAAACGGCATTGCTTTAAAACTCCAAATTTCAAATCGCGAAGCTCAAATAAAACTTGAGGTAAATCAGGGAATCCGAGGGCTGATTGATGAAGTTGAAGTAAGAAGTTTATGTAAAACTACTCAGGAACAATTTGATGTTTTTTGCACAATGAATCTTGTCTCTTTGGGTCAATTATATGGAGGAAAGATTTGTGCGGCATTGGATAGGCAACATCCGAGAGATTTGTTTGATGTGAAGCTATTGATTGAGAATGAGGGTTTTTCTGATGAAATTAAAAGAGGATTTCTATTTGCTCTTTTGAGTAGCAGAAGGCCCATTCAAGAGATATTGTTTCCGCATTTTATAGATCAAAGTCAAACTTTTGCTAATCAATTTGAAGGAATGACCACACAATCTTTCACTTATAAAGATTTTGAAAATATACGTATTGAAATCTTGAAAGTGATTCATAGTCACCTGACAAAAAAAGATAGACACTTTATTATTCAATTTGCAAAGGTTCAACCTGATTGGAGTGCATATGATTTTCAGAATTATCCTTCTGTACAATGGGAACTGCAAAATTTAGGTGAGTTGGAGCAAATAAATCCGAAAAAACATCTTGAAGAAGTTAGCTTCCTTGAAGAGAAACTTATGTAAAAAGACCTTTGCATAGTATATGCAAAGGTCTCGATTTATCTTTTAAATTCTTAATTGACAAGGATAAGACAGTTCTTTACTGCACCATTACTTTTTTGGTCACAGACTCACTATCAACTTCCGCTCTGATGAGATAAACACCTTTGGCGAGACTTCCTAATTGCAGCGGTATCAGATTTTGAGAAGCTGCATATTGTTTGGCAAAGACTATTTTTCCACTGATGTCCATCACGCTGATTTGTACAGGAGAAAGACTTGCGCTGTTCAGTTCTACAGAAAAGTCACCTTTGGACGGATTGGGATAGACGGACAGGCTGATGTTGCCGATTCTTTGTTTGACGGAAGTAACGGTTCTAATATTGATTTCAGAAGCCGCTTCGTTGGTTGTAATCGGCAGGTTATAATCAAAATAGATATCTGCCTGATTTTTGATACTGTCACCAATCTGTAAATGATCTTTTAACTGTATGCTGAAAGCTACGTATCCGTGTTTGTTTGGTTCGGTAAAAGGTAACTGGATATCATTGAAGATAAACTGTACTTTGTTCCCTTTGCTGATTTGAGTATGGCACTCGTGGGAGGCATCTGTAATGAGTAAAGTATTCACATCAAGAATAGTGGTGTCAATATAATCTGTCACGACTACATTTTCGGCAGGAGCCGTCCCGGTGTTCTCAAAACGAATCAGATAGTGGATAGGTTTGCCTACCAAATCCGGTGAGATAATGTCTCCTTCCAAACAGGTTTTGTCATTGGGGTCAAAGCTTCCTACGACGGTTTGATGAAGTGTAGCTATGTTGTCTTCGGGAGTCTCATCAGTTTGTGCGGTTATTTCGGCAGAAAACTCTAATACATCACCCACATGTACTGCCGGGATATCTGCCGGAGCATTGGTATGCATCGTAATCAGGACAGAGCGACTTTCAAAAGGAGCGAGGTTATCAAAATCAAAAGTAAGTTGTCCGGTTGCTGAAAGGTCAGCAGTAGGTACAGAAGAAATTACTTTTGTTCTGTCACCGTCAAAGCTGAAAGTTGCTGAGCCGCTTTGAGTAGTGGTTCCCTGATTTTTATATACTAATTTATAAGTAGCATCTGAGAATCCCGGGCGTGCTGCTTTGACAGGAATAATGTTGACTGCTAAGTCATTAAAATCACCTTTTGGTGTGATGCAGAATGTGGGGGTGGAGGGGCTTGGTAATGCAAAAACAATACTAGTCGGATTGACACTAAAATAGTTAGAGTAATCTAAAATTGGTTTAAGAATATATGAGATGTCATATAATTGAGTAGAAAAATTTCCATCAGTCCCTGTGATGATAACACCTGAATCATTCTGGTTGTAAAAGGAAATTCTAAGATTTGGAAAAGGGCTATCTAAACTATCGCAACCATCTTTGTTTTGGTCAAGTTTTACCTGTCCATTGAAGGTGTGAAAATTTCCAGTAGAATTATCACTACAGGTTGAATTTATTACCACATCTGTATAGCCTGCATCACGAGCCAGTATTGTTAGCTTATTGATTTCTCCTGCATCAATACAAATGTATTTCAAATGAGGGACTGAATTGAAGATGTTATAGTAAGTAGGAATGTCAGTATTATTTTTTAAGAACAAACTAGTTATTGGATTATTGAAGCAGGATAAATAAAATAGATTGCTTGATCTTCTAAGGTCTAATATGTTGATTTGATTATTATCACAATATATATCATCTATCTTTGTAAGATTGCTTAAGTCTAATTTCGTTATTTTATTGTAATTACATGTGATATCTTCTAATTGATAAAGTTGACTGACATCTAATACTGTTATTTGATTGTTTCTGCAACCTAAAAATCTAAGTTTAGAAAGATGTTGAATATCTAATATACTTATTTGGTTATAATTGCATTGTAAATTGTAAAGATTATGGTTGTTTGCAAGATTCAATGTGGTTAGTTGATTATTACTACAATCTAAAACTTCAAGTAATGGAAGGGAATCAACGTCTAATGTAGTTAATTCATTGAAACGGCAACTCAGATTAGTTAGTTTAGAAAGTTTGCTAATGTCCAAATTGGTTAGTTTATTATTGGAGCAATGAATAGATTGAAGATTTGTAAAGAAATTAATACCTGTTAGGTCAGAAATGTTTTTATCGCTAATGCTCAAGCCTTGTAAATCCATAGCTTCAATTTGATCAATTTCTCCATCTCCATTCTTATCGACACCTATTGCAATCAAATGATTTTTAAAGTTGCTATCTGGAATATAGATGTTCTGAGCAGAAATTTTGGTAGCCATACTTCCCACGACCAGTACAAAAGTGAAGAGTAAAGATTTTTTCATGTCGTTTCTTTTAACTTGTTTGAAAGTTAAGAAGAATATGTTTTGATTATTTACTGTATCACAATTTTCTTAGAAATAATTTCATTGCCCATCTCAACTCTGATGAGGTATGTACCCTGAGCTAATTGATTTAGTTGCAGCGGTATCAGATCTTGGAAAGCTGCATATTGCTTGGCAAAGACTATTTTTCCACTGATGTCCATCACGCTGATTTGCACAGGAGAAAGGCTTGCACTGTCCAGTTCTACAGAAAAGTCACCTTTGGACGGATTGGGATAGACCGACAGGCTGATATTGCCGATTCTTTGTTTGACGGAAGTAACGGTTCTAATATTGATTTCAGAAGCCGCTTCGTTGGTTGTAATCGGCAGGTTATAATCAAAATAGATATCTGCCTGATTTTTGATACTGTCACCAATCTGTAAATGATCTTTTAACTGTATGCTGAAAGCTACGTATCCGTGTTTGTTTGGTTCGGTAAAAGGTAACTGGATATCATTGAAGATAAACTGTACTTTGTTCCCTTTGCTGATTTGAGTATGGCACTCGTGGGAGGCATCTGTAATGAGTAAAGTATTCACATCAAGAATAGTGGTGTCAATATAATCTGTCACGACTACATTTTCGGCAGGAGCTGTTCCTGTGTTTTCAAAACGAATCAGATAATGGATGGGTTTGCCTACCAAATCCGGTGAGATAATGTCTCCTTGTAAACAGGTTTTGTCATTGGGGTCTAAACTTCCCATAACGGTTTGATGAAGTGTGGCTATGTTGTCTTCGGGAGTTTCATCGTCTCGCCCAATTATTTCGGCAGAAAATTCTAATACATCACCCACATATACCGCCGGGATATCTGTCGGTGCATTGGTACGCATTGTTATCAGAGCAGAGCGGCTTTTAAAAGGAGCGAGATTAACAAAATCAAAAGTGAGTTGTCCGGCTTCTGAAAGGTCAGCAACAGGTGCGGAAGATATTACTTTTGTTCTGTCACCGTCAAAGCTGAAAGTTGCTGAGCCGCTTTGAGTAGTAGTGCCCTGATTTTTATAAACTAATTTATAAGTAGCATCTGAGAATCCCGGGCGAGCAGGCCTGACAGGAATGAGGCTGACTGCCAAGTCGTTAAAGTTACCTTTTGGTGTGATGCAGAATGCCGGATGGACAGAGTCTCCCAAAACATATACAACACTTTCAGGACTAACAAAGTAATAGTCCAGGTCTTCTAAAACAGGTTCAAATTTGGTAATATTAGATTTTAAACTGACAGAAAAACTCCCGTCCATTCCCGAAAATACATACCCACTATCAATTTCATTAGTAACAAAGACTTTGAGGAAAGGGTAAGGTCTATCAGACTCGTCACAACCATCATTGTTTAGGTCTAACTTTATTTCACCTTCTATTGTGCTGAATGCTCCGTCAAGAGTGGCACCGCACAAGGAGTTAATAATTACATGAGACTGTGCAATTTCTGCCAAATCCTCAATATCTTCTTCATCCGCACAAATGTATTTTAAAGTCATGTAAAGGCTTATACGATTTTTTTCATAGTTGTCTTTAATTCCGTTTTTTAAATATAAGATTACTATAGGATTCCTGACTATATTCAACTCCTTAAGTACTTTAGTGCTGCTAAGATCTAAACTGGTTAATTGATTCCCGCTACAGTCTAAAGAAATTAGATTGGTCAATTTACTTACATCTAAATTTGTCAGTCTGTTAAGACTGATTTTTAGACTTGTCAATTTGATCAAATTGCTTAAATCGACTTCGTTTATTTTATTCCAGCCACAGTCCAAAGTATTTAAATTGGTAAAGTATTCAATGCCTTTAATGCTGCTGATGCTTTTTTCTCTTATAGTCAAAGTGGCCACTTCCAAAGCTTCACTTTCCTGAATTTCACCATCACCATTTTTATCGACACCTGCTTCGATTAAAGCATTTTTGAAATTGCTATCTGGAATATCAATGATTTGTGCGGATGCAAATTGACCTGCTGTTATCGCAGTTAGTAGAGTAAGTAAAAATTTTTTCATCATTGAGTTTGTTTTAATTGAGTCATTCCAAATTTGCGTCTTACTCTGTTTCTATCCATCTTTTTAAGTGGAAAATGAGATTAAAAGCGAGCTTTAGGCAAAGCTAAAAGTAATATTTATATAAAAAAAACATTTTTACAATATACCTGCTTTATCTCAGATGGCGTTGCCTTTAAAATCTGCAATTCTGTCAGTTAACCTTATGTTGGTATTTATTTTGACGAGAATTGGCAACAAAGCATTAATTTTACAGCTTGTTAAAGCTTGAAGCAAAAGAATAATTTAGATGTTAGACATATTCGCAAAAGGAATTGCCAAAATTTTTGGCAGTAAGTCATCGAGAGATATAAAAGAGGTCATGCCAATCGTAGAACTTATCAATGGGCATTTCGAATCTTACCAATCACTTACCAATGATCAGTTAAGGAATAAAACTCAGGAATTTAAAGATAAAATACAGCAGTATTTATCAGATATCAACAGCAAAATAGATGAACTTCGGGAAGTAGCAGAACGCGATGAAACGGATTTGGAGGAAAAGGATTCACTCTTTAAAGAGATTGATGATTTATCCAAAGAAAGAGACCAGGCGACAGAGGAAATTTTAAATGAGATTTTACCGGAAGCTTTTGCCGTGGTAAAAGAAACAGCCCGTCGCTTTAAAGAAAATGAACAGGTTGCTGCGACTGCTACTCAGTTGGATAAAGATTTGTCCGTAAAATATAACTACCTAAAAATAGATGGTAATCAGGTTGTCTATGACACCACTTGGAATGTGGCAGGTACCGACATTCGCTGGGCAATGGTGCATTACGATGTACAATTGATAGGGGGTGTCATACTGCACAGAGGCAAAATAGCAGAGATGGCTACCGGTGAAGGTAAAACCTTAGTTGCTACGCTGCCTTCTTATCTGAATGCATTAGCAGGATTTGGTGTGCATATCGTGACCGTGAACGACTATCTTGCCAAACGGGACTCGGAGTGGATGAACCCAATTTTTAATTTTCTGGGTCTTACCATTGACTGTATTGACAAACATCAGCCTCATTCGGAAGGCAGAAAAAATGCATATCTCGCGGATGTAACTTACGGTACTAACAACGAGTTCGGATTTGACTATTTGAGAGATAATATGTCGAGAAGTGTGGAAGAGCAGGTGCAGCGCAAACATCATTATGCCATGGTGGACGAAGTGGACTCCGTATTGATTGACGATGCCCGTACTCCATTAATTATCAGCGGCCCTGTACCCAAAGGCGATGAGCAGGAATTTGATACACTAAAACCCCGAATAGAACGTCTGGTGGAAACGCAAAGAAAGACCACTCGGAAATTTTTGCAAGATGCTAAAAAGCTTATTTCGGAAGGAGATACCGGACCATTGGAAGGAGGGGGCGGATTGGCCTTACTGCGTGCTCACAGAGGCTTCCCCAAAAGTAACTCTCTGATAAAGTTTTTGAGTGAACCGGGTATTCGCCAGGTGTTGACGAAAACAGAAAATTATTATTTGCAGGATCAGCAGAAAGAAATGCCTAAGTGTGATGCAGAGCTGTATTTTGTAATTGATGAGAAGAACAATCAAATCGACCTGACAGATAAAGGACTGGACTTAATTACAAAGAGTTCGGAAGAGGAAGACTTTTTTATCTTGCCTGATTTGGGCAGTCTGCTTGCGGATGTGGACAACGGAGATTTGGCTCTTGAAGAAAAACAGAATAAAAAAGATGAAATCATTAAAGATTTCTCTATAAAATCAGAAAGACTGCACACAGTCAATCAGTTGCTGAAAGCTTATTCACTTTTTGAAAAAGATGTGGAATATGTAGTCATCGACAATAAAGTTAAAATTGTGGATGAACAGACGGGAAGAATTATGGAGGGCAGAAGATATTCAGACGGACTGCATCAGGCGATAGAAGCCAAAGAAAATGTCAAGATTGAAGCGGCCACTCAAACCTTTGCGACTATCACCCTGCAGAATTTTTTCAGGATGTATCACAAACTGGCAGGTATGACCGGTACAGCCGAAACAGAAGCAGCCGAATTTTGGACGATTTACAAGTTAGACACAGTAATTATTCCTACCAACCGACCTATTATTCGGGATGATGCGGAAGATTTAATCTATAAGACCAAACGCGAAAAGTATAATGCAATTATAGAGAAAGTAGATGAACTCAGACAGGCAGGGAGACCGGTTTTAGTTGGTACTACCAATGTGGAAGTGTCTGAATTGCTGAGCAAACTGCTGACCATGCGGAAGATACCTCACAATGTGCTGAACGCCAAACAACACGATCGGGAGGCCGAAATTGTCGCGGAAGCAGGTTTGAATGGCAATGTGACTATTGCGACCAACATGGCGGGGCGTGGTACGGATATCAAACTTGGCCCGGGTGTGGTAGAACTGGGCGGTTTGGCCATTATAGGTTCTGAACGGCACGATTCGAGACGTGTGGACAGACAGTTGAGAGGTCGTGCAGGCCGTCAGGGTGACCCGGGAAGTTCTCAGTTTTACGTATCTCTCGAAGATGATTTGATGCGTCTGTTCGGTTCCGAAAGATTAGCTAAAATTATGGACCGAATGGGGTACAAAGACGGCGAGGTAATCCAACACTCTATGGTGACGAAATCTATTGAAAGAGCACAGAAGAAAGTAGAAGAAAATAACTTCGGTATTCGTAAGAGGTTGCTTGAATACGACGACGTCATGAATTCCCAAAGAGAAGTCGTGTACAAAAGAAGACAGAATGCTCTGAAAGGTGAACGGGTCTCGTATGACATTGACAGTATGATATTTGACCTGTGTTTTGATGTGGCAGAATCTGCCAAAGTAAGCAACGACCCTGAAATACTGAAGATGGACGGGTACAGATTTCTTGGAGCGGAGCTTAATTTTGACAAAGAAGAAATTATAAAAACTTCTGTGGAGGATTTAGCCAACAGGATTTATGACTTATCAGAATCAGGATTTGCCCGGAGGATGCAGGCCGTACGCACACAAAGCCTTCCGGTGCTTAAACAGGTTTTGGAAAACAGAGGTCATCAGATACAAAATATTGTTATTCCGTTTTCTGACGGTACCCGTACGCTAAACGTGGTGGCAGACCTTAAAAAGGCGGTAGAAACTGAAAGCAGGGAAGTCATTAAAATCTTACAACAGAGAATTGTACTCCATTTCATAGATCAGTTTTGGAAAGAACATCTTAGGAAAATGGACGATTTGAGACAATCCGTCCAGATGGCTGTACACGAGCAGAAAGACCCGCTTTTGATTTATAAGTTTGAGGCATTTAAAATCTTCAAGTCAATGCTTAGAGAAATTAATGAGAATGTGATTTCATTTATTGTCAAGGCAGAACTTCCGGCACCAAGTGAAGAAGAACTTCGAATGGCTCAGGAACGTGCGAGAATGGAGACTCAGCAAAGAACCAAAACCATTGAAAGCCGCGGGGGTGAAGATACAGCAGCAAGGGAGGCCGGGGAATCTGTAAGCACTCCTCAAAAACAACAGCCTGTCGTCAAAGAAGCTAAGGTAGGCAGGAATGATCCATGTCCTTGCGGCAGCGGAAAGAAATTCAAACATTGTCATGGCAGAGGTTAATATGAAAAAGATATTTCTTCTTTTAACTGTTTCTTTTTTTCTTTCTGATTTCAATATTCAGGGACAGGAATCTTTGCAGTCAGGTAATGCATTGATTTTTAAAGACCCGAGAATCGATTATTTGCAGAAAGTATATGCGGAGAAAAATAAAATCAGAGTTGAAATCAAATCTATTTTCCGAATTCAGATAATCGCTTCAAAATCAAGATCTGAGGTAAATGACATTAAAGCTAAATTTTCATCTAAATATCCTGAAATTCCGGTGTTTGTCAATTTCTCGCCACCTACATTTAGGTTGAGAGCAGGAAATTTTATCAGCAGAGAAGATGCGCAAACGTTTTTAACTGAAATCAGAAAAAGCTACCCTGCGAGCTTTATTGTAGAAAGATAATTTTTTCAATTCTTTCTTAAAACTACAGCTTAGTTAAAAACTCCAAAGTATCCACTCCGTCGGCATAGTCCGTTAAAGCCGGCTGCTGTACTTCACCCAAAGAAGCATTCCTTTCAAAATCTTTAAAATTGAGTACGCATTGTATCTGGTCTTCCTGATTATTCAGCCATGTTTTGACTTCTTCAAGCGACTCATAATAGGCCAAATTGACACATGAAATAGGAGAGGAGAGTGATAAATGATCTGCCATGTTTACAAAGTCACAGTCCACAATAGGCGTACCGTTCATCAGATAGATGGTCCGATGATAGTCCAAATTGTTTTTGTAGGAGTGAAATTGCATGAGTTCCGAAAACGGTTCCCATGCCTGAAGTAAAGCGTCGAAACGATAATTTTTAGGCAGCCAGATTAAAGAGACGTTTCTGCATCCTAAACCAAAATATTCAAATACATCTTTACCGAGGCCGAGTAATTCATCCCGGCTTTCTTTTCCGGTCAAAACAGCCACAGAATGCCTGTTTTTTCGGATGATATGCGGTTTCTTGCTAAAATAGTATTCAAAATATCTTCCGCTGTTATTACTGCCTGTGGCTATCACCGCATCCTGATGGTTCCATTTTGTATTGATTTGGATAAATTCAGACCATTGAGGATTTATTTCAATTAATTGATTTAATAAATGGGTGGGTAAAATCTCATCTTTTTCAGAGGTTTTTAAAAGTAATACATGTCCGCTAATCAAGACACTGAGAATGTCGTGGAATGAAACTAAAGGAATATTCCCGGCGGCTATAATGCCTACTTTTTTGGACTGAATATTCTCCCAATTGTACCCGGATATCCAAGAAGTCAGTTTTTCAGAGCGGAGCATTTCTGTTTCAATGGCTTTTAACGCTTTATAGCAATTTTCCTGTGTAAACCAGTGATTTTTAATTCCTGCCAGTCTGACTGCCTGTTTTAATGATTCCGGATTGTCTGAGATATATTGTCCAAGCTGTATAAAATCCTCAATTCTATTTTGCAGTTCCATAAATAAACCCTGTTTGTTTCGTATATTTGTTTTGCGTTACAAAAGTAGGAAGTTATGGCAATAATGATAACAGATGAGTGTATTAACTGTGGCGCTTGCGAGCCTGAATGCCCCAACAACGCTATATATGAGGGCGGAATGGAATGGGCAATGTCAGATGGGACAGGTGTGAAAGGTTCATATACTCTGATGGACGGGACTGTAATAGATGTAGATGAAAAACAGAGAGCAATCTCGGACGAAATATATTATATCGTACCGGATAAGTGTACGGAATGTGTGGGCTTTCACGAGGAGCCTCAGTGTGCAGCGGTCTGCCCGGTAGATTGTTGTGTACCGGATCCGGATGTAGTGGAATCAGAAGAAGAACTTTTGGCCAAAAAAGCCAAGTTGCACGTATAATTCAATAGATATCTAATACATCAGGTCTCTTTTAATACATGTCCAAGCTGTCTAAAAAAAAAGAATTGGGCTAAAACGCAGAACCTGTAATATTTTTTTTACAAATGCTTTCTGAAACAATATTCAGATTAAGGATTGATACTTTTACTTAAAGTCAAAGCTTTCCTGACCTATCAGCAGGCCCTGTTGGTATATTTCTACTGAATACCTTCCTGCGGCGAAGTTGTAGGCCTGATTCCAAATAGAGCAGACTGTTTTCGTCTTGTTCTGATAAGTAGGTCTGATTACATAGGTAAACGGAATTTGATTTCCGGTAGTGGCCTCTGTCAGTCTTCCGCTGCCCAGTTCATTGATTTGAATCGTTTCTCCATTGGGGTTAATTATCCGGATAGACAATTCGGTTTCGCCTTCCGGGGCGACACGATTAGCTAATAAATCGAAACAAATTTTAAGCGCATCCGCCTGTTTGATTTTCTTGACTTCTCTATCTTTATCTTTTTTGGATTTGACCGGAATAATCTGAATGCTGCTTGTAGAAAGAATTTTAGCCTTATCTACAGTAGATTTCAAGGCTACATTTTCTTCTTCCACTTGTTCTTTCTCTGTTTGCACATGAGTAATCTTTTCGGTCAGTTCATCTCTTTCAGCCGTTAAAGCTACTTTTTCAATATTTAACTGCTCATTTATACTGACCAAAGAATCAATTTTAGACTGAAATATGATTCTTTCTCTGTTCAATTCTTTGATCATTGCACGAGCTTTCTCCAAGTCCGCTTTGTTCGTTTGTCCGCTTTTAATGAGTTCGGCAATTTGATTCTTTTTGGTAAGAAGCTCTTTTTCTCTCTCATTCAGAAGACTGTCTATTCCCAGTTTTTCAATTCGGATATTTTCCAAATCATTTAGTGCTTCCTGATATTCATTTTCAAGTTCTTCTCTAAGTTTTTCACTTGCACTTAGTTCGGTTGAAGTGACACGAATAGTTTCGGTTGATTTCTTGAGTTTTACATTGGTAAAAACCAAGCCTCCCAATAAAAGAAGAATTAAAACAATATATAAAGCGTGGATTTTGGAATTTGAATTTTCAGCCATTTGTTTAACTTTTCCTCAAAAATAAACCCTAGATTTTCTTTGTTTTAGTTTTAACAAGAATTACTGCTATTTTTAGTAATGAATTAACAATTATAATATGGAATTAATCTCAGCGCCTTTAAGCAGGCTTCTTTTCATAGATATCGAAACAGTACCGGCTTCCCCGAGTTATGAAAAATTACCCGAACTGACTCAGGAACTCTGGGAAGGTAAACGGGGAAAATACAGACCGGAAGACACAGACAAAGCAGATTACTACTTTAACAATGCGGCAATTTTTGCGGAGTTTGGAAAAATTGTCTGTATCTCTATGGGATATTTTTCTGAGCAGGACGGCAGACGTACTTTTAGAGTAAAGTCTATTGCGAAAGATGAAGAATCTGAACTGCTCCGTGATTTCGTGCAGGTTTTAAATAAGTTTGACAGCACTTTTGGCAATCAACTGATGATTTGCGGACATAATGTGAAAGAATTTGATGTGCCGTATATCTGCAGAAGGTTAATAGTCAATGAACTAATTGAGGAGTTCCCGGCAGTATTCAGAAAGATTCAGTACGCCAAGCCTTGGGAGCTTAATGCATTGCTGTTGGACACTTTGGACACCTGGCGGTTTGGCGATTATAAAAATTATATTTCACTAAAACTTTATACTCATATATTGGGTATTGCTTCTCCCAAAGATGATATTGACGGCTCGGAAGTAGGAAGGGTTTATTATTTGGAAAATAATTTGGAGCGTATTCGTATTTACTGCGAAAAGGATGTCATTGCAGTTGCCTCAATTATTTTAAAACTGAAAAATCTCCCGATGATTAGAGAAGAAGAAGTCGTGTATCTGTAATTTATACTAAGCCTTTTCTGTAAGCAAATTTTAAAAGGCTCGCGGTATTTTTGACATTGAGCTTGGCTAACAGATTTTTACGGTGTGTTTCGACCGTATTCTTGCTGATAAAAAGTTTTTCGGCTATATCCTGACTGGTCAGTCCAAGTGCGATAAGCTGCAGAATTTCCATTTCACGGGTAGTGATATTTTTAATCATGGAATCTGCCTCTTTGTCGTTCAGTTCATCTTCCCCAGCAACAGAGGACATACTCGATATTACATTTTCCTGCACCGCTGTATCCAAATACGGTTTACCCTCAGATACTGTAAAAATTGCTTTAATGATATCTTCCCGGCTAATATTTTTCAGCACATATCCTTTCGCACCAATTTCGAGAAGTTCTTTGATAAATCGAATGTCATTAAACATAGTAAGTGCAATGACTTTTATATCGGGATATTTTTCTTTCAGCTTTTTGGTTGCCACAATTCCGTCCATGACAGGCATATTAATATCCATCAGCACAATATCGGGCTGATTGTTCTTGATTTTATCCAAAAAATCCTGACCGTTATGGGCAGTTCCTATGATTTCAAATTCAGGAGTATCTTTCAGTAACCCTGTAATCCCATCCACGAAAATTGGATGATCGTCCACTACAAATAATTTTATCTTAGACATTTTTTACTCCGATTTAGTCCACAAAAATAGTGAAATTATCTTTTATTACTTTTAGTAACTTGTAAATGACCTGTAAATTAGACAAAACTGTTATTCTATTTCTATCTGTAAAGGATAATACTGATTGATTTCATTTAAAGCATTCTCTGTTGTTCTCAATGGTATCTCTACTGTAAACCTGCAGCTTTCTGTCATATTTTGTTCTAAAATATTTCCGCCGTATTGATGTATCCACTGATAAGCAAGATTTATAGTGTCATATTCACACTCTATAAAGGCTTTTTTATAAAACTCTTTCACTACGATGTCTGCCTGCTCCAAAGTTTCTCCTGCATTAGTTTTATACGCAGAAATTAACCCCGAAACTCCCAGCTTAGTACCGCCAAAATATCTGACGGACACCACAAGACAGTTTGTCAGACCGAAACGATCTATCTGTCCGAGAATGGGCTTCCCTGCCGTTCCCGAAGGTTCTCCGTCATCCTGCACCCGAAACAGATTCTCATCCGTTCCCAATCGCCAGGCGTAGCAATGATGAGTGGCCTTCGGATGGATTTCTTTCAGATGATTTAAATAGCTTTTAATCTCATTCTCATCTGCCACTGGGAATGCAAAACCGAAAAACTTACTCCCTTTTTCCTTTAGCTCGGATTCGACGGGTTGTGCAATGGTTTGGTATGAAAAAACTTGACTCATAACTTTTTATCCGGAACAAAATGTCGGATGTAATCCTGTTCAATAAAAAAATCAGATTTAAGTTTGGCATGTGTGATGACGGGGGCTTCCATCCCTTCGTCAATATGCAGTTTTCCCTGGTAGATATAACATTCATCCCACAAGGCCTGATTGATAAACTGCTGAAGCGTATATGCTCCGCCTTCCACAAAAATACTGTGAATATTTTTTTGATAAAGAGTATCCAATATTTCTTTCAGACTTCCATCCTGAATAAGCAGGTCATTGGCGCGTAAAGGCGTACCGGACACCAACCTCCACCAGTCATTTTGTGCCATGAAATGGGAGTTGTCGTTTAGCTTTTGGTTCAAATCTATGAGAATTACCTGAGGCGACTTGCCGTACCAAAGTCGGTTGTTTAAAGCGGGACGGTCATGAAAAACGGTTTTCCAGCCCACTAATATCCCCTGATGTTCTGCCCGAAGTTTATGGGTCAAAACTTGTGTAGAAGAAGAAGTTATTTGCACGGGAGTTCCGGTTTTGTAAGCAATTTTATGATTGCTGCTCATGGCCCATTTCAGAGTGATGTATGGTCTTTGCATTTGTTGTGAGACAAGAAATTTTCTCAGACTCCAGCGGCAGGCAGCTTCTTCCACACCTACTGTAACTTCTACTCCCGCCTGTTTAAGTCTTTCAATTCCTCTGCCTGCCACAAGCGGATTAGGGTCTTTAAGTCCGATGACTACTTTCCTGATTTTTGACTGTATGATGCGGTCTGAGCAGGGCGGAGTTTGCCCGAAATGACTGCAGGGTTCTAAGCTCACAAATAAAGTAGAGTGGGGTATAAGAGCTTTGTCAGCGTCCCGGACGGATTCCAAAGCCCGAATTTCTGCGTGAGGTCCGCCGTAAGCAGCAGTATATCCTTCCCCGATAATTCGATTTTCATACACCAAAACTGCTCCTACAGACGGATTGGGCATAGCTTCCTGTATTCCGTTTTCAGCGAGATGAAGGCATCTGCGCATAAAGTATTCCAAAGTCTCGGGAGATTTAAGCATATTAATCCGTAAAATTGCAAAAACCTTTTCAACAAGAAAAATTTTTGACATGCGGGTAAATCTTCGGGTTGTGGTGATGAATGCTTTAAGACCTTTATATGGAGAAAGAGAAGCAAGAAATATTGCAAAATATCTGATACCCGAGTTTGTCTTTATCAAGGACCTTCAGGAATTAAAAAAGGCTTTGGACAGACTGAAAAATGGAGAGCCGTGGCAATATGTGATTGAAAAAGAATGGTTTTACGATCTTGAATTCAGAGTTACGCCCGATGTGCTGATTCCGCGACCTGAAACAGAAGAGTTAGTTCACCTGATTTTAAATGACTTTCCCGAGAATAAAGAATTAAAAGTACTCGATATCGGAACCGGCAGCGGGTGTATTCCAGTGGCGTTAAAGAAAAATAGAACGAATTGGGCAGTGTCAGCCTGTGATATTTCTGAGAAAGCTTTGGAACTGGCACGTTATAATGCGCATTCCAATCAGGCGGAAATATTGTTTTTCAGAGAAAATATTTTAAATCCGAATTTCTCAGAATTATTATGGGATGTAATAATCAGCAATCCGCCATACATCCCTCAGCATGAAAAAAGTAAAATGCATGCAAACGTACTGGATTTTGAACCGCACGAGGCCTTGTTTGTATCGGATGACGACCCTCTTTTATTTTACCGTCGGATAGGGGAGTATGCTCAAAAACATTTGACTCCGTACGGTATTTTGTATTTTGAACTAAATGAGTTTTATGCAGTGGAAACGAAAGAGTTAATCAAGCAGCTTGGCTTCAAGAACGTAGAAATTGTCCGGGACCTGATGGATAAACCGAGAATATTAAAAGCAGAAAAGACAGAGGCTAATTGACCTTTGAATTTTGTTTAAAATTTCTTTCTGCAAGTTCCCTGCGGATTCGACTCAGGCTTTCGGGTGCAATGCCGAGATAAGAAGCTACCATTGTTTGCGGTACACGCAATAAAATATCGGGATACATTTCTACAAAAGAAAGATAACGCTCTTCGGCAGTATTGGAGATTAACTGCAAGATTCGTTTTTGAAGTCCGCTGATGTGATTGTGCAGCAGCTTTGTATTAAACTGACTGAATTCCGGAGATTTTCTTCCCAACTGATCAAAAAAATCGTCACTAATTTGATAGACTGTGCTGGGTTCCAGTGCCTGAATAAAAAATGAAGAAGGCTGATTGGAATACATATTCCCGTGATCGGAAATAAACCACCCCTCCGGTGCAAATTGCAGTAAATGCTCTCTTCCTCTTTTATCAATAGAATACAGACGAAGCAAGCCTTTTTCCACAAAATAGGTATATTGACACAGTTCACCCTCCCGTACTATAAAATCATTTTTATCAAAATGCTTCAGCCTCTGTAAACTCAAACAGCTTTCCATAAGGCTGATATCAATGTCGGCATTGGTTGTCAGATAGTTTCTGAATTTACAGTCCTGCATTCAGTAAATGTACTAAAAAAGTGCATCTGAACTCAGAAGTCGAATAAATATATCGCTTTGATATTTCTATGATTTGCCCTTTACTTGAACGACTAATATTATGAGTAAGCACCCACATCTAATCCATTAAGCCATTTTTCAAGCATAATTTCATTGAATTCTGTATTATTCCTGACTGCATCTGAAGCGAAATTGTAATTTAATTAATAAATTTATATGCATGCATTTGATTGTTTGACTAATAAATATCATAATATTGTATAGCACTATATTTAAAACACTGTAACCATGAATAAAAGAGCTTTTTTAATTTTCTCCTCGCTTTTTTTTCTAACTGCCTTTTCTCTGCATGCCCAGGAATGCAGCCAAAGATACAAAGAGGCTGTTTTTAAAGATGTTCAACTGGAAGGTCAGGTGAAATTTGGCGATGCCCTGTTTCAGCATTCAACACTACCGCTTCATTATGATGTCTATATGCCGAAAGGAGATACGGCAGCTTTAAGACCTCTGCTCATCTTGTGGCACGGAGGAGCTTACATAGATTTATTTTCTAAAACGAGTCCAGATATTGTGATGCTGGCAAAGTCTTTCGCCAAGATGGGTTATGTCGTTATTTCTCCTGACTACCGGAGTGTTAGAGATATTATAGAGTTTTTGAAAAGAGGAATGGTTGTTCAGGCTATATTGAAAGCTGTAATAGATGCCGATATGGCCGTTTGTCAGATACTTGACCTGGTTGATAATCAAGGTAACCCCTACAGAATTAACAGAGATGAAATATTTGCCGGAGGTGTATCTGCCGGTGCGATAACAGGTCTGCACCTGACCCTTCTCAATAAAGTAGAAGATTTTCCTGAGTCTTTCAGGCACTTGGCAGAAGGAGTAGATAATGGTGTGCTTTATGATTTATTAGATAATAAGAATAAGTATTGCGGGAATAAGAATATCATAAAATCATTCTTTAATATCTCCGGAGCTGTGTTAGATACAGATTTTATACAATATATTCCTACAGAATATGTACATTTTCATGGTACTAAAGATGCCATAGTACATTCAGGAGTCGGACGGCCGGTATTTGGAATATCTGCCGCGCCCGGAATGTATGGAAGTGAACGAATACATGAAAAGATGTTAGAAGTCGGCATTAATTCCACATTATACTTATATCCGGGAATCGGTCACGTGCCTTTCCTAAACATAGACCTGACCAATTTTCTTCAGCAGTGGGATGTCGTAAATCAAGAACTTTACGATGAAACCGTAAAAATTATGTCAGAGCATATGTTTGCCAGGGTTGAGTGCGAACAAGTCCCGCCTGCCCCTACAGGTATTCATTCCAAAAACTATGCGGAGCTAAAATTCTATCCAAATCCCGTTGAGCATACATTCAGAATTGAACTGCCGGAGAGCGGTCAGTGGCAGGTACAGGTTTTTGATGTCGCCGGAAAGATTGTGCTTCAAAACAGTTTTAAGGGAGTGAATTACGAGCAGCCTGTTGCGGATTTGGCCAAAGGAATGTATGTGGTACAAATACACGAATTGCAGAGTCCAAATCAAAAGTTTAAAGGTAAATTTATTCGAAACTAAGATCGCGTATCCAAAACAAAAGGCGTAGTAATTTTCATGTATTACTCAAATCTTTTTATATACGGTACCCTTTTTAGTCTATCAGAATAATGATTTAAAATTTATTTAATAAAATGTATGCATGCATTTGATTGTTTAACTAAAAAATCCATAAATTACACATGCTTAAAATTTTACAACCATGAAAAAAAGAGTTTTTTTAATTTTCTCCTCACTTTTTTTCTAACCAACTTTTCTTTATATGCTCAGGAATGTACACAAAGGTACAGGGAAGCGGTTTTTGATGATGTATCAATGGACGGTCATGTGAGATTTGGTGAATCTTTAGTACAAAATTCATTAGTACCACTCCATTATGACGTTTATATGCCGAAAGGAGATACGGCAGCTTTAAGACCTCTGCTCATCTTGTGGCACGGAGGAGCTTTTCTCGATATTTTTACTAAAACAAGTCCGGATATTGTTCAGTTGGCAAAATCTTTTGCTAAGCTGGGCTATGTAGTCATTTCCCCTGACTATAGGGGTATTAGAGATTTTACGGAGTTTTTACAAAAAGGGAAGCTTGTCCAGGAGGTTATGAAGGCTGTAATAGATGGCAATAAAGCCATTTGTCATATACTTGATCTCATTGACAATCATGGTAACCCGTACAGAATTAACAAAGATGAAATATTTGCGGGAGGTGTGTCCGGTGGTGGTGTATTGGGTCTGCATCTGATACTTCTCAATGAAATAGATGATTTGCCTGAATCAATCAGACACTTAATAGATGGTGTGGACAATGGAGTTCTCCATGATTTGATAGGGAATAAGTATTGCGGAAATGAAAATATATTAAAATCATTCTTTAACATCTCAGGAGCTTTAGTAGCAACGGACTTTATGCAATATACGCCTACGACATTTGAGCATTATCACGGTACTAAAGATGCCATAGTGCCTCATGGAGCCGGCAAGCCATTGGGAGGTATGACAGCAGCACCGGGTATGTACGGAAGTATGAAAGTACATGAAAAGATGCTTGAAGTCGGTATCCATTCTATATTACACTTGTATCCCGGAATTGGTCACGTGCCTTTCCTAAACTTAGATTTAGTCAATCTTCTTCAGCAAGTAAATGTTGTAAATGAGGAGCTTTATATTGAAACTGTAGAAACGATGGCAGAGCATATGTTTGCTAAAATTGAGTGCGAACAAGTTCCGTCTGTCCCTACAGGTATTCATTCTAAAAACTATGCGGAGTTAAAATTCTATCCAAATCCGGTTGAGCATACATTCAGAATTGAACTGCCGGAGAACGGTCAGTGGCAGGTACAGGTTTTTGATGTCGCAGGAAAGATTGTGCTTCAAAACAATTTTAAGGGAGTGAATTACGAGCAGCCTGTTACAGATTTGGCCAAAGGAATGTATGCGGTACAAATACACGAATTACAAAATCCAAATCAAAAGTTTAAAGGTAAGTTTATCCGAAACTAAATATGACTTACTGAAACAAATGAAATATCAAAGGAGGGCAAAACAGCGCTCCTTTTTTATGGATTACCTGCTTCAAACAACTGTGTTTTGAATTTTCGGGAAAATGATAGCCTACTATATGGCAGATTGAAGCAATATAACTAAGGAAAGAACAAAAAAACATTCCGAACCGAATTTTAAATACGGTGTAGGAAGTCACCCTGAATAATATTTGCATTTAATATTTATAATTAAATTGTTATATCGTGTCAAATCAAAATCTAATCAATACAGTACACTGAAGAAAAAATTATCTTTACATCCCGTGAGTATCGACAGAATCTATCATCTGGTACTGAAAGAAGCTTCCTTGGAGTGGCGCAATAAATCATTATTGGCGAGTATGCTCATCTATGTATTGGGAGCGGCTTTTATTGTTTATTATGCTTTTCAGGGAGATTTGGATTATGATACTTTTGCGGCAGTATATTGGATAATCGTACTTTTTGCAAGTGTAAATATTCTTGGAAAAACTTTTGATAAAGAAGTCAGACAACAATATTATTATCTGAGGTCTGTGGTCCGGCCACTTGAACTGGTCCTGTCCAAAATGATTTATAACTCTTTACTTGTCTTTGTTTTTGAGCTTATTATTTTTTTGGAAATGACTTTATTTTTCAATGTTGAGATTGAGAGGCCGTATTTGTTTTATATGACGTTGTTGTTAGGTGGCATAGGTTTTAGTAATTTATTTACCCTGTTTTCTACAATTACTTCAAGGACAGGAAATATAGTACTCCTTTCTGTATTAGGATTTCCGATAATTTTACCTTTGCTTTTACTGATTTTGCGGCTGACTGTGCTGGCAGATTTGGATGTGTCTATTGATGACAGTATGTTAAATATTGGAGCAATCACGGTTTTAGATTTGATTACTTTGGTCTTGTCGCTTATATTATTTCCTTATCTTTGGAACGAATAATTATAAAATGTTTGAAAAGTTTTCTAAGCAGGTTTGGTGGAAAGTACTGACGGTTTTACTGTTGCTTTTTACTTGTGTTTACGGCTTTTGGGTAAAAGTTCCCAACCTGCCTATACTGAATGATTCGATACGAAATTTATTTTTTCACGTGCCGATGTGGTTTGTGATGATGTTTATGATGTTGCTCAGCCTGATATACAGTATTCGATATCTGTCAAGCGGAGTTCAAAGGAATGATGTGATTGCCTCCAATACGGCTGCGGTGGGTTTGATTCTTGGTTTTTTGGGTATCCTTACAGGCTCTGTCTGGGCCAAAGTCACTTGGGGTGCCTGGTGGGTATTTGCGGAAGTTAAGCTCAATGCTTCTGCAGCGGCTTTATTGGTTTACTGTGCATATTTTGTACTTCGGTCATCTTTTACCGATCCGGAACTGAAAGCAAAATTTTCTGCAGTTTATTCTATTTTTGCATTTGTGATGTTTATCGTGCTGATCAATGTAATACCGCGTATTGCCACGTCTTCTCTTCATCCGGGCAATGGCGGGAATCCGGGATTTAATTCGTACGACTTGGATAATAACTTAAGAACTGTATTTTATCCAGCCATCTTGGGTTGGATAGGGATTGGACTTTGGATGAGTTCAATTTTGGTACGGACTAAATTTATTGAGAGAAAATTGGACGACATAGATTAAATTATAATAGATGAAAAAAATATCAACCACCTTTTTAGCTATTCTGGCTGCGTATTTTCAGGTAGCGGCTCAGGATGTTGGGGAGATACTCAAAAACAATAACAAACTGACCTCAGTTCATGTTATTCTGCTAATAATACTTACAGGAATTATTTTGTTTCTTATAATACAGGACAAAAAAATTAAAAAGTTGGAAGACCGTTTAAATAATAAATCATGAGTCAGGGTTCGTCGTTTTTCCAGTATGTGCAACAATATGTAGATAATGCTGCCCGAAATACTGATTTGCCAAAAGGAGTAATCAAACAGATAAAAGTCTGTAATGCAGTATATCAGGTCAATTTTCCGGTTAAAATTAATGGAGAAGTAGAAGTTTTTGAAGGTTTTCGTGTGCAGCACAGCCATCACAGACTTCCTGTCAAGGGCGGGATACGCTACAGTGAGATGGTGGATCGGGAAGAGGTCATGGCACTGGCTTCTCTGATGACTTATAAATGTGCGATTGTGGATATTCCGTTTGGAGGAGCAAAGGGCGGAGTCAAAATAAACCCGCTAAATTATACGGAAGATCAATTGGAACGGATTACGAGACGATACACATTTGAACTTCTGAAAAAAGGATTTATCGGTCCGTCAGTGGATGTACCTGCTCCCGATTTAGGTACAGGTGAGCGTGAAATGAGCTGGATGGTGGATACTTACCTGCAATTTACAAACGACAAAACCGGTTCTTGGGGTTGTGTCACCGGTAAACCAATATCACAAAACGGAATTACAGGAAGGCGAGAAGCTACCGGACGGGGAATAGGCTATGGATTAATGCAGGTATGTTCGAACAGAGAGGACATGAAAGCAATAGGGTTAGAGACCGGTATTGATAATAAAAGAATCATTATTCAGGGATTTGGAAACGTTGGATACTATACCGCAATAGCTCTGCAGGACCTAGGTGCCATGATTACAGGAGTTATCGAATACAATGGCGGTATTTTTAACTCTGACGGATTGGATGCAGAAGATATCAAATCTTATTACATAGAGAACAAAACTTTTAAGGGATATCAAAAAGGGACGTTTGTAGAAAATTCTGTTGAGCTTTTGGAATATGATTGTGATATCTTGATTCCGGCAGCATTGGAAAATCAAATTACCGTGCGAAATGCTCCCAATATTAAAGCTAAAATAGTGGCAGAAGGGGCTAATGGTCCTGTGACCCCGGAAGCATCCGATATTATACGGGCACAGAATAAACTAATCATTCCTGATGTATTTTTAAATGCAGGTGGTGTAACGGTGTCTTATTTTGAATGGCTTAAAAACTTATCCAATGTTCGCTTTGGCCGTATAGAAAACAGATATTATTCTGCACAGTTTTCCAGGATCCTCTCTCATGTAGAGGGAATTACCGGACACACGGTTAACAGCATAGAAAAGCAATTATTGACTACCGGTGCATCAGAACTTGATCTGGTACTTTCCGGCTTAGAAGATGCAATGATTAATGCTTACGAAAATATTCGGGAAATATACAAATCTAAAAATCTGGAATCATTGAGAACAGCAGCTTTTGTGCTGGCTCTTGAAAGAGTGGGAGAGACTTATATGAAACTTGGTATTTTCCCTTAAGTGAGTATTTCTATTTGCTCTTTTGTCCGTTTGATTTTACTTGAAAACATAGGTTTGCTTTAAATCTATACTCTTGCATTATCAAATTTGGTTTTTGCTATCAGTCTGAAAAACCAAAAAGCCAATTTTTCTGCCCGCTAATAAATCAAATTTAACTTTTAAGAAAAATACTTGTTGAATGAAAATTTTATATATCTTTGTAAGTGAACACTAACTAACGTAGTTTAATTTAATTTGAATATGCAAGAATTTACAGACAGACAAATAGAGATAATGGAAGCGGCAACCAACAGAATTTCAAAATTCGGTATTCAGAATTTGACTATAAAGACACTTGCTGAAGATATTGGACTTTCAGAACCTGCTTTATACCGCCATTTCAAAAGTAAAAATCAAATTCTTTTTAGCCTTTTAGAATATTTTAGACAAGAAATGCAAAGTAGGGTTGGAAATATTGTTTTTCCAACTAATATCTCTGCTGGAAACCAGTTAAGAAAGATATTCAAATCACAATTAATGACTTTTGCTAAAAAACCATCTATTGTGAGTGTCATCTTTGCTGAAAGTATTTTTCATTATGATGAATCTCTCAGTAATAAAGTAACTGAAATAATGAATTTGATGAATGGAATTGTTAAAAACAATATTGAGTTTGGACAAAAAGAGGGTGATTATAAAAAAATACTCAATGCCGGAACGACAACAACAATTATCACCGGAGGGATGAGAATGGCTGTGATGAAATGGAAATTATCTGGGAATAAATCAGACGTTGTAAAAGATGGAATGGCTGTATTGAATGGAATTTTAAAAATGATTGAAAAGTAGATCCATTAACCATAGAATGTACAGATGAAAGCACTTAAAATCATACAAACAGTCTTATTAAGCATCATTGGTGCGGTATCGGTATTTATGACCTTGTCCGTCATTTTTGATTTGTTTGGTATCCGAGAAAAGGAAGGTAATTATGTGTTGTTTATAGTTTATGCCAATTTAATCTGCGGTGTTTTATATTTAATATCTGCCTATACTACTTGGAGAAGGCCTAAATTTAGTTTCAGAACATTAACCATTTCATTGTTTCTGCTGATTGCAGCGTTTATTGTATTTCTATTTTATATCAAAAATGGTGGAATACACGAAGGGAAAACAGTGAAGGCAATGATATTCAGAATTGTTTTTACAGCACTAATGACCGGAATAGGTTGGTTAGGTATCAAAAAGAATAATTTAAGAAGTAATGAAGAATAAAAAAATTTATGCAAAGAAGTTAGTGAATACTCACAAACTCGCCTTTGTGTTAATCTTACTGATAGGATGGAATGTGGTTCACGCACAAGAGGTTTGGACACTAAAGCAATGTATCGACACGGTGCAAGTGCATAATAAAAACTTGCAAATTAACCGCAATAACATCAGCATTATCGAACAAAGAGAAAAGGAAGCAAAAGCCAACCTAATCCCGAAAATTACTGCCAATGCAGACTACAAGTATTTTATGGAGTTGCCTACGCAACTAATGCCTATGAATGCACTTAATCCTCAAGCACCAGAGGGGCAGTTTAGAGATATTCAATTTGGTGTTCCGCATAATTTAGGCGTCAATATCCAATTCGCTATGCCTTTGTATAATCCACAAATTTATGGAGCGATTGAGAATACGAAAATTGCTAATGAATTAACTCAATTACAATATCAGAAAACAGAAGAACAAGTTTTATTTGATATAACAACACTTTATTACAATGCACAAATTCTAAAACATCAATTGGATTTTATGGATAGCAATCTGATTAACTCAAACAGATTGTTGCAAAATATGGAATTGCTAAAAAGTCAGTTGTTGGCAAAAGGCTCTGATGTAAACAAAGTGAAATTACAAACGGAACAATTAACCACGCAAAGAGAAAATGTTTACAGTAAATATTTACAAGTATTGAACGCTCTGAAAATGAATATGGGCATTTCGTTAGAAGAAAATATAACGGTTGTAACCGATATTTTTCATCCAACATTAGCCGATAATTCTTCTCGCAACTCATTGGATTTACAGCTTATCAACATACAAAACAAACTATTGAACAATGAACTTAAAATCCTTAATCGTTCACGCTATTTGCCCTCTTTAAATTTCATAGCTTCTTATGGTACAACAGGTTTTGGGTATGACAAAACACCCAATGATTTTTTAGATTTCTATCCGATTGGTTTTGCAGGAATACAGCTTAGTTACCCACTTTTTAACGGTACCGTTACACAACGAAAAATCAATCAGAAAAAATTGGAAATCAATAATAATGAATTGCAAGCACAACTAATTTCTGACAAAAATGAAATGGAAATTGAAAATGCCATTCGTCAACGGACGATTGCCCAAAACACCATAATGAATACAGAAAATCAAATTGATTTAGCCAAAACAATTTATGCCCAAACCATACTGCAACAAAAACAGGGCACAGCAAGTTTGACTGATGTTTTATTGGCTGACAATGCTTTGCGTGAAGCACAACAAAATTATTTAAACGCCATAATTGACTTTTTAAAAGCTGATTTGGAATTCAAAAAATTAACAGGAACGATTTCAATTAAGAATTAAAAATTAAGAATATGAAAAAAATAATCTGGATAATAGCAGGTATTGCAATTGTTGGTTTGGTAATATTCAAATTGACAAGTAATAAAAAAACGACTGAAAGTAAGGTTTACCAATTCGATAAAGAAAAACCTATTTCTGTTGATGTGGATACTATTCGACTAAAAAACATCAATGAAGAAGGCGTTTTTACAGGAACATTTGAACCTAATAAAGAAGTAAAAATCAGTGCGGAAACACAAGGTAAAATCAATGCTGTTTTAGTAGATGTAGGTAGCTATGTTCAACAAGGGCAAACCCTCATTCAATTGGACAATTCACTTTTAAAACTACAACTACAAACCGTTGAAGTGCAAATTGAAGGCTTGCAAGATGATGTAAATCGTTACACTATTTTAACAGAAGCCGATGCCGTGCAAGGCGTTCAATTGGAAAAGGCAAAGTTGGGTTTAAAATCTGCAAGAGTGCAAAAAGCAACTTTGCAAGAGCAAATCAATAAAACAACTACCAAAGCCCCATTTAGTGGTGTTGTAACAGCAAAACTAAGTGAAATTGGAGCTTTTGCAGCACCGGGAGTTCCTTTGTTGCAAATCACCGACATAAGCACACTTAAATTTACGGTAAACGTACCTGAAAGCAATCTAAAGCAATTTCAATCCAATCAAAATTATAACATTTCAGCGGATGTTTTCCCTGAACTAACATTGAATGGAAAATTATCTATGATTGGAAGTAAGGCAAATATGGGAAATAGTTTTTCTGTACAATTTCAAGTAGAAAACACCAAAAAATCAACTATAAAATCAGGAATGTTTGGAAAGGTTTCTCTATCCGAAAATGAAGTAAAACAAGGTATTATTATTCCGTCTTCTGCCATTATAAATAGTGAAAACCAAGCACAAGTTTATATTGTAAAAAATGGAAAATCAGTTTTACAAACGATTACAATTTCTAAAAATATTGGGAATAAAACGATTGTTTCAGGTGGTTTAAATGTTGGAGACATTATCGTAACAAATGGCTTTATCAATCTTTTTGATGAAGCGAATGTGGCAATTAAGAATTAAGAGTTAGGAATTAAAAATTAAGAGTTAAAAATTAGGAGCATGAAAGAGAATATTATTCAAGAGAAAAGTTTTGCTTTTGCCATAAGAGTAGTGAATGCTTATAAATATCTCACTGAGCAAAAGAAAGAGTTTGTACTTTCTAAACAATTACTTCGTTCGGGTACAAGTATTGGTGCGAATGTAGAAGAAGCGACAGGAGGACAATCAAAAAAAGATTTTATCGCTAAAATCTCTATTTCCTATAAAGAGGCGAGAGAAACAAAATACTGGTTAAATCTTCTAACAGCTACTGACTATTTAGATGAAAAGTTATCAAAATCATTATTAGATGATGCAGAAGAATTGTGCAAGATACTTTCTTCCATTTTGCTAACCACTAAGCAAAACAATTCTTAATTCATCATTCGTAATTTTTAATTGTAAAAAATGAATATTACAGAAATAGCCATAAAACGTCCATCGCTGATTATTGTTCTTTTCAGCATATTTGCTCTATTAGGAATTATCGGCTTTAAGAATTTGAGTTATGAATTAATGCCCGATTTTAACCAACCTGTTGTAGTGATTAAAACAGTTTATCCCGGTGCTGAACCCAATGAAGTTGAAACTTCTGTTTCCCGCAAAATAGAAGATGCACTTTCCAATTTGGAAGGTGTGGATTATTTGGTTACAAAATCATTACCCAATGCTTCCGTAATCATTGCCAATCTAAAATACGGAACAGATTTAGATAAAACGATGCAAGATGCTCAACGCTATATTGATAATATTCGCAAGGACTTGCCAAAAGATATTTTAAGTCCTGAAATGAGTAAAGTATCGCCCAACGATTTACCGATAATGTCGGTAAGTGCAACGAGCAATCTAAAACCAACCGAGTTTTATCAAAAAATGAAAGATGACTATCTGCCTCAAATTCAACAAATAAAAGGCGTGGCAGAAATCACCATTTTAGGCGGAGAAGAACGAGAAATACAAGTAAAAGTAGATAAGGAAAAACTGAAATTGTATAAAATTTCCTTGTATCAAGTCGTAGAAGCCATTAACCGTTCGGGTATTGATTTACCAGCAGGTAAAATTCAGACTGAAACAGAAAACACCTCTGTACGGTTGGTTGGAAAGTACAATGATATTGCAGATATACAGAATGTTCAAATAGCAATGCCCTTACCAGGAAGTCCTGTATATGTAAAAGATGTAGCTGAAATAACAGACGGTATTAAAGAAATTACTTCATACAGTCGGTTTAACGGGAAAACAGGAATTGGTTTAATGGTCAAAAAACAAGGTGATGCGAATGCTATTGATGTTTCAACCTTGATTAAAGAAAAGTTTCAATCTATTGAAGAACACAATGCCAATTCTGATGTAAAATTTGCCGTAACAGACGACAGTACAGACAACACCATTGCAGCCGTTAATTCAGTAGTTGTCGATTTAATAATGGCAGTTATTTTAGTATCTCTTGTAATGCTATTATTCCTGAGAAGTTACCGAAACGCATTAATCGTTGCAGTGGCTATTCCTACTTCTTTGGTTACTGCTTTTGGCGCCATGTGGCTATTCGGCTACACACTCAATTTAATGACACTTTTGGCTATGTCCCTAGTGATTGGGGTGTTAGTAGATGATGCTACAGTAGTATTGGAAAACATTCAACGTCATTTGGATGTAGGTAAGGGGAAGAGAGAAGCAGCCTTGGATGGACGTATGGAGGTAGGTTATTCTGCGGTTTCTATTACTTTGGTGGATGTGGTGGTTTTTGTTCCCATCCTATTCTTACAAGTTTTTGTGGCGGATATGTTGAAACAGTTTTCTGTAGTCATTATTGTAACCGTTTTAACAAGTTTATTAGTCGGTTTTACCTTAACACCTTGGTTGGCTTCACGAATTGGAGAAAAAGATAATTTAAAACCAAGCAACTTTTTCAATCGTTTCTTATTGTGGTTTGAAATACAATTAGACCGTTTCATCAATTGGTATAGTGGTACATTGAAATGGGTTTTAAACCATAAACTCATTTTCACAGGCTTTGTTCTTTTACTTTTTGTAGGAACTGCCGTGATGATGAAACAGGGAATTATCGGAAAAGAATTAATTGCAACAGGCGACCAAGGAAAATTTCGTTTAGCATTAGAATTTGATAAAAATGTTTCCATTGAACAAAACAACAAAGTTTCTGAAAAGATAGAAACATACATTTTACAGCAACCCGAAGTAGAAAGTGTATTTAGTAATGTGGGTGGACCAAGTACAGGAATTGGAAGTTTGGGAGTTGGTTCTGCAAATAAAACAGAGTTTACTGTTCAATTAAAATCCAAAAAAGAAACCAACAATCTTTCTACGGAAATTTTTATGCGAAAACTACGTGATGATTTACAAAGTGATTTTTCGGGAGTAAATTATTCCATAATGGCATTGGGATTAATTCCACGAACTGCACCGATTGAAATTACATTAAGCGGAAGCGATTTAAGTAAGGTAATGCAAACAGGAAATGATTTAAAAACCATTATCGAAAAAATACCTGGAGCGGATAATGTTCGTCTTTCAGTAGAAACAGGAAGTCCTGAACTAAAAGTTATCCCCGACAAAGATAAAATGCAACGCTTAGGATTGAATACAGCTTATGTAGGTTTGAATTTGCGAACCGCATTTACAGGAAATGATGATGCTACTTTAACTGAAGAAGGAACTGAGTATTCTATCCGTATTTGGTTAGATAAATTTAGTCGTCAAAATGAAGATGATATTAAACAATTAAGTATTATAAATCCAATGGGTATTCCTGTAGAAGTATCACAATTTACTGCCATAGAAAGAGATAATTCTCCATCCTTATTGGAGAGAAAAGATCGACAACCTGCGGTGACACTTACTGCTGATGCTTTAGGTCGTCCGTCAGGAACGGTGGCGGATGATGTGGTGGCTTATATCAAAAATAATCCTTTGCCCGATGGTGTTGAAATGACATGGGGTAGTGATATTAAAAGGCAAAATGACAGTTTTGGTGCATTAGGTTCAGTTTTGTTGATTTCTTTCGTATTAATCTATCTGATTATGATTGCATTATATGACAGCTATATCTATCCGTTTGTGGCATTGTTTGCTATTCCTGTAGCGGCTATTGGCGCATTCTTAGCACTCAATTTATCTTTAAGCCACCTTAGCTTATTCGCTCTGTTGGGTTTAATTATGTTAATGGGATTAGTGACCAAAAACTCCATCTTAATCGTGGACTTTACCAACCAAATGAAAGCAGAAGGAAAGCACTACAAAGAAGCTATTATTTTAGCAAGTAAAGGAAGAATGCGACCTATTTTGATGACCACTTTATCCATGGCTATCGGGATGTTGCCTATTGCATTAGCAACAGGAACATCAGCCGAATGGAAAAACGGATTGGCTTGGGTAATTATTGGCGGTTTGCTTTCCTCATTGGCTTTAACCGTTTATTTGGTACCAATGGTTTATGATGTGGTAGATAGTGCAAAGGGAAAATTAAAAATTAGAAATTACGAATGATGAGTAGAGTATTTAAAATAGTGTTGGTTATGGCTGTAATGGTTTTTTCATTGAGTTCGTTTACTATTATTAAGAACGAAAATTATAGCTTAACAGTAGAAGTTGAAAATTTGAGAAATTCAAAAGGAATGGTTCAAATAACATTGTACGACAAAGACGGTTCAATTCCTGATGAACATTATAAAAATTACTTCAAAATGGAAAAAGTAAGTATTACAAATGGAAAATCTCAATGTACATTTTCAAACTTGCCAAAAGGCAATTATGCAG